>CAMDJC010000014.1:0-63442 GCA_945900015.1 uncultured Odoribacter sp. | reverse complement strand
CTCAGGAACTTATAAATAAAGTTAAATTATAGTGTTGCGGAATTAAGGTTTATAAAGAATGGTTGCAACAAAACCACACGGTACTGACCCGTGGTCTGACCAACTCATTGAGCTTTTATCTCTCTTTGGACTATGGTTTTAAAGATTACCTTACTTTCAACATCAACGGACGTATCGATGCCTCCAACAAATTTGGGAGCAACAGTAACGAACGTTTGCTACCGATATGGTCCGTTTCAGGAATGTGGAACATCAAAGAGACCCTCTTGAAAGAGACAGATCCTGTTACGGAACTCAGATTGCGTCTCTCTTACGGTATGCAAGGAAACATGCTGGACGGACAGACACCTAACATGTTAATCAACCAATTACCGACTAATTCATATTACAATGAAAACGTGTCAACGGTCTATCAATTCCCTAACCCCAATTTAAAATGGGAAGAAACCAAACAGACCAACGTCGGATTGGAAGCAGGATTTTTCGAAGGACGACTGTTTATATCAGGAGATTTCTACTATAAAAAAACAAACAATGTATTCTCCTATGTAAACGTTGCACCGACAAACGGAATCACCTCCTACCTGATGAATAACGGTAATCTGGAAAACATCGGTTACTCGATTTCATTATCAGCAACTCCGGTGAAAATCAATGATTTCAGTTGGCGTCTATCCACCAGCTACTCCGCCAATAAGAATACGGTAAAAACCGATGCCGTTGAAAACTATGAATTAAACGACTACTTGAGCGGAAACGCAGTAGTAAGCGGCGAGGCAGTAGGAACCTTCTATTCATACAAATATTTAGGACTAAACAGCAAAAACGGTATTCCTGTATTTGACGACTATACCGACCGTCGGCATCTGCTGGAAGACAAAACGCTGGAAGAAGTAGTAAAACTGGTCATGGTAAACAGCGGCAACCGCGAACCCAAGTTCAATGGTAACCTCTACAATACCTTTACTTGGAGAGGTATCACCTTGTCATTCAACCTGGCCTATAGTCTGGGCTCAAAAGTCCGCCTGTTTGCGCTCTATTCTCCGATTATCTCAGGGGTCAGCGCTGAAGCTAATGTCCGCAAGGAGTTCAACAACCGCTGGCAAGTGCCGGGAGATGAAAAACGAACAGATATCCCCGCCATCATCAACCGCTCGGATGAAATGTTCAGCGTATATAATCACCATTGGTCACAACACCAAACCAACAAGACAAAAAACTTTGCCAATAGTCTATGGAACATGTATGACAATTCTGATTTACGCGTTGTTAGCGGCAACTACTTGAAAATGCAGAATCTCACTATACGGTATTCATTACAAAAGCAACTATTAAAGAAAACACCGTTTTCTTCTGCTTCAATCTCCTTCAGTACACAGAATCTGTTCACCATTTCTGCCAAAGAACTGAAGGGACAAGATCCGTCACAGGCAGGATTTGCGAAACCGAATCTTTCCATCCGACCGACCTATACAATTGGTCTTAATGTCTCATTCTAAAAACTAGAGCTATGAAAAAATTATTATACGGAATCATTGTTGCTTTGTTCTGTTTCGGTTGCAGCAATTTCTTAGAGGAATATTCCCAATCGCAGACAGTTGCAAAAAAAGTATCACACTTCGATGAACTTCTGTTAGGAGACGGATACTTACCCTCCGTCAACAAGAAATACATCTCAACAGATCATGCCGGATTTCTAAATGTATTGGATGATGACGTTACAACCGTGCTAGGCGGTATAGCCGTTCATTATTGGAGCGAAGTCATGCAAAAACTATTCGGATACTATGCCTGGCAATTGGAAGTGGGACGTAATTCCGAGGGAAACATTTTGAATGATGATAGCCAGACCTGGCTTGACTTTTATCGCCGTATCAATGTGACAAACATCATCCTGAAAGAAATCGACGAACTGAAAGTGGATTCACCAGCAGAAGAGAACGACCGTGTCCGGGTAAAAGGAGAATGTCATTTCATCCGTGCTTCCCTTTACTTTACATTGGTAAACCTTTACGGAAAGGCATACAGCAAAACCTCTGCCTCCACCGACTTGGGAGTACCTTTGAAATTAACAGAGTATATTGAACATGACAAAGACAAGGAAACACAATTCCAACGTGCATCCGTCGCTCAAATATACGAACAGATTGTGAAAGACCTGAAGGCTTCCGTTGACTACCTGACCCAAAGTCCACAGCCCCGTCCGCTTCATCGCGCATCAAAAGAGGCAGCACAATTATTATTGAGCCGGGTTTATCTGTATATGCAAGACTGGAACAATGCAGCTGCCATAGCAGCCCAACTGCTTGAAAACGACACCCGTCTCCATCAAATGAACGAGGGTGATTCTGCCAAGATATTCTTAAGCGAGAATTGTAGCGAAGTGCTCTTTTCACAAGGCTCCATGAACCTTCACAACAGCATGACAGGTGCCAGCGGAGACTTCGCCGTATCAGAAGAGCTTGTTGAATTATATGACCGGAAAAATGATTTCCGCCGCTATTTCTTCGGCACCAATCCTAACAGCTTTGCCTACAAGTTACAGTGGAAATACGACACAACAGCCATTCCACACGTTTCAGACATCTACACGCTCCGTATATCAGAAGGATATTTGAATCTGGCAGAAGCCTATGCCATGCAGGACAATACAGAAGGTGCAAACCGTTATTTAAAAACACTGCGTGAAAAAAGAATCAAAGGATATGTACATACCAATTATACCGGAGAAGAACTTATCAACGAGATTCGTCTGGAACGCCGCAAAGAATTGTGCTTTGAAGGACACCGTTGGTTTGACCTCAGACGTTATGCTGTGTGTGAAAAATATCCGCATGCTCAGAAAATCATACATGAATTCAACGTATTTGACGGGAACCAGAATTTTTGGGACCATACGGACATTTACGAATTACCGGAAAATGACCCTGCCTATGTGATGCAGATTCCCAAATCCGTCTTGGAATATGACGAGACACAGATGCCCGAAAATCCACGCAACAAACGCAATCCTGTCGGAGAAGATGAATAAACACAATAATAAAACAAGATATGAAACATTCAATTTTATATATACTGCTTGTCTTTCTGGCTGTTGCCTGTCAGAAAGAGAGTGAAATCACATCCAGTATCGGATTTGAAAATCTCTATGAGATAAAAGACGATCCGACCGATTCCATACAGCACAAACGTTATGAAATATACCAGACATACGGAGTACCGGTGTATTTCAATGACACCATCGGCAAAGTATTCGTAAAAACAGATATAAACGGGGATTCCGTGTTCCAGTATGAAACATTGGATTTGAACTGGGTATTCGACGGTACCAACAGCGGTTCGGTCACATACAACATTACCCGCCTGCATGAACCGGAATTACAGATGAAAGCCTTACGTTTTGCAGAGGTATATCTTCAAAACAGCCAAGCTGCCTTACATCCTTATGCCATGTGGCTGACCAAAAAATGCTATCAACTCTCCTCATCCGGAGTGGAGCAGAAAGAACTGATAAGCCGTTATCGGAACCTGATGATTTCATGGTTTGAAAAGCTAGAAGAAGAAGATATGCCTGCAAAAGCTGCAGAATACCGCAACGAAGTGGTAAAATTGAAAGTGCAAAACTATTCAGAGCAACTGAACGCTTTCAATAAAGCTACGGACGAGAAATATTATGACCAATTATGGCAAAATCTATACCCAAACGAAAGGCTTCCACACTATTACAAATCAACCAACTGGTTTCCACAACCATTAGAAGAAGAATGGGAACAAGACAGCAGTTTTCGTGAAGACATGAAAACATACGGAAACGGAACCCACCCTGATTTAACCCAAGGATTATGGTCGGATGAGGACGTAGATGAATATATTGTTTATTGTAGAGGTCTGGTGGGAGCTTATGGATTTATCGGCTATAACCTTCGTTACGGCTCTCGCTACACTCCCGATAACACAGACGAAGACCTGAGCCTTTATCTGGAAGAGATGCTAAAATATCCACGCGAAGAATTTTTGGCGCGTTGGGAAACCTCACCCCTGGTGTTGAAAAAATACGAGATTTTATACAAAATCATACGAGATGAATTAGGTGTTGAACTATAAGATAAGCATATATCATGAACAAGATAAAATATTTATGTTGCCTGCTTGGTTTTGTTGCCGGTACTATTGCCTGTGACGATGACGAAAACAACATCGTGCCTAAACCAACAGGAATCACCTACGGCACAGTAGAAGACAAAGCCGGCAATACATACAAGACCCTGACTATTGGCAAACAGACATGGCTGGCAGAGAATTTCCGCTACAAACTGGCAGAGAGTAACGCAAACAATCAAGTGACCTTCGGAGAAATCTATGGAGTCGATGATCTGGAAATTCTGGAAGGATCGGATATGCAAAAATATGCATCATTTGCCAGAAACTATTCAGGACAGAAATTTCTGCTTTACCTGAGAGAACAACTGTTTGAGGCTCAAGCAGCCGGCAAACTCAATACCAGCAGCCGCTTTGATGCTGTGTGGATTGCCAATCAGGTAGCCAATTATACCATTCCGAATCTGGTTAGTTTCGGATACCACAACGATATCAAAGACGAGTTGCTGGCTATTTGGGAAGATGCCATCAACTACCATCTGCAACGCGACCATGAATATTTGGAACAATATGGCTATTTGTATTCATACGAAGGAGCTTTACAAGCAGTCAAAGAGGGAGCGCCGGAAGGATTCCATTTACCTACCGATGCCGAATGGATGATGCTTGAAAGAGCACTGGGCATGAGTTCCGATGAACTGGAAGGAATGGAAAAATGGCGAGGCAATGTGGGAGACCTGCTTAAAACCGGAGACCAAGGTATCGGATTTAACGCATTGTACGGAGGAGCCGCCATATATGCATTGACCGTAGCTTATGACACCCGCTATGTACACAGAGGTGAAGAGGCTTATTTCTGGAGCAGCGACCAGGTGTTCGTTTCTGACAGTCTTTCAAACGGTATTGTCCGCAAAATATCTGTCTACCAACCGGGCATCCATCGAATGACCAGTCGTTTGATCACCTCGCCGACAACAGTAAGACCCTCATATAGTATCAGATTAGTAAAAACTGAAAAATAATACACCATGAAAAACATTTTAGTTATTCTTCTTTGCTTTTTTTCCATTGCAGGCTGGGCAAAAGAAGATAAAAACAAACAGATAACCTACTGTACCAACCTAGAAGAAGCCATGCAACTAGCTGCAAAAAAACACAAACCCATATTCTTCAACTGCTATGCAGGTTGGTCTGGAGGCTCCATCATGATGGATTCAATCGTATTAAAAGACCCCGCTTTGGTAAAATTCATTGAGAAAAAATTTGTCAGCCTACGCGTAGATATGGTAAAAACTCCGGCCGGTCGGGAACTTGCAAAAAAATACAATGTAAGATTCTACGCACACTTCCTGATTTTAGATGAAAAAGGAGATGTCTTGCACAGAATTGTCGGAGGCTGCAAAGCTCCTGAATTTCAAAAACGCCTGGAGGAGGGACTGAATCCCAAAACCTCATTGGCCGGCTTAAGTAAAAGATATGCAAAAGGAGATAGGAATCCGGACTTTCTGATTGATTATGCCAAAGTGCTGAATATGGCTGATGAAAAAGAAAAATATAATGAAGTGACTGATTACTATCTAAAACATGTAGACACCTCTTATTTATTCGATACCAAAAGTTGGAAGATTCTCAGTAAAAGAGGACGTGAATACAACAGCGAATGGTTCAACTTCATCTATAACCATAAAGAGCAACTAACCAAAAGCAATGGTGAAGCTGTTTCTGAATTCATTGTAGCAAGTGCCTTTCAAAAAGTGTATCCCTGCATGATTTTACATGCTCCGTATAATAAGGAGTTCATGACTGACGTTGAAGAAAAAATCAAATCCGTATCTACAGACTATGCTCCCGGCAAGCAACTGCTGGATATCTGCAACGTTCTGCGTCTCAGACAAGAAAAAAGATACACAGAAATGCTAGAAGCATGGGCAAAAGTAATGGCAAACTTCCCCAATGAACAAGTTATATGGAAATTTGACCTTACGTTAGCCAACCTGCAAGACATGAGCGCGCAAGAAAAGAAAAAAGCAGCCGACTATCTGCAAAGCAAAATAGGCAAACTGCAGGGTAATCGTCTGGAACAATATCAATATGCCATTGAAAGCCTGAAAAGCTATCAAGGAATCATATTTGAAACAGGTACATTGCAAGATGCCATAAACAAAGCACGCAAAGAAAACAAGCCTATTTTTGTAGACTGCTTTACCAGCTGGTGCGGTCCATGCCACATGATGAGTACGAAAGTATTCCCTACAAAAGAGGCCGGAGATTTCTTTAACCCTCGCTTTGTAAACATCAAAATCGATATGGAAAAAGGCGAGGGAAAAGAGTTACTCAAGCGTTGGAAAATAGATGCTTTCCCTACCTATCTTATTTTAAACAGCGAAGGGGAAGTCGTATATACCTCCAAAGGATATATTCCCGCTCCGGAACTGATTAAACGCATGCAAGAGGGGCTGGATTCATTAAAAAAATAGTGTAAACATTTTCAATCCACTGTAAGATGATTAAAAGATTAAGACAACAAATAACAAAGGCTACAACAGTAGGCTTTCTGTCGTTGGCAGCCATATTCACCGGCTGTAATGATGATTCGGTAGACGGCAGTCTGCAATTTTCAACAGACAACATGCTACTGAATGCAGCCGGAGACACCATCACGGTAGATGTAACTGCCGGATCTGATTGGCACGCAGAAAGTATGGCAGAATGGTGCCGTGTAGCCAATGCCAGCGGCAAAGCAAATGACAAATTAGTGATATATGTAGACCCGACAGACGATGTTTATGAACGTGGGACAGCTGTAAAAGTAAGCTGTGGAGACAATGTTGTCCGTCTTTCCATCCGTCAGGAACCCATGATATTTGAAATCGCTGATTCCAAAAAAACATTGGATTTCAGCAAAGGGGTTGCACACGACACACTACATATCAATACCAATATGAACTGGAAGGTGGAGATAGCAGACTCCACCGGCTGGCTGACCGTTCCGGACACCATAGGGCATGGAACCACTGCACTGGTATTTTCCACCACAGACAACAGCCAGGAAAAGGGACGTTCAACCACAGTACGCTTACGCTATGGGGTACGCTCTATCAAATTGACCGCTTCACAGGAAGGAGGTATCCGTGCTGACGGACATATCCAGAAACACTACGGCAATCTGGATATAGACAAAGGATTCAACATCATTTTTGTAGGGGATGGATTTATAGACAAAGATTTAATTGCCGAAACCGGAACTTTCGACAAAGCAGTAAAGGAAGCTTACGAGTTCTTGTTTAACATCGAGCCATACAAGACTTACAAAGAATATTTCAATGTCTACTCCATTGCCTGTGAATCGGAAGACCGGGAAGCCAACACTGCTACTGGAGAAGGAAGCGATACAATAAAAATAACGGCCTTCAGCTCCACCTATCTGAAAGACAACGGAATTTTAGGATCCAATAACCTTGCTTTCGGCTATGCAAGCAAAATACTCGGAATGACCGATGAGATTATGGACAACCAGACAGTGGTCGTTGTATTGGTAAACGATGAACGTTATGGCGGTAAAACCTATTGGTATTCTTCCGGTAAAGCCATCAGTTATGTCCCGTTAAACCGCGACACCCAATTACCCGGCGGCTTTACCAACATCTTCCTGCACGAAGTGGGCGGACATGCCATTGGCAAACTGGCAGATGAATGGAGTACTCCTGGTAATTATCTGACACCGGAAATCAAAACGGAAATCCAAAAAACGTTCAATAAAAACCTTTATTATTCCAACTTGGCATTCCCTGGTGTATTAGGATATCCGGCATTCGCATGGGGACCAACATTCAACCGACCAGCTTATTCTGCCGTATTGGGAACATTTGACGGAGGTGCCGGCTATCTGAGCCAAACAGGTGCATTTGTATGCCATAGTGAAGAAAAAAGCTGTATGATCAACCATATCCCCTATTTCAGTGTTATGTGCCGCTACGGTATTGTACAATGGGTATTATTCAAACTGAAAGTTTATCAATACAATGCAAGCGGACAAAAAGAATTACAAACTCACTTCTTTGAGCTCGACACTTTTACAGTTCCGGAAGACGTAACAGTTTCAGAGCGAACCCACCTTCCAATACCGGACTGGAATGAAGAATAAACCTAAAAAACAAGTGAAAATATCCTGTCTGCATTTAGGGCAGGATATTTTTTTCATGAAGAAATAGCAATAAAATAAAACTACCCAATCGCTCTCTCAAACGATTATAAGCATTCTTTTTATGAGTCTTTATCGTCAGGACAGATAATTCCAATTGCTCTGCAATCTCCTGATTTGATTTTCCTTCAAGAGCTAAAAGCAACACTTCCCTTTCCCGTCCCGGGAGTTTGTCAATAGCAATGTACAATTCACGGTATATCTCCTCCTTCTGCACAGAATCATCTTCCAAAGTCTGTTCATAAGTCAAATATTCCGTATATTTATCCTCCACTAACTGATGTTTTTGGATATCTGCACACCGATGTAGAACAGAGTCATACAAATAGGCTCTTAATCCTATAAAAGAATTATATGTTTTGGGACTTTCCCATACAGCTATAAATAACTCCTGTACAATATCTTCTGCTATTTTACGGTCTTTTACATGACGCTCTGCAAAAAGTACAAGGTAACTATAAAACTGCTGAAAAAGCTGATAGTATGCCTCCTCCTTTTTGTGATTGAAAGATTCTAAAAATTCCTCTTGCTTAAGCATCATCGACACATTATTTAGGCAAACAAAGTAAACAAATTAATCACAAAAAACATCAAATAAAACTCACATTAACAAAACATCACTCAAATCCGCATACCCCTTCTATCTGTAACAAGCAACGCTTTATATCCACACCACCGGAATAACCAGTCAATTTACCACCAACACCTACCACTCGATGGCACGGAATAAAAACAGGTAACGGATTGCATCCATTGGCCCGACCAACAGCACGCGCTGCCCATGGATTGCCGACAAGACAAGCTTCTTCACCATAAGTAATGGTTTCTCCATAGGGGATAGTAGAAAGAATTTTCCACACTTTCAATTGAAACGCTGTACCCAAGGGCTGCAATGGTAAATCAAACTGCTTCAATTGGCGGGCAAAATATGCCTCTAACTGAAGATGGGCTTCTTTTAACAAAGGAGTTTCTTCTGTCAACATTTCGGACGATACGCTAGTAAGGTTGTCACCTAACCACAAATGTGTCAGGTATCCATTCCGTTCCTCCAGAATATAACGCCCAATCGGTCCTTCATAAAAACAAGCATTCATTCCCATCCACAAACAATTGAATTATTCACGTACAAAGAATACCAACAAAGATAAAAATGTACACGTACTTTTTCATACTTTTATATAGAAAATTCAAAAGCGGTTTCTATCTTTGCTAGAAACAAAATCAATATCAGTATGAAACAACTATTACTATTTCTACTATTACTTCCCGGACTACTGCATGCACAAGTAGACCCCCAATACATGGAAGGAGCTGTACCCCTTGAAAACGGGAAGGTGGTATTCAGCAAATCATTTAAAGCAGCCGGTATGACACAGGATGCCATATTCAGCAAATTAATTTATTGGGCAGGAAATCGCTTTGTGCCCGTAGAGAAAGATGCCATGCAAAGTCGTGTACTATACTCTGATCCAAACTCAGGACAAATCGCATGCCTCGGACAAGAATATTTAGTATTCACGGATAAAGCCCTAGCTCTTGATCGTGCAACCATCAACTACCAGCTGGCCATTGAATGTCAAGCCGGCTCGTATCAAATGAAAATTTCTGCAATACGCTATCTATACAGCAATGGTGATAAAAAAGAAATCATTCCTGCAGAAGAACAGATTACCGATGAATATACATTCACCAAGAAAAAAGACAAACTCATCAAAGCAACAGGAAAATTCCGTATACACACAATAGACCTGGTAAACCAATTGTATGCCGATGCAGAAAAAGCTGTAGGTGCATCTCAAACAACGACACCGGCTATCGTACAGACCGATGAAAGACAAAATGTTACACAGACGACTACCCCCCAAGTAGCAACCATAGCAACAGCTATCAATACAGAATCAGACAACTCCTCTTTAAACGGATACAGACAAATTGCTCCAGATAAAATTCCAGGTAATATCTATAAAATGCTTTCTGAGAACTGGATGTTAATCACAGCAGGAAATGATGCCGGATTTAACATGATGACAGCCAGTTGGGGTGGTTTAGGACATTTATACAACAAACCGGTAGCCTTTTGCTTTATCAATCCCACTCGCCATACTATCAAATATATGGACAACAGTGATACCTATACATTAAGTTTCTATACAGAGACTTATCGTGATGTTTTAAATTACTGCGGTAGCCATAGTGGTAAGGATACTGATAAAGTGGCTGGTTCAGGCCTGACACCTCTAACAACCCCAACGGGAAGCAAGGCATTTTCAGAAGCATGGATGATTATTGAATGTAGAAAAATGGTAGCACAACCATTCAATCCGGAGGCAATCTTCAATCCGGAAGCAAAGGATAAATGGGGAAAAACCCCTCATAAAATGTTTATCGGCGAAATAATAAATGTTTGGGTGAAATAATGAATAAGAAAGGTTGGCTTAAAGAAAAAAGCTAACCTTTCTTATTCATTCCTTATAGCACTAAGTGTATCACCTTTTTGGTTTCAAAAAATTCCTCATGAAAGAAATCCGGAATATTATAAACCGTTGTACGTCCGACAAAAGGTTTTAATTCCTCCTCAAAATCACCTCCTTTTAAATAAAGCACTCCATTCGGCAAAATATTACGAGATTCTTTAGAAGTCTTGTCTTTTACCCAACTGACAAATGCAGGGAAAGCCGTCACAGCACGACTTACAATAAAATCCTGCTTTTCTTTGACAGTTTCAACTCGAGTCTGCCGCGCCATAACATTCTGTAAGCCCAGGGAATCACGAACACCTTCAACAACTTTTATTTTCTTGCCAATCGAATCTACCAAAAGGAAATTACAATCCGGAAACATAATCGCCAATGGAATTCCGGGAAAACCTCCGCCTGTTCCCACATCCATAATACAAGTGCCCGGCACAAACTGAATCACTTTAGCTATTGCCAAAGAGTGTAGCACATGATGTACCCAGAATGCATCCATATCTTTTCTGGATATCACATTAATTTTTTCGTTCCATTCGCGATACAAACCTTCCAATCGAGCAAATCTTTCCAATTGCTCAGGGGTCAAATCAGGGAAATAAGATTGTATAAGTTGCACAGAATCCATCATTGCTATCATTTATGGTTCGTAAAATCTCTATTATATAATGGTAAAACAATCACACAAATAACACCGACAATAATATAAAGAAGGGTCATAGAACTATGTGTAAGCAATGCAAAAATCTTTGCCATTTCCTGCATTTCAGAAGTATGAGGCAGATAAATCAACAAAGATGCTATCACCATAAAATGCCAGGCACCCACCCCACCCTGTACCGGAGCGACCATACCATAACTTCCCAGTACAAAACAAGTAAGTGCTACCAACATTCCCAAATGAGAAGAAAATTCAAAACAGAAAAAGCAAACATAAAACATTAAAAAATACATTAGCCAAATAAAGAGCGAATGAAAAATAAAAAGTCCTTTATTGGGAACATCTTTTACTGCAAGCAATCCATCCTTTAAACCGGATAGAAAAATGCGAATACGTCCTTGTATGCGTTTTTTCAAGAAAAATTTCCAAAGCAGCAATAGCATTACCCCCAATAGACAAACAACCAGCACCATCCACGAAGAATGGAATAAATGCGCCACATTAGCTTTAATTTCTGGATTATTATTCAAGAAAATGCCAACTTGCTTAAATTGAGTAACGACAACTACTAATGTCAATGCAAGCAATATCAACATATCTATCACACGTTCTGTCACTACCGTGCCCAACAAATTGGAGAAAGGCACCTTTTCATATTTGTTGACAACCCCACAACGAGTAAATTCGCCCATACGGGGAATTGCAAGATTTGCGAAATAACCAATCATGACTCCCATAAAACTATTCCAAAAACGAATTTTATAGCCCATAGAAGCAGTCAATAACTGCCAACGCAAAGCACGACTTATATGGCTTGCTATCCCCATAATACAAGCAACTCCTACCCAGGTATAGTTAACATTTTCTTTCAGCACAGTCATCAATTCACTCCAATCCTGATCACGATAAACCAACCAGAAAAGAAATACAGAAACAGCCAAAAACAAGCAAAACTTAATTACATTTTTCAAAAAAGGACTCATAAACAATATGATGAAAATAAATGCCCAATAGTAAATTGTGCGTGCAAATGTACAAAATAATGCTTATCTGCACGCTGTTTTCAGCGATTTTGTGTACTTTTGCAACATGAGTATTGTTAGAGCTAAAAAAAGTTTAGGTCAGCATTTTCTGCGCGACCAGAATATTGCACGTAAAATCACAGAAAGCCTGTTACCAATGACACATGAGGTATTGGAAATAGGACCGGGTATGGGTGTATTGACACGTCATTTATTGACGAATCCGGATTTTTCCGTGCATGCTATAGATATAGACAGAGAATCCATTGAGTATTTACATTCCGAACTGCCGGAACATCGGGAACGTATTCTCTATGGCGATTTTCTAAAAATGGACATTACAGAACTTTATAAAGAACCGTTCTCCGTTATCGGAAACCTGCCATATAATATATCTTCACAAATTTTTTTTAGAATCATAGAAAATCGACAATTGGTAAAACAAGTTGTTTGTATGATTCAAAAAGAGGTTGCAGAACGAATAGCTGCTCCACATGGCAACAAAAGCTATGGTATACTCAGCGTGTTTTTACAAACATTCTACGACATTGAATATCTGTTTACTGTTGGAGAAAAAGTATTCGACCCTCCTCCTAAAGTAAAATCTGCAGTCATCCGCCTGACCAGGAACGGACGCCAGGAATTGGGATGTGATGAGAAACTGTTTTTCAATATAGTCAAGACAGGATTCAACCAACGCCGTAAAACTTTACGTAATTCTATCCGTGGACTCATTCCTCCAGGATACGAATCAAATTATCTTAATATGCGTCCGGAACAATTAGATATTGATGCATTCTTACATTTCTGCACAGAATTGCAAGAAGCCCGTGAAATATTAAAAGAATAACAAAACTTTAAAATATAAAAGTATGCAACAATTTGAATTAACTCATGAATTTCTAAACCAACTAGAAGAGTTGATAGATGCCGGTAATAAATCCGAAGTATCCCAATTAGTTGCAGACCTTCACCCTGCCGATATTGCCGAAATATTAGAAGAACTCAATAACGAACGTGCTCAATTTGTATTCCTCCTGCTAGACAACGAAAAAGCCAGTGACGTATTAGCGGAAATCGATGAAGAAGAGCGGGTTCACTTTATTGAATCTTTTCCGGCAGAAACTATTGCACGCCGATTCATAGACAACATGGACTCGGACGATGCAGCCGACTTGGTATCCAGCATGCCCAACGAACAACAGCATGAAGTGCTGTCGCACATGGAAGACTTGGAACAAGCCGGAGACATCGTAGATCTTTTGCATTATGATGATGACACAGCTGGAGGTTTAATGGCCAAAGAGCTGGTGATGGTAAATGAAAACTGGACAGTACTCACCTGCCTTCGGGAAGTGAGCCGCCAGGCAGAAAATCTTGATGAAATCTATAACATATATGTTGTAGATGACGATAACAAACTAAAAGGGCGTCTTTCATTGAAAAAGATAATCACAGCACCGACATCTGCCAAAATCATCAATCTATATTACCCTGACATTATATTTGTCAAGACTGATGAACCGGCAGAATCTGTTGCTTTGATGATGCAGAAATACGACTTAGTGGCCATCCCAGTAACAGACCAAGTGGGGCGTCTTGTAGGTCGAATCACGATTGACGACGTTGTCGATTTCATCAAAGACGAAGCAGACAAAGACTACCAAATGATGTCGGGTATCTCGCAAGATGTTGAATCATCAGACAGCATATGGGACCAAACCAAAGCACGCCTTCCCTGGTTGGTCATAGCTCTCTTTGGAGGTATGGTTTCAGCTTGGATGATTTCATTATATGAAGCAGAAATTGCCCTTTTTCCTGTAACAGCCATGTTCATACCGGTTATCACTGCTATGGGAGGAAATGTAGGAATCCAATCATCGGCAATTGTCGTAAAAGGATTAGCTTCCAATTCACTGAGTCTCAAAAGCGGTTTCGGCAACCTATTGAAAGATTTGGGAGGAGCATTAATTAATGCCACTATTTGCTCATCGATCATTTTCTTGCTGACGCTATCATTTGGCATGCCAAATCTTGCAATGCCCATCACCGTAACCATTGCATTATTTGTTGTCATAATCTTCGCCTCAATCTTTGGTACGGCATTCCCCCTACTGTTAAACCGCATGAAAATAGACCCGGCATTAGCCACAGGACCTTTTATCACGCTAACCAACGATATTATAGGATTAAACATATATCTCGTCACCGGACGTCTGATTCTGACCAACTTAGCCTAATGCATAATTATTTTTGGTTTTTGCATAATTATAGCGCGTAAACATAAGGTTATTAACTATTTAAGTAGTAATTTTGTAACAAATCAATTGTATAACCACAGTAATATATATATGAATCCAATAGTAGAAGTCAACGTCCAATCGGAAATTGGAAAACTTAATGGTGTTATTCTTCACACTCCGGGTGAAGAAGTTGAAAACATGACACCTGAAAATGCTGAGCGAGCATTATACAGTGATATTATCAACTTGTCTATTGCACGTGAAGAGTATAAACAAATTTCAGGCGTATTATCCAAAATCACCAATACGTATCAAGTAAAAGAACTTTTATGCAACATCCTGAAAAATGATAAAGTAAAAGCAGAAGTCATTAATCGTGTAGAACGTATAGAACCGTTCATCAGCGAAGTATCACCTACCGGTAGTCTAAAAGATAAATTATTGTCAAGCAGTGCCGAAGATTTGTCACGTCTTTTGATTGAAGGGGTTGAAATGACAAAAGACAATCTGACCAAATTTTTAAGCAAAGATTGGTATGCTCTGCGTCCTATGCACAACTTCTTCTTTACCCGTGATGCATCCATGAGTGTATATAACGAAGTGTTAATTGGTCGTATGGCAAATTCTATCAGAGACAGAGAATCCATCATCATGCAGTCAATTTTTGATTTTACACCAGAATTCAAAACAAAGACAATCACGATCCCGACTACAGATGAAGTAAGCCCTCGTTTACGTCATATCGAAGGCGGAGATGTTCTGATTGCACGTGACGATATTCTTTTAATTGGTAATGGTGCCCGTACAAGTACCCAGGCTATTGACATGCTAATATATGAATTCATGAACCGTAAGAGTGAAAAAGCACAGCATATCATAGTACAGGAACTTCCGCATTCTCCGGAATCATTTATTCACCTAGATATGGTATTTACTCTACTTGACCGAGATAAATGCATGGTGTTTGCTCCTCTCATTTTAAATCCAGGCAGCTACCAGACAGTCCACATTACCATACAGAATGGAAAATTGCAAAGCATCCAATCAGAAACCAATCTGCTATGTGCATTGAAAAAACTCGGCATGGACTTAGAACCTGTATATTGTGGTGGAACAGACGACTGGAATCAGGAACGCGAACAATGGCATAGTGGAGCCAATTTCTTTGCAGTAGGTCCCGGTCAGGTACTTGGCTATGCCCGCAACAACCACACTATGGAATCTATGAACAAAGCTGGATTTGACATTATCAAAGCCAATGATGTTCTAGCCAATAAAGTGGATTTAGCACAACATAGCAAGTATGTTATCACAATTGAAGGTTCAGAACTTCCACGTGGCGGTGGCGGTGCTCGTTGTATGACAATGCCGATAAACCGCACCAATCTGTAATCTTTGTTTATACCAGATATTAAAGCGTGGTTTTTACCACGCTTTTTTATTTTCATAATATTCACAAAATTAATTTGTATTTTTGTTCTCAGAATCACATGATAATAAAGCCCTAAATTTTTCATTATGAGCAAAGCAAAATATTACATATCAAGTTTTCGATTACGCACACTTCCGCTTTCCTTATCAGGAATTTTTTTAGGTACTTTATTAGCTAAAGCTGACGGTTATTTCCAGTGGCTACCATTCTCATTGGCAATAGCCACCACTCTTTGCTTACAGATATTATCAAATCTAGCAAATGAACTGGGAGATTTACAAAAAGGGACAGACAATAGTGAGCGTTTAGGACCGATACGAAGCATACAATCAGGAGCTCTCACTCTTCCTGAATTCAAACGTACAATTATAATCTTTATTTGTCTATCTATCTGCTTCGGCTCAAGCCTTGTATATTCAGCCTTTGATTCCATTTTCAGCAGCGACGGCATTATTATGATTGCTTTAGGAGCTGCAGCAATCATAGCAGCAATCAAATATACAGTCGGGAAAAATGCATATGGATACCATGGATTAGGAGATGTATTTGTTTTTCTTTTTTTTGGACTTCTGAGTACAATGGGCTCCTACTTTCTCATGACCCACAAAATTAATGTTTCGGTATTATTACCGGCAAGTGCTATCGGATTTCTTTCTAGCGGAGTTTTAAACCTCAACAATATGCGAGATATCGAAAATGACAAAAACTGTGGAAAAAACACCCTCCCGGTAAAGCTAGGTATAGCACGTGCTAAAATATATCATTTTCTACTTATTATAGGTGCATTTATATGCATGGGCATATATACATCACATCATGATGGAAGTCATTTTTTCTATCTTATTACCCTGCCGTTTTTTACCATACACCTAATAAAAGTTACCAAAGGAATTGGCCGAGCACTAGATCCTCAACTAAAAATTCTTTCTCTTTCGACCCTACTATTTGCTCTATTAGGGGGATTATAAAATTATTTTAAACCGATATATAAACTAGCAATACCAAATGTCAATTTGCGCTGTTGAACTTGCGTAAAACCACATTCAGCCATAATCTTCAAGAAGGCATTGCCTTGCGGGAATTTCATTACAGATTCCGGTAAATAAACATATGCATCCTTATTTCCTGAAATCCACCCACCTACTGTAGGCAATATATGGCGAAAATAAAATTTATACAGTTGTTTCATAGGGAAACGCTCAGGCATAGAAAATTCCAATATAATAACTTTTCCCCCAGAACGTAATACACGACACATCTCCTTCAATCCTAATTCTAAATGCTCGAAATTACGGACTCCAAAAGCAACTGTTACAGTATCAAACGTACTATCAGGAAAATCAATATGTTCACTATCTCCACTCTGTAACTCTATCCGAGTTTCCAATCCTAATTCACGCACTTTCTTACAACCTATTTCCACCATGTTAGCGGATATATCGATCCCGATAACTTTTTTAACCCCAGCACGTGAAGCTGCAATTGCAAAATCTCCTGTTCCACAAGCAACATCTAACAGTTTACCCTTCCCATTTTCTCCAATTTCACGCATTGCTTTACGACGCCAACCTTTATCGATATTCATCGATAATAAATGATTCAATAGATCATATTTGGGAGCAATGTCGTTAAAAATACCTTTAACAACCTCTTTCTTCGCCACAACTATATATTTTAAAGAAAATAATTTATACGGATAAAACAAAAGATAAAAAGCAACAAGCCTATCCTGTCGCTTTTTACCTTTTATTTTGGCTTTTCACTTCTTTAATAGTTCTCAGGAAATTTACCTTCCAGAGCATTTTTTACCACAGCTACAACTTCATCCAAACCTTCTGCAAACTTTTCGAAGTCTTCTTTATACAAGAAGATTTTATGTTTCTCGAAGCTAGCACTGCCGTCTTTATCGAATTTTTTCTTACTTTCGGTAATCGTCAGATAATAATCGTTATTGCGTGTAGCTTTAACATCAAAGAAATAGGTTCTTTTACCAGCCTTCACTGCCTTTGAATAGATTTCCTCGCGGTCATCATTCATGTCAAATCCCTCATTGTTTTCGTAATCTACCATCATCATGCAAATTAAATAATCTATACTTTACATTTTTCACGCGTCAAATGTAGAAAAAACATAAGAAAGAAACTTGCTTTTTAAGTATTTTTTTATCGAAATACTTAATCTTCTTTGTTTTTATCCCCTATTTTTGCAATAAATATAATATCAATACGCATAAAAAAAATGATTTTGAAAGTATTTATCATCGTTGCTATCCTTATCGGTATCGCTTTTATAGGTTTAGCCATTACGATTTTAATCAAGAAAAATGGTAAATTTCCAGAAATCCACATAGGTAGAAATAAAGCCATGAAAGAAAGAGGCATTCATTGCGCTAATACGACTGATTATTTAGACCGCAAAAATTATCGTCCAATATCAACAAAATAAAATACGAATCTTTAACAACACTCACGATGAATACAAAAGCTGTTATTTTACTATTAGGCTTGTGCCTAACCATGTTTTTTTGCATGTAATGATTCTAATGAAAATGTCAACGTTAGTTTTTATCTAACAGATGCCCCGACAGAAGAAAACTACCAAGCTGTACACATTGACATAAGAGGAGTCGGTTACTCTTTAGGAAATGAAAAATGGGAAACTCTTCCGATTCAACCCTGTATCATCGATTTACTTCAATACAGAGATGGTAGAGACACATTACTCTCTCTCGTCAACCTCCATGCAGGTAGCAAAATACATCAAGTACGCCTTATTTTAGGAAATAAAAATACCCTAACACAACAAGACGGAACAATTGTACCTCTCAAGGTGCCTAGTGGAAAAACATCAGGTCTAAAAATCAATGTACAATCAACCATTCCCACCATTAATGACTATTACGTAATTATTGATTTCGATGCAGAAAAATCAATTATCAACAAAGGGAACTGTGAGTATTCTCTAAAGCCGGTCATAACGGCCTACTTAAAAGCAACAACTTCCAACAAACAGTAGGAAGTGTCAAATAAAAATAGCTGCCATGAATATGACATTGTCTGTTCATGGCAGCTATTTTTTATATTTAATTGCCTGCACTATTGCGGATATACCATATTTTTCTCTTCAATAATATCCAATACCTCTCGTAAATATTTATCTGCCTCATATTTAGCCATCGGCAAATTATGTAACAGATAATTCCCACAATCCTTAGGTGCTACACCCGGAACATCTCCTTCAAAATCACGAATAAAACGGAATGTTTCACGCATTAATTCAACGATATCCTGTGCAGCTAAATCTCCCTTCATTAAAAAATAATTTCCTGTACAACACCCCATCGGTCCCCAAAATACTATTTTATCACCCCAAACCGGATGATTACGTAAGAAAGTTGCAGCCAAATGCTCTATTGTATGCAACTCTCCATATCCCAAAGCTGGTTCTCGATTCGGCTCTTTCATACGAATATCAAAAGTAGTAACAACTTGGTCGCCCATATAATCTTTTCGAGACACATAGATTCCCCTCAATAAATGAAGGTGGTCAATCGTAAAACTTGGTATCTTTTTCATATTCTTTCTATTATTTGTTGCAACACTTCTACAGATTTTTCAGGAGCCAAAGTCCAAAAATTCTTATATTGTGCAGTATGATCTTCCACAAATCCAGGAGTATCGCTGATAATTCGACAATTCAAAAAAGGTATTCCTAACATACAACACACTTGTGCTATAGCTCCACTCTCCATATCAACAGCTAGTCCATCCGGAAAATTATTTTTGATTACGTGTAATTCATCACAACTAGTAATGAATTTGTCTCCACTGCAAATCAATCCCCCTTGCAATAATACTTCGCTTTTTACAGCCATAGCAACACCATACAGATATTTATCACTCACAAAACGAGCAGGCAAACCTTGCACTTGGCCATATTCATTCCCTTTACCACACCACACATCATGGTAAACCACCTCTTTACCAACAACAATATCCATCACCCGAAGTTTAGAATCAATTCCTCCTGCAACACCTGTATTCAAAATATAATCTGGAGCATAATGTTCAATCATCTCTACGGTACCAGCTGCAGCACAGACTTTACCTATTCCCGACTGCATCAATACAACACTCTTATCCTGCACTTTCCCACATAAAAAATGAAAGCCCCGATAAACTTCCTCCTTTTTATCCACAAGCAAAGCTTCAAATAATTGAAACTCCACTTTCATTGCAACAATAATTCCTATCATGAATCACCTATTATAAAAACGGATTATATTTCTTTTCCTCACCAATAGTCGTCATTGGACCATGTCCAGTAATTACCTGAACATCTTCCGGCAATACCATTAATTTTTCACGAATACCAGAAATCAATGCATTCCCATTACCTCCAGGCAAATCAGAACGTCCCACACTTCCTGCGAATAAAACATCTCCGGCAATCAACAACTTATCAGCCTCACTATAATAACAAAGTCCACCAGGCGAATGACCGGCCACTGCAATAACCTTTAATTCCGAATGACCAAAACAGAGCAAGTCTCCATCCTTAATATAGCCACCCAAAGCTGGTGGAGGTGTTGTTCCTCTCAACCCCAACATAGCAGCATACTCCACAGCTTGCTCCAACAAAAATTCATCATCCTGAGAAGCTTTAGCCTCCAAACCATAGCAATCTTTCATAAAATTATTGCCGAAAACATGATCCGGATGCAAATGGGTATTTAACAACAACACTGGAGTAAGTTTCTCTTTCAAAAAGAAATCTTTCAAGCGCTGTTCTTCTTCTCCACTAAAACATCCACAATCAACTACAACAGCCTCTCCGGTTTCGTCATACAGAACCACTGTATTCTCCTGCCATGGATTATTTACAAAAATCTTATATTTCATTAATACATTATTTTACAGCTGTTTCAATGCTAATTTTATCAATTGCTCTACGGTCGTTATACCACCTCCTGCAATAATCTTGTCCAATACTTTTGCTGCCTGAGTTTTTACAAATCCCAACATAACTAATGCTGCCAATGCCTCCTCCTTAATGGTTGCAGCATTATTTCCAGGCATAGTACCAACCACTTCAACTCCACCAACTTTATCTTTCAATTCAATAATCACTCGCTGCGCAGTCTTCAATCCTATACCCTTTACACTTTTAATGGCATTTACATTTTCTGTCATGATAGCACCGACAATTTCATTCACTGTCATAGAACTTAACATAACACCTGCTGTATTAGCCCCGATACCTGAAACAGCTATCAATTGCCTGAACATCTTTCTTTCTTCCTTCGTTGCAAAGCCATACAGCAAATGAGCATCCTCCCGCACTATCAAATGTAAAAAAAGTAAAACTTCCTTTGCCTGAGAAATTTGAGAATAAGTGTTTACTGATATATTGATATAATAACCTATTCCCCCTGATTCCACTACAGCATATGTTGGTGCTGCTTCAATCAAGGCTCCTTTTATATATTCGTACATGAGATTAGAATCCTATAATTTTCCGAACCTCTCGAAGCGTTTTATCTGCACTTTCACGCGCCTTTTCTGCACCTTCACGAGCCACTTTGTCCATATACTCGGTATTCGCTGAAAAATCTAATATTCGTTCACGAATAGGCGATGTAAAATTAATAATATCTTCTGCCAGCTGTTTCTTCAAATCGCCATAACGCACCTGACAAGTATTATATTTTTCATTAAAATAATCATACGTATCAGCCGAAGAAACTATTTTCAGCATAGTAAACAAATTAGCAATCGCTTCAGGTTTCTCACTATTCGGTTCTGTCGGACCGCTATCCGTAACTGCTTTCATCACTTTTTTACGAATAGTTGCCGCATCATCCACCAAATAAATAGCATTACCCTCTGACTTACCCATCTTACCAGAGCCATCCAACCCCGGCACCTTAATTGCATCCCCACCAAATGAATAAGACTGTGGTTCCGGGAAAAAATCCACATCATATATCATATTAAAACGACGAGCAAATTTACGCGCCATTTCCATATTCTGTTCCTGGTCCTTTCCTACGGGTACTTTATCTGCTCTATGAATCAAAATATCCGCAGCCATCAATGTCGGGTAAGTCAACAAACCCGCATTCACATTTTCCGGTTGCTTGCGAGCTTTTTCCTTGAATGAAGTTACTCTCTGCAATTCACCCAGATAAGCATTCATATTCAGATACAAATACAATTCCAAAGTTTCTTTAATATCGCTCTGCATATAAATGGCAGATTTTGAAGGATCAATACCACAAGCAAGATATTCAGAAAGAATCTTCCGCACATTCGCCTTCACATCCCCTGGATGCGGGTGAGTCGTCAAAGAATGCCAGTCAGCAATGAAGAAAAAACAATTATACTCATCCTGTAATCGCAGAAAATTTTTCACTGCGCCAAAATAATTACCTAAATGTAAATTTCCCGTCGGTCTAATACCGCTAACTACAATCTCCATTTCAATAAAATTATTAATAAATATTAGTTTAAACTGCAAATATACTCATTTATTCCATACTCAATCTTTCTCTTCAAATAAATAAATCAATCAACAGACTGATTTTTTCTCAAAAAATGTTATACAGCTTGACTTTTTTTTATACATTTGACGCAAGATATATGAAAATATACCAACTAAATTAAACTAACTAATTTTAATCAAGCTGACATGGAAGGATACGAAAAAAATGATGGCATGGAGAATAATCGCGAAGAAATCTACACCAAAGCGGTGAGAGCAGGGAAAAGGACCTATTTTTTCGATGTGAAGGCAACCCGAAACAATGACTACTACCTAACAATTACAGAAAGTAAAAAAACATTTGATAATGAAGGTTCTCAAAATTTTGAAAAGCATAAAATCTTCTTGTACAAAGAAGACTTCGAGAAATTTGCAGAAGGCCTAGAGGAAGTTGTCGCCTACATCAAAAAAGCATTCAAAGACAGCGGACGTGAATACACTGAAATGCGTCCAAAAGAACGTGATACAAATTTTTAAAATCTAATAAAGGGACTTTAAAAGTCCCTTTTATTTTTCACCAATAATATCCCGAATCACAACAGAAGCAACAAAACAACCAAATATCGGCGGCATATAAGAAATAGTCCCAACATTAGATTTTTTATTTTGACTCTCAGACAACACGATCGCATCAGGATCAGTAAATTCTGAAGAAAATACAACCTTCACTCCTTTATATACCCCTAATTTATGCAATCGCTTTCTCAACATGCGAGCCAAATTACAATTATAACTTTTGGAGATATCAGCAACCTCAATTTTAGACGGGTCCAATTTACCCCCGGAACCCATAGAGCTAACTATTGGTATCCCCAATTGCAAACTATGATAAATCAAAAAAATCTTAGGAGCTAGAGTGTCAATTGCATCAACAATATAATCATACCTTGCCATTTTAAGTACCTCAATCATTCCCTCGTCACGGATAAACTCGTTGATCACGTGCAATTTAATATCCGGATTTATATTAAGAAACCTCTCTTTCATCACTTCTGCCTTAGGACGTCCTAAATTACAATCCAAAGCCGACAATTGTCGGTTTTTATTAGTCAATTCCACAATATCTCCATCAATGATTGTCATTTCACCAACTCCAGCTCGACACAACTGCTCCGCAGCATATGCCCCTACACCACCTAATCCAGCCACCAATACATGCGCATTTTTTAATTTCTCCAAACGCTCACACCCCAATAACAACTCTGTTCTGCTCAACCATTCCATCATAATATATATTTCTGAAAATTAAATCTGTATACAAATCATCTTTGAAATAAACGCCTATAATTCACCTGAATCAAATCCTGCAACTCTTCCTCGCGCATTTCCAATCGCTGCGCAACCTTGTTATAAATTTCATCAATACCCCACTCCGAATTATCTGTTTCCAAAAACAGTCGGTCTCGAGGAATCTCCGGCAACAATTGCCATGCATGGGATGCTTCATTCATCACCTGGCGTCCGACTGACAGACACATTCCGTGACGCAACAATTCAGACATAACTTCACGCCGATTATTAAAGCCGTGTAGAATCCACTTATGCGAATTCCCTATTCGCTTAGCTTCTCCTACAATCTCAGAAACAGCCCTTACTCCATGAATAATCAAAGGCAAATCGTACTCTGCAGCCAAAAGCACCTGACGCTTAAACACATCCATTTGTCTCTCCATTGGCACATACACATTTCTATCCAAGCCAGCTTCGCCAATAGCAACAATCTCCCCATCACTCGCAAATTTACGAATTTCCTCCAAACGCATTTCAACTTCCTTATCAATAAACATCGGGTGAACACCAACAGAATACAACACTATTTCGCCCTGCTGAACATCCAAATTTCCCAAACAGGGATCAACAATATTCAGCCCTTTGCCAGGTCTATGCGTATGTATATTAATCCACTTTCCCATTTTACAAAAATAGTAAAAGGTGATAAAAAGAGAATGGGACTACCTTATAAAAGATAATCCCATTTTCAAATTCTATTATCTAAAACCTTACGCTTTGTGGCACATTATATCCAAAATTGTTTTATCAGTCTGCTCCATGCCTACTGATCCAATAATACCCACATTACGGATAGTCTTTTCAATATCTTCTTCTACAACTCCATCATTACGAGTCTTGATTCCTTTCATAGACAATAATGCAGCCTGTACAGCTGCAGATGTTCCGGAATATACTTTCAAAGCACAACCTTGTTTAGCTCCATCACACATCATTCCTGTCAAATTAGAACACATCGTCTTAATCGTATTCACCATCTGCGCATATGTTCCACCCATCAAATAGGTAATAGCAGAAGCAGAACCAGTTGCTGCAATCGTAATTCCACACAAAGCAGACAAATGTCCCATATAATAGTGAATATGTGCTGCAACCAAATTACTCAATGCCAAAGCCCTTATCAATTGTTCACGAGAACAGTCAAAACGTTCTGCAGCGACAACCACAGGTAAATATACTGTAATACCTTGATTACCGCTACCAGAATTGGTCATAACCGGTTTTTCACATCCATCCATACGAGCATCCGAAGCTGCCGTAGCACGAATAAGCACATTATTTAAGAAGTCGTTATCCAACACTCCTTTATCGATGTTTTCTTTTAATGTACGACCAATCTGCAAACCATACTCACCATTCAACCCCTCATTGGAAATAGCTTTATTCATTTCAGCACCTTCCAACAAAAAGTCGATTTTTTCAACTTCGATATTATGTACAAAATCCCAAATACGAGCAAGACTCAACTCTGCACGCTCATTGGCTTCTGCCGCAACCGGAGTATCATTTTTACTATAAACTGTATTACCATTCTTTTCTACCAAAACGATATTGGTGTGCCCATGGACGATAACAGTCTTTACTGAATCGGCTCCTTTATGGCATATTGCCTCTGCATATAATTTATCAGGAGCATTTTCTTTTAATGAAATCTTAACAGCATTATGATCAAGCATTGATTTAGCGACCTGAAGATTATCGCCAACAGACACCTCTTTCAACACTTCCAACCCATATTCGGTTTTTCCACACACAGCACCTAATGCAGCTGCAATCGGCAATCCCACCATTCCAGTTCCGGGGATTCCCACACCCATTCCATTTTTGTAAATATTACCACTTACATATACCTCGATTTTTTCGGGAACACCACCTAATTCTTCCTTACAACGAGCACACGCCAATGCACATGCAACCGGCTCTGTACAACCCAAGGCAGGAATTGCTTCCATCTTCAGTATCTCAATAATTTGTTGATCTGTTGCCTGACACATAATGATTTTAATTTTTTTGATTGATGAAGCAAATTTATAGCTTTTTGTTATACCATCCTGCCAGACTTACAGGATTAACGCTTTTTTAACTTGACATATTTTACTAATAATTACAGAGCAAGCTTTTAAACCATACATTTTGCCTTTCATAATTTATTCTATATCTTCGCACAAATTTATTACATATGTATAGACTAGCACTACTATTGTTATTTTTATTGCCATTGAGAGTTTTTTCACAAACACACAACTCCTCAAGTATAAATACATTAGCCATAGATACGTTAACTATGGATAGTGTCATTATTATTCCGGAATATGATTTACTGGAAGAACTCAGTGAGCCATTAGAAAATGGTGGTGCAGTGGAATTACATACAACAGGAAAAATACAAGACATCTTAAAATGGCATATCCGACAAAACAAACAGACACGTTCATTTACGGGCTACCGTATACAACTCTATTCTGTCAATTCATATGGATGCGATATAAACAAACTTAAAGAATTTCGTGATAAATTTGAACAGGACTTTTTAGATATCCCGGCTTATTTAAAATATTTTGATCCGGATTTTAAAATCCGTGCGGGTAATTACCATTCACGTCTGGAAAGTATTCCCGCCCTCCACCGCATTCGAAAACTGCATCCTTCCAGTTATCCGGTAAAGACAGAAATCACACTGGAAGATTTAAAACGTATCCCCATGCAGGATATTCCCAAAGAAGAAAATCAGGTGACAGAATAACACTATTTTCGAACTTTTTCCAATAAGGCATCCAAATCTTGCTGTGCTTGAGCATGCAATCTCAACGCCTCTTCACTATTGGGATTCAAAGGACGATGGGCAAGCATTTTATTCAATTTATCCACCTTACGCATCAACAAAATCGCTTCTGGCTCAAAATATAAGTCACGAAACTTTTCCCAAATATAAGACACACCTTGAGGCGAAATATGCAACATATCTTCTGCATAAAAACGGTAATCACGCAATTCATCCATCACAATCTCATACGATGGGAAATATGATACAAAATCAAAACGCTGCACCAATTCATCAATTGCAAGATGTAGCACAGACTTGCTTAACTGATTACCATGCGCTCCATCCTTCCAATGCCGGATAGGACTTACAGTAAACAAAACCTTCATTCGGGGATTTAAGCAATGCAAATGCTCCAAGAGCCCAACATACCTTTCCACAATTGCATCTACCTTCAAACGAAAACGCCGAAAAGCCGCAGCAGGAAATTTATGACAATTAGACACGATAATCCCTGTTTTCAAATACTCATATACCCAAGCTGTCCCCCAGGTTATCACCAGCAGGTCTGAACTCTGTAAACGTTCGGCTGAAGCAATAATACGTGAGTTTATGCCTGCCAAACATTCACCCGCATCGCAAGCGGAAAAATGACCATGATGACTAAAACTACCCCATAATCCATTATGATACCACAAATCATCCTTTTTAAAAATCTTTCGATTAAGCAAAATATCCAAAGTACTCGCCACCGACTCCGGATTATAAACAATTCCGCAAGGATTAATATCTACATCAAAATGAAAATATTCCAATTTAGCCCCTATATTTTCAACAAAACAAGAGCCTAACATCATGATAAGCGACCGATAACTCAAAAGAGATTCGGGTGGGTCTATATGAACAATCGTCTGTAATTCCATGTGACAAATATACATTTAAATTACATTTATTGTATCTCTCAATCGACCACTCTACAAAACAACAAATTTCAAATCTCATATTTTTATTATATTTTTGCACTTTCAATCATGCATTATGAGTTTTATTACCACACTCCTTATAGCCATTGGATTATCCATGGACAGCTTAGCCGTTAGCATCAGCGGTGGAATGTGCCTACACTCCTTTTGCTGGCGCAAATCTTTGAAAATGGCTGTTATCATGGGAGCATTTCAAGGCGGAATGACTTGGCTAGGCTGGTTGCTTGGAAGTCGTTTCAGCACATACATCACCAGTTTCGACCACTGGATTGCCTTTGTACTTCTCGGATATTTGGGAGGCAAAATGATATATGAATCTTTTCAAAAAGAAGAAACTTCTGTAATCTCCTTCTCATTCAAAATGCTACTGACTCTAGGAGTAGCTACCAGTATAGATGCCTTGGCTGTCGGCATAAGTATGGCATTTCTACAAACAGACATCTGGTATCCCGCTGGAATCATTGCCCTGACCACATTCCTACTGTCATTTTGCGGGGTCATATGCGGATTCCGATTTGGACAAATCAAAGGACTGAAAGTGGAACTTTTAGGAGGTATCATATTAGTGGCTATCGGCATTAAAATATTAATAGAACACACCTTATTGAGTTAAATTCAATTATGACTATTTAGCCTTATTTAAGTGACAACCAATACCATTCTTACGTACATTTACCTAAGTAAACTAATATGTAATAGATATGGCTTATATTGATTACTATGGAGTATTGGGAGTCAATAAAACAGCGACTCAAGATGAAATTAAAAAGGCGTTTAAAAAATTAGCCCGCAAATATCATCCGGACCTGAATCCCAACGATCCAACCGCAAAGCAGAAATTCCAAGAAATAAACGAGGCAAATGAAGTGCTTGGAGATCCCGAAAAACGTAAAAAATATGACGCTTACGGAGAGAATTGGAAGCATGCTGATGAATTTGAAGCACAACAACGACAATATCAACAACAAAGCAGTCATTTCAGCAGTAGCTTTACTGGAGACCATGGTGATTTTTCTGACTTCTTCGAAGAATTATTCGGTAAAAGCAACAAGTATTCTCGTTCAAACAGCGGAGGCTTTAAAGGTCAAGACTTCAATGCAGAACTGCACCTCAGTCTACGTGATGCAGCTGAAACACATAAACAAATTTTAGACGTCAACGGTAAAAAAATCAGAATCACCGTACCTGCCGGTATAGCAGATGGTCAAACTATCAAATTGAGCGGTCAGGGAGGTCCAGGTTTAAATGGAGGTCCATCAGGAGATCTGTATATCACATTTGTCATCGCAGAAGATTCTGTATATAAAAGACATGGAGACAATCTGTACATGAACGTTTCCATAGACTTATACACAGCCATCTTGGGCGGAGAAATCATCATAGACACACTCAATGGAAAAGTCAAGCTGAAAATAAAGCCGGAAACACAAAACGGAACCAAAGCTCGTCTGAAAGGAAAGGGCTTTCCAGTCTATAAAGAAGAGGGAAAATTCGGGGATTTACTGATAACATTTAATATAACACTTCCTACAAACTTGACTGACAAACAAAAAGAATTGTTCAAAGAATTACAAAACTCTTAATACCGATAGCCATGGAAAGCGAATTAATTATCATACGTGAATATTGTGAAAAAAGCCACATAGAACCGGATTTCCTGCTTTCATTGGAAGAAGGAGGCTTGATTGACATACAAAGAATAGATGGAGAACAATATTTATTAACAACCCAATTAAGCGAATTGGAAAAATACTGCCACTTTTACTATGATCTCTCTATTAATATTGAAGGTATTGATGTCATTCATAATCTGTTGGAAAGAATTGAAGCATTACAAAAAGAAGTAACCCAATTGCACAAACACCTGCATAGCTTCCGCAATTATGAAAAAATGTTTCCTCTTGAAGACATAGAATCCAAGACGATATAAAATAAGACTATCATTCATTTATTGCCTCTTTGAATACACAATGCCATTCAAAGAGGCAAAATTTTTTATACAACACGCTGTTTCTTATGAAATTTTTTTACTTTTGCAGAATGAGATAAATAATTAAAACCATAAAACAATATAATCGTGGAGTTAAAAGAAATAGCATCACATTTTGCACTGGAAAATGAAATCAGTGAAATTGAACCTCTAGGAACGGGATTGATTAATGACACCTATCGAATCAAAACCATCGCTCAAGAGGCTCCGGATTACGTTTTACAACGTATCAACCACAATGTATTCAAAGATGTTGCACTTATGCAAAACAACATTCTGCGAATCACAGAACATATCCGCCATAAGCTGCAGGAAAGAAGCGAAAACGATTTAGAACGCAAAACGCTTACCATCATTCCGGCAAAAGACGGAAAACTATATTATTTCGACGGAGAGAACTATTGGCGTGTCACCATCTTTATTAAAGACTCAAAGACATACGAACAAGTGACTCCCGAATTTGCACGTTTAACCGGTATCGCTTTTGGTGAATTCCAATACTTTCTAAGCGACCTGCCCGGCGAGCCATTGGGAGCAACAATACCAGACTTCCACAACATGTCTTTCAGAATCCAACAATTGAAAGAAGCTATCCAAACGAACGCTGCAAACAGATTAGACAAAGTCCAGGCGATTGTCGATGAATTGCTGGCTCGTGAAGAAGAAATGTGTCTGGCTGAAAAACTTTACAAAGAAGGCAAACTTCCCAAGCGTACTGCCCACTGCGACACCAAAGTCAATAATATGTTGTTTGATAAGGACGATCACTTCCTGTGCGTCATTGACCTAGACACCACTATGCCAGGATTCGTTCTGTCCGATTTTGGCGACTTCATCCGCACAGCAGGAAATACCGGAGCGGAAGATGATGAAGACCTAAGCCGTGTTAGTGTCAATATGGATATATTTAAAGAATTTGCCTGCGGCTATATCCAATCTGCAAAAGCATTCCTGACACCATTAGAAATCAGCTTACTTCCCTTCAGCGGACAAATGATGACATATATGCAAACCGTTCGCTTCCTTACAGATTACATCAACGGAGATACATATTATAAAATCAAAAATCCGGAGCACAATTATCAACGCACATTAGCTCAATTGACTCTATTGCATAGCATTGATGCACATTTACAGGAAATGAATCAATGGATTGAATCACTAACAAAATAAATACTTTAATTAATAACACATGAAAAAAATCATCAACTTACTAGCATTCTCCTTGGTAATTGCTCTTTTTAGCTGCACAGGCCAAGGAAAAGAAAAAGCAAAAGAAAGCAAGACTACAGATGGCATCATCCGTCTTGAAATGCCTGCTCGCCCGGCAGGTCAAGAAGATGTTGTAGGATTACGTTGCGAACCCTTAAAAACCGTACGTGTCGGATTTATCGGACTCGGAATGCGAGGCCCTGGTGCCGTTGAGCGTTTCACTTATATTCCGGGAGTTGAAATCAAAGCTCTTTGCGACCTTTATCCAGAAAGAGTTGCAAAGACACAGGAAATTCTGAAAAAAAGAAACTTCCCGGAAGCTGCTGCTTATAGCGGAGAAGAAGGTTGGAAAGAATTGTGTAACCGCGATGATATTGATCTGATATACATTGTAACTCCTTGGTTGCTCCACACTCCAATTGCTGTTTACGCTATGGAAAAAGGTAAACACGTTGCTATTGAAGTACCGGCAGCCATGAATCTGGATGAATGCTGGCAATTGGTTAATACAGCAGAAAAAACTCGCCGCCATTGCATGATGTTGGAAAATTGTGTTTACGACTTCTTTGAGTTAACTACCTTAAACATGGCTCAACAAGGATTGTTTGGTGAAATCCTTCATGTAGAAGGAGCTTACATCCACAACCTGGAAGAATTCTGGAAAGCATACCAAGGCAACTGGCGTTTGGACTTCAATGAAAAACACGGTGGCGATGTTTACGCTACTCACGGCCTCGGACCGGCTTGCCAATTATTAGATATCCACAGAGGCAATCGCATGACACACCTTGTAGCAATGGCAACAAAAGCAGTTACAGGCCCGGCTTTAGTAAAAGAAGCAACAGGACGTGACGGCAAAGATTTCAAAAATGCCGATCACACCATGACTATGATTCAAACAGCTAACGGACAGACAATACATCTGCAACACGATGTTATGAACCCTCGTCCATACAGCCGTATGTATCAGCTGACCGGAACAGAAGGTTTTGCAAACAAATATCCGATTGAGGGATATACATTCCGCTCAACAGAAAAAATGGAAGGTGTACCTGACCATGAAAATTTGAATATGCACACATTCGTTCCTGAAAATGTAAAAGCACAATTGATGAAACAATACAAACACCCGATTCACAAAGAATTGGAAGAAATGGCTAAAAAGGTAGGCGGACACGGAGGTATGGACTTCATCATGGACTATCGTCTGATTTATTGCTTACGCAACGGCTTACCTCTTGATCAGGACGTTTATGATGCTGCAGAATGGTCTTGCATTGGTGAATTGACCAACATTTCAATCCAGAACAACAGCATGCCTGTTGAAGTTCCCGATTTCACTCGTGGAAGCTGGAAAAAACTGAACGGATATCACCACTACATGGTTGGCGAATAATATATATCAACGCTAAAAAAAACTCCCAGTCAAAAAAATGATTGGGAGTTTTTTTATTATATCCTATATTCTCAAAAATAAATCACAATATTTTTATAATTAGGCAATTTTCACTATCTTTGTTGCCACATACCATTAAGGGGTAGACTTGGATTTGACAGCATGAAGAATAGGTATGTAAGCATGTCGGGAGCAGTGAAACGGCCCGTAAATCCCGGACACAAAATTTTAATTGGCGAAACTAATTACGCTCTCGCTGCCTAATCTTTAGAAGATTCGGGGCTTAATCTCTGCTCAAGGAGCGGAGACGAGACATCCCGCCGGTGGTTCCACCTTATTCCGGCCGACAAATGGGGTGCAGTCAATATAAGGTTAGCCTGAACCGGCTTCGGGGGAAAGGCGAAATTTTAGAAGCTAAGCGATAGCTTGGGTGCCTCTTTCCGGTCTATCGATGAAAACCAACAAGCGGCTAAGCATGTAGAAAGCATATTGATTCCGTGTTTGGACCAGGGTTCGAAACCCTGCTACTCCACAAAAAAAATCAAAACATTACAAAAAAATAGCACTCTGAATAACACAAAATAGAGTGCTATTTTCATGTATAATTGGTTTTGTCCTTTATCGGGTAAAGAACGTGAATGGTAATCTAAATTTGTTTCTGATTATATATTACCTCCACTATTCCATTGTATTTCTTAGTTTCAACCAAAGTCAAGTCAATTTTTCGGGTAAAACTACCAAATAAACTGATGCCTTCACCCAAAATAACCGGAATGACGACCAGATGATAAGTATCTATCAGATTATTTGATATGAGTTGCTGCGCCACCTCTGCTCCTCCACAAATCCAAATGTTTTTACCTGATTTCTGCTTCAACTCTTCAACAAATCGGCACACATCTATATTCTTGAAACAGATATTTTTTGTGTTGTCAGTTTCTTTGTGATGGGTCAAGACGTAGGTCGTTGCTCCCTCATAGGGCCATCGGTCGGGTGAAAGTTCGGTCACAATTTGGTTGTAAGTCTTTCTTCCCATAACAACCGTATCCACTCCACTGAAGAATGGTGTAAAAGTATCTTCCATCTCTATGTTTTCATCATGCCCGCCTATCCAATCAACGGCACCTTTGTCGTCAGCAATATATCCATCCAAACTGACAGCAATATAAAGTATTACTTTTCTCATAGTCTATATCATTATTGCTAAAGAGGTAATACCATTTCAAATTGTTTGCTTGCCAATGGAATATTCTTGCTTTTGAGAAAAGCAGGCATTGTTTGGTTCTCAGAATAGATGTTCAGTATTTTAATAAAATCTGTTTTCAATCCGGCTATGGCTTCTTGTAACAATCTGGAGGCGATGCCTTTCCGTCTGTATGCGTTTGAAACGGCGAGCTGGGTCAAGTCCTCTGTATGTGCATCAAAGACACAATGACCGACCATTTTTTCGTCCAAAAAAGCACCGATACAGGTCAATTCGGATATTCCTCTTTCAATGGACTCAATGCTGTTTTGCCACGAGGGATTAAAGTCGCAATCGTGTTGTGCCTATCTGACAGAATGCGAATTGATTGGTTTTATGATGCAGCTTGTGTTTATTTTTTGATTGTCGATAAGTTCTTTTGTTTGTCTGAAACAGTCGAATTCCCGAGTTACTTCAAAATTCATCCTACGGTAAACGGTAATTGCTTTTTGGTTGTTTTGCAGAACTTCCAACAAGTATTGACTGATACCGGCTTTCTGAAGAAATGGGAGAGAGTATGTGAAGATTTTTCCGGCTATATTTTGTCCTCTGTATTGTTTTACTGTTCCGGTTCCGGTATCATAGGCTGTTGGGATTCCGTTGAATGTTCCTATTCCGTTTAAGGTGAATGCTATAATTTCGTCATTCTCAAAAGCGGCAAATGATAATTTGGGATTGAATCCGCGTCGTCTGAGCATGGAGCGTACCTCTTCTTTTTCAAAATGTATTTCGTAATCGGCAAACGCTTTTTCAAAGCCATGAAAGAGAGTTTCAAAATCGGTATGTTCTAAATTTCTTATTTCCATTTTGCTATGATTTTAAAGTTTTATCTGATATACTCTTGTAACTTCTCCCCAAGGATGATAACAGTTTCCTATATATTGGAAGCCGAACTTTTCATAATAACCGATATGGTCTGTACACAGATTCAGGCATTTGAAACCATAATAAGAGGCATCCAGCATTGCTTTATCAATAAGACGTTTTCCCAAATTTCTGCCCCTGTAGGATTTTTCAATGTACAATGCCGCCAACCAGGGATACAAATCCATCCGTGAATTGAAGTCGTTGGTAATCAGTCCGGCACATCCGGCAATGGCATCATGGTCAAGCAACAGATACCACTGTGGCAACGGGTTTTCTGCATTTAGGCAGTTACGAAAACAATCGTCATACACCATCTTGGATTCTTCCGAAGCCCATTTGTCTTGAAAGTAGGCTATCGCAGATTCGAGATATTCTGTTGACTGTCGCAATGATATTATTTGCATAAAATTATTGTTTGTGAAATATGTCTTGGAAAGAGTAGTCACTATCCGTTTACAAAAATATGGAATTTTATTGAAATCCAATCAATTACTATCAGATTACATTCCGAATCTTTGGGATCTTTGTTCTCTATGCACTGAGTTACGCAGATTCTGCTGTAACCTCTCCCATTGTTCCTTAAATAAAACAAGAAGTTGAATACTTATAGCCAATATTTCACGAAAATATGGCAACTTTAAACATCAGCATCCCAAAGCACAACAAAGAGCAAATGGAGAAATACCTTGTTTCTATCCAAATGTCTATAGCTATTATACACTGGGTATATAGCCATTTTCTTTTATAAATTGGGCAGCCATATAATTGAGATAGACTCTATGTAATCTGCAAATAAAACGATTAATGTGATTAAATAACTCTATTAGCTGCCAAGTCTCCATTACAATCTTGCTCTCATTTATTTCTTCATGCCGCAGTTCATATAGCTTAGATATGTCGATATGTACTTCTGCATCCCGCACATCTTTCCACCAAGGATCTTTCGAGATTTGCTCTAAATCCGACAATAGTTCGTCAAACTCTCTTCTGAATCCGGGAAACATAGTGATTATTTTTTCTAACTGAGCGCAATACGAATTCTCATAACCTTTTTTGAACCCGTATAGTCTTTTGAAGCTTTTATTGAGTTGAACTTTCAGTTTCCCTCGAACAAAACTTTTTTCATAAGGATTTGTCGCCCTAACAAACAACTTGTTTAGAACAATACAATCACAAAAAGCGTAATTGGTAAAAGTCTCAATATCTATGATCGTCTTGGTTATCTTATTGTAATCCGAATTGTCTGATACATGATACTCTTTTGCAAGTTGGAGTATGCCCTCAATATACCCGGAAAACTCGTTTATATATTCGTCTATTATTATATGTTAGTTTATGAATCATTCAAAGATCATTGGTTCTTAACTAAGAATTTTTATCTTAGGTTTGACCTTTTCGGAAATTTCGAAAAGGTCGGTCTTATTTAGTGCTATCTCATTTTTTACAAGAACATTGTCATATACACCGGTATATAGTCAATCCCTTGCTCCCGTTTCAGGTCTTTGGTATAGATGATATATTTATTTTTAACTCGGTCGGAGAATTTATTACAAAAGGCATCCAGCGATGTATGCGATTTGTAGCCAGAAGATTTCACCTCAATTGGGGACACTTTATGTCCATCCGATATTAGAAAATCCACCTCATAATATTTCTTTCCGTCTGCAAATGGTATCGTATGATAAAACAACTGTTTACCCGCAGCTCGCAACATCTGCGCAATAACATTCTCATATACATAACCCAAATTAGTACTGAGTTTGTCATTCAGTAACTTTTCATATATGATGTTGTCAGTAAACTCCTTGTCCTTGAAGGCCAGTGTTACAAACATTCCAGTGTCGGATGTATATATCTTAAAGCGCTCATTATCCATTGTAAGAGCTAACCCGACATTCGGATCATTGGAATGATATGCAACATTGGCAGACATGAAATCATTCATCATCTTGACTACGCTTGCAACTCGTTCTGCTCTTTCGCCCGGTATGGCCGCTGAAATCTGATACCGCGAGGCATTCTTGCTCAACTGCGCAGGTATGGCATCGTACAATGCGGTAGCTCTGCCCGTATCATCCAACTTCCAAAAATCTTCTTCGTACAACGAGACAATATCCCGCTTTACTAAATCTACTGTACCAGCTTGAAAAAGTAGACTGATAAGATAGCTGCTGTACCAGTCAACGAGGTTCTTGTCCATATTATCCAAGGTTTTACAATCCGGCATCTGAATGGAACCTAAAGTCATGCATTCATGGTTGTCGATGTCAATGACACCGATGCCCATGATTTCCAATCCACGCTTGTACTCTCCTGCACAACCAGACCAGAAGTAACCTATCCAAGGTGTCTTCTTGCCTGATTTGGGGATATAGGAAGGATCGATGGCGATGGCTTTTCTTTTGCCTGTGAGATGCTTGTTGATGATAGAGCCGTTGAATGCAAACCAGTCGAAAGTTTCATGCTCAAAAAGGTTACGATAAGTCTGTTCTGAAAGACAGCCATATCTGCCCAATTGAAGGAAGTTTATACGATCTGGGATAGCCATGAATAATTTCATGGTGTCCATGAACGTTTTTTCAAAAGGTTTGTGTATATTCACGACTGATTTGAGAGCCGACAGACACTCGGATTGGTATTGCATAAGGAGTGTTTCTTTAGTCATAATCAGAAGAGTTTATAGACTTCTAATTTACTAAAAACCAACGAATTATGTAATACTTTTTACCTTTGTTATCAGCAGGTTAGCACACTTTTTTCAGCACATTTATTCATGCTTAACCATTCGTTTTTGACAACATTTCAATGACCTCTTTAGTGTTTTCGAACTAGCTGTTGCTAGTTCTATTGTTTAACTTTGAATTTTTCGGTAAAAATTTACCGAAGTATTGAATATAAATTCCAATATACTACAGATGAATTATAATTGCAAATATCTAGTGATGCTTTTAATATTGATAGAGCAGGAGATGGAGTGCTTATCGTAAATGGTGGCACACAATTCAATACAATATTTTTCATAAATCTATCATGATATAAACTGATTTCTCACTACAAACATTTTATATGTAAAAAATATCAAGACTCCAAACACTAAAAGCAAAAATATAATACCACCAACCATATTCAGTTGCTGCGTTTTTCCAAAAATCACTAAAAGCATAGAAACATTTAGGTATCCTAAGAAAAGCATTACCAAAGCTTTCAAATGGCGAATTAATCGTACTCCTAAACGATAAAAAATATCTACATTACCCAATGGTAACTTGAATGGGTAATTGAAATGTCTATATTTCTTTTCAGTAAAGCCTAAAGCTATATAAATAATGATACCAATCACTACAAAAAACAATAGGTAATATGGTTTTCCCCAACCATCCACTTCGCCATAAGAATTAAAATGAATAGGAATTTGTTCATCATTTGAAAAACCACCGTAAAAGAACAATGTGGATAAAATGCATGATAATCCCAACAAAGCCACTATTTCTAATACCCAATCATAACATTTTCGTTTTAATATATTATTCGTTCTCATTTCGGTAAATTTAATGCGATAAACTGTCTCATATATGCTCGTGACGTTTTACGTAATTTTTCACGCTGACTTTTACCAGTCTTCTCAATACCAAAGAATGAATGGCTGATTGCCAAGTCAATATCTTCAGAAAAACGCTCTATGATATTAAAACCTTTTGACAACGATGTTCCGCCTTTGAAGATTAAAGACTCACAGCAATCTGCTTGGAATAATGCCTTCAGCGTAACAGTTACCCACCAGTCCTTTTCTATAGCTACCTGATTAATGCCAAGGTGCTCAATCTCCGTATGTTGTAACATTGCTAAACGGTCTACTATCTCATTGTTTAACCACAATTTCCCCATAATCCAAATCTATTTTAAGCGGTTAGCATTGGTTTTATAATTCGTTTCATCCATGCAGGCATCTTCCGATTGGATAAGTTTACAGTTCTTTCACTTCCTGTAGTAAGGTATGTGTAATTCATCGGTACTTGAGTTGACAAACCTAGTGTATTCAGAGCAGTCATACCAGATGGCAAAACTTTTGTGTTATCCCTAACTGCAATTGCCTATACAACTTTATCAACTGAAGGAAGCACAACTCCAAATCAACTTTTTCTAGGCTTGCCATATATTCCATGTGCAATTTTAACAAGCATACCTTCAGCCGTTAACTCAGATAAAATACTCCCCACAAATTCCGTATGGTATTCAGGGAAATCTGAGCGGAACAAAATGCAATCTTCAGGCATTACTTCTATGCGCTGTCTAAGTGTTGTACCATCTATAGAATATTCATTTGTCATTATACATTTGAAATTTTGATGATTTTTCAAGTGTAAAAATATAAAAAGGATTCAAATAACCGATGAATTGCTAAAGGAATTTATTCATTAAGTTCGAAAAGATATGTTTGAGAATGGTCAAAATGTTTTATGTAAAATCACATTTGGGAAAATAAATAAGAACGGGAACTTTATTGTATTAATTCATAAAAATTCTGCTGCTGTATCCATGATTCGTGTCTTTAAGGCATTAGGTATAGCAACGGCTACTCTTGATTTAGGAGTGGCTGGAAAGGTTGCTTTATGGTAAGAACACAGCAAGAATACCACCAAAACCGGCCAACCTTGCAAATGTTTCACAGAAAATATTTTTAATTATATACACATTATATAATATACTTATAGCAATTCATATATTCATGCAGAAAGCATATTGATTCCGTGTTTAGACCTTAAATAAAACAAGAAGTTGAATACTTATAGCCAATATTTCAAGACAAAAGAAGAAGGGCTGCTTTCGCAGCCCTTTCCTTAATATTTTCCCAAACCGATATGTTAACCTAAATAGGTTTTCAGCAATTTGCTTCTAGAGGAGTGTCTTAAGCGACGGATTGCCTTCTCCTTGATTTGGCGTACACGTTCTCGAGTCAAACCGAATTTCTCTCCTATTTCTTCCAGAGTCATTTCTTGTGTATTGATGCCAAAAAACAATTTGATGATATCCCGTTCACGCTCCGTAAGTGTTGACAATGCCCGCTCTACTTCTGTTGAAAGAGATTCATTGATCAACGTACGGTCAGCCACAGGCGAATCGTCATTTACCAACACATCCAGCAAGCTATTATCCTCCCCTTCCACAAATGGAGCATCCACTGAAATGTGACGTCCAGATACACGCAATGTATCTGCAACCTTCTCTGCCGGCAAATCCAAAGACTCGGCCAATTCTTCCGGTGACGGACGACGCTCGTTTTCCTGCTCAAATCGCGAAAACGCTTTATTAATCTTGTTCAGAGAACCAACCTGGTTCAAAGGCAAGCGTACTATACGCGATTGTTCTGCCAAAGCCTGCAAAATCGACTGACGAATCCACCACACTGCATAAGAAATAAACTTAAAACCGCGAGTTTCATCAAACTTCTCAGCTGCCTTTATCAATCCTAAGTTTCCTTCATTAATAAGGTCTGGCAAACTCAATCCTTGATTTTGATACTGTTTGGCCACAGAAACAACAAACCTCAGGTTCGCCCGTGTCAACTTCTCCAATGCCTTCTGATCACCCTTCCGGATACGTTGAGCCAGCTCAACTTCTTCCTCTACGGTTATCAGATCCTCTTTACCAATCTCCTGCAAATACTTGTCCAGCGAAGCGCTTTCCCTGTTGGTAATTGATTTTGTGATTTTTAGTTGTCTCATACTGTATATTTATACCACTGCAAACGTCCTGCAAAGGTACGACTTTTTATTCATTTTTCAATCCGGTATTTTACCTTACCGACTATGATTAACATTATTTAATTCAATAAGGAGAATGCAAAATATTCGACCCTACCTCTAGGACTCACTGCAGTAACAAATACGCCCTCGTCTCCAGCAGATTTTATTGCACGCTCCAAGTCTTCTGCATTATACACGACCGTATTATTGATTTTAACAATAATATAACCTTCGGTCAACCCTGCCTCTTTAAATTTTCCATTCTTTAACATGACAATCTTAACTCCCTTCGTCAGACGGTAACGATACTGCTCGTCTTTCGTCAAAGATTCCACCTGTGCACCTAAAATTCCCGACTCGGTGGAAACCGTTACATCACCAAAAACATTCTGCAAAGTAACATCCACCTCCCGCATTTTTCCGTCTCGACTAAAAGAAACCTTAACAATATCTCCCGGTGCATACTTGGCCAACTGCTCTTGCAACTGCGGAGCAGTCACAACATCATAGCCATTGATTTGGATAATTACATCACCACTTTTCAAACCGGCCTTTGAAGCTGCTCCTCCGGAAATAACCTCTGCAACATGAATTCCAGAAGTTTCCTTCAAACCTATCTTCTTGGCCAATTCCGGCGTCAATTCGCGCATAGAAACCCCCAATACGGCACGTTGCACTTTACCGAACTCCTTCAAATCACTGACCACCTTACGCGCCACATTTACCGGCACTGCGAACGAATAGCCAGAATAGCTACCCGTAGGCGACTGTATGGCTGTATTTATACCTATCAATTCCCCTTTGGCATTCACCAAAGCACCCCCACTATTACCCGGATTCACGGCAGCATCAGTCTGCAAAAAAGACTCCAGATTCATTTTATTCCCCAATCCACGAGCCTTGGCACTGATAATTCCTGCTGTAACCGTCGAGGTCAGATTATAAGGATTACCAACAGCCAATACCCACTCTCCTAATACAACATCATCAGAATTACCGTATTCTATAGGCTGCAAACCAGTAGCATCAATCTTCAACAAGGCAATATCCGTATCCGGATCCGTACCAATTAATTTTGCCTCGAATTTTCGCTTGTCATTCAAAGTAACCATCACTTTATCGCTTTGGGCTACGACATGATTATTCGTAATTATATATCCATCCTCCGTAATAATCACACCTGAGCCTATGCCCATATCTAACGGTTCTTCCCGAATTCGGCCATTTCGTCCTCCAAACCAAAAATCCAACGGACTTCCATAATAAACACGCCCCATTTGTACCGGCGTAACATTCACAACTGCTGGAACTGTCTTTTTGGCAGCCTCTCGCAAATCAACACTACCACCAACAGCCAAAGGCTGAGCAGGGTTTGCTGTCTGGACAACCGGACGACTAACTCCAGGTCCTACAATATCATGCTGAACAACAGGAACCTCATTTCTGTCAACCAACAGGTTGCCTCCTACAAATGCAATCAAACCGCCAGCCAAGCCGAATGCAAAAGGTAGAACGTAATTTGTTGCTTTCATATTTCCTAATTTTAATATTACTTGTTTTACAATGTCATTTCTCTCAATAGAATATAACAAACCCTTTGCCAGGCTGCTATTAATAAAATCTTAATTAGCAATGCTTAACATCCCTAACATGTCCCTAACACATCCATACCCCATCTACAGCTTATCTAAATCAAGACCATATAGAAAACTATTAAAACCCTATTCAAATGTTATATCAAAGCTATAAATATAGGATTCATATAGCATTCATATAGGATTCGTATAGGATTTAATATAGATAAGATATAGATTTGGCTTAGATTATCCCCGGATATATTCATGGCTTGTCTATACAAAAAAAATCCGGATATCGGCATCACCGACATCCGGATTAATCATTACCACAAACTATATACACCTATTTTTGTTTAGCCGCATCCAGCAAGCTTCCTTCGAACTCTGCCACTATATTATCTTTTGATAAAAAATACAGCATTTTATCTTTTACCTTATAATTATCTACCGTTTCCAACATCTGAAAAAATTCAAACTCCCAATCAGAATCATTAGGACAAGCCATCCGGGTTGCACCCATCGGAAAAAACTTCAGCTTTGCATCCGTCATTTCATAATCGCCAAAGAAACGATTACATGCAGCACGCCCGTTCACTCGCTTTGCAACATCATCGAACAGAATAAAAATCTTATTTTCAGGATCACTCAAGACCACTTCTTTATTGTTCAAAACTTTTAACTCCCACTTCACTCCATCCAACTTCACTACCTCTTTTTTGGATTTACATCCACTCACCCCCATCAGGGTCACGCATAACAATATAATAAATGATTTCATAATTCTACTTTTTTCAATGTTTACTGAAATGTAACAAAATTCATGCCATTTCACAAACACAATAGCTCTCTCTACGAGAAGACTTTAAATTTACATCAGCAGAATTATTTTAAAAAATTGTTCCCCATTAAAGAGAAAATTACGTAATTGCTTTGTATATTTGTGGCTTATTTGAAGAATATCATTATTATCAATAATTACAAATTATCATGTCCAAGGTAATCAAATTAAAAAAAGGCCTTGATATCAAACTGAATGGAGCAGCAGATAAGGTGGTGCAAACGTTGGGAAATCCTTCTCACTGTGCTTTAAAACCCACCGATTTCAGAGCTTTAGTTCCTAGATTGGCAGTCAAGGTCGGCGATGAAGTGAAGGCAGGAGATGTTTTGTTTATAGACAAAGCTCGTCCGGAAATCAAGTTCACGTCACCTGTCAGCGGAACAATTGAAGAAATCAAACGCGGAGAACGGCGTAAACTTCTGGAAGTTGTTGTTAAAGCTGACACAGAAACCCGTTATCATGATTTTGGTAAAGTTGAAATCAACAAACTTAAACGGGAAGAAATCATTAACCGGATGTTAGAAGGCGGTGTATGGCCTATGGTGAAACAACGCCCATACGACATCATTGCTAATCCGACAACAACACCGAAAGCTATTTTCGTATCCGGATTCGACAGCGCACCATTAGCCCCTGACTACGAGTTCATATTGAATGGTCAAGAGCATGATTTACAAACTGGTTTTGATTGTCTTTCCAAACTTTGCAACAAGAATGTAAATCTCAACTTGGAAGCAGGTACTCCCTCGGCTTCAGTATTTACAAAGTTGAAAAACGTAGAAATCAATTATTTCAGCGGTCCTCATCCTTGTGGCAATGTCGGGATTCAAATCAATCACTTGAATCCGATAAACAAAGGTGAATTAGTATGGGTTGTAAACATACAGGATGTAGCCATCATCGGACGTTTATTCAATGAAGGACGTTTCGATGCCCGCAAAATAATTGCAGTTGCAGGCTCAGAAGTTAACAAACCGTTATATTATCATACTGTTTTAGGAGTATCAATCGCAAATATTCTGGATGGCAAATTAAAGAAACAGGTTGATGAACGTATCATTTCTGGAAACGTTCTTACCGGAACTCAAGTTGAAGCCAATGGCTATCTAGGATATTATGACAATCTTATCACAGTGATACCAGAGGGTAATCATTATGAATTTTTAGGTTGGGCAGCCCCCGGCTTCAATAAATTCTCAGCATCCAAATTATTCCCTTCTTTCTTATGTCCTAAAAAGCACTACACTTTGGATACCAACTTCCATGGAGAACGTAGAGCTTTCGTTGTATCCGGACAATACGAACAGGTATTCCCGATGGATATTTATCCGGTGTACTTATTAAAAGCTATTTTAGCTCATGACATCGATCAAATGGAGCAGTTGGGAATCTATGAAGTTGTTCCGGAAGATATGGCATTATGCGAATTTGTCTGTACGTCTAAAACACCGGTACAACAGATTGTCAGCGAAGGTATCGAACTGATGATGAAAGAAACGAATTAGTTAGCATGTTGATAGTTCCTGTCAACAAGTTAGAGAAATGAAAAAACAAATAGAATATGAATTTTTTACGAAATTTTCTAGATAAGCAAAAACCTAAATTTGAAAAAGGAGGCAAACTGGAAAAATTGCATTCTGTTTTCACGGGGTTTGAGTCTTTTCTTTTCGTGCCTAATCAAACAACTTCCAACGGAGCTCACATCCGGGACGCTGTTGATTTGAAAAGAACCATGATTATCGTGGTGTTGGCACTGGTACCAGCCTTATTGTTCGGTATCTACAACGTAGGCTACCAACACTTCCTGGCAACAGGAGCCTTGGAAGGAGCATCATTCTGCCAGTTGTTTTTCTATGGTTTGTGGAAAGTGCTCCCAATGATTATTGTTTCGTATGTAGTCGGATTAGGAATTGAATTTGCCGTAGCCCAAATGAAAGGACACGAAATCAATGAAGGATTCCTTGTTTCCGGTCTGTTAATTCCTATGATTATGCCGGTAGAGGCTCCTCTGTGGATGGTAGCTCTCTCGACAGCTTTTGCGGTAATCATCGGTAAAGAGATTTTTGGAGGAACAGGTATGAATATCTGGAACCCGGCACTTCTAGCACGTGCGTTCTTCTTCTTTTCATATCCTTCTCAGATTTCAGGAGATAAAGTATGGATTGCCAGCGATACTGCAGATGCGATATCACAAGCTACTCCCCTTGCACAAATGGCTCTGGGACAACCGCTAAGCTATAGCACAGCGGACATGTTCTGGGGATTCATTCCAGGCTCTGTAGGAGAAACCTCTACTTTCTGCATCCTAATCGGTGCGGTTATCTTATTATTAACCAATGTAGCCAGCTGGCGTACGATGTTATCTGTATTTGTCGGCGGTTTCGTTATGGCATGGGCATTCCAGCCGGTATCCAACATCGAGGCATTCCAGCAATTATTAATGGGAGGATTTGCATTTGGAGCCGTATTTATGGCAACAGACCCTGTTACATCTGCACAGACCAATACAGGTAAATACATCTATGGTCTTCTGATTGGCGCTATGGCTGTTATCATCCGTTGCATCAACCCGGGCTATCCGGAAGGTATGATGTTGGCAATCTTGTTGATGAACACCTTTGCACCGTTGATTGACTGGTTCGTAGTTCAATCCAATATCAAACGCCGATTGAAGAGAGCCAAAGCAGTTGTTAAAATCTAAAATCAATAACTATGAATAAACAAGGAAATACATATACATTCCTGTATTCAGTGATTCTGGTAGTAGTTGTTGCCGCATTACTGTCTATTGTTTCTCTTTCTCTTCAACCGCGTCAAGATGAAAACCGCCAGAACGAGAAACGCCAGAACATACTGAGTGCAATTCACATCGCTTCTACTGCAGAAACTTCGGCAGAGCTGTTCAATAAATATATTAAAGAACAATTCATACTGAATGCAAAAGGAGAAAAAATTGAGGGCAAGGCTTTCAATATTGACATTGCCAAAGAATACAAAAAAGCGGCAGACCAACGTGAATTACCTGTATTCGTTGCTAATGTAGACGGAGCGACCAAATACATCCTTCCAGTATATGGAGCCGGTTTGTGGGGACCTATTTGGGGTTACATTTCTTTAGATGAAAACAAAACCACCGTTTATGGAACATTCTTTGACCATAGCGGCGAAACCCCGGGATTGGGAGCTGAAATTACGACTCCTAAATTCAATGAACAATTCAAGAGTAAGGAGATTTTCTCCGGTGAGCAACTGACTTCTATCCGCATTATCAAGGGTGGAAATGCCAGTGGTTCCAACGAGGTGGACGCTATTTCCGGAGGTACTATTACTTCACAAGGAGTAGAAGCTATGCTTAAGAATTACCTTACTTATTACGAACCGTTTTTAAAACAAAGATAAAATGAGCGCATTATTTTCAGCAAAGAACCGTGAGTTTCTCCTCGGTCCACTGAGCAAGAACAATCCGGTAATCGTACAGGTGCTGGGTATCTGTTCTGCTCTAGCCGTTACTGCGAAGCTGGAACCAGCCATCGTGATGGGACTTTCAGTAACCGCTGTAACCGCATTCTCGAATGTGATTCTTTCGTTACTACGAAATACCATTCCGACCCGTATCCGTATTATCGTGCAGTTAGTGGTAGTTGCAGCCCTGGTAATCATTGTTGACCAGCTTCTGAAGGCATATGCCTATGAAGTAAGCAAACAACTTTCTGTATATGTCGGATTGATTATCACCAACTGTATCATCATGGGACGTATCGAGGCTTTTGCATTGGCAAACAAACCCTGGCCTTCTCTATTGGATGGTATCGGTAATGGTTTGGGTTACACTGTAATATTAGTAACCATTGCATTTTTCCGTGAATTGTTCGGTTCCGGAAGTTTGTTCGGTTGCCGTATTATCCCCGAATCATGGTACATCGCTAATGGCGGATTCTACTCAAATAACGGCTTGATGATTATGCCAGCCATGGCATTGATTCTTGTTGGTCTGATTATTTGGGCACACCGTTCTAAAAACAAAGATTTAATAGAAAAATAATTTAAGATACTGATATATGGAAAATCTATTAAATATATTCGTCCGTTCCATCTTTATTGACAATATGATTTTCGCATACTTCTTAGGTATGTGTTCATACTTGGCTGTATCGAAAACGGTAAAGACCTCATTCGGTCTGGGTATTGCAGTAATCTTCGTGTTGTTGATCACCGTACCGGTAAACTATTTATTGGACAACTTCGTATTGAAAGCCGGAGCATTGGAATGGTTGTTGGGAGCTGATGCAGCAACCATCGACCTGAGTTTCTTGAGCTTCATCATGTTTATCGCTATCATTGCCGCAATGGTTCAATTAGTGGAAATGATTGTTGAAAAGTTTGCTCCCGCCCTGTACAACCAGTTGGGTATTTTCCTTCCCTTGATTGCAGTAAACTGTGCCATCATGGGAGCATCCCTGTTCATGCAGCAGCGAGACTATGCCAGCGTATGGGAAGCAACCACATTCGGTTTAGGTTCAGGTATCGGCTGGATGCTTGCAATTGTATGTATTGCTGCCATCCGTGAGAAATTAAAATACTCTGATATCCCTGCCCCTCTGCGTGGAATCGGTATTACATTTATCGTAACCGGTCTAATGGCTATTTCTTTTATGAGTTTCTTAGGTATCGACCTCAGCAAACTGAAACCACAGCCAGTAAAAACAGAAGCTACAGCACAAATTACGCCAAGCGAAACAACCGAATCATCTATTGATATGACAGTGGCTGCCAAAGCGGAATAATTTAAAACATAAATTTAAAATTAAAACGAGATGATCATATTAGCAATAAATACAGCAATCATTACTGCCGGCATCGTGGTGTTCTTGATTGTTACGTTGATTCTGGTGGGTATTCTCTTGTTTGCGAAAGCAAAACTGACCGCCAAAGGCAACGTACAAGTGAGCATCAACAATGGTGAGCGAGTAGTAACAACCGAACCTGGAAGTTCTTTGCTTGCCACACTAGGTAGTCAAAAGATTTTCCTTCCATCAGCTTGTGGAGGAAAAGGTTCATGCGGTATGTGTAAATGCCAGGTTGACTCGGGAGCAGGTTCAATTCTCCCGACAGAAACCGGATTCTTTTCATACAAGCAACAGCACGAGGATTGGCGTCTTGCTTGTCAGGTAAAAGTAAAGGAAAATATTGAAATGCGCATTCCGGAATCCATCCTTGGTATTAAGAAATGGGAATGTACAGTGGTATCCAACCGCAATATTTCAACATTCTTGAAAGAATTCGTCGTAAAATTACCAGAAGGAGAACACCTGAAATTCAAATCAGGAGGTTATATCCAAATTGACGTACCGGCATTAGATGTTGATTTCAAGGACATGGATATTGACGAACGCTATAAAGGCGATTGGGAACGGATGAAAATGTTTGACCTTAAAATGCATAATCCGGAACCTACCTACCGTGCATACTCAATGGCCAACTCTCCTGCGGAAGGCAATATTATCATGTTGAATATCCGTATTGCAACTCCTCCATTCGATCGTGCTACAGGCAGCTTTATGCCGGTAAATCCAGGGGTTTGCTCTTCGTTCATATTCTCTCGCAAACCGGGTGACAAGGTGACTATTTCCGGTCCTTACGGAGAATTCTTCCTGCGTGAGACTAACAATGAAATGATGTTTATCGGTGGTGGTGCCGGTATGGCTCCGATGCGTTCGCATATCTTCAACCTGTTCCATACAATGCACACGGATCGCAAGGTAACCTTCTGGTATGGAGCACGTGCATTGAAAGAAGCTCCTTATGTTGATGAATTCAATAAGATACAGGAAGAGAATCCTAATTTCCACTGGACATTGGCTCTTGACAAACCGGATCCAGAAGCAGATGCAGCAGGAGTAGCTTACAAACCGGGATTTGTACATCAGGTGATTTTCGAGAACTATCTGAAAAACCACGAAAATCCAGAAGATATTGAATACTATTTGTGTGGACCTCCAATGATGATTCAGGCAGTTACCAAAATGCTTTATGATCTTGGTGTTCCAGACGAAAATGTCATGTATGATAATTTCGGAGGATAATATAAAACCCCTGGCAACAGGGGTTTTATAGTTTATATACCTAGTGTAACCAAAATAAATAATTATGGAAAACCCTTTTGGAAACAAGCCGAAACGCCCCACTTTTATCACTGTACTTTGCATATTGACCTTTATCGGAAGCGGTTGGGGAACCATATCCAACCTAATATCAATATTTACCTATAATATCGGCAATACACAAATACAGATCGAACAAATAGCCAATGCTACCGAAAATTTAGATGGGAACGCAACATTTATGAACGGATTTTTCAATTCATCAATAGAAGTATTAAAGGCAATGGCAGAGCATGGCAAGAAAATCGCAATTATCAACTTGATGTTATGTTTATTGAGCCTTATCGGTGCCATTCTAATGTTCAACCTGCGCAGATTTGGCTTTTATTTCTATACTACAGCACAATGCCTGATGCTTTTCGTAACGCCCTACTTCGTCGGATTTGCGCCATTCATTTGGATCGGTATGATTTCGTCTGCCGTACCTACGGTAGTCTTTATCATTTTATATGCCGTCAATTTAAAACATATGCACTGATTTTACTTTCAATTATGAATCAAAGTAGAAATAAAAGCTACAAATACCTTGCATTCCAACAGGAATTAATATAAATTTGACACAAAATATTTAACTACCATACTATGAAAAGAGATACAGTAATATTTGATTTAATTCAAAAAGAAAGAGAACGTCAACAGGAAGGAATAGAGTTGATTGCTTCTGAAAACTTTGTAAGTGATGAAGTAATGGAAGCTATGGGTTCCTGCCTTACCAATAAATATGCAGAAGGTTATCCTGGAGCACGTTATTATGGCGGTTGCCAAATCGTAGACCAGACAGAACAATTGGCAATTGAACGTGCTTGTAAATTGTTTGGAGCTGAATACGCTAACGTTCAGCCACACTCAGGAGCTCAAGCCAATGCAGCCGTATTCTTCGCCTGCATGAAACCGGGAGATACCTATTTAGGTCTTGACTTGGCTCACGGAGGTCACCTTTCACACGGATCTCCAGTTAACTTGTCAGGAATCAACTATCATCCGATTGCATACCATGTAAAAGAAGATACCGGGATGGTGGATTATGACGAAATGGAAGCATTAGCTTTAGAACACAAACCTAAAATGATTGTATCTGGAGCATCCGCATATTCACGTGACTGGGATTTCAAGCGTATGCGTGAAATTGCAGACAAAGTAGGCGCTTTATTAATGTACGATATGGCACACCCAGCAGGTTTGATTGCTAAAGGTCTTTTGAACAATCCGTTCGAATACTGCCATATTGTAACGACAACAACACACAAAACATTGCGTGGACCGCGAGGTGGTATGATTCTGTTACCAAAAGATTTCCAGAATCCATGGGGATTGAAAACGCCGAAGGGTGAAATCAAAATGATGTCACAAGTGTTGAATTTCGCAGTATTCCCAGGACAGCAAGGAGGACCGCTGGAACATGTCATTGCAGCTAAAGCTGTAGCTTTCGAAGAAGCATTGTCTGATTCTTATTTGGAATATGCTAAACAAATGCAGAAAAATGCGAAAGTAATGGCTCAGGCATTTATTGACAAAGGTTATAAAGTTGTTTCTGGAGGTACAGACAACCATTGCATGCTGATTGACTTGCGCACCAAGTTCCCGGAATTGACCGGTAAAAAGGCTGAAAATACCTTGGTAAAAGCAGACATCACCATCAATAAAAATATGGTGCCGTTTGATACTCGCTCTCCGTTCCAGACATCAGGAATCCGTGTAGGAACACCAGCCATCACTACTCGTGGATTGAAAGAGGAAGACATGAAAGTTATCGTAGACATGATTGACCGCATTCTTTCCAACCCGGATGATGAAGCAACCATTGCAGCTGTGAAGAAAGAGGTAAATGCAATGATGCATAACCGCCCGATGTTCGCATGGTAATAACATTTGCACATAACAATAAAACCGGGAGGCTTCCAAAAGGCTTCCCGGTTTCGTTTAACCAATAAAATATAAAAAAAAGACTTGATGAGTTTTATCCCTCCTGTACAATTAGTTATTTTTGATTTAGACGGGACATTGCTAAATACAATTGACGATTTGGCAACAAGTACCAATCATGCCTTAGAATATTATGGCTATCCAAAGCATGCACTGAGTGAATACCCATTCTTTGTAGGTAATGGCATTACCAAATTAATTGAAAGAGCCTTACCGGCAGAAGCCCGCACAGCTACTATCATCGCAAAGGTTCGGGAAGAATTTGTACGCTATTATCAACAGCATAAAACAGATTTATCTCGAGTCTACCCTGGAATCACAGAACTGCTAAAAGCTTTACACCAAGCAGGTGTCAAACTAGCAGTGGCTTCCAATAAATATCACCAGGGAACGGTTGAATTAATCCACCATTTCTTTGGAGAACATCTGTTTGATGTTGTGTTAGGACAACGAGAAAATATTCCGACAAAGCCAGACCCAAGTATCATTTATGAAATATTGGAACAAACAAAAATAAATCCGGCACACACTCTCTATATTGGAGATTCGGGAGTAGATATGCAAACAGCCTTAAACAGTGGCATCACTTCTATTGGTGTAAATTGGGGATTCAGACCCGAAGAAGAATTAAAACAAAATAGAGCCTGCTACATTGCAAAAGAAGTTTCAGATATCGCTAAAATTGCGGGAATAAGCTTATGAGCCTATCCCGTAATTACTTCTGCCCCCGTTTCAGTTATCAAAACAGTGTATTCCCATTGAGCAGATGGCATACCATCTTCTGTCAAGACCGTCCAATCATCATCGGCATCAACATATATCTTGCGTGATCCCATATTAATCATCGGTTCTATGGTAAAAACCATTCCCGGAACCAATAACATTCCTTTTCCCCGCCGCCCAACATGACTGACAAAAGGATCTTCATGAAAACGCAAACCTACACCATGACCACCATACTCCCGCACAACAGAGAAGCCGTTTGCTTCAGCATGTTCTTGAACAGCAGCACCAATATCTCCTAAAAATCTCCATGGACGTGCAGCTTCGAAACCACGCAACAAGCATTCTCGGGCCGTTTCTACCAAATGACGACACTCATCACTTACCTTGCCAATCATAAACATACGTGAGGCATCAGAATAGTAACCTCCCAAAATAGTCGATACATCAACATTGACAATATCTCCTTCTTGCAATATTACTTTTTCGGAAGGGATACCATGACATACTTCCTCATTAACAGAAGTACAAACACTTTTAGGAAAACCTTCATAATTCAATGGTGCAGGTATCGCTCCATGAGACACAGTATAATCATACACCATTTTATCAATTTCAGCAGTTGTCATTCCTGCACATATACGAGAAGCTACATAGTCCAAAACACCTGTATTCACCTCTGCACTTTTGCGAATACCTTCAATCTGAGCTTCTGTTTTTATCAATTTACGAGGCGGAACCTGATAACCTTTCGCTTTATACTCTTTGATTTTCTGCTCTATCGCAGCCCTTTTAGCAGCCTCTTCTGGAGAAAGCGGCTCTTTCATTCTGAATAAATGCATCACTTATCTAAATTAATAACACACAAAGTTATTAATATTCAAAGCAAACACAAAGTATTTATGAGATTTTCCTAAGATACCACTTCAATGTAAATACAGCAGATAAAAAAGCCAGAACATCAGAGATTGGCATGCTCCACCATACTCCATATATATTCCAATCAGCAATATAAGGAAGTGTATAAAGAAGTGGCAATAAAAACAATAATTGACGCGCCAATGACAACAAAATAGAAATTTGCGCCTTACCTATTGACTGAAAAAAATTTGTAATGACTACTTGAGCTCCAACAAGAGGGAAACAAAGAATCGCTATTCTTAAACCTGATGATGCCAATCCATTTAAAGCAGCATCATCAGAAAACATTCCTACTATGCTTATAGGGAATAATTCACTCAATAACCATCCTATCGTCATAATACTCACAGCGACACCTATCACTCTATGCAATGTCTGCCGCACCCTGTCAAAATGCTCTGCACCATAATTATATCCAACAATAGGCTGCATTCCTTGAGTCAATCCTATAATAACCATCAAAAAAAGTGTCGCAATCCTATTCACAATACCATATGCTCCAATAGCAAGATCTCCTCCATAAGTTTTAAAACTATGATTAACAACAATCACGATTGCTGCTGCACAAACATTAATCAAAAATGGAGCCATCCCTACTGAAAATATAGCAGCAACTATCTTGATTCGCAAGTAATAATACCCCCGTTTAAAATGAATATAACTAGACGAACTAAAAAAATGTTTTAACACCCAAAATAATCCACAAGTTTGCGACAAAATGGTTGCCGTTGCAGCCCCCCGAATCCCCCAACCAAAATAAAAAATAAAAATTGAAGCCAAGACCAGATTCACACCAACTGTTAACAAAGAGGACAACATCGCTTTTTGAGGATAACCGGTTGCACGCATCACATTATTTAATCCTATAAAAAGAAAGGATATAACATTTCCCATCAATATCACCTTCATAAAATCACGTGCATAGGGTAAGGTAGCTTCACTTGCTCCAAAAAAAATAAGAATTTCATCTAAAAAATAATAGGTCAAACTACCAAAACAAATCCCTGCAACAATACATAAAAACAATACATTATGCAATACCTCTGTTGCTTTATTATCATCTTTTCGACCTAAATAAATAGAACTAATAGCAGCACCTCCCACACCGATTAGTGTACAAAATGCTATAACCAAATTCATTAATGGGAAAGTTAAGGCCAAACCAGAAATAGCCAAAGGTCCTATACCATGTCCGATAAAAATACTGTCAATAATATTATACAATGAAGTTACTGTCATCGCAATAATGGCAGGAATTGAATACTGCAACAATAATTTACCAATTGGAGCTGTTTCCAATATATGTGGACTCTTACTTGCTACCATAAAGAAAAGCACTTTACCGATATCTCCTCAGATATGACTCAAATTAATCGCACGAAAATAAACAAAATTCGCTATCTTTGTACTTCCTATACCAAAAACCTTAAATAATATGCTATTCACCAAAAAATACATCCTGCGAGTTGCCGGTCCTATACTTGTAAGTCTACTGATGGAACATCTTATCGGAATGACAGACACAGCATTCCTCGGCCGGGTTGGAGAGATTGAATTAGGCGCCTCTGCCATAGCAGGTATCTACTACTTAGCCATATTCATGCTAGGCTTTGGATTTAGTATAGGAGTACAAATTTTAATCGGACGTCGAAACGGTGAAAAAAACTATGCGGCTATCGGACCTATTTTCACGCAGGGATTGCTATTCCAACTTACCTTAGCAGCCCTTCTTTTCGGAATGTCACATTGGGTATCTCCTATTATTTTAAAATCCATTTTACAATCAGAACATATATACGAAGCTACATTAAGATATCTAGATTGGCGTGTTTACGGCTTCTTTTTTTCTTTCACAGCATTTATGTTCCGGGCATTTTATGTCGGAATTGCTAATACAAAAACGTTAACCATGAACTCTATAGTCATGGTCGGCACAAACATTTTACTCAATTACATCTTAATTTTCGGCAAATTTGGCTTACCGGCCCTAGGCATCGCAGGAGCGGCCATTGCTAGTAGTATATCAGAAATGGTGTCTCTTATATTTTTTATCATATACACTAGAACAAAAATTGACTACAAACGCTACGATCTATTTCACTTTTCAAAATTACAGCCTCACTTACTTAAGCGTATTTTAAATATTTCAATTTGGACCATGATACAAGCATTTATCTCCATTAGTACTTGGTTTCTTTTTTTCATCGCTATAGAACATCTCGGAGAACGTTCATTAGCTATTACAAATGTATTACGCAATGTATCATCATTTTTCTTCATCATTGTCAGTGCTTTTGCCACAGCAGCCAGTTCATTGGTCAGCAACTTGATGGGAGCAGGACAACAAGAAGAAGTTATTCCAACCTGCAAGGCTGTTAGCATAGTATGCTATTGCTTTGTTTTACCCCTAATTTTATTAATGGCACTATTTCCACAAACAATCATGCGCATATATACAGATAACAAAGAATTAATCCAAACAGCTGTACCATCGTTTTATGTCATGATTTGCGTCTACCTCATCAGTGTTCCAGCAAACATCATGTTCAATGCTGTTTCCGGAACCGGAAACACTCGTATATCACTATGGATTGAACTTTTTGCTTTAGTTGGCTATGTTTCTGCAGTAGTTTATATCGTTATGATTCTACGGGCCAATATTGCCATTTGCTGGACAACAGAATATGTGTACCTTCTTTTTATGGGAAGTCTTGCCTGCTGGTATATGTACAGCGGGAAATGGAAATTAAATAAAATATAACCAGTCTGTTAGCAGTCGAGAACTAATCCATTCACTTAATAAATAACCAGGATGTCTTCGAATACACAACCAATCATTATCCAAATCCATAATAGCCTGATAACAATCTTTTTGTAAAGACTTTTTTTCTGCCAACAATTGTTCCAATGGGGAATTAAATTTTATTCTCTTTTTCATCATCATACATTTGAAAAGATCTTATAATCAAATTAATAAACACTAGTCGAATTTTATATCGAGCCAAAATAGAACACATCGTCAAAAGAAGATAAAGTCCACCTACCACTAAAAAACCCAAAGCCACATTATTTAGCAAATTTCCAAGAAAAAATCCTAGAGCTACAAACAAAAACAATACAGTGAAAAAAGCAAACAACAATATAACTAAACCATAAGATAAAAATGCCAGCACTCGTGCTATTTTCTCTACAACTGTCAGCCTCAGTATTCTAATTTTCAAATCTATAAATACTGTAATATCATCTCTTACTTTCTTCAGAATTTGCTCAGCATCGTTCTCCATCCCTACTCCTCCCTAGTTCTCGACATCTACTTTCGACTTCAGTATCTCCAATTCATTACGCAAAGCTCTCAATTCATCCTCCCATTCTTCAACTTTCACCTCTGCACGTTCTGCGTAATCACAAACATTTGCAGCTGCCTTTCTTCTCATCTTAGAAAATGCAGAGCGCACACCCTCCTTAATTCCATCGCCCATTTCATGCATATTGTCGCCTAATTTTTTCCTGTTATCATCTGTTACCAAATAACCAACAACAACCCCAACCAAGGTTCCAACGCCTAATCCCAATAACAATTTTGAAGTTTCGTCTTTCATAATACCTGTATTTTAAATATACAGTGTATACGACTCTTTCATACAAATAGTTTCAAAATAAATATTTCAATCACGACTGCTACCTCCTGCAATATCCAATAATTCAGAAGTTATTCCTTGTTGACGCAACTTATTATACTCCAATTGTAATCCACTTAATAATTTGATTGCATTATCATTAGCCATTTGCATTGCTAAAATCCGAGCAGCTTGTTCTGAAGTACGGCTAGACATATACATTTCATACATTTGTGCATTCAAAAGCAATGGATATATAGTCTCTAAAATTTGCACCGCCCCGGGCTCCAAAATATACCACGGCATATTTTCAGAAGATAACTTAACTGATTCAACGTCTGCATCCAACGTTACAGGCAAGAAACACCTTAAACGCAGGAATTGTACCCCCATACTTTTATAGTAGGTATATAACACTTCAACCTTATCATAGTATCCGCTTAAAAAATCTTTCTGCAAAATAGCAACCAATTGACGAGTTGCTGTAACGAAATCTTTAATTTCAAATGCCTCTGGATGTCCTATAATTGAAATACCCTTGATTTTATGAATATCAGACTGGATCTTCTTGCCAATAGCAATTACATGAATATTCAATACACCTTCCCTACGATACTTTTCTATAACTTCTGACAACTTTTTATAAATTGCTAAATTAAAAGCTCCGCAGAGACCATCATCTGATGCAAAAACTACTAAAGCAACTCTTTTAACCGTTCGAACTTCCGCTAACGGAGAAATATATTCTTGATTAGAATTACGCATGTGAGAATATATTTCCCAAAGCTTTTGTTGATAAGGTCTAGCTTGAATCAACTGATTTTCGGCTTTTCGCAAACGGGCCGATGAAATCATTTTCATTGCTCCTGTAATTTTTTGGGAAGAATGTACAGAGTTAATCCTTCCCTTCAATTCACGCATTGTAGCCATTACATTTGATTTAAATTATCATTAAACTTGTCTGTCACTTCTTTAGCTACATCTATCAATAATGTTTCAATCTTATCATCTAAATGCCCAATCTTCAACTCATCCAAAACCTCTTTTCTATAACGAGAACGCATGATTTCCAAAAAATATTTTTCAAATTCTGCAACTTTGCGGAGAGGTATATGCTGCAACAACCCTTTCGTTCCGCAATATATTATAGCAATCTCTTCTTCGACCGGCATCGGTGAATATTGAGGCTGGATTAACAATCTGGAATTCTTTTTCCCTTTATCTATTACCATTTGAGTAACAGCGTCCAAGTCACTTCCAAATTTAGAAAAAGACTCCAATTCGCGATACTGTGCCTGATCAATTTTTAGAGTACCAGCAACCTTTTTCATTGCTTTCAACTGAGCATTACCTCCTACACGAGAAACAGATACACCAACATTAATTGCAGGACGTATTCCTTCATTAAATAATGATGTTTCCAAAAAAATCTGTCCATCTGTAATAGAAATGACATTGGTCGGAATATATGCTGAAACATCCCCCGCTTGAGTTTCAATAATCGGCAGAGCCGTAAGCGAACCTCCTCCTTTTACAACAGGCTTTAAAGCCTTAGGCAAATCATTCATTGTTGCAGCAACTTCATCATTTGAAATAATCTTAGCAGCACGTTCCAGTAGTCTAGAATGCAAATAGAATATATCCCCAGGATATGCTTCACGCCCAGAAGGACGACGCAAAATCAAAGAAATCTCACGATATGCAACAGCCTGTTTTGACAAATCATCATATACAACCAATGCATGGAATCCACGATCACGGAAATACTCTCCTATCGTAGCTCCTGCAAAAGGAGCATAATAACGCATTGCAGCAGAATCTGATGCATTAGCAGCCAACACAACCGTATATTCCAAGGCTCCATGCGTACGCAAAGTATTCACTAAAGCAGCAACAGATGAAGCTTTTTGACCGATTGCTACGTAAATACAATATACAGGATTTCCCTGACGGAAATTTTCTCTCTGATTCAATATCGTATCAATTGCTATAGATGTTTTTCCTGTTTGGCGGTCACCAATAATCAATTCACGCTGTCCCCTCCCAATAGGTACCATTGAATCCACTGCCTTTATACCAGTCTGCAAAGGTTCTTTCACAGGTTGGCGATAAATTACCCCAGGAGCTTTACGCTCCAAAGGCAAAAACATCCTCTCGCCTTTTATCGGTCCGGCACCATCAATCGGTTCTCCCAATGTATTAATTACGCGCCCCAACAAATCATCACACACACCGATAGAAGCTATGTGACCTGTCCGTTTCGCTGTAAAATTTTCTTTTACACGATCAGCTGCGTTCAATAAAACAATACCAACTTGATCTTCTTCCAGATTCATAGCAACTCCTCGAACTCCATTTTCAAACTCAATCAACTCTCCCGATGAAACATTATCAAGGCCAAAAACTTTTGCTACTCCATCCCCTACTTCCAAAACAGTACCGATTTCTTCGAATTCAGCCCTCATATCAACTTGTTCCAACTTTTGTTGAAGAAGATCAGAAGTCTCACTTGGTTTTAATATCATAATTATCGTCTTTATTCATTATACACTATTGAACTAACTGTCTCATTAGTTCCCGCAATTCTCTACTTACAGAACAATCCAATTGCTTAGAATTTATTTGTAAAATAAAACCACCAACAAGAGAAGGATCTATTTGTTCTACATACTCCAATTCACGAAACTCACAATCTGCCACCATCTTCTTTATACGCTCTAACGTCAATTTGTCCAATGGTGCAGCCGAAACAATTTTTACACGCCCGATGTTATATTTTTTTCGATAAAGATGCTGATACATCAAACAAATCGAACGTACATACATCTCGCGATGATTCGCTATAAGCAGACGTATACCTCTCGTATACAACTCACTATTCTCTATTCCTATTGCCGTTGTTAATAAAGATTCTTTATCACGAGGAGAAAGTATCGGATTAAGCAACGCTTTGTGAAGATCAGGATGGGCGATATAATTCTGTTCAAACAATTTCAATTGCTCGTAAACATCTTTAGCAGCATCCAATTTTTGTGCAACTTTCAACATTGCCATTGCATAACGTCTCGCTATTAACCCTTCATTCATATCAATGCCTCCTGTTAATTAGTTCTCAATTCATCCAGCATCTTATTAACTAATTTAACCTGCTCTGCATCATCAGCCAACTTCTCTCGCAATACTTTTCCGGCAATTTCCAACGAAAGAGAACTAACCTGTTTACGCAACTGCAATTCCGCTTCACGCTTAGCCTGCTCTATAGACAACTGCGCAGCCTCCATAACTTTTTTAGCTTCTTGAGCCGCCTCCTTACGAGCATTATCAATCAAAGTCTGCTTCAATCGTTCTGTCTCTTGCAAAGATTCCAATTGCTTACGATGAGCTTCTTCCAGCATACTTTTAATTTTTGCATTTGCATTGTTCAACTCATCTTGAGCTAGTTGTGCATTCTTCACGCCACTATCAATAAATTCTGCTCTCTGTTCTATGCTGCGGATAATTACAGGCCATGCAAATTTTGCCAAGATGCCAAGAATTATCAAAAAAACTACGAGCATCCAAAACATTAACCCGAATTCCGGTTGAAAGAGTTCCATAATTTATACAAACAAAGCCAAGATACATACAATAATAGCAAACAAAGCAACCCCCTCTATCAAAGCAGCGATCACAATCATATTTGTTCGAATATTACCCGTTTGTTCCGGTTGACGAGCGATTGCATCCATAGCACTAGATCCAATCTTACCGATACCTATTCCTGCACCAATTGCTACAATTCCTGCACCGATTGCAGCTCCAACTTTTGCCAGGCCTACACCTGCCACTGCTTGTAATAAAACCATACTTAACATAGCTTACTTTTTTAATAGTTCATTATTTATTTAATTCTATAATTGTTCCTCTTCATTAGTCACTGCCAAGGAAATAAAAATGGTTGAAAGCATAAAAAACACATACGCCTGTATAAAACAGATCATTAAATCAACAAATCCCATAAATGTTGCAAACACTACTGAAATAAATGTAGTACCTGCCATCGCAGCCATTCCCAATGATGACATAATAAAAATCAAGGAAATTAACACCAATGTAATCATATGTCCACCCATCATATTTGCAAACAAACGAATCATTAAAGCTATCGGTTTTGTCAACACACCAAAAATTTCAATAATAGGCATCATTGGCACTGGACACTTTAACCAAGTGGGCACATTTGGCCAAAATATCTCTTTCCAGTAATGTTTACGTCCGGAAAAATTCACCACAACAAACGTACATAACGACAATACCAAGGTTATGGAAATATTCCCCATCAGATTCGCACCTCCAGGAAAAATGACCATCAATCCCATTAGATTAGCAACTAATATAAAGAAAAAGACTGTCAATAGATAAGGGGCAAAACGACGGGCATTACTTCCCAATACAGATACTATCACATCCTTGTAGAGCATTTCCACAATCACTTCCATCACACCATTCATTTTACGAGGAGCTATCAGCGGATATTTTTTATACCAACGAACAAGCGGAAATAATAGTCCACACATAACAACAGCACATATCATCAAAGCCAATACATTTTTCGTAATTGAAAAATCCCACGGACGATATTCAGCACCATTTGTTCCTACAGCAACAACTTTACCGGCATAATCTCCTCTGTCAGCCAAATAAAATCCCTCATAATTACCACCATTTTGCAAACGAGAAGAGCTAAACACATACCAATCTCCTGTTTCTGAACATACAATAACTGGAAGTGAAACATGTAAATCCCAGATATTCCATCCATATTTATCACCCAGATGCTCAAAAATAGTTCCTTTTGGGTCAAATGTTTCTTGCCTACCATTCTCTGCATATACCACAGAGGCAAACAACAACAAACTTACCAACAATATATATCTTGAAATCTTCATTAACAGCTACATTTTCAATTAATACAAACTACAACCCGATTGTCCAAAACTTCAACCACACCAGAATCAACACACACTTCCTTCTCTCCTTTTCCTGTTTCATAAACAATTTCTCCATGAGTCAATGTAGATATCAAAGGAGCATGGTGGTCCAATACAGTAAAAGTTCCCAACGATCCAGGCAAGGTCACCCGCTGCACATCTCCCTTAAACAACACTTTTTCAGCAGATATTATTTCCAGTTTCATAACCTCTCCATTAATTATTTGACCATTATTTTATGCTTTCTGTACATCCTCCATCATTTGCTTACCCTTTTTGATAACATCATCTATTGTACCGGCATTCATGAAAGCTTGTTCTGGATATTCATCCATATCTCCGTTCAAAATCATTTTAAAGCCACGAATTGTTTCCTCTATCGGAACCATCACACCTGGCAGCCCTGTAAATTGTTCTGCCACATGAAATGGCTGAGACAAAAAGCGTTGAGCCCTTCTAGCTCTATTAACAACCAACTTATCACTATCAGACAACTCATCTATCCCTAAAATGGCGATAATATCTTGCAACTCTTGATAATGCTGTAACAACTCGATTACCTGCTGAGCAGTTTCATAATGCTCCACTCCAACGATATGCGGATCCAATATCCGAGAAGATGATTCCAACGGATCAACTGCCGGATAAATCCCCAACTCGGTAATCTTACGACTCAAAACGGTTGTAGCATCCAAAAAGTTGAATGTCGTCGCAGGAGCCGGATCTGTTAAGTCGTCTGCCGGGACATAAATAGCCTGCACAGAAGTTATTGAACCATATTTTGTTGATGCAATACGTTCCTGTAATTTACCCATTTCTGAAGCCAGTGTCGGTTGGTATCCCACCGCCGATGGCATTCTACCCAATAAAGCAGATACCTCAGACCCAGCCTGCGTAAAACGGAAAATATTATCAATAAAAAACAATATCTCTTTACCTCCATCATTTGAATCCCTAAATGCTTCGGCAACTGTCAAGCCTGACAAAGCAACTCGCAAACGTGCACCGGGAGGTTCATTCATCTGCCCAAATATTAATGTCGCCTGAGATTGCTCCAACTGACTTTTATCCACACTATTTACATCCCATTTACCATTCTGCATTTCCTCTTGAAATTTCTCTCCGTACTTGACAACGCCAGATTCAATCATTTCCCGCAATAAATCATTCCCTTCACGGGTACGCTCTCCAACACCGGCAAAAACAGAATAACCATTGTGCCCCTTTGCAATATTATTTATCAACTCCATAATCAGCACGGTCTTCCCAACTCCTGCCCCACCAAATAAACCAATTTTTCCACCTTTCGAATAAGGAGCTAACAAATCAATCACTTTAATACCAGTTAACAATAACTCTTGAGATGTAGTCAGATCTTCAAAACGAGGAGCTTCACGATGAATAGATAAGGTATCTGTATAATCCAGTTTGCCTAATTTATCAATAGCATCTCCGGTTACATTCAACAAACGACCTTTTATCTGTTTACCTGTAGGCATTGTCAAAGTTCTACCCAAATCCCAAGCCTTCATGCCCCGATATAAACCATCTGTTGTATCCATAGCAACACACCGGACAGTATCCTCTCCAATATGTTGTTCAACTTCTATTATCAATTTCTCACCATTATCTCGTATTATTTTCAATGCCGCATAAATAGGAGGTAGATTTTCACCACCATTTTCAAAAATAACGTCCACAACAGGCCCTATCACCTGTGTCACATATCCAAAACGCTCACTCATAGATATCATATTTTTTTAGAAATTCATACATATACGAACCAACCTATCCATAGGTTTCATGTTCAAACAAGTAAAAAATGAATTATACCCTTTTAGTGCAAAAGGAATAACATACAAATACCCCACAATCACCATACTACTCAAGAAATCACTAAATAATTAATTTACGCATCAATATATATATCCCACTATCATAATAGGAAGATAGATGCCTCAAATATTGTGAAGAATGAATACTTAAATCAATTTTACAAGGTAGAACTCTTTTGGCCATCTGCAAAATACGACATGCCACATTTCCACTTGCATTATTATCACTAGGAAGATCAAACTGACTACTGATAGCAAGAGACATCACAAAATGCTGAGAGTAATAAATTCCAATTTCAGAAGCACACTCTTCATCCATATACTCTACTACATCATCATATACAACAGTTTCTAAACTTTGATTATCTGCTATTAAATGGCCTTTGATTTGTCCTAGCGGACAAATCAACAACAAAAAAATATATAATAGTTGCGACCACATAAACTTTACTATATAATAACGAAGATAACAATAATCTTATCAACTGTACTATAAATAATACAAAAATAATGCCAGAAAGTTGTATCTTTGACTCCAAATTTATTGTGAAGATACGTTATGAGATTTGACGAATTAGACCTAGAAAATGAAATATTAGACGGTATTGATGCTATGAACTTTCAAGAGATGACGCCAGTACAAGAGCTAACGATACCGATTATTTTAGCCTGAATAATTCATAGTCTCCACAAAAAAGAGAACGCCCTTCTTGTATATTT
>CAMDJC010000013.1:0-63802 GCA_945900015.1 uncultured Odoribacter sp. | reverse complement strand
CGACTCATAAATCTACCCTTAATCGTGTATTGGATGATAGTTGCGGATTTTAGGAAAGAATCAATATTTGCAATATCATTTTGGATGAAATTGAAGATATAGAACCGAAAACAGAAGAAGAGCGGTTGGCAGGATTGAGAGTAAGAGGGGAAGCTCATTTTTTAAGAGCACAATTTTATTTCGTTTTGGTCAATGTGTATGCGAATGCTTATAATCCGGAAAATGCCAAGACAACATTGGGCATACCGTTGAAGTTAACGAGTTATGTAGAGCATGATAAAGATAAAGATACTCAGTTTGAGCGTGCATCTGTAGCTAAAGTTTATGAACAGATAGTGAAAGATTTGAATCTATCTATTGATTATTTAACGAAAAGTCCGCAGACTCATTCATTTTACCGTGCATCCAAAGAGGCTGCGATGTTGTTGTTAAGCCGTGTATATCTTTATATGCAGGAGTGGGAAAATGCCAAAGTCATAGCAGGAGAATTGTTGAAATTGAAATCTACTTTGAAAAGTTACGCTGCATTAGGGAACGAGGATGAGGTAATATCAAAAACGAATCCGGAGGTGCTGTTTTCGCAGGGTTCATTGAATTTACAGCAAGCTTTCACGGGTGAAGGCGGTGATTTCTGTATTTCTAAAGATTTGTATGAATTGTATGCAGATGATGATTATCGTAAGATGGCTTTTTTTGGCCGTAGTACCAATAGTGACAGTATTGCATTGGGGCTTAAATACAAAAAAGGTTTGCATCAGTCGTATGTATCAGACCTATATTTATTGAGAACTTCGGAGGCATATTTGAATATGGCAGAAGCATGTGCCATGCTTGATCAGAATAAAGAGGCATCAGATTGGTTAAACCGTTTTAGACAGAACAGAATAGAAGGTTGGCAAGATGTGGTTTATGATCAGTCTGCAATTGTTGATGAAGTACGGAATGAGCGTCGGAAAGAATTGTGTTTGGAGGGACATCGTTGGTTTGACTTGCGTCGATATGCTGTTTGTCAGAAAGCACTTTTTAGCAAGGAAATATTGCGTATTTTCCCTTTGTATAATTATAATAATAAACTTGAGCTTATTTCTGTTCGGGTTTATCGTCTCGATAAGAATGATCCGGCTTATACTTTGTCCATACCAAAATCTGTATTGGAGTTTGATACGGGCATGTCTGACAACACAAGACCGATAAGAAAATCTATAAAGACTATTTTGGTAAATTTTGATTAATATGAGAAAGATTTTATATATGTTGTTCTGTCTGGCAATGATTGCCTGCGGTAAGGAAGATGGCTTGGATTCGCAGATACGTTTTGATGATATATATGGGATTCAGGATGATCCGAATGATCCAGTGAAACATGAAATTTATAATATCTACAAGGAATATGGAGTGTCTGTATATTTTAACGACACGATAGGAAGGATATTTTTAAAAACGGATGTCAACGGACAACCAGTTTATCAGATAGAAACATTGGATTTGGCTTGGAGGTATGATTATTATGAAAAGTCAAACTATAAGTATCTTTATATTAAAGATGCTGACAGGCAGTTAGAAATTATAAGCTGGATAAGGAATTATCTGGAGGCGGCAGATAAAGTTTTGTATCCTTTTTGTTTTTTTGTAACAGAAGCTGTACAGAAAGAAGATTTAGACAATGATGAAGTTAGTTTTATAGAAGACCCATATGTGTTAGGCTTCCGTACTCTTACAATGGTAATGGAAAATTGGGAAAAGGGTAGTGAAGGTGAGTATTTGAAGGAGATTAAACGTAGCATGGTCGTTAAAAAAATAAATAATTATTCTAATGATTTGATTGATTTTAAGCAAGTTTCGGATGCAAATTGGTATGGTCAGAAATATTGGCATGAGTTAGCTAGTGATATTTCTAAGTATTATAATTGTAATGTCTTGGATCCAGACTATGAATCAAATCTATCAGAAGATGCTTTAGAAGCTAAACGTGTGCATGCGCGTAGTATTGCTGGACGTTTTGGGTTTGTTATGGGAAGTGACATGTTTGGAAATGGTTTGTTTACACCTTGGGATACAAAAGAAGATGTAGAGCTTTATGTAAAGGTGATGTTGGCAACTCAGGAAAAAACCTTCCGCAAACAATGGGGTGCTTATCCTTTGGTGATGCAAAAGTACGAGGTCTTGTATAAAATCATTACAGAAAAATTAGGTGTTGAACTGTAAAAAAGAGTTTTATGAGAAAAATTATATTTATATTATTAAGTGTTACTATCTGGTGGGCTTGCGAGGATAATGACGAGCCTATCGTAGGGCCGGAAGGAGTGGTATCAGAATTTACCGACTCTCGGGATGGAAAGGTATATAAATGTGTAACTATCGGAGGTCAAACCTGGATGGCTGAGAATTTAGCTTACCGTTTGCCACTGGGAAGTGTGGACGGTTGTTATACCTACAGAGAAGGATTTGTGGATACTGCCAAAATAAAGCCTACGGATAAAGATTTATTTAAAGCCATAGACGAGGCGATAGAGGATGGTACCATCAGTAGTGATGTTATGCCCGAAACTGCAGGAAGTCCTTTTGCCATGAGTCCTGCTCAGTGTGTGCAAATGTGTATAGACATGTCTATGGGTAGCTATCTGGCTTTTTATTCAGCTTTTACCTCTTGGTATTTACCATACTATCCATCTTTGGAACCTGTTGGTGTATTTTTGTCTGGATTGTCTGTTGCTTTAAAGGGGAAGACTATTGTTCAGGCTGTTGAAAAACAATGGGACAAAGCAGAAAAACTAACTGGAGGTTATGTGAATACTTATGGTTTGTTGTATACGTATGAAGGGGCATTAAAGGCATTGCCAGAGGGCTGGAGATTGCCGACCGATGAGGATTGGAAGCAATTGGAAAAGACTTTGGGTATGAACGAGAATGAGTTAAATCTGTTGGAAGAGTGGAGAGGAGCAACAGCAGGAATTCTGTTGCATGATGCTAAGACCGGTTTTAACGTAAATTATGCCGGAACGCGTGCTTACGGAAAGTTTAATTATGATTCTCCATTTATGAATAAGGATATGAATGCCTATTATTGGTCATCCTCTCGGTTAGCACAGACGGATTCTACGGAAGTTGCCGTGATCCGTACCGTATCTCGGGTGCATGACGGTATTTTACGTGGAACATCTAATATGACAGCGGCCTATAGTATCCGTTGTATTAAAGAGTAATATGATTTTAAATAATTAAATGTATTGATATGAAAAGAATTGTTTTAACATTAGGTGTGTTGTTGTGTCTGTTGTGTGTTGTGAGAGCTCAAAGCATGTATGGTGACCGGGTGAAAGCAGATGTAAAGATGAAATATGTCTATTCTTTTGAGGAGGCATTGAAAAAGGCAAGAGAGGTTAATAAACCTATTTTTGTCAATTGGTTTGCAGATTGGGCGATTCCTTGCCATGGCATGAATCAATATGTATTCAGTAATGAAGAGTTTGCCAAGTGGATGGATGAGCATTTTGTGAATCTATTTATTGACATTACAAGCGCAGAGGGACGCCCTTGGGCTGTTAAATATAATGCCTTGATGATGGCACAATATGCTGTGTTGAATCAGAATGGAGATTTGATTTTTAGAATTGTAGGGGGAAGTCCTCTGCCTGGATTTCAAAAATTATTGGAACTTTCGTTGAATCCCAAGACTACTCTTCCAGGTATGAATGCACGCTATGAAAATGGCGAACGCAGTTTGAAGTTCTTACGTAGCTATGCAGATGTACTGAAAACAGCCGGTTTGCATGATAAAAAGAAACAGGTTATAGATGAGTTATTTACAAAAGTGAAGAGTAAAGATTTTTCTAAGAAGGAAAACTGGGAGTATCTCACACAGAAAATCAGTGGAGATGATGATGTGTTGTTTCAGAATTTGTTGAACAATAAAGCGGAATATGTGAAGAATGTGGGAGAGAATTCTGTGAATCAGTTTATAGCTGGAATTTATGCAGCGAAGTTATCGCCTTATGTATATGGAAGTACACCGTATGATGCAAAAGCGATGGCAGATATATTGATGGGATTGCATAAAGGAAATTTGCCGGATACTTTGGGTGTGTTTGGTTTGTATGATGTTGCAAAATTCAGAGGAGAGAAAAAGTATGATAAAATGCTTGATATCATGCGGAAGGGAATTCAGGGCTGTAAACAGGATTTTATGATGAATCTGGATATCACTTTGGGAGAGATAAAAGGTTTGTCTAATGCAGACCGCAAATTGTTAGTAGGATATTTAAGTGAACGTTCAAAAGGATTGCAGGCTCCATTGTCAAATTATTATGCACAAGTAATTAGGACGATAGAAAACAAAGAGGGTATTCCATTTGTGGATTTGAAATTTGATGATGCTTTGGTACAAGCCAAGAAGGAGGGTAAAATGTTGTTTTTGGACTGTTATTCATCTTGGTGTGGTCCTTGTAAAAGGATGAGTGAGCAAGTATTTCCTTTGAAAGTAGTGGGTGACTATTTTAAAAAACATTTTGTTGCTTTGAAAATAGATATGGAAAAGGGGGAAGGTCCTGCTTTGCAGAAACGTTTGGGTGTTGAAGCTTTCCCGACAATGTTTGTATTTGATGGTGATGGAAAGGAATTGCTTAAGCTACGTGGAGCACGGGATGTCGAGACATTTTTGAAGGAATTGAAAGAGGTGTGTGGAGAATAAATATTAGCATTTTATATAGCAACGCCGGCAGAATGCATACTTCTGTCGGCGTTTTTTATTATTGTGGTATGATTCTTTTATGTCGAAATGGTATCATTGATTAATTTCGCTATATTTGTGCATAATGAAACGAATGAATTCTTTAAGTGTATGAAAATAGAGTGTTTTCAAGGTGATGATGAGAAACTTTATCAAAAGGTCGCTCGCCTGGTTATGGACCCTACAGTATTGAAGGAAAACAATAACTATCCTTTTAAAACTTCTGAAAATTACAGATGGTTTGTAGCTTCGGCAAAAGGAAATGTGGTAGGTTTTATGCCGGTGGAGTTGAGAAATAATAGTATGATACTCAATAATTATTATGTATATGGGGGAAATGAGCAGGTGTTAGACAGCTTGATTAAGGCTGTTATACAAGCAAATGAAGAGGCATTGAATTTGGAGGCTGTTGTGTTGAATCGTGATATAGATGTTTTCCAAAGGAATAATTTTGATATTATCAGAAGATGGAAATTGTATGTAAAGATGAAATGGCAGGACCAAAAGTAGAAAGATTGAATGTTTATGAACAAGTCCAGTTGCGATTGGCAAAAATATTCAGTTCTTTTGACAATGTGTACGTCTCCTTTTCAGGAGGGAAAGACAGTAGTGCTTTGTTGTTTTTATGTATAGAATTTATTCGTAAGTATTATCCTGGACGCAAGTTAGGAGTATTTCACATGGACTATGAGGTGCAGTATAATGAAACTATTAAGTATGTGGATCGGGTATTGGATTCTAATAGCGATATTTTAGAGGTATATCGGGTTTGTGTCCCTTTTAAGGTGGCGACTTGTACATCTATGTATCAGCGTTTTTGGCGTCCTTGGGACGACGAGTTGAGGGAATGTTGGGTGCGTGATATGCCGGTAAATTGCTTAACTTATCATGATTTCCCTTTTTTTAGTCGTTGTATGTGGGATTACGATTTTCAGCGTTCTTTTGCGAAATGGCTACACCAGAAAAAAAAAGCCAAACGTACTTGTTGTCTGGTGGGAATCAGGACTCAGGAGAGTCTGAATCGTTGGAGAACGTTAAATTATAAGAATTCGTTTCGTTATAGAGGGCTAAAATGGACTCTTAGAATCACGAAAGGTGTTTATAATGCTTACCCCATTTTCGATTGGCAGACTACAGATATTTGGGTGGCAAATGGAAAATTTCATTGGCCTTATAATCATTTATATGACTTGTATTATCAAGCCGGCGTGCCATTGGAAAAACAGCGAGTGGCAAGTCCTTTTATATCGGAAGCTAGGAGTAGCCTAAAACTTTATCGGGCAATAGATCCGGATATGTGGGGAAAGATGATCGATAGAGTGAATGGTGTGAATTTTACAGCTTTATATTCGCAGACATCTGCTGTCGGTTGGCGACAGCATGTAGTTTTACCCAAAGGATATACTTGGTCTGCTTATATGAAATTTTTATTGGATACCTTGCCTGAGAAAACTCGTCAAAATTATCAAAATAAGTTAGCTGTCAGCATGCTTTTTTGGAAAGAAAAGGGCGGTTGTCTTTCGGATGAAACCATTGAAAAGTTGCGAGCTGCAGGCATTCCTATTTTAGTGGGTGAGAAAAGTAATTATAAAACTACTAAAAAGCCTGTTCGTATGGAATATATGGATGATATTGATTTGCCTGAATTTAAGGAATTGCCGACCTTTAAACGTATATGTATCTGTATTTTAAAGAACGATCATACGTGTAAATATATGGGATTTGCCCCAACAAAAGAGGAAAAAGAGAGGCGTGAAAGAGTGATGCAAAAATATAAATTGTGAAATATGAACGAATATAAAAGTCCGGTTTATAATATAATAGCCGTACCGGTAGAAAAAGTGGTAGCTAATGATTATAATCCTAATATTATAGCCCCACCTGAGATGAAATTATTGGAGCTTTCAATTTGGGAAGATGGATATACCATGCCTTGTGTGTGTTATTACAGACCGGAAAAAGATGAGTATGAACTTGTTGATGGTTACCATCGATATTTGGTGTTGAAAACTTCAAGAAGAATTTATGAACGAGAAAAGGGGATGTTGCCGGTTGCGGTTATAGAAAAAGATATGTCTAATCGTATGGCTTCCACTATTCGTCATAATCGTGCACGCGGAACGCATAATGTGGAATTGATGAGCCATATTGTTTCGGAGTTGACGAAAGCAGGTATGTCGGATCAGTGGATATTGCGCAACATCGGAATGGATAAAGATGAGCTGTTACGTTTGAAACAGGTTTCCGGTTTAGCAGAGCTGTTTGCAGATAAAGATTTCAGTTTGTCTGATGAAGAATAGGGAATGGTTAGCTTGATATGTTACGTTAGTGATGATTTTATTGTATCTTTGCCATTAATATAATCTTATATCTAATGACAAAAAATACTACAACTTCTGTGGCAAAAGTATTGCCTGTCCTCTTCAGCTTTTTTGTGATGGGGTTTTGTGATGTGGTTGGAATATCAACTACATATGTGAAAATTGATTTTAACCTGAGTGAAACGGTTGCCGGTTTTATTCCTTCTATGGTGTTTTTCTGGTTTTTACTGTTATCAGTTCCGGTAGCATTGGGAATGAATCGAATTGGACGTAAACGTACCGTGCAAATCAGTAACTTGGTAACTATTATCGGTATGTTGATCCCTTTCTTTTCTTACAGTTTGGTGACTTGTATGGTGGCATTTGCGTTATTGGGAATAGGTAATACTATTCTGCAAGTATCACTGAATCCTTTGTTGACAAATGTTGTGTCGGGTAATTCTTTGACAAGTTCGCTTACTGCAGGTCAGGTAATCAAGGCGGTTTCGTCTTTTATGGGGCCGATTATTGCCGTGTTGGCCGTGAATGTTTGTGGAAATTGGCAGTATCTTTTCCCGATTTTTGCAGTCATTACTCTGCTCTCTTCGCTTTGGTTGATGATGGTTGCTATTCCGAAAGAAGAAATTGCAGTGGAAAAAGGTAGTTCAATGAAGGCTACGTTTGCTTTGTTGGGCGACAAATCTATTTTATTGTTGTTTGTCGGTATTCTTTGTGCTGTTGGTTTGGATGTTGGTATGAATACTTTAACTCCGAAATTGTTGATGGAACGTTGCAATATGATAGAAACAGATGCTAGTCTTGGTGCAAGTGTTTATTTCTTTTGCCGTACAGTCGGGGCGTTTATTGGAGCTTTTCTGTTGGCCAGACTTTCTGATGTGAAGTATTTGAGAGTGAATTTGTTGATTATGCTGGCATCTTTAGGCGCACTTTATTCTGCTCATTCTTCTATGTTGATATTAATCGGAGTCGGAGTATTTGCATTTACTTTGTCATGCGTGTTCTCAATCGTCTATTCTTTGGCTTTACGCTGCCGTCCTGATAAAGCTAATGAAATTTCTGGTTTGATGATTACAGGTATTTTTGGTGGTGCAATCATTCCTCCTTTGATGGGATTTTTGACTGAAAAAATGGATTCGCAGATAGGTTCATTGCTTGTATTGGCAGTATGTGCCATTTATTTGATTTTCTGTTCTTATAGTTTTAAAGCACAAAAATAATAGCCTTATGTATAGATATGATAATCGTATAGTTATTACATTAGATGCTGGGGGAACTAATCTGGTATTTGGCGCTATGCAGGCCAATAAATTTATTGTAGAACCGATTACTTTGCCATCGCATGCAGATGATTTGGACCATTGTCTTTCAACAATGGTAAAGGGTTTTCAAATGATTATTGATCAGCTGAAAGAAAAACCGGTTGCTATTAGTTTTGCTTTTCCTGGCCCAGCAGATTATCCTCATGGTATTATTGGTGGATATTTGCCTAATTTCCCATCTTTCCGCGATGGAGTTGCATTAGGACCTTTTTTGGAGCATACTTTTGGAATCCCCGTTTTTATCAATAATGACGGTGATTTGTTTGCTTATGGCGAAGCTTTGGGTGGAGCTCTTCCAGATGTGAATGCCAAATTGGAAGCTTATGGAAGTTCTAAGCGTTATAAGAATTTAATTGGTTATACTTTTGGAACAGGTTTTGGAATAGGTGTTGTGGTGGATAATAGTTTGAATCGGGGTGATAATTCATGCGTAGAAACTTTCTGTCTTCCACATAAAAAAATGCCTGACATTATAGTGGAGGATGGAGTAGCTATCCGTGCTGTTAAACGAGTTTATGCAGAAGAATCAGGAGAGTTAAACCATCAATTTGAGCCTAAAGATTTATTTGAAATTGCAGAAGGTAGACTTCCGGGTAATGTCGAAGCTGCTAAACGTGCTTTTGCTGAATTTGGAGAAATAGCCGGTGACGCAATGGCAACAGCTGTGACTTTGACAGATGGATTGGTTGTTATTGGTGGTGGTATTACTGCTGCACACAAGTATATTATGCCCAGTCTATTGAAGGAAATGCGAGCTAAAATTCATACTTTGCAAGGAGATGAACTGAATCGTGTGCAGATGAAGGTGTATGATTTGGATGATGAGGAGGAATTTAAAGCTTTTGCTAAGGGTGAGCAACGTGCTTTGAAGGTTTATGGTACAGAACATTTTGTGACATATGATCCGCAAAAAAGAGTTGGAGTGATGATATCAAAATTAGGTGCCAATCAGGCAATCTCTGTTGGTGCTTATGCGTTTGCTTTGAGGCAGTTGGATGTTCAAGAAAATAGTAAGTAAATGAGTATGTATCCGTTGAAATTTAAACCTATATTAAAGTCTACAATTTGGGGAGGAGAGAGAATTATTCCGTATAAACAGCTTGTTGATACGCAGAAGCAAGTGGGGGAGAGTTGGGAACTATCTGGTGTGAAAGGAAATGAATCTGTCATTGTTAATGGTAAATATGCAGGACTGACTCTTCCGGATTTGATTGCTCAAGAGGGGGCGAATTTATTGGGTGTGAAGAATTATGAACGTTTTGGTCAGGAATTCCCTTTGTTGATAAAGTTTATCGATGCCCGCCAGGATTTGTCTATTCAAGTGCATCCCAATGATAAATTGGCTTGGGAACGCCACCAATCTAAGGGTAAAACTGAAATGTGGTATGTTGTGTCTGCGGATGAGGGGGCTCACTTGCGTTCAGGATTTGCAAAGCAGGTGACTCCGGCAGAGTATGAAGCGAGTGTGAACGATGATACGATTACTGATTTGCTGACAGATTATCTTATTCAGCCTGGTGATGTGTTCTTTTTGCCGGCAGGCCGTGTGCATAGTATAGGCGCTGGAGCATTTATAGCAGAGATTCAGCAAACGTCGGATATAACTTATCGGATTTATGACTTTAAACGTCGGGATGCAAATGGGAATACTCGGGAATTGCATACTGAACTTGCAAAAGAAGCTATAGATTATACTGTAGAATCCGATTATCGCACTCATTATATTGCTAGAGAGAATCAAGAGGTTGAATTGGTAAGTTGTCCTTATTTTACGACATCTCTTTATGAATTGACTCAAGAGTTTACATTGGATTATTCTGCACTGGATTCTTTTGTTGTACTGATATGTATGTCTGGTCAGGCAACATTTATGACTGATAGTGGAGATGAGTTTGTAATGCATCAAGGTGAAACGGTATTATTGCCGGCTACAGCCCAATGGCTGCGTATCCGTCCGGTAGGTAAGTGTAACTTGCTGACTAGTTGTGTAAAATAAAGAGATTGCATTTAGGTGTTTGTAAGATTGTAAATTTTAATTTATATTAGCAGTAGTATTAAATATATATATATGAAGAAAGTCAATTTTATTTTATTGGTAGCACTGGGCTTTTTATTGGGCGGGTGTGCTAAGGAGCCGAATCAGGCCGTGAATATAATTCCGCAACCACAACAGTTAGAAGTTGTTGATGGCGGTTTTTCTTTAACTCCGAAAACTGTAATCAATGTAGTAAAGGGTGCAGATGATTTGCAGCCGGCGTGTACTTTTTTGAGCAAGTTGGTTGAAAAATCGTTAGGTAGTGCATTGGAAATCAAAAGTGGTGAAGTAAAAAAGGATGCAGTGAACATCATCGTTGATGCCTCTATGAAAACAGATGCCTATGAATTGATCGTAACAGATAAGTCTGTTGATGTTAAGGGCGGAAGTTCAAAAGCGGTTTTTTATGCTCTTCAAAGCTTGCGACAGATGTTGCCTGTAGAAATTGAAAAAGGTGAGCAAATGAGTAAGATTCGTATTCAGAATGTGAAAATTCAAGATGAACCGCGCTTTGCTTATAGAGGAGGTATGTTGGATGTATGTCGGCATTTTTTTACAGTAGAAGAGGTGAAAAATTATATTGATATTCTTGCTTTGCATAAATTGAGTGTTTTTCACTGGCATTTGACAGAAGACCAAGGATGGCGTATTGAGATAAAAAAATATCCGGAATTGACACAGGTTGGTAGTGTGCGTAAACAAACCGTTATTGGGAAGAATACGGGGAAGTATGACGGGAAACCATATGGCCCTTATTTCTTTACTCAAGATCAGATTAAAGAAATTATTCAATATGCAGCCGATAGGTATATTACAATTATTCCTGAAATAGAATTGCCGGGACATGCATTGGCAGCTTTGGCAACATATCCAGAATTGGGATGTACTGGTGGACCTTATGAAGTGTGTCAAATGTGGGGTGTTTTCCCGCAGGTATTTTGTGCCGGTAATGAAAAGACATTCGAGTTTTTGGAAAATGTATTGACGGAAGTTGCAGAGCTATTCCCTTCTGATATTATTCATATTGGAGGAGATGAATGTCCGAAAGACGCTTGGAAGAAATGTAAAAAGTGCCAGAAGCGCATTAAGAAAGAAAATTTGAAAAACGAAGAGGAGTTACAAAGTTATGTAATTCATCGTATTGAAGCATTTTTGAAGACAAAAGGTAAAAAAATCATTGGTTGGGATGAAATTTTAGAGGGAGGGGTATCTCCGACAGCAACCGTGATGTCTTGGAGAGGTAAAAATGGTGGCATTACGGCTGCGCAGAAAGGTAATAATGTTGTAATGACTCCGAATGATTATGTCTATTTTGACTATTATCAATCAAAAGACATCAAAAATGAGCCATTTAGTATTGGTGGTTTTGTTGATGTAGCTAAAGTATATAGTTTGGATCCAACAGAAGGCTTAACGCCAGAACAAGGGGAAAAGGTAATAGGCGTGCAGGCTAACCTTTGGACTGAATATATTTCAACTTTTAGTCATGCTGAATATATGTTGTTACCTAGATTGGCTGCATTGTCAGAAGTGGGATGGACTGCTTTAGATAAAAAAGATTATACTAATTTCTTGGAACGGGCAAGATTACTGACTCAGCGTTATGAAGCATTGGGATATAATTATGCAAAACATATTATGCAGGATTCTATAGTAGAAACTAATAAAACTGCGAATTAATAAGCATAGCGATAATTTATATATCACTTATCCGTATAAATGGTGCATTTATGAAAAGGTATATTTTTAGCTTTATTATTAGCATGTATATCGGGTGTGGGCTTTTAGTAGCCCAACCCGTTTCATCATTATTCCAACCTCTTAGTTGGGAACAGGCGAGTATGCTGGCTGCTAGAGAAAATAAATTGGTGATGGTACAGGTTGGTAATGTAGGTAAAGAAGTTAATCAACGGATAAGAAAGGATGAGGAATTGCTAAATTATCTTTTGCGAAATGTGATAGCAATTCATGTTGATATGGAAACACCGCAGGGGCGAGCGTTTGAACCTCGGTTAATGCTATATTCATATCCTGCGTATGCATTTTTTATGCCTTATGGTGACTTGGTTGGAATTGTTGCACCAGGCGAAGTGAAGGTACATCCAGAGCGATTGCTGGAAGTATTAGATGAAGCAAAGGAATTGGCTAGAGTAAAAAAAAGGAATAGCCGATCTTTGAAATTTGTTGATATAAACCTAGAAGGAGCAAAAGCATGGGCTGCGAAAGAAGGTAAGAATATTTTTATCAATATTGCAAACGATACGGTACAGGCATCTTTATTGATGGATAAAAATGTATTCACACTAAATCCAATAGCTGATTATTATAATCAGCATTTTATCAATTTGCGTATGGATGCTTCTTTTGCATTGGAGTTAATGCAAAAATATTGTATTAAAGAGATTCCTGCGTATCTTTATTTGAATAAAGATGGAAAATTACTTTTTCATGAAGAAGGTATTTGCTCATCTGAAGTTTTCTTGAAATATGGAGAGGAAGCATTAAAAAAATCTCAAGGTATTTCTTTGCAGGATTTAAGTGACGTAGAGATGTTGGAACAAGCAAAGAATGAGGGTAAATTTATTTTTATCGATTATTATGTAGAAGGGAGAGTTCATCAAGAATTAGTGAAAAAAGTGTTTACAGATCCAGAGGTCGTTGATTTTTTTGCCGGGCATTTTATTAATGTTTCTCGAGTAAATGATAACGCATGTCTGGTTTTTGCAGATGGTAATGGGCGAGAGTTGCATAGGGTTTTAGAAGTGAAAGATGCTGCAGATTTATTGAACGAAGCGAGAAAAGTGATATCTGGTAGGGGGTTAGCAGGATTGTCGGCTCGTTATAGCCAGGGGGATTGTTCTGCAACTACTTTAGAAGAATATATTGTAGCATTAGCTCGTGCTGGTTATATTCAGGCAGCTTCACAGATGACAATGCAATATTTGAATACAATGGACCCTGCTTGTTTGGAAGAAAAAAGATATTGGGATTTTTTTTATAAATATGGGGTAAATGTAGAGCCATCATTTTTTGATTACGTGTTATCCAATCGGGATAAATTGACAGGATTATATGGGAAAGAAACTGTTCAAAATAAGATTTCTGAATTATGGATTGCTGGTGCAGAAGGTTTTGTAAAGGATAATCAGTTTGATGAGGAGGGATTTAAGCTATATATCAAGCGATTGAAAAAAGAAAAAGTAGAAGGGTGGCAATCAATTGTCCGTAATGCTCGAATGAATGCTGCAGAGAAATTGGGAGATTGGAAGACCTATATTAATTTGGCAGAAGAGAAGTGGAATGAAGAAAAAATAGGTGATTCAGAACTTTATAGTTGGGCCTTAAAAATTAAAAATCATTGCATGGATGGTAATATCCGTTATAAAATGGCTCAATGGTTGGCTCAAAGGGTAATCGATATCGACAAGAAGGAAAAACTCACTGGTAAAATCGATTTGACTTCTTATCGTGGATTCTTTGAACAACTCTCAAATGATCTATTGAAAGAGTAGTACAATCTTATTATTTTAATCTTTTTTCGAGTATATACATCTCATCTCGAAGACGGGCGGCTTCCAAAAAGTCTAACTCTTTTGCGGCTTTTTGCATGGCAGCTTTTGTCTTTTTTAGCATTTTCTCAATTTCAGGCTTGCTCATATAGTCTATAACAGGATCTGCAACGATTTGTTGGTGCTCCTCTTCTATATAGAATTTGTTTGTATTCTGAGTTAAGACTGTATCTGTGTTTTTTTTGATTTGCTGGGGGATGATATGATGCTCTTCATTATATTTTAATTGTTTTTCTCGTCTATAGTTTGTTGCATCAATAGTTTCTTGCATAGAACGAGTTATTTGGTCTGCATACATTATAACTTTGCCGTTGACATTACGTGCTGCTCGTCCGGCTGTCTGTGTTAGTGAGCGTGTTGAACGTAAGAAACCTTCTTTATCTGCATCTAGAATTGCGACTAGTGACACTTCCGGAAGGTCTAGACCTTCACGTAATAAGTTTACGCCTACTAGTACATCTATGACTCCTTCGCGTAGATTTTCTAAAATTTTTACTCGTTCCAAGGTATCTACATCAGAGTGTATATATTGGCAAAGTACACCAATTCGGTCTAGATATTTGCTGAGTTCTTCAGCCATTTTCTTTGTCAGAGTCGTAACGAGAATGCGCTCTTTCCGTGCAATTCGTTTGTGAATTTCGTTAACAAGATGGTCTATTTGGTTTTGTGTCGGAACAATTTCAATAAAAGGGTCTGGAATCCCTGTTGGTCTGATTAATTGTTCCACAATGATTCCTTCACTTTTCTCTAGTTCATAATCAGCCGGAGTTGCACTGATATAGATTGTTTGCCCCGTTTTTTCTTCAAATTCGTCAAATGTCAATGGGCGGTTGTCAAATGCTGCAGGTAAACGAAAACCATATTCCACTAATGTGGATTTGCGTGCATGGTCACCGCCATACATAGCCCTGATTTGAGGAAGTGTTACATGCGATTCATCAATGACCATTAGAAAATCATCAGGGAAATAATCTAATAGGCAAAAAGGACGAACCCCGGCTTTGCGACCGTCAAAATAGCGGGAGTAATTCTCAATACCAGGGCAATACCCTAATTCCCGAATCATTTCTATATCATATTTAACTCGTTCTTCTAAGCGTTTGGCTTCTAAAAATTTTCCGTGATCTTTTAAAAATAACAGTTGATCTTCTAAGTCTTTATTGATTTCGATTAATGCATGAGCTATCGTATCCTTGTCTGTGACAAAAAGGTTTGCTGGATATATATCCAATTCATCTTGAGTGCCGAGTATTTCACGAGTTATGGGATTGAACGAGGATATTCGGTCTATTGTGTCATCCCAAAATTCGATGCGATAGGCTACTCCGTCATAAGTTTCGATTGCAGGAAAAATGTCGACAGTTTCACCTTTGGCGCGGAAGCAGCCTCGCTTGAATTCTATTTCGTTATTCGTGTATAAAGCGTCTACCAGACGGCGCAATAAGAGATTGCGATTGATTGTCATCCCTTGTTTTAGGTGAGTGACATTTGTACTGAATGCTCTGGGGTCTGCCATGCCATATAAACATGACACAGAGGAAACTACGATTATATCCCTTCTGCCGGAAAGCAAGGATGCTGTAGTGCGCAAACGTAATTTATCTATTTCATCATTGATGGCTAAATCTTTTTCTATATAGGTATCCGTTGTCGGTAGATAAGCTTCCGGTTGATAATAATCATAATATGATACAAAATATTCTACTGCATTATTCGGGAAAAATGATTTGAATTCGCCAAATAATTGAGCGGCCAATGTCTTATTATGGCTTAATATCAAGGTAGGACGTTCTACTTGATTAATAACATTGGCAATTGTAAAAGTTTTTCCCGAACCGGTAACTCCTAGTAATACTTGGGCTTTGCGATTATCTACAACTCCTTGCACCAATTGTTCTATCGCTTCCGGTTGGTCGCCTGTTGGCTTATATTCCGAAGTCAGATTAAAATGCATGGCTAATTTAAGTATTTGCCTAGAAGATTGATTAACTCTAAGCGGTGTATGGGTTTTTGTAGATAGGCATCAAATTCTTCTGCTGCAATTTGGTCAGAATAGGAGTGGGCTGTCTGTGCGATGACAATTGTTGTTGGAAACTCTTTCCTGATTAAGTGAAGCGCTTCAATCCCATCCATATCGGGCATACTGATATCCATCAGTACGACCCGGATTTCTGGGTGATTATTTAAAATCTGGAGCACTTCTGTCCCGTTAACTGCACGGATTAATTGTATGTTTGTGCGTTTTAGCAATGCCGACAATACAGCATAATTGTCGTCCAAGTCTTCGGCGATTAATATCGTTTTTGTCGACCAATCAGGGAGTTGAACAGGAATTGCCACAACAAGTAAATTAAAGTTTACTCATAAATTTAACAGGATTAATGACGAAACGATCATGTATGGCATGTCCGATTTGTCCTTTTTCATCCCACGCATCAATTTCAAAACGGATACGTCGACCATCTACTTCAATTACAGTGGCTTTGCAAGTAACTTTTTGTCCTACTGCTGTTGCTTTGATATGCTGGGTGTTAATTTCTATTCCGACCGTGTCAGTGTCCGGCTCCAATAAGCCTTCCAAGCTACGGATTGCCGTGTTTTCCATCAAAGCAACCATTGCCGGTGTTGCAAAAACTTCTAGTTTGCCGGAACCATATACAGCAGCTGTATCTTTGTGTTCGACAGTAATTTCTTGGGTAAATGTTGTTTTGCCTGCTTCTATCATAATATTGTTATTAAAATTCAGATGTAAAGTGGAAAATCAGTTTCTTATAATTTTCCTGTGCCATTTGCAGCATATATTGCGAGTCTGCCAAGAAAACATCCCGTCCCTCTTTGTCTTTTGCCATGTATTGTGATTTGTGCTTCTTAAAATCTTCCAACTCAGCATAATCTAAAGCTTCTATCCAACAAGCCTTGTATAGATTAATAGGTTCCCAACGGCAGGCTGCTGCATATTCGTGCAATAAACGGTATTCAATTACCTCAAATTGCAAAGCACCTACGGTACCGATAATTTTACGGTTGTTGAATTGGTTGACAAACAACTGGGCAACACCTTCGTCCATCAATTGGTCAATGCCTTTTGCCAATTGTTTTGATTTCATAGGATCCGCATTTTCGATATATTTGAACAATTCAGGCGAAAAACTTGGAATTCCTTTGAAGTGTAATTTCTCACCTTCAGTTAGGGTGTCTCCAATTTTAAATGTTCCGGTATCGTGCAGACCGATAATATCTCCCGGGTATGCTTCATCAATAATTGATTTCTTGGAAGCCATAAAAGCGGTAGGAGTGGAGAACTTCAATTGCTTGCCATTTCTTACATGCAGATAATTCGTGTTTCGTTTGAAAATACCCGAGCAGATTTTCACAAATGCAATACGGTCGCGGTGATTCGGATCCATATTGGCATGAATTTTAAATACAAATCCTGAGAATTTTTCTTCATCAGGTTTGACAATTCGTTCTTCTGTTTCTCGGGGAAGTGGTGATGGAGCAATTTCAATGAAACAATCCAACAATTCTCGGATTCCGAAATTGTTGAGGGCAGAGCCAAAAAATACAGGTGCTACGTGAGCTTCCAGATATTCTTCACGGTCTAATCCGGGATACACTTCTCTTACGAGCTCCAGGTCTTCTCTTAGTTTGGCTGCAGCTCTTTCTCCGATATGTTTGTCCAATTCTTCAGAATCGGTATCAGTAATCTCAATACCTTCAGGTATATTTTGAATATTGGGGCTATATAAGCATAGATTTTGACGGTGCAGGTTATAGATACCCTTGAATGTATCGCCGCTACCGATGGGCCAGCTTAACGGATTCACCTTGATTTGCAGTTCTTTCTCAACGTCATCCAAAATATCAAAAGGATCGTTGGCCGGTCGGTCTAATTTGTTGATAAACACAATTACAGGAGTCTTGCGCATGCGGCAGACCTGCATTAATTTACGAGTCTGTGTTTCCACACCTTTAGCTGCGTCAATGACAATGATTACACTATCACAAGCCGTCAGAGTGCGGAACGTGTCTTCTGCAAAATCCTGGTGACCCGGAGTATCCAGAATATTGATTTTGATATCTTTATATTCAAAACCCATAACGGAAGTTGCGACAGAGATTCCTCTTTGACGCTCAATTTCCATAAAGTCGGAAGTGGCAGTCTTCTTGATTTTATTTGATTTAACGGCTCCAGCAACGTGGATAGCTCCACCAAAAAGCAACAGTTTCTCTGTCAACGTAGTCTTACCGGCGTCCGGGTGACTGATAATGCCAAATGTACGGCGGCGTAATATTTCTTCTCTGTATCCCATAAATTCGATTTTCAGTAGGCAAAGGTACTACATTAAAGGTAAAAGGTAAAAAGTTAGAAGTAAAAAGTTGTAAAGTGTGAATCAACTAAACAAAAAATGCTTACCTTCGTTATATTGAATGAACATACAAATTTTATAGAGGAATATTATGCAAATAGTTTACACATCCACCAATTTTAAAGGAGCAGTTTTACGAGCCATTTTGGCAATTATTTTCGGTAGCGTATTGATTGTATGGCCTGAAAAGGCTTTGGTGTATATTGTAATGGCTATCGGTGTCGTTTTTTTGATGACAGGTATTGCTGCTTTTATCGTATCCAGCAAACATCGTGGCGATAGCAACAAAGGCATGTTGCCGGTGACCGGAGTAGGGAGTATGGTTTTAGGAGTAATACTTATCTGTATACCGCTCACTTTCGCAGCCGTATTGGTATTTATGCTAGGGTTGATGCTTGTTATAGCAGCCATAGGTCAGTTTTTCACCTTATCTTTAGCCCGCCAGATGGGGCCGGTATCCGGAATCAGTTATCTTTTCCCGATATTGATTCTGGCGGCAGGAATTATTATTCTTTTCAATCCTTTTGAAACTGTGGCAGGCATTTCCAAAGGTGCTTCCATCCTTTTTGGTATCATGGCTATTTTCTATGGCGTGACTAATTTATGGAACAACTATTTATTATATAAATATCGTCGTTCCAACGAAACCGAAGAAAAAATACAAAAAATGGACCATTCAGATGGACAGGATATCGTAGATGCAGACTATGAGGAGGTCAAGTAAGAGATCGTATGTTTGCAGCTGTATTTAAGCAAAGAATTTTCTGTCGCTGAAAATTGTCAAACGAAAAGACACAAATCGTTGTAGTTTTTATTAAGCTACAACGATTTTCTATATTTATGCTTACTCAATTCTCAATTCCACAAAAAATTCCGGGCGGTGATAATCCGGTTTTTCTGTAGCGATGGGGGCGAAGGTTATGTAATGCGGTTTGGTGAGTTTGTCGCCGCATTTGTAGAAATTGCCTTTTGCTGTAACGCCTTTCCAAGAGTCCAGATGGTGCTTGAACAGGGCTCTTGCCGGGATTACAACCAATAGTTCCCAAGGGGCGGTCATACTTGTTTCTTCAAAGTTTGTGCTGCCTAATGAAGCATATCTCTTGATACTTGAAATGATTTCTTCTGTGGCATATTCTGCTTGTATGCGGGACTGTCGGAAACCTAACATCATCACTCCGATGCACGAGAATTCAAAATTATAGTAGCCCGTATTGTCCAGCGAAAGGAAAAATTCTACGCACGAATCCGTGCATACCTTTGAATTGCTTTCTGTCATTCGGGCTGCTGCAGTTTCTTCGTTTACGATGAAACGTATAAATAAATCCTTCCCGTTGTGGGCAATTTGAAAAGCCACCTGAGGGTGGTACGGGAATTGTTCTTTCCAATTGAGATATGCGAGGGGATGGGTTTCCTCCGTTGCCAAAATGGCCTTGCATTTGTCCGGAGCTGTGGCATCCAGTGAGGGGATTTCTTTAATTGTTACCATAAGCAATAAATTAGGGATTACCTGACCATTCAGATAATCCCTGTGATTCTTTTTATAATATTGTAGATTGTCCGGTTGGTTATTTACGGATTTTGTAACCTGCTACACCATAGTACAAGATGAACAGGAAGCAGGGCAATGCCAACCAGTAAGCCTGCTGCGGTGTAGTAGCATCTTTCAAGAAACCGAATACGGTTGGTATCACTGCACCTCCGGCAATCGCCATTGTCAACAGTCCGGCTCCGGCTTTGGTGAATTTACCGAGGTCTGCCATAGCAAGCGGCCACAATGCCGGCCACATCAATGAGCATCCCAATGCCATCAAGAAGATAGCCCAGATAGATATTTCTGCCGGCATAAGCACGATAGCCAACGAACCGAGCACTCCAATCCAGGCACAGATACGCATAGCCATATCCTGGCTCATGTATTTCGGGATAAAGATAATACCGCAGATGTAACCGATTACCATACCGATACTGGGAATCCATGCATACAAATCAGGGTTTGCCAATTGTAGTGATTTGGCATAGTCAACGGCAGTACTCAATGACAAGGTTTCCACTCCTACATAGATGAACAGAGTCAAGGCTCCCAATACCAGGTGAGGGAATTGCCAGATAGACGTTTTCTTGGCAGCATACGGACAGTCTGCTGCACTTGATTCATCTTCGCCGGCTGCAGTTACTTCCGGCAGCGGTGCCAATAACGAAATAACACCTAAGCCCAAGAATACGGCGATGATGATATAGAAAGGTACATACAAGTCTGCAATCTGTACATTGTCAGGATTTGCTACAACCATGGCAAAAAACAGTGGTGCCACCGGCCAGGCCAGTTTGTTGCAGATACCCATCATACTGATTCGTTTGGCAGCACTTTCAAGCGGACCTAAGATTGTGATATACGGGTTGACAGATGCTTGTAGATAAGCATTGGCAGCTCCGCTGACAAATGATGCAAGCAGGAACAACGGGAAACTGTTCTGTTTTGCCGAGAATACAAATAAAACGAATGCTGCTGCAAAAATTAAAAATGAAAGCGCCATTGTTTTTTTGTATCCGATAACGGAGATTGTCTTGGCAGCCGGATACCCGAAGATGATAAACGGCAGGAAGGTTGCTGCCAGCAACAGATAGGCCACACCGGATGATAGCGACAAACTTGTTTGTAATACTGGAATAAGGAATGAATTGATACCCAGGGCAAAACCTAAGGAAAAAAACATCATTCCGACGAATGCTAACGGAAGAGCATAATTGGTTTTGTTTTGTGACATAATAGTATAATTAGTTATATGATTGCACACGTTTACGGCAGGTAAAGGTATGAAAAATTTTAAAAAGTAAAAGGCTAAAAGTTTACTTTTAGCCTTTTACTTGATGTTTAAATATCTGTCGATATTATTTTGCTTTCGGTCTGAAGGTAATGTCTACAATATCTGCACCCTTCATCAAGGTCTTCAAGAATTTCTGTATATCCTTCGGAGTCATCTTGTTCAAGATATCTTCGTAATTCTTCGGATCTGTTGAGTCCATGCCGTTGATGTAGTAGTTTACAATCGCATTCAACCAATAGCCGTTGTGGTTTTTAGATTGTTCTCTACCTTTCAACATGTTGTTGACTACTTTTTGTAATTCTTCTTGTGTCGGAGCTTCTTTTTGCAGTTTGTCCAATTCTGCATAAATCAACGATTTCAAGTGGTCAGCTTTGTCCGGGTCGCAGTCAAACTGCATAGTCAGGTTGTAGCTGCTGTACGGAATGCGTGAAGCGCTGCCGCTAACACCGACGCCATAAGTTCCTCCTTCTTTCTCGCGGATGTTTTCAGTGTATCTCAAGTCAAGAATTCCCTGCAGTACGCTTAAACAGAAACTGTTGTGTAAGCTGTATTTCATCTCTTTGGTGAAGTTGGTGATTACAGTTGATTTCGGTACTTCCAGATCCAATTCGATGCTTCTTACAGTTTTGCCCTTCGGTCCTCTTACATTGTTGTCTCTCCATGTTTCTTTGCGGTATTCAGACTTGATGGAACCGATGTATTTTTCAACCAATGGCTTGATAGTTTCTTCTTCTACATTACCTACGATGAAGAAAATAAAGTCGCTTGCATCTTTGATACGGTCGCGGTATACTTTTTCAATCTGTTCCAAACTGATTCTGTTCAGATAATCTTCGTTATACAGGATGCTTCTTGGGTTGTAGTTGCTCATAATCATTTGAACAGAGTCCTGCATAATCTTCTGCGGTTTGCCCAATACCATTGGCAGAGTACTGCGGTTACGGTTCATGATAGATTCGAAAATTTCTTTGTCGAAACGTGGTTTTTCGAATTGCATGTAAACCAATTGCATCATGGTTTCAACGTCTTGTGGAGTAGATGCTCCTTGAACAGCTTCTGACAGAGAACTGATTTTCACACCACTACTTGCCATTTTTCCGGTCAGGATTTTGCCTAAAGTGATTGCATCAAAGTCGCCCAATCCGAAACCGCTTACAAAAGCAGCTGTGTTCTGTGCTGATACCAGCATGTCTGTGTCATACAAAGAAGTACCGCCCTTACTATAAGAAGTCAATGTTACATTGTCTTTTTCATAATCTGCTTTGCGGAATACAACCTTTGCTCCGTTATCCAATACCCATTCAACTGCGCTGAACTGAGGAAGCTCGGTTGTTTTTACAATTTTACCGCCTTTCAATTCTTCGCTGATAAGTTCTGCTTCGCTGACAGCATCTTTGTATGCTTCTACGTTAGACTGTTTTACTTTAGCGATGATAGCTTCACATTCTTCTTTAGTCAAATGTTTTACGCCTTCCGATGCACCGCTGATGATGATTGTCTGGTTTTTGTTAACGTTCCATTCTTTTGCTTTTGCATTGACTTCCTCGACAGTAATTGTTGGGATTAATTTGGTTACGTAGTTGTAATAATAGTCAATGTCAACAATCGGTTCATCGTTCAGGAAGTGTTCCTGCATTTCGCTGATATAGCTTTCATTGTTAGTCTTGTCTTTGTCTTTATAAGCAGACTCCATGCCGACTAACATATTTGTTTTAACGCGTTCCAATTCGCTTTCAGTAAATCCGTAGCGGAGGATTTTTTCGTTTTCCAACAGAATGGTTTCAAAAGCGATTGCTTCTTCATTCGGTTTGGCAGAGGTAGAGATTCCGTATGCCTCATATCCTTTGGCTAAACCGCTGTAACCGATACTACCGCCAAGGAAAGGAGGATTTGCCTGGTGCATTAATTCGCTGATACGGTTGCTTGCCATTGCGTTATAGAAAGATGTGATGATATTGTCTTTCAAATAAGCATGAGTATTTTTTTCTGCAGCCTTAGTTCCCGGGAACATGGTGATGAACTGGATAGATGAACCCTGAGCTTCCTTGTCTGTTGCTACGCCGAAATAAAGTTCGTCGTGTTCCGGGATTTCGTAAAATGGACGGGGAGTCGGATTCTCGATAGCCGGTACATCAGAAAGGATAGCTTTCACTCTTTCTTCCATTTTCTTCACGTCAAAATCTCCTACGATAGCGATAGCTTCAAGGTCTGTGCGATACCATTTGTGATAGAAGTCGCGGATAGTCTGAGGCTTGAAGTTTTTGATAACGTCCAAAGAACCGATAACGTCGCGTTCTGCATATTTAGAACCTTTGTACAGAATCGGCATCATCTGTGCGCGGATACGGAAAGATGCATCGCGGCGGGTTCTCCATTCTTCAGAAATAACACCTCTTTCTGCGTCGATTTCATCCTCTTCCAATGAAAGATAGTATGACCAGTCGTGCAGAATCAGCAAGCAGGTATCCAGCAGTTTTTCATTGTTTGTCGGGATAGAGCTTAAGTTGTACACGGTTTCGTTCTGTGTGGTATAGGCATTGATTTCACGTCCGAATGCAACACCGTATCTTTCCAGGGTTGTAATGATTCCTTTGCCCGGGAAGTTTTTGGTGCCTTGGAATGCCATGTGCTCCAGAAAGTGTGCCAGACCGTCCTGTTCCGGCTCTTCCAACAATGCTCCGGCATTGCGGATGATGTAGAAACTTGCCCGTCCTTTGGGCTCTTCGTTGTGGCGAAGATAATAGGTGATTCCGTTTGGCAATTTACCGATAACGGTATTCGGATCCTTTGGAAGAGGGTCCTGTAGATTTGCTTGCGCAAAAATCCCCTGGCTTAAAAATAAGCAGAAGAGAATTGTTAATAATGAGATCTTTTTCATACTTGAAATTTTTATGTCTTTGCAACAAAAGTAGATTTAATTGCGAATAAATGTAAGTAAAATAGGGCATTTAACTAAAATTTAATGGCTCTTGAGGCCGTTTTTGTTTGAATGATGCAAACGTGTGAATTTTTTTAACAAAGTCTGCTAGGCTTACTTTTAATTCTATTAAAATATGGAGGAATAAGGAATGGAAAATGATGTTTTGAAAGAGTGGATGCAACTAATTTTAATGATTGCAGGTTTGGGAATCGCTTATTGGGCGTTAAGAAAATGGGGATTGTTCATCTTGAAGAAGGTGGCGGCAAGAACCGGGAGCACTTGGGTGACTGTTTTGTATGAGCAAGGTGTTTTCGGTAAATTCTTTTCATTGTTACCGCCTGTTATTGTTTATACTTTGCTTTCATTCTTTGACTGGAAATATGAATTTGTCATCTACCGGGTGGTGGATATTTGGTTGGTGGTGGTCTGTCTTATGATTATTGTTTCGTTGTTGGATTCGGTGAACCGGATTTACGAGAGCTATCCGGTGTCAAAGGATCGGCCGCTTACTTTTTTCATACAGCTGATAAAAGTTTTCCTCTATTCGGTGACGGTGATTATCATTGTGAGTATCCTGGTGAATAAATCGCCGATGCACCTGATTGTCGGTTTGGGTGCATTTGCGGCGGTGGTATTGTTGATATTCAAAGATTCCATTTTGGGATTTGTTGCCGGGATACAGTTGACTGCCAACAATATGATTCGTATCGGCGATTGGATTCAGATGGACAAGAACCATGCCGATGGTACGGTGATGGAGGTCAATCTCTACACGGTGAAAGTGCAGAATTGGGATATGACGATTTCTACGATTCCGACATATCAGCTGGTGTCCGATTCGTTTACGAACTGGCGGGGCATGGAGGAATCGGATGGAAGGCGCATCATGCGCAGTATTAATATAGATATGCATTCTGTCCGTTTTCTTTCGCGCGAAGAATTGCAAAAATATGCCTCCTCGCAGTTCTTGAAAGATTATATCGGTGGAATGCTCCGGCATCTGGATGATATCAACAAGAATAAGCAGACGGTGCTTGACGAACGGCAACTGACGAATATCGGTTTGTTCCGCTCCTATATGGAGGCTTGGTTGGAGGCCAATCCGGAAATTAATACAGATATGACCCACATGGTGCGTCAGTTACAACCCGGACCGACAGGCATGCCGGTGCAGATTTATTGCTTTTCCAAAAACAAGGAATGGGTGGCTTATGAAAAAATCCAATCGGATATTTTTGATCATGTGATGGCAGTCTTGCCGGAGTTCGGACTGACTGCGTTTGAATCTCTTTGGACCGATTCGTCTCTTGCTTAAATTGAATTTAAATCCATGACAAACAGTAGTCAAAGATAACAGTCTGTTATCTTTGACTTATAGTTGTGTTATCTTTGATATATAGATGTCATATATTTGACAGGGAGGGAAGGGGGAGATGTATCGGTGGAAAGTAGGAGATGTGTGGATGAAAAAATGTAGAAAAATAATTGTTGATAAAATCTAAATGTAAAATATTTTGTAACTTTGCGGACATTAGGGAGAAAAGTTTTTGCGCCGGCAGGGCTTCAGTTACAACCAATTTTTTTTCTACTTTTCACACATCGACATACCTGTCGGCGCATTTGCTATACTTTTAGACATTGTAGGGATGATTTGTGCGCAATTACCATTTTTTATTGTAATTTTGAGGGCTAAATTGTGAATTTATGCCAAATAACAGGTCAAAGAGGTGGGAACGCCTGAAATATAAATACAAATTGTCAGTCATTAATGAGACCTCATACGAAGAGGTATGGGGATTTCGTTTGTCACAGTTGCATGTCCTGATGTTTTTGAGCGCTTTGGGGGTTGTCGTTGTGGTGCTGACTATTTTATTGGTGGCATTCACCGGGTTGCGGGAGTTTATTCCGGGATATCCGGATGGAAATATGCGCCAGATGATTATGGCAAATGCCATCCGGGTGGATTCATTGGAGCAGGAAGTGTTGAAGCGCGATCGCTATATGCAGGCATTGCAGATGGTGATGAGCGGTGGGGATACAACGGCTTTCCAGCAGTTGCAGAAGGACTCTTTGCGGGCGGGGTACGACTCGCTGCAGTTCCGGCTGAGCGAAACGGAAAGTGCTTTTCGGGCAGAGATAGAAGAGCGGGAGCGTTTTAATCTGGGAGTCGGTTTGGAAAACCAGCCCAACCATGAATACTACCATTTCTTCCCGCCGGTAGAGGGAGTTGTCACCCAGCATTTGAACGAAAACGAGCGTCATTACGGGACGGATATTGTGGCGAAGGCAAATGCCAAAGTAGCGGCGGTGATGGACGGTGTGGTTGTTTTTACCGACTGGACGGTGAAGACCGGTTATGTGATTCAGATTCAGCATGCAAATGATTTTTTATCAGTATACAAGCATAATTCGACCTTGTTGAAAAAGCAAGGAGATCATGTACGTGCAGGCGAGGTGATTGCTATCGTCGGTAATACCGGCGAGGAGACCACCGGTCCGCATTTGCATTTTGAATTGTGGCGGGCCGGAAATCCGTTAAATCCGGAAGATTTTATTCAGTTTAAATAGGGATATGAAAAAAATTGCAATATTAGGTTCTACGGGGTCAATCGGAACGCAGACCCTGCAGGTGATTGAGGCGAATCCTGAGCGATTCAGAGCTGAGGTATTGACGGCCAATAATAATGCCCGGTTGTTAATCGAGCAGGCATTGAAGTTCAAGCCGGATAGTGTGGTGATAGCGAACGAAGCGAAATACAATCAGGTGAAAGAGGCGTTGCAGCACGAAGATATCAAGGTATATGCCGGAGCGGATGCCATTGCACAGGTGGTGACGCTGGCGAACGTGGATCTGGTGGTGACGGCGATGGTAGGCTATAGCGGCTTGATTCCGACCATAGAGGCTATCAAGGCGGGTAAAAATATAGCTCTTGCCAACAAGGAGACCCTGGTTGTGGCGGGCGAGTATATCACGCGTCTGGTGGAGAAACATAAGGTAGCCATATTGCCTGTGGATTCAGAACATTCGGCCATATTCCAGTGTTTGGCGGGCGAACGGCAGAGCAGGGTGGAAAAATTGATATTGACAGCTTCAGGCGGTCCTTTCCGCGGCAAGGACTACAATTTCTTGAAGACCGTGACTCCCGAAATGGCATTGAAGCATCCCAATTGGACCATGGGTGCAAAAGTGACTATCGATTCTGCTTCGTTGATGAACAAAGGGTTTGAGATGATGGAGGCCAGGTGGCTCTTTGGTGTGCAGCCCCGGCAGATAGAGGCTGTGGTGCATCCCCAGTCAATCGTCCATTCGATGGTGCAGTTCTCGGACGGATGTATCAAGGCGCAACTGGGAGTGCCCGATATGCGGCTGCCGATACAGTATGCACTGACCTATCCGGAGCGGGTGGATTCCGATTTCGGACGGGTGGATTTTAATATATGCAATTCGTTGACGTTTGAATTGCCGGACAGAAAGACCTTCCGGAACCTGGACCTTGCCTATCATGCCATGGCACAGGGGGGCAATATGCCTTGTATTCTGAATGCTGCCAACGAGGTGGCGGTAGCTGCCTTCCTGCAGGGAAAATGTTCGTTTACCGGGATGTCCGACCTGATAGAGGTGGTTATGGCGCAGGTGGATTTCATAGCTGCCCCGACCGTAGACGATTATGTGGCAACCGATAAGGTGAGCCGTGAAATAGCGATGAAACAATTGGATTTGAAATAATAAGTTAGAGTTAGCATGGAGATTTTTATAAAGATTGTACAGTTTATTCTGAGTCTTTCTATTTTGGTAGTGTGTCACGAATTCGGCCATTTCCTGTTTGCAAAGTTGTTTAAGACGAGGGTCGAAAAATTCTATATGTTTTTTAATCCGTGGTTTTCTCTGTTCAAGTTCAAGAAGGGCGAGACCGAATATGGTATCGGTTGGCTGCCGTTGGGAGGCTATGTGAAGATAGCGGGTATGATTGACGAGTCGATGGATACGGAGCAGATGAAACAGCCGGCACAGCCGTGGGAATTCCGTGCCAAGCCGGCTTGGCAGCGTCTGTTGATTATGGTGGGCGGTGTGTTGGTGAATGTGCTGGTGGCTTTTATGATTTATATAGGCATCCTGTACACTTGGGGAGAAACCTACCTGCCTGCAAAGAATGTCACATACGGAGTGGTGTGCGATCCGGTCTTCGAACGTATGGGTATGCAGAAAGGCGATAAGATTGTTGCATTGGATCATCGGGAACTGGACCGTTTCTCGGATATTATTCCGGAAATCCTGTTGAATACCCCTCAGACGATGCAGGTGGTGCGCAATGGTGAAGAGGTGACTTTGCAGATACCGGAGACGCTGGTCAACGAACTGCTGGAAATGTCGTCTAAAAGCTTCAGCCTGAATCCGCTGCTGGTGCCGAGACGTCCGGTGGAAGGGGTGGAAATCGGCGGGTTTGCGGATTATTCGGTGGCATACGATGCCGGTCTGCGGAAAGGTGACAGGATATTGTCGATAAACGGTCAGGGTTTTGCATTCTATGACGAGTTTACGGATGCTGTTGAGGCGAACAAGGGCGAGAGTGTCGAGACGAAAGTATTGCGAGGGACGGATACGCTGACATTCAATTTCCTTTTGGGCAACGATGGCAAATTTGGAATATATGCTGCGTTATCTCCGCTCTCCTTTGATTTGGTGACAAAAGAATTTACCTTCTTTGAAGCCGTTCCGGCAGGAATCCGGATGGGGGCCAATCAGTTGGGGGCTTATGTGAAGCAGTTGAAACTGCTCTTCTCTCAGGGAGAGACAGCCGTAAAATCGGTTGGCGGTTTTGCTTCGATAGCCAATGTATTCCCCGGAATCTGGAGTTGGCCCGACTTTTGGAGTCTGACGGCTTTGATTTCGATTATGTTGGCGGTAGTGAACATACTGCCTATTCCGGCTCTGGATGGCGGGCATGTGCTGTTCCTGCTGTACGAGGTGATAACCCGGCGCAAACCGAGCGAGAAGTTTATGGAATATGCCCAGATAGGCGGCATGATTTTCATTTTCGGTCTGTTTATATTGGCGAATGTGAACGATATCATTAAATTTTTTGGATAATGGACGATAAAGTAAAGGAATTCAGAGAGTATCGTGCCAAGATGAACGAAAAGATCCTGGCATCAAACAATAAGGTAATCAAGCGTATTTACAACATCGACACCAATACCTATATGGATGGAGCCTTGTCTGCAAAAGTGAAGGAAATGTTGGGACTTGCCACCTCCATGGTGCTGCGTTGTGACGACTGTATAAAATACCACCTGGAAAAATGTCACGAACAGGGGGTGACTACGGAAGAGCTGTTTGAGGTGTTTGCCGTGGCGGATGTTGTGGGAGGCACGATTGTGATACCCCATTTGCGCAGGGCTGTAGAGTATTGGGAATTGCTTGAAAACACCAAATAAATAATGAAAGCGTTTGTTGCGGTCTTTTTGCTGATATTGGCAGGTTGTTTGAGAATATCGGCACAGGAATGTTATCGGGTGATGTTCTACAATGTCGAGAATTTGTTCGACACTTCGGATGATGCCTTAACTCAAGATGAGGAATTTACTCCGCGTGGTAAAAAACATTGGACCAAAGACCGTTATGTAGATAAGTTGCGTTCCTTGGCGCGCGTAGTCGACAGTGTCGGAGGTGGAGAGTGGCCGTTGGTGGTGGGGATGGCTGAGGTGGAAAACCGTCGGGTGTTGGGCGATTTGACCCGCAAGACACGTTTGGTTCGGGGGAAATACGGTATTGTCCATCAGGATTCTCCGGATGGTCGGGGGATAGATGTGGCTTTGCTTTACCGTAAAGACTGCATGGAGATATTGTCGGAAGAGTTTTTGCGGGTGGCTTTTCCGGAAGATACCACGATAAAGACCCGGGACATCCTGTATGCCAAAGGGGTGGCGTTAGGAGTGGATACGCTTCATATTTTTGTCTGTCATTTCCCTTCGATGCGGGGAGGAGAGAAACAGAGCGAGTGGAAGCGTGAACGGGCGGCAGCAGTGGTTCGGGCAAAAGTGGATTCGTTGTTTCGTATCAATCGGGATGCAGCCGTTGTTATTATGGGCGACCTGAACGGCAAGGCAAACACTCCGGCTCATCGGATATTGTGTCCGCAAGCAGGGAGTCGGGACTTCCATTCCGGTGAGCTGTACAATCCGGGTTATTATCTGTTGAATGCTTCGCATGGCAGCTATCGTTATCGCGGGCAGTGGCAGACCATAGATCATATTCTGGTGTCCGGCAGCCTGCTGAACGGAAAGTCATCGCTTCGGGCCACTCCGAAGACCGAGGTATATTCTGCTTCATTCCTTTTGGAGGAAGACAAAAAGTATTTCGGATTTAAACCATTCCCCACATACAAAGGTCCCCGTTATACCGGCGGCTTCAGCGACCATTTGCCGGTGTATATCGGGATAGGAAAAATCATACCATTTAATTACCAACCGACTTTATCGTTCAAATTCAAAGGAAAAAGATAATCACTAATTATGAGCGAAGAAAACAAAATAATACTCTATCAGGACGATAACGAGATAACTCGTGTGTCCGTGCGTTTTGCCGATGAGGATTTATGGCTGACGCAAAATCAGTTGGCGGAAATATATTGTACCACACAACAGAACATCAGCCAACATGTGGATAATATATATAAAGATGGAGAACTGACCATAGAGGTACTAACAAGAAATTCTTGTTAGTTCGTCAGGAAGGCAATCGTCAGGTAAAACGTAATATTGACCATTACAATCTTGACATGATTATAGCATTGGGGTATCGTATCCAGTCGCAGGTGGCGACTCGTTCCCGTCGCTGGGCAACCCAACGGCTTCACGAATACATCCAAAAGGGATTTGCTATGGATGACGAGCGATTGAAACAGGGAGGAAACCGATTTTGATAAAGAAATAAAGAAGTTGAAAGACAATAATTCAAACTAATCCTTGTCGGGCAGGGTTTGAAGGATATATTTAGTCTAAGAGTGAAGAATATCCATTCTGAAGAAAACTCACGCAGATTATTATTTGTTTTATAAGTAAAAGCACTATTGGTGTGGGTGGTAAACCTTGGACGCTGGGCATACCTTTGCGGTTATGTGAATGCGGATGAGATGTGGCAGATTATGCAGGTGGCAGCCGATACGGCTGTTGAGCATTTCTCTTCATGGGAGGAGTACGGGCGAAGTTTCATTATGGGTAGAGGTGTTTGGCACGGAGATCCGGACGACAGCGAAACGGCAAAGGAAATTTTATGGTATGTTTTGATTGTTTCTTCATAAAAAAGTAACTTGAAAATATTATTTTTGCTGGCATAAAATTCATAACAATAGCTATGGACGATTATTATCAACAGGTTTAGGCAGGCAAAGGTGGACTCAATGCCTTTGTTTGCCGATAGAAATGACAAAAAGGGTATTATGAGAAAATTTTTGGATTGCAAAAACGGGTTTGCTGAGCAGAAGGTGTGGCAGACCGGCTGTTGGATTAGTGTGGTGAAACCGGCAGAGGATGATGTTCGGTATCTGACGGACGAGTTATTGATTCCCCAGGCTTTTTTATCGGATATTGAAGATGTGGACGAGCGTCCCCGTATGGAGACTGAAGACGGGTGGACACTGATGATTTTGCGTATTCCTTATCGGAATGCGCATGACGATATTCCTTTTATTACCGTGCCGTTGGGGATTATTATGAATGAAGATTGCCTTGTGACCATCTGTCACTATGAAACGGATATGTTGCCGGATTTTCTGGTTTATATGCGGAGAAAAGGATTGGAGGTGCAGAATAATTGGGATTTGTTGTTCCGCCTGTTCTTGTCCTCGTCGGTGTGGTATCTGAAGTATCTTAAGCAGTTGAATAATCAAAGTCGTGCGGTGGAAAAGGAGTTGGAACGCTCTATCCAGAATGCAGAACTGCAAAGGTTGTTGAAGATTGAAAAATCGTTGGTGTTTTTTATCACTTCTTTGAGAGGTAATGATAATCTGCTGATAAAGTTGAAGATGTTGAAAAGTCAGCGGCAGTATTTTGATCCTGAACTGGTGGAAGATGTCGAAATTGAATTGCGGCAGGCACAGGATACTTCGAGGATTTACAGTGATATCTTGAGCGGGACGATGGATGCTTTTGCTTCTGTGATTTCAAATAATCTGAACGTTATCATGAAACGTATGACCGCTATTTCGCTGTTGCTGATGATTCCGACCTTGATTGCCAGTTTGTATGGTATGAATATACAGAACGGCTTGGAGGAGGCTCCTTATGGGATGTGGCTGATTGTCGTGATTTCTGTTTTGTTTTCGGTGGTGACTTTTTGGTTGTTTAAAAAGAAGAAGTGGCTTTAACTATTTCTTAACATTCCGTTGTTTAAACTTTTTCTTATAGATGTTGTCTAACGACATGAAGAAATGAGTGTAATTAGATTATTTTGATACATTATGAGAAAAAGTTTGATAAAACCCTTGCAAAAAGTATTTTCTTTGGTTTTGTCTGTGAGTCTTTGTGTGCTGTCTGTCGGCTGTGGATCTAAAACAGACAGTGGTGCGGCTCCAAAGAAAAAAACTGCCGGCGTGTTGCCGGTGACCGGTATTGTGGCTAAGACTTCCATGACTGCTAACGGCATTCCGGTGAATGGTACGATGTTGGCGAATGAAGAGGTGGAATTGGTGTCGGAAATTGTCGGAAAGGTGAAGAAAATCTATTTTGAGGAGGGGGCTTTCGTGAAAAAGGGACAGTTGTTGCTGAAGGTGGATGATGCCGACTTGCAGGCGCAGTTGATGCGGGCGCAGTTTGAACACAAGTTGTTGGCTGAGAAATTGGAGCGTCAACGTATTTTGTTGAAGCGCGAGTCTATCAGCCGGGAGGCGTTCGATCAGCTGCAGACTGATTATAATATGCTCGAAGCGGATATTGAATTGTTGGAGGTTAAAATCAGCCGTACGGAAATCAGGGCGCCTTTTGACGGAGAGATGGGGTTCAGGTATGTGAGTGAGGGTAGTTATGTGCAGGCTAGTTCGAAAATTGCTACGATTGTGGATAATTCGGTGTTGAAATATGAGTTTTATGTACCGGAACGATATGCCAGCAATAAGTTGAATGGCAAGGAGGTGATGTTTAAGGTGACCGGAAGCGATGAGTTGTATTCTGCGAAGGTGTATGCCGTAGACCCCTTGATTGATGTGAAGACTCGTATGATCCTTCTGCGTGCCCGTTTCCAAAATAGCAAGCATGAATTGATGCCGGGTATGTTTGCCAAAGGTAATTTGGTGTTGGGCGGTAAAAGTGAATTTATCGCAGTGCCGACAGAAGCCGTCGTGCCGGAGATGGACGGAAAACGTTTATGGGTGTTGAGAGACGGGAAGGCGGCGAGCGTTCCTGTGGAAACTGAAAGCCGGGACGAGAAAAATGTAGAGGTGATTTCCGGAATTGTTGTCGGCGATACGATTCTGACGGGAGGGCTTATGCAATTGAGAGAGGGAATGAATGTGTCGGTGACTTTGAAACGTTAAGAGTGTCTGTACATCATCAATAAATAAACAACTGACAAATGAGTTTATCATCTACCTGTATAAAAAGACCGGTGTTTGCAACGGTGATGAATATTATCCTGATGATATTGGGGTGTATCGGTCTTGTGTTTTTAGGTGTCCGTGATTATCCGAGTGTGGACCCGCCTATTATTTCTGTATCTACCAGTTTCCCCGGGGCAAATGCCGATGTAATGGAAACACAGGTGACAGAACCCCTGGAATCGGCAATCAATGGTATTCCGGGAATCCGTTCGTTGACGAGCCAAAGCCGGGATGGACGCAGTTATATTACGGTGGAATTTGAGTTGGAGGTTGACTTGGAGACTGCTGCAAATGATGTGCGCGATAAGGTGTCGGGCGCAATGTGGAAATTGCCGGATGGTATTGATTCTCCGACCGTCAGCAAGGCGGATGCAGATGCTCAGCCTATTTTTGGTGTTTCGTTGCGTAGCGACAAACGTTCGTTGATTGATCTGAGTATGTATGCCGAGCAATATTATAAGGAGAGGTTGCAGACGATTGCCGGGGTAAGTAGTGTGTCAATTTGGGGTGAAAAACGTTATTCGGTACGTTTGCGTATGGATCCGTCGTTATTGGCCGCATACGGTGTTACGCCGATGGATGTGAGGGATGCTGTGTCGAGGGAGAATGTGGAGTTGCCTTCCGGACGTATTGAAGGAGATAATACAGAGTTGACTATCCGTACATTGGGGCGTTTGATGACAATTGAGGATTTTAATAATCTGGTGATCTTGGAGGATGGAGATAAGGTGGTGCGTTTCCGGGATTTGGGGGTTGCGGAAGTGGATGCTGAGAATACCCGTTCTATTATGAAACGGAATGGTGTGCCAATGGTGGCTTGTGTGATTATTCCGCAGCCGGGAGCCAATTATATTGACATTGTAGACCGTGCCTATAAGGTGATGGAGGAGATGCAGAAGGATTTGCCGGATGATGTGGAGGCTGGGGTCGCTTTTGATAATACGGTGTTTATACGCAATTCTATCAATGAGGTGAAGGATACAATTATAGAGGCTTTTGTGCTGGTGGTATTGATTATTTTCCTTTTCCTTCGGAATTGGCGGACAACCTTGATTCCTGTATTGGCTATCCCGATTTCTTTAGTGGGTGCTTTCTTTGTGATGTATCTGGCTGATTTTTCAATTAATATTTTGACGTTGTTGGCGATTGTGTTGGCTATCGGTTTGGTGGTGGATGATGCAATTGTTGTGATGGAGAATATCTATTCGAAAATCGAGCAGGGAATGTCGCCTTTGGAGGCAGGACATAAAGGTTCGAATGAGATTTTTTTCGCTGTGATTGCGACAACGGTGGCTTTGGTGGCGGTATTTGTGCCGATTGTCTTTTTGCAGGGTACTACAGGTCGCTTGTTCCGGGAGTTTAGTGTGGTTATTGCAGGTGCTGTGGTGATATCGTCTTTTGTGGCACTGACCTTTACTCCGATGATTTCGACCAAGTTGTTGACACGCAATGTGACGGATAACTGCTTCTACCATAAGACGGAGCCTTTGTTTGAGAGGATGATAGACGGATATCGCCGGGCGCTGGATGCATTTATGCGGGTGAGGTGGTTGGCTCCTTTGGTGTTGGTGGGTACCGGTATTGTGATTTGGTTGTTGTGGGCAACTCTTCCGTCTGAGATGGCTCCTTTGGAGGACCGCTCGAATATACGTGTTAATTCGACTGCTCCGGAAGGTGCGACTTTTGATTATATGATGCGGTATGCTGATGAATTGGGTGAATATATTGAAAAGGAAGTTCCGGAACAGGATAAGATTATACAGATGATTGGTGGTGGAAATACGAACCGTGCCAATGTGAATCTGTGGCTGCAGGCTCCGGAAAACCGAGATAGAACACAGCAGGAAATAGCGGATGAATTGTCGTTGAAGGTGCGCAATTTTACGGGAGCAAGGACGATGGTGTCTCAGCAACAGACGTTTGGTGGCCGACGAGGAGGTCTGCCGGTGGAATATGTAATCCAGGCTAAAAATCTGGATGATTTGAAACGTGTGTTGCCCCGTTTTATGGATGAGGTTAATAAAAGTCCGGTGTTTTCTGTGGCGGATGTGAATTTGAAGTTTACAAAACCGGAGTTGACAATCAATATCGACAGGGATAAGGCTGCCGTGTTGGGAGTTTCAATGAAGAATGTTGCTCAGACTTTGCAGCTGACTATGAGTGAGCAGCGTGTGGGATATTTTATCTTGAACGGTAAACAATATCAGATTTTAAGTGAGATTGACAAGGCTTATCGTAATAAACCGTCTGATTTACAGAATATTTATGTGCGTAATGATAAGGGGGAATTGATAGCATTGGATAATCTGGTGACGACTAGTGAAAGTTCCATGCCTCCACAGTTGTATCGTTACGACCGTTTTGTGGCAGCTACGGTTTCTGCCGGATTGGCTAAACGTCAGACGATTTCTCAGGGATTGGCTGAAATGGACCGTATTGCGGCAGAGGTATTGGATGATAATTTTAAAACGACGCTTTCCGGTAGTTCAAAGGATTTTGTCGAGAGTTCTTCCAGTTTGTTGTTTGCATTCTTGTTGGCACTGGTATTTATTTATTTGGTGTTGGCTGCTCAGTTTGAGAGTTTCAGGGATCCGTTGATTATCATGTTGACGGTGCCTTTGGCTTTGATTGGGGCTATGGTGGCTTTGTGGTGGTATGGACAGACAATGAATATTTTCAGCCAGATTGGTATTATCATGTTGATAGGTCTGGTGTCTAAGAATGGTATCTTGATTGTGGAATTTGCAAATCAGCGCAAGGCGATGGGCGAACCGCTTCTGGAAGCGGTGAAGAATTCGGCAGTGGCTCGTTTCCGTCCGATATTGATGACCAGTTTATCTACAGTACTGGGCATTTTACCGATGGCAATGGCTACGGGTGCTGGAGCAGAGAGCCGGGTGGCTATGGGTATTGCTGTGGTAGGAGGAATGGTTTGTGCGACTTTCTTGTCTCTGTTTGTGATTCCGGCAATTTATTCTTATTTGTCGAAAGAGTTGAAGAATGTAGTGCGAGAAGATGTGCACAAAGAGTAGGTGGAGATGATAAATGAATCAACTTTATGTAGTTTATGAAAAAGAAGATTTTTATATATATAGGTTTGATAGCAGGGGTCTGTTTATTGTCGGCTCTTGGAGCTGTTTGTAATGCTCAGGATTATTCGGATAAAAAGGTAATGACCTTGGACAGTTGTATTCGGCAGGCATTAAGGGCCAATTATTCGATACAGATTATCCGAAATGCAGAGATGCAGGCTAAAAATAATGTGACCATAGGACCATTTCTACCGACAGTGGCGTTGCAGGCTTCACAGGACCAGACGATTGCAAACAGCAAGACGGAATCCAATGGGGTGACTAATACTCAGAATTGGGCGCGTTCAAATAGTTTGTCTGCCGGTGTCGCTTTGAATTGGACATTGTTTGACGGTATGGAGATGTTTGTCACTCGCGATCGGTATGAGGAATTAATGGCAATAGGAGAGTTGAATACCAAAGCGGCAGTCGAGAATCTGATTGTGGAGGTGGCCTCGTGTTACTATGAGGTGGTGAGACAGCAAAGTAAGGTGGATGCAGCGAGACATTCGCTGGATTTGTCGATGTTGCGTTATAAGGAGGCTTACGATAAATATGTGTTGGGTTCGTTATCCGGTCTGGAAGCGTTGCAGGCAAAGTTGGACTTGAATGCCGACAGCTCTACATATATGCAGGAGCAGCAGGCTTTGAAAAGTGCTTATATCACACTGAATACCGTGATGAATGCCGATTTGCATAGACATCAGTATGTGAAAGATTCGATTGTATTGAGGGCACCTCTTAAGTTTCGGGAACTAGAGCGGAATGTATTGGAATATAATACGACTTTGCAAATTGGCAGAAGGGATTGTAAAGTATCAAAATTGGATATGAAAATTGCCCGTGCGGCTTTATTTCCAAAATTAGATTTTCAAGGAGGTTATAATTTTAGCCAGACAAAGTCGCCTTCTAAAGTGACAACCTTGAGCCGTTCGGATGGACCTTATTGGGGTTTTTCTCTCAGTATGAATGTATTTAACCGTTTGGAAAACCGACGGAAAATCAAGAATGCCAAATTAGATATGGAGAATTCGGAATTGACTTACCAAGAGGCAGAATTGCAGGTGAAATCGGATTTGGCACAATTGTATAATACTTATACGAATAATTTGTTGTTGGTGAATTTTGAAAAAGACAATGCTCGCATTGCTTTTGAAAATCTTGATGCTGCAATGGAAAAGTATAAGTTGGGTTCTTTGGCGGGAATAGAATTTCGTGAGTTTCAACGCAGTTATATTGATGCTGTTGACAGGGAAGTTTCGGCATTATATGATACAAAGATTTCAGAGTTGTCACTTTTGCTGATTAGCGGGCAGATTATGAGGTAAATTTCTAAATTATTCGTATCTTTGTTGGCAGAGTAATAACTTTAAAAACGAAATGTAATGTGTCGAGTTTTAATTATCGGTGCCGGTGGAGTAGGTACCGTTGTTGCGCATAAAGTTGCGAAAAATAAGGTATTTGCAGATATTATGATGGCCAGCCGCACTAAATCGAAATGCGATGAAATTGCAGCTGCAGTTGGTGGAAACCGGATTCAGACAGCACGGGTGGATGCAGATAGCGTTCAGGAGTTGTGTGAATTGATGCGCTCTTTCAAACCGGACATCGTGATTAATGTGGCATTGCCTTACCAGGATTTAACTATCATGGATGCATGTTTGGAATGTGGCGTGAATTATCTGGATACGGCGAATTATGAGCCGAAAGATGAGGCACATTTTGAATATAGCTGGCAGTGGGCTTATCACGATCGTTTTAAAGAAAAAGGTTTGACTGCCATCTTGGGATGTGGATTCGACCCGGGAGTTTCTGCTATTTTTACTGCTTATGCCGCTAAGCATCATTTTGATGAAATACATTATTTGGATATCGTTGATTGCAATGCCGGTAATCATGGAATGGCTTTTGCAACAAACTTTAATCCAGAAATCAATATCCGTGAAATTACACAGAACGGACGTTATTGGGAAAATGGTCAGTGGGTGAAAACAGGTCCTCTGGAAATACACAAGAGCTTGACTTATCCTAATATTGGAGAACGTGATTCTTATCTGTTGTACCATGAAGAGTTGGAGTCTTTGGTAAAGAATTATCCGACTATCAAGCGTGCCCGTTTCTGGATGACATTTGGTCAGGAATATCTGACTCACTTGCGAGTTATTCAGAATATCGGTATGGCACGTATTGATGAAGTGGAATACAATGGAACTAAGATTGTGCCTTTGCAGTTCTTGAAGGCTGTGTTGCCTGATCCGAAATCATTGGGTGAAAATTATCACGGAGAAACTTCTATCGGTTGCCGTATTCGTGGTATTAAAGATGGTAAGGAACATACTTATTATATCTATAATAACTGTGACCATGAGGCAGCTTATAAAGAGACCGGTACACAGGCTGTCAGCTATACAACCGGAGTTCCTGCTGCATTGGGGGCTGCTATGTTTGCACGTGGTCTGTGGAAAGGTGCTGGTGTATATAATGTTGAACAGTTTGATCCGGATCCATTCTTGGCTGAATTGGGAGAGCAAGGATTGCCTTGGGTTGAGAAATTTGATATCGACCTGGAGGTATGATAGATAAAGATATTATTCTGAAAAATTGGGATTTGTCCACTGTGCCTTCGCCGTGCTATGTTTTGCATGAGACTTTGCTAGAAGAAAATATGCGGGTGATTGATAAGGTGCGAAAGGCTACGGACGTAGAAGTTATTGTCGCTTTGAAGGCTAATGCAATGTGGAGTATTTTCCCAGAACTCAGGAAGCATTCTGATGGAGCCACTGCCAGTTCGCTGGCAGAGGCTCATCTCGTTTTTGAGGAATATGGAAAGCCTTCACATACGTATGCTCCGGTTTATTCTGAGAACGAAATTGATGAAATTCTGAGTTACAGCAATCATATTACATTTAATTCTTTGAGTCAGTATGATCGCTTTGGTGAACGTGCACATCAGGCTGGTGTTTCTTGTGGCTTACGGGTGAATCCTGAGTTTTCAACGGTTGAGACTGATTTATATAATCCGGCAAGTCCAACATCTCGTTTGGGTGTCCGTTCTGTTGATATTGCTGAATGGCCAGAGGGTGTGGAGGGATTGCATTTTCATTCTTTGTGTGAATCGCGTCCTGCTGATTTGCGAGGAACCTTGGCGGCCATTGAAGAACGTTTCGGACGTTTTTTTCATAAATTGAAATGGCTGAATATGGGTGGGGGACATTTGATGACCCACAAAGATTACGTTGAAGATGAATTGATCCGTATATTATGTGATTTCAGGGCTCGTTATCCTCATTTACGGGTAATCTTAGAGCCTGGGAGTGCCTTTACATGGGATACTGGTTGTTTAGTGTCGACGGTGGAGGATAAAGTGTTCAATGGTGGTACAAATACTTTGATGTTAAATGTATCTTTTGCCTGTCATATGCCAGATTGTCTAGAGATGCCGTATAAACCGGTTATTTTAGGAGCTCATGATCCTGAAGAGGGAGAAAAGGTATGGAAGATGGGAGGAAATAGCTGTTTGGCAGGGGATTTTTATGGAGATTGGGCATTTGATGGAGGATGGGAGCCTCAGGTGGGAGATAAAATTGTTTTTCGGGATATGATTCATTATACCATGGTAAAAACAACGATGTTTAATGGAGTGACACACCCTTCTATTGGTATATGGAATCCTGAAAAGGGTTTTCGTTTGGTAAGAAAATTTGGATATAAAGATTATAAGGAACGGATGTCTTAAAGGCATCCGTCTCTATTTTGTACATATGTACGCCACTTTTCTATGAGTTGTTGCATATCTTGAGGTATTTCAGAATCGAAGGACATTCGTTTGCCGGTAGTCGGGTGTTCAAATCCGAGAGTCTTGGCATGTAAGGCCTGCCGAGGGCAGGTTTCGAAACAATTGTTTACAAATTGCTTGTATTTTGCAAACGTAGTTCCTTTAAGGATTTCATTGCCTCCGTATTCTTTGTCATTGAATAGCGGATGTTTGATGTATTTGAAATGGGCGCGAATTTGGTGGGTGCGTCCCGTTTCTAGTATGCATTCCACTACGTTTACATAGCCTAAGCGTTCCAATACACGATAGTGTGTCACTGCATGTTTGCCGTGACTGCCATCAGGAAAGCATGCCATTACTTTACGATTTGTCAGGTTACGGCCAATGTGTCCAATGATTGTTCCTGTCTCTGTATCAAGGTTTCCCCAACATACTGCAACATATTTACGATCAGAAGTTTTATGAAAAAACTGAGATGCCAAGTGGTTTTTTGCTTTTTCAGTTTTGGCAATGACTAAAAGTCCGGATGTATCTTTGTCTATACGATGTACTAGCCCTGGACGAGGATCGTTTTCTTTGAACAAAGGATTGTCTTTCAGATGCCAAGCTAGGGCATTAACCAAAGTACCTCTATAGTGTCCATAAGAGGGATGTACCACCATCCCTGCTGGTTTGTTTACAACCATGAGGTCATCATCTTCATAAACGATATTTAATGGTATGTCTTCCGGTATTATTTCAATTTCCCGGCGAGGATATGACATGACTACTGTTACAATATCTTTCGGTTTGACTTTGTAACTTGATTTTACCGGTTTGTCGTTCACGCGTATATTGCCTGCATCTGCAGCTTCTTGTATTTTAGTGCGCGAAGCATTGGGAAGTCGTGTCATAAGAAATTTATCGACACGCAATAAATTTTGACCGCTGTCAGCTTCTATGCGATGATGTTCATAGAGTTCAGATGTTGCTTCCTCTTCCTCGTCTAGCAGTTCTTCTATTTCTTCAATCTCCTCTATCATACTATTTCTTAATCAGAATGGTATCTAAAGCGGTTATTTTTTCTTTGTCAGCTGTGATATATAAATCGATGGCACTTCCTTGCTCTATAGGAAATTCAGTATCTGGATTTTGTTGGTAAATGATGGAGTTTGAGCGGTTTTCCGGAGTAATGCTTCCATCCGGAATGACTTCTCCTATATTTAGATAAGATTTCCTTATGAGGTTGATGGCATCTTTTAATTTTTTGCCCAGCAAGAATGGTACAGTTACTGTTGTGTTGTTATTCCCGTTGCCTAAAACAATGTCGATGATTGCGCCTTTGGCAAGCAGTTCATTGGGGAGTACATCAACTCCATTATGTTTGAGGGCAAGCACCAAATTTCGGAATTCAGAAGGAACATATTCTATTTTACCGATTTGGAATCCCCGTGCTTCCAATGTTTGAAGGGTTTGTCTGTAGGCTGCATTCTTTAGATTGGGGAATACTACTTTTTCCGGATTACGTGCGTTGATTGTCAAGTGAAGCATACGTCCTTCTTTGACATAGGATCCGGGAGTTGGATATTGTTCAACAATTGCTCCAGGCTCAATGTTGTCGTCATACAATGAATCAATCACTTGTATTTTTAAGCCCATTTGTGCTGTGATTGTTTGGGCTTCCTCCGGTGTAAAGTTTTGGAGTGAAGGTACTGTGATAAAGGAGCCGTGTTCCGTATAATCATCTAGCCAATACAGTACATAGGTGCTGATTCCGCAAACAAGTATCAATGCGACAAGTAGATTGATCAAAAAGATTTTGAATTTTGCAGGTATTTTTTTCATAGATATCATAATAATGATGCAAAAATAGCTCAGTTTTTTTAATTATCTATGACTTTATTCCTAAATTTGCCACTTAAAGGTTCTAAATGATATTGATTTAATTATTAGGAATGTATATGTTCAAACTTTCATTGGTTATTTTGCTTTCCTGCCTATTTTTGGAAATATTTGCCCAAGAGGTTAAAATACAGAAGTCAACAGAAATTGTTGTTATAAGAGGAGAGAGTTATTATTTGCATACTGTGCTGCCTGGACAGACTCTTTATTCTATCTGCAAGGTTTATAATGTATCTGTAGAGGAACTGAAAAAGTTAAATGACAAGAAGGAGGATAAACTGAGTCTTTATGAAGTGTTGAAGGTACCTTATGTAGAAGTGAAACAGGATAACAAGTATTATTATCATAAGGTGACAAAAGGAGAAACGCTTTATTCTATTGCCAGGTATTATGGAATGAAACCTAAAAAACTGATAAAGCATAATGGGGATTACTCAACTTATCGTCCTTTGTCGGTTGGGGCTGTTGTTAAAGTGCCTTTGAATGATATGGATCGTTCAAAGATTCCTGTTGAGAGTCCGAAGAAAGAGTTGGTTCATGTGGAAAGTAAAGACGAAGTAAAATCGGATATAGTAAAGCCTGAAAGTGTCACACAGACTTCTGATTTGAGCCATAGTTTGACAACAGTGCCGGATACGGTAAGCGAACCGGCTATCCAAGAACCATTTGTTAAAGTTGCATTGGTTTTGCCTTTGCATGCCAAAGAATATCCTACCTATAGGGATTCTCTTCCGGAATTTCAGACTGTAAAGATTTCTGCACGTACAGAACAGTTTCTGAGCTTTTATGAAGGTGTTTTGTTGGCTGTTGATAGCTTGAAAAAAATGGGTCGGCAGATTCATCTTCATGTTTTTGATTCAGAGAAAAATTCTGCAAATATGCAGTCTCTTGCCGGTGAACTTGACCGATTGGTGCCGGATTTAATCATTGGACCTGTGTACTCTTCTGTTGCTAAAACTTTGGCGGAAAACTTGGCTCATAAGAATATTCCTATCATATACCCTTTATCTTCTAGAGGTGATAATTTAGGTGTTTATCAGAATGTAATACAAGTCAATCCCTCATTTGCCTGCATGGCAACTTATATGGCAGAATGGTTGAAAAATAAAAGTAATAATGCTAATATTATCCATATCCGCACTTATAATGAAGGAGGTGATGCTGCTGATCGGCAACTTTTAAAAGAGCAGTTTGCAAAAGTTGGAGGCATGCGTTCTTTTACCTGGAATCTGGAGCGAATAACATTGGATTCTTTGAAATCTATGTTGGTGCCGGATCAGGAAAATACCATTGTTATCCCGACAACTAAAGAGGCTGATGTCAGTAAAATATTGCCGGTATTAACTGCTTTTGTGGGGAGTTATCAGCTTTCTGTTGTCGGACTACCTGAGTGGCAGCAATTTTCATCGATAGATTTTGAGAATTTTTATAAGTTGGATACGAAGTTGTTTACTTATAGTTATGTAGATTATTCTTCAAATGCAGCTAAAGTCCTGGCGGAAAAGTATCGTAAGTACTTTTATTCAGAGCCTTCTACGTTGGTTTATAAAGCATTTGACATGGGTATGTTTTTTATCGAGTTAGCGGATACACACCGGTATAATACTTTGCATGTTATAAGTGACCAAACTCGGGAAAATGATTTTTCTTTGTTTAAGTTTGGAAAAATGCTTAATGGGGTTGCTCTGGAAAACCAAGCGTTCTATATTGTGCATTTTTCTTCGGATTATCAGATAAAGATAGAAAAGTACCAATAATCACTTGGTTACTTTACCGCCATACTTCCATGTCTTTCGGTAATAATCTTCATCCAGGTTACTGATGATGACTCCTTTAGATGTGGAAGCATGAATAAAGTATCCATTTTTAAGGAAGAGTCCTACATGACTTATTTTTTTACGTTTCTTGTTTAATGTGTTGAAAAAAACAAGATCTCCGGCTTTTAGATTGCTTTTCCCTATACGGTGACAATCATTTTTTGCAATGTCTTCTGCAGAACGTGATAGTTTTTTGTGATATACTTCTTGGTAAAGATTTCCAACTAATCCGGAACAATCAGTCCCTTTAAGAGTCATTCCTCCGCTTCGATAGGGAACCCCCAACCAATGGGAGGCTGCTGTATAAAGTCGTAAGTTGTCTTTTTTGTTTAGTTTAAATCCCAACTTCTTTGATAACTGCTCTCGCTGCATCGCTTCTTGTGCCAGGTGTTTGCTGCTGCTACAAGAAGATGAAAAAATCAGCAAGGATAAAATTCCGATAATATAAATTAATTTCATTGGTTTTTTTGAAATATGTAGTCGTTAATACCAAGTTCTTTGTATGTGTTTTCCAGTTCTTTGTCATTATCTGTGATGACTAATAATTTGTCTCCGATGTCAAGCTTGCTACGTCCTCGGGGAACAAAAAAATGGTTGTTGCGCTTCACCATTACCACCAAGGTATTATCCGGAAGAGTTAAATCCATCAGGTGATTGCCGTTGGAAAGTAGATTGTCTGATACCTCTATTTCTGACATCGTAGATTTGATTTCTTCAGGAAGTTCCATACCAAAGTCATTGCTTTGTTTGGCTTCTTTTTCTGCCAGACCGAGGGCATGAGCCATGAAGCTGACTGTTGTACCTTGAGTCAATAATGAAACGATGGTGATAAAGAATACAACATTGAAAATCAAGGATGCATATTCTATGTGTGCAATTAGCGGGTAGGTTGCAAAGATGATAGGAACAGCTCCTCTTAGTCCAACCCATGAAACGTATAATTTGGCTTTGCTGCTCATCTTTCTAAAAGGCGCAAGACAGAGAAAAACGCTGATGGGGCGGGAAAACATGACCATAAATATACTGACTAGCAAACCCAATCCTGCAACTGGTAGCAATTCATGAGGGTTTACAAGTAATCCAAGAGTGAGGAACATTACTATTTGGAACAACCAAGTGAAACCGTCAAAAAATGTGGCGACACTCTTTTTATGCTGCACCTTGTGATTGCCAACAACCAGACCTGCGATGTATACCGCTAAGTAACCATTCCCTTTTACTAATTCTGTTATCGAAAAAATAAAGAATACAAAAGCCAATAGTAAAATAGGGTATAAAGAGGTGTTGTCTACATTCAGGCGATTCATGACCCATACGGCTACTTTCCCCAATAGAAAACCGGCAACGGCACCAACGCTCATCTGTATAAGAAACATCATGAATGAGTATTCCATGCTTACTTCTCCAGCCGGGGCTTGGATGATTTGTATTAAGAGCAATGTCAGCATGTAGGCCATGGGGTCGTTACTTCCGCTTTCTAATTCCAGCATTGGGCGCAATTGTTCTTTTAAGCCTTGTCGTTTGCTTCGTAATATGGAAAAGACAGAGGCAGAATCTGTAGAGGACATGACGGCTGCCATTAAAAGAGCTTCCGTGAAACTGATTGCTGCGTATTGGCTAAAAAAGTCGCATACCCAATATATAAATATGCCTGTGAATAATGTTGTTAAGGCAACTCCTAAGGTGGCTAAAATAATTCCTTGTCCCAAGACCGGTTTGATTTCAGCGAATTTTGTGTCCATGCCACCAGAGAATAGGATGATACTCAAGGCAATCATTCCTATAAATTGAGCACTGGCAGGGTTATCAAATTGTATGCCTAAACCATCGCTGCCAAATAGCATACCAACTCCTAAAAACAATAGTAAAACAGGTACACCAAAGCGAAAACCGGCTTTGCCGGCAATGATGCTGAAAAATAAAAGCACAGCGCCGATGAGTAAAATATTGCCCGTGTCAATAATCATAAGGTTTTAATAATGAAGCGTTAGTAATCCTATGCAAAAATAAAACAAATAGTTTATATTCAAATTATATGCCATGTAAATAAAGTTGGAAGCTTTTTTAAAAAGCATCTGTAAATTGTTTGGTATTATTCCGATTTTTCATATTTTTACTTTTGGAATTTATAGTAAATATGGATTTATTTTTTGAGTTATGAATAAGATTGATTTGGAAGAATTAGCATTAGCCTATCCTGATAACGAAGATTTGATTCAGGTATATCAGGATTGGGGTGAAACAGAATATCTGCAGGAACTTTTTACTGTATTGGATAACTACGAAAAAGATTGGAACAAAGAAAAAGAATTGGGAAGTTGGGCTGCTGAGTTTATTTTGGATTTATTGCAAGAAGAGGAAGGAGAGTGGGAGAATATGACTCATGAAGAGCGAATAGAACGGATGGATGAGCTTTTGGACGAGCGTTATGAAGATTTTCGTAGCAGTCATCAGTTTGCACGAATCAATAACATCAATCTCTACTTGCAGGAAGGCGAAGATTTGGACGCCATCCTTGCAGAGAATGATGATAAAATCATGTTCCCGATTTATTATCGGGAAGAGTAATTTTGATTACAATTTTCAACAGCCACTTTTATCACTCCATCCAGTCTGTTTTCAAAGATACGATAGGCTTCTTCTATATCTTTGAGAGCAAACCGATGGGTGATGAGAGGTGTGGTGTCAATTTTCCCCTCTTCTATCAGTCGGAGTATTTCTTCGCAGTCACAACCGTCCACGCCTCCAGTCTTGAAGGTCAGATTCTTTCCATACATTTCCGGAAGAGGAAGAAGTTGTGGTTTATCATAAAGGGCTACAACTGTGACAATTGCATTGGGGCGGGCACATTCCCAGGCTAAGCGGAAGGAGTCGTTGCTGCCTGCCACTTCCAATACCACATCGGCTCCGCCATGCTCACTATGTCGGGATACAAATTCCTTACAATTTTCAGGTTCTGTTACCAGCACATCCGGATAATGGTTGTGGATGAATTGGATGCGTTCCGGCGACTTTTCACAAATGATAATGCGTCGTGGAGTGTGTAACATGGCACATAATAAAGTACATACTCCGGTAGGTCCTGCTCCGATGATAAGCACAGTGTCTTCGGAAGAGATTTCTGATATACGGGCAGCCCAAAATCCGGTGGCAAGGATATCGCCGACAAACAAGGCTTGCTCATTGCTGACCGTATCCGGAATCCGGTTTAGTCCTTGGTCCGCATAGGGTACACGGACATATTCAGCCTGCCCTCCATCTATCCGGCAACCTAATGCCCATCCTCCATGAGGGTCTGTACAATTGTTTACATAGCCGTGTTGACAGAAAAAGCATTCTCCGCAGAAGGTCTCTACATTCACCGTAACGCGGTCGCCGGGTTTTACTCGGGTAACGGCATCTCCTGTCTCTTCAACGATACCAACCATTTCATGACCCACTGTGATACCAGGAACGGCCCTTGGAACACTCCCGTGTTTGATGTGTAAATCGCTGGTGCAGATACTGCTGAGAGTTACTCGTACAATTGCATCGCGTGTATCTTGAACTTCCGGTATCGGTTTCTCGGTCAATTCGAATTTGCCTTTTTCTATATAGGAGTATGTAATCATATCATTTGCTTTATTGTCGGATGACAAAGGTACTAATAAGTTTGTTGTTGTTAATCTGTTATGACTTTTATTTTACTGCTGCTTGGTCCGGAGCGCTTCACTTGAATTTGTGTACGAATGCGGGTAGCAAGTTCTGCAACATGGCTGATGATACCCACTCGTCGCCCTCCGAATTGGTGTAGTCGGTCAAGGGTATTGATGACAATTTCAAGATATTCATTGCTGAGGGTTCCAAAGCCTTCATCAATGAATAGGGTGTCTACGTTGATTTTCTCTTTACTGATGGCTGAAAGTCCCAATGCAAGAGCGAGTGACACAATAAAGCCTTCGCCACCGGACAGCAGTCCTACATTGCGGATAGCTCCACCTTGGTGGTTATCTATAACATTGATGGTTAACGACCCGTCTGCGCATTCCAGTTCATAGCGGTTGCTGAGCATTTGCAGATAGTAGTTGGCTTTTTCCAACAGAGCTCTCAGTACATAGCTTTGGGCTATTTTTTTGAATTTATCTCCTTGGGCTCCGCCGAAAAGACTTTCCAATTGATTCCAATTGTCTTTCTCATGGCGCAGTTGCTCTAACAGTTCCCGTTTGTGTGTGAGAAGTTGGAGTCGCTCCGCATTATTGTTAAGAATGGTTTGCAACCTAATTCTTTCTTCATGATTCGTCTTAACAATGGTGTCAATGTCATTTTTTTTATCCGTCAGACTTTCAATGGAAGCGTCATGCGGGATTTCCGGTTTTTGCCGGTTATGATGATTCAATTGTTCAACTAACTGGTTATAGGCTCCTTGTTTTTGTTGTATGTTTTTTTCCAGTTCTTCGATTTCCTGTTTATAATGTTCTACCGTTAGGGTTGGAATCTGTATGAGGTGTCTGATGAATTCTTCTGACATGTCCGGATGTTGCTGGAAATACAGATTGGCTTCAGAGTCATTTGTTTTTAAGTTTTTCCGGGTATGCTGTATGGCCCCTTGCAAAAGATTGATTTCATTGCTAAAATGGTGTAGGGCTTTTGTTAGTTGCGGTATTTCTTGTACGGCATCGGTTTCTGTTCCAGGGAACAGTTTCTTTAATGAATCGGTTATTTCCCGGATGGTCTTGATTTCGCTTTCCAGTAGATTTTCCTGCTGGGTGAGCGTGGCGAATCTGTTGATGTTATCAGTATAATGTCGAGCTTTTTCTTGTATTTTGGCATTCAAGGTATTCAGATCCATATCCTCTGGATTGTCCTCTTTTTTGACAAGTAGAAAAAATTCTTTCCGGATAGATTGTATGTCTTTTTCAGTTTGTTCTGCCAATCCTTTTTGGTGAGCATCCTGCGTGTTCAGGCGCAGAATATTCTCTTGTAGTGTCTGATATGTTTTTCGGATAGAGTCGATATCAGTTCTGATTTTTGTTAAAACTGATTCTGCCTGGCTGAGTTGTTCTCTCTTGGTGTTGGCTTCTTTTTGAATCTGCTCGTCTTTCTGGTTTTGCAGTTTCAAAGATTCCAGCATATTGGTCAGGCGACTGATGGCATCTTCAGTCTTGTAGTTTATGCCAAAAGGAATCGTCTGTTCTGTTGCCTGGAGAATGGCTTTGTCTAATGTCTTTTTCTTTTGTGCCAGCTTTTGGATGCTATTGGTGCAAACGGTTTGAAGTTGTACAATATTTGCTTGTGTCTGTACGTATTTTTGTTGTAATTCGTCGTGTTTTTTCTGGGCAGTCTCTTTTAGGCGTTTAGCTTCCTGTACGGCTTCTTTCAGTATCATTTCTGTATGCAGTCCATTTACAGTTGAGCCGCAAAGCGGACAGGTCTGTTCTTTTTGGAACAGCGTCTGTAATTCTGTGATGTGGTCACATAAATCCTGTTTTCCCTTGTATTGGTTTTCCAATTCCAACAGCTCTTGTTTGGCGATAGTCCATTGCTGTTCAAGTTGGATTTTATGCTTTTCCTCGGTGGCAAGTAGAGCCTTGTTTGTTTCTAGGGTGCTGTTTTCGGAAGCGTAATCTTCTGATTTTTCGAGGTAATTATTAACGGTAGTAATGGCTTGTGCTAGGGCATTGATTTTTTCTTTACCGTGACTGACAGTCTCTGCCAATGTCTGTAAATTTAAATGTGCCGTCACCAGTCGGAGATGTGTCACCAGATTTTCTTGCTGTTTATATGCACTTTCAGCTTTTTCAGTCTCTTGGTTGATTCTCATCGCTTGGTCTGTCAGTGCGAGCAGCTGCTTTTGATTGGCAGATTGGATGTCTCGGTATTTTTGTAGATAAGCGTTTTTTTCATTCAATGTTCTGACATATTCTGCAATACGGTTGGCAGCAGCATAGATAGGTGCATGGAGTTGTTCGTCCTCAATTTCTTTTTTACATGCTTTGATGGTTTCTCGGATTTCTGACAGTCGTTTTTGTAAATCGTTTAATCCTGAAATAAATTTTTGAAATTCAATTGCCTGCGTCTTCAGTTGTTGCTCTTTTTCTGATAGTTCTTGTTTTATTGCTGCCTTGTTTTTTAATATATTACGAATCTCGGTGGTATTTTCCCATGTTTGGATAAGTCTCTTTTTTTCAACAGTTTCTTCTTGACCTATTTTTTCTTGTAGGTTCTGTAATTCTGTGAGACATTGTTCAATGTTTTTTCGTTTGCTCTCTTGTTCTGTCAGCCAGTGCAATTGCGTTTCAATGCCTTTTGATAAGGCCGTCTGTTCTGTATATTGTTGTTGAAGTTGTTCAATCTGTTGTTTATAGGTTGTTGTCTCTTCTTCGCTAAGAAGTTGGGCCCCTCGTATTTCGCTGTTGATTTTTTCAAATTCAATGTTCTTGGCTTTGCTAAGATCGAATATTTTTTTACCGATGCGGGCATAAATTTCCGTACCGGTAAGTTTTTCCAGAATTTCAGCCTTATCTTTTTCCTCGCTATTCATGAATTTGGAAAACTGACCCTGTGCCAGCATGGTGGTTCGGCAGAATTGTTCGAATGTCAGGCCGACAACCTCTTGGATGGTCTGTCTTATTTCTGCTTCTTTTTGGAATGTGATATCTGTTTCCTTGCATTGTAAGGTGCGTTTTACGCTTTGAAGAGCCCCGTTTGTTTTGTTTCTGGCTCTTCTGACGCTCCAGACAGCTTCATAATGTTTCTCGTCATTTCCTTCGAACGTCAGAGAAATGAACGCTTCGGTTGTGCCGCGGCGCATAAGTTGGCGGGGATTGTTTGTCTGTACACCTTCTGCATCTTCTTCGGCGCTGCCAATCTGTTTTAAATTGGGAGAAGTATTGTAAAGGGCTAGGCAGATGGCATTTAAAATCGTAGTCTTTCCGGACCCGGTTTCTCCGGTAATCAGGAATAGAGGTTCCGATGCCAGTGGTTCTTTGTCAAATTCCAGGATGGCGTCTTCAATAGAGGCGATATTGTGTATGGTCAGTTTTTGTATTTTCATGGCAGCTTTTTATGAGTGTTGTGTTTCCTCTTTTGCTACTTCTTCAATAGCTTGTCGCATTAATTTTGTCAGCTCTTCATTGAGGTCACATCCTTGTGTGTGTTTATAGTGTTGGGCCGCAATATCCAGAGGTGGCACTTCTTTGAGTTCCTCTACATTCAGGGTTTTATATCGTCCTTGGTCCATGTCCTTTGGCTGATGTATGACTTTACGGATTTCGCAAAACCGACATTGTTTCTCCTGTGTGATAGCATTGGCCCGGTGTTCTGCATCTGCCGGTAGAATGCCCTCTTGGTCTATCAGTAAGCGTATATATGAATTGTCTGTGTCATCCACTTGCGAAAGAGCTTTTAAGGCTGTTTCCAGATTTTCTCCATTCTCCGGAATGGTTTTTACTTTTCGTAAAGGGAGGATAGGGATGCTTTCAATGGCTGGAGGTGTTTGGTGTGCCGGAATTTCAATATAACTGACCGAGTGTTCATAATCTTCAGTAAAGCTAAGAGGAATCGGGCTTCCGCTATAGCGGGCGGATTGGTTTGAATGATTGAGTGTCTGTGGTTTGTGTATATGTCCCAGGGCCAGATAATCATAGCCGTGTCCTAAAGCGGAGAGAGGCTCTTGGTCCATGTCTCCAATCAATCGTTCGTCATGCCCTCGCACATCACTGCCACTGACGGCCAGATGCGCCATCATGACGATGGGCAACTGGTTTGTGTTTTGCTGTTGGGCTTCGTCAATCAGTGCCTGATAAAAAGATTGTTTGCGTTGTTCCCGTTCCATCCCGGTTTGTAGTGCCGGATAATTGGATGAATGAAAATAGGGGGCAGCGATGATAAATCCATAATCTTTAATCTTTAGAACATATTGTGTCGGATTGAATGTCCCGTCTTCATTGCGTAGGCAACTCCCATATAGGTGTACCCCGAATTGCTGCCACAATTGTTTGGTGACTTCCAGGCGCGGACCACTATCGTGGTTGCCGGCAGTGACGACAATTACCATCTCTTTGCATGCATCGTGGAGGGTGAGTATGGATTCGACAAACAGTTTTTGTGTCGGTGCTGTCGGAGCAACATTATCAAATATATCCCCACTGACCAGCAGTGCATCCGGTTGTCTGTTTTTGACAATATCACAGAGTTGGTCTATGAAGAAACGATGCTCATCGTTCCTGTCATAACGAAAAAAATGCTGGCCTAAGTGCCAGTCGCTGGTATGTATGATTTTCATAAGCTTTCGATTCTATATATGTCAAATCAATCCTATATGAACATAGGATTGATAAAGTCTTATGGCAGGATTGTCTGATTAGTGTTGAAAAAACACTTCGGCCTCCTTGCGTGCGCTATTTGCTTTGACAAACTTCCGTCCGGCAATCCAATAGAGAAGGCCTCCGAAATGTCTGGCCCGATGAGGACAAACAACGATACAGCGTCCGCATGCAATGCATTTGCTCTTGTCGGTTTTGCGTGGCGATTCAGCAGAGATAGCTCCACTGGGGCATAGGCGTACGCAAGTGCCGCAATGATTGCATTTGCTGTTACCTTGAGGCGTGAGTGGAATATTTCCCGGTGTTTTATAGGGACGGTTGCCTTTTACAGCCAGCGGACTTGGTGTGGTATTGATAGGGAGTTCTTCGAGAATTTTTGCACTTTTCTCTGCAAAATCATTGATGATTTCATGGTCGGCTCTGTCCGGACGTGATATTCCGACTTTAGGGAAGATGGAATGCTGGGCAACAAAGGCTCCTGCCGAAATAGGTGAAAACCCGTTTCCTATGGCAATATCCTGCAATTCCAGCAAGGCATCATCATAGTCTCGGTTACCGTAAACAACGATTAAAATAGCAGGAGTTTGTTCGCCTGTAATTTTCTTCAACCTTTCGGCGGCCATAGCAGGAATACGTCCTGCATATACCGGCATTCCGACAATCAACAAATCATCGGGAGCCAACTTTGTCGGTTGGTATACATCATTTTGTGTGAGGTCATGTTCCGAAATGATTCCCTGAAAATGGGTGGATATCCCTTTAATGATCTGGCGGGTAGTATAGGTTGCACTGAAATAGGCTACATGTATGTTTTTTACTTTCATGGTAGTGTGCTATTCGTTGAAACTAAATTTGATTCGATTGATAATTGAACGTCCGAGGGTCAGTTCGTCGGTATATTCCAAATCATTACCAATGGAAATACCTTTGGCAATAGTGCTGATAACCAGATTCTCTTTGTTCTTCAATTTCTTGAAGATGAAATATCCGGTCGTGTCTCCTTCGATAGTAGCGCTGAGTGCAAAGATAATTTCACGTATATTTCCCTGTTCTACACGGTTTATTAACGAAGTAATGTTCAAATCAGATGGTCCGATACCGTCCATGGGTGATATGATGCCTCCTAACACATGGTAGAGTCCGTTATATTGAGAAGTTCCTTCAATAGAGAGGATATCTTTGATATTCTCAACAACACAGATGGTGGAAGTATCTCTTTTTTTATCTGCACAGATTTCGCACAACTCGCTATCTGCTATATTGTGGCACACTTTACATTCCCGTATATTTGTTTTCAGATTCGTGATGCTTTGTACGAAAGAGGCAACTTCTTCCGGTTTGCGTTTTAATAAATGCAATACAAATTTAAGAGCAGTTTTTCGTCCTACGCCAGGAAGTGAGGCAAACTGTTCAACGGCTTTGTCTAATAGTTTGGAAGAGTTCATACACCTTAATTTTCGTCATCTTGAAAGTGAAGGTCTTTGAGCATCATTTGTATATCATTCTTTCCCATGAATTCATTCTCCTGCAAAGTATAGCAGATGTCAAAGAAATGTCCTGTATTGATTTTGTCATACAAGTTTCCCATTCCGAAACCAATGCCGCTCCGGTCGTTGCAGACACGGGTATCGTCAACCACCACGAGTTTCAAGTGTTCGTTATTACGTCCCACGCGGCGGGTACCAATGAAATTAATTACATTTTCTGTTACAAAAACAGGAATTGTGTTGTTTGGACCGAATGGAGCGAATTTTTGGAGCATGTGGTAGAATTCCGGAGTGATATCACTCAGTTTCAATTGAGCGTCGATGTTGATTTGTGGAGTCAGCATCTCGTCATTGATGGTTTCACACACAATCTGTTCAAATTTCTCCTTGAACGGTTCAAGATTTTCCAACTTTAAGGTCAGACCGGCAGCATATTTGTGTCCGCCGTAGTTCTCCAAGTATTCGCTGCATTGCGAAATGGCATAATACAAGTCAAATCCTTCGACAGAGCGGGCAGAGCCGGTTGCCAGTCCGTTGGATTCTGTCAGGATGATGGTTGGGCGATAGAACGATTCGGTCAAACGCGAAGCGACAATTCCGATGACACCTTTGTGCCAATTGGAGTTGAACAATACCGTTGTTTTCTTAGAAGGTTCAATGTCCGAATGCTTGATATGCCGTATTGCTTCTTCCGTAATGTTGTGGTCCAGTTTTTTGCGTTGGTCGTTGAAGGTATCAATATCCAGTGCAATATCCTCTGCTGTTGATTCAGAATCAGCCGTCAGCAGCTCAACGGATTTGCGTCCTGATTCTACTCGTCCGGCAGCATTGATGCGGGGACCGATACGGAAAACAATATCGTTGATTGAAATCTCTTTACCGATACCGGCAACTTTTATGATGGTCTTAAGTCCAAGACTTGGTTGTGTATTCAACTGTTGCAGCCCGTAATAGGCCAGAATGCGGTTTTCTCCGGTGATGGGGACGATATCGCTCGCAATACTTACACAGAGTAAATCCAGCAGTTTGTAAAGCTCCGACATCGGGAGATTGTGTTTCAGACTATGTGCCTGTACCAGTTTGAAACTCACTCCGCAGCCGCTTAGCCATTTGTATGGATATTCGCAGTCTTTGCGTTGCGGGTCAAGCACGGCAATTGCTTCCGGAAGCGAATCTCCGGGGGTATGGTGGTCGCAAATGATAATGTCAACCTTCTTGGAATTTGCATACTTTACTTTTTCAACTGCTTTGATACCGCAATCGGTAATCAGCATAAGAGAAAAATTGTTTTCAGCAGCGTAATCGATTCCTTTGATAGAGACACCATATCCTTCCGTATAGCGGTCCGGAATGTAATACTCTAAATTTTCTGTGTTGCAACGGTTTTTTAAGTATTTGTATAATAAAGCAACGGCTGTTGTGCCATCTACGTCATAGTCTCCGTAAATCAGAATTTTCTCGTCAGCGGCAATTGCCCTGTCCAGGCGTTCCACTGCCTTATCCATGTCCTTCATTAGAAAAGGATCGTGGAGCATATTGAGTGAAGGATTAAAAAATGCTTGTGCTTGCTCAACACTTTCAATGCCCCGTTGCAGCAAAAGATTTGCTATAACGGGGTGGCAATTTATTTTTTTTGCAAGTTCTTGTATCTTAGTTTCCTCCGGCGGAGTGTTTATGACCCATCGCTTTTTCATTATACTTTTTTCTATTCTGCTACAAAGTAGCGGAAATTCCTGCTTATTTCAAAGCGTTATTTGGAATAATTTCATATAATTGTTTTGATTTTTTTTGCAATTCAAATAAAGCACTCTGATACATGCGATTAATAAATTGTCTTATGGATATGGATTTTCTCTGTCTTGGGCATAACAGTATCAAGTCTATGTCAAATCCATGTCACATCCATATCGAATGCTATATGAATCCTATAAGAATGCTATATAAATGCTATGTATATAGCTTTCATATAGCTTTGTTATAAGGTGTCTATAATCTATTACATGGATGTGTTATAGATTTGTTTTAGAGATGAGATGGCAGTGGGGAGGGTATAGGAGTTGTTGCTATGTTGGCGACATATTGTTTTGGTCGGAATAAGAATAGGATATGACAAATGAATTGGCAACCGTGCCTATTTCTGCGATTTGCTTTGAGTTGCTTACATGACCTCTCGTCTTGGTGCAGAGGTAGTTCTTTTTTATAAAATAGCAAGTAGAATCGCTTGGGATTTTAGTCCTAACTCAACGATTTCTTCAGATTGACACTACAAAACCTTCAGTTTACTTTAGTGAGTGAAAAGAAATCACTATATTTGCACATAAACAATAAAATACATCAATTTGTATATATGAAGGAACAAACATGCGACCATTTTCATATATCGAATTATTTAAAAAGCTCATAGCAAAGGAGAGTATTGAATCCGATTTCTCGGAGCAAATTAACGATGAAGAAAAGAAACAAATTGAGGGATTGCTTTTAGAAATCAAAAATATAGTTAATCCAACGGATTCTGACTCTATTCCAAATCTTTTTCAATAGTATTAAGATAATAGACAGACAAAAATATGACAGAGCAAGAATTACTTCAAATGCGCGATTTGGCAGAAGCCGGAAAAGTGCAATTTAAGGAGCGGGCGAATGACCGCTATGACATCGGCTGCGAAATGGTGGCGTTCAGCAACTCTCACGGCGGACAGCTTGTTATCGGCATCAATGACAAGTCGGGAGCGATTAATGCGCTGTCGTATGTGGAATTGCAAGAGACTACGAATCTACTGACAAGTATCGCATCGGAGAATGTGATTCCTAACGTGCTTATAGATGTTGAGAACGTGCCTGTCACTGGCGGTGCCGTAGTTATTGCTACTATTCCCGAAGGAAAGAATAAGCCATACCATGACAATAAGGGCGTGATATGGGTGAAGAGTGGCGCAGACAAGCGTAAGGTGTTTGACAATTCCGAACTTGCCGAGATGATGAGTGAGTGCGGCAATTTCGACCCGGACGAAGTTGCTGTGCAAAATGCCACGCTTGAAGACCTTGATGCCGATACCATCAAACTGTATCTCATGAATCGTTTCGCACCGGTATTCAAAGGCAAGGCCATTGACGAGTTGAATATGAAAGACTATTCACTTGATGATATGGCAGAGTTCGTTATCAAAGGAACTACGATTGAGAAACTGCTTCGTAATCTCCGGTTTATTCGTCCCGATGGAAAGCTGACTGTCGCTGCGATGTTGCTCTTCGGCAAATATACCCAGCGTTGGCTTCCGGTGATGACGGCAAAGTGTATCAGTTACATAGGCAATTCAATTGGCGGAACACAGTTCCGTGACAAGATGCACGACATGGAGATTGAGGGGAATCTGCTCCACCAGTTCCGCACCATCATGAATTTCTTTACCCGCAATCTTCGGAAGGTGCAGGTTGAAAAGGAGTTTAATTCTTTAGGCGAGTTGGAAATACCATACGAGAGTCTGACCGAGTATGTGGTAAATGCGCTTGTGCATCGCTCGCTGAATATCAAAGCCCCAATCCGTATTTTCATATTCGACAACCGCGTGGAGATTCACAGCCCCGGATCACTGCCCAATGGACTGACGGTGGAAGACATGAAGAACGGAACATCCATGCCACGCAATATGTTCCTGTTCACCAATGCTAACTATCTGCTGCCCTATACAGGCGCAGGTAGTGGAATCCGCCGTGCGCTTGAATACAGTCCTAATGCCATCTTTTCCAATGGCATCAGCGACAGCAGTGAAATAACCCATGCCGCTAATGAGTTCGTCATAACCATTCCACGCACCAGAAACCAACCTCATTCAGAAAGTGTGCAACCTCACATAAAATTATCTCAAAAGCAAAAAGATATTCGAAATTTCTGTTCAGTGCCCCGTACAGCTAAGGAGATAATGGATAGGCTTGGATTAACTGATTTCTATAATAATCGCAAGCGTTATATTTATGACCTTGTAGAAGCAGGAATCCTTGAACGCACTGTACCTGGAAAGCCCAATGACCCTAATCAAAAATACCGTCGCAAAAAATAATATTGAGTAGGAGCTATCTGACTTGCCTATAAGTTAGCAGATAACTCCTTTCTCTTTGTACCCTTCTAATTAGTGTTTCCATTAATAAGTTCTATGAAATATTCGGTTGATTTAGATAAGAAATGACATAAATATGAAAGAAATTAATCCATATGAGACAACCAGAGGACGTCAGTTCGAGATTTGGAAAAATGCTCCCAATCCTATGCTTACTTTTGTCAAGAAAATAGATGTGACACGCCTTGTTAGGATAAGTAAAAAAAAGCATTTGAAGTTCAATATGCTGTTTGACTACTGCATTGGAAAGGCAGCTCTTCAGCAAAAGGAATTTTATCTTTTGCCAGTGGGAGATAAGCTAATGCAATTCGATAAAATAGCCATTAATACAATGGTGAAAAATCGAATGGGAGAAGTCAGTTCTTGTGATATTGAATTTCAGGGGGATTTTGAGAGTTATTGTCGCGACTATATGAAGTATACGACAGAAGTCGCAATGAGTTGTGCTGACCGGGATTTATCTGAAGAGTGTATGGTTATCGGAACTTCTGCGGTTATTGATACGGAATTAGAATTTGCTGGCGGTATGTATAGTGGCATATTCAACAATCCTTTCATTATTTGGGGACGGTATTCGCGTCATTTTTTCAGGTATTATATTAATTTGTCTTTTCAGTTTCATCATACACAAATGGATGGTGCTCATGCCGGTTCGTTTTTAAACAGGATACAGATGGAGATTAATAAAATGTAATTCATAATCAGCATGATGAAGAAATACAGAGGTTATATATCGGTTGTTTTAATACTTGTTCTGTTTTGCTCTTTGGTTTTGTTTCGGGATACTTTGATTCGCTATGCCTCCCGAAATATGACAGACAGGATGGAACAGTCGGAAAAGAACGTAGTGGAGGACTCTTTGTCTGAACTATATGATTATAACACGAATAAGAAAAGCTATGAATATACGTTTCTTGAATTTGGTTCGGTCGGCTGTCATTCTTGTCGCCAGATGGAGGATGTTATGGAGACCATCAAACAGGAATACGGTAGTCGGGTGAATGTGGTGTTTATCAATATAAGTCTGAAGAAGAACAGGGATTTTGTTGATTATTTCGGAATAGCAACGATACCTACACAGGTTTTGCTTGACAAGAATGGCAAGGAGTTTTTCAGACATAGCGGATTCCTCTCGGCAGAGGACCTGTCAAAGCATTTTGTTGAAAGATGAAGATGCACTGACAACGATTTCTCAAAATGGCAGTGTGTTTTGCTCGAATGTGTGTATTTTTACTCAATATTGCACCGATGTTGTATAATCCTTGGAAACCAGGTCGGATACTATTGTCTTTTTCCTGATTTTCTTGTAACTTCGCCTGCTTAAAAAGCAGATGCCGTGATGACGGCAGACAAACCAATAATTTAAAATGAATTAAAGATGAGCTTTACTGAGTTAAGTGAACAAGAGATTATCCGCAGAAATTCTTTGAAGGAATTGGATAAACTTGGAATAGAAGCCTATCCGGCAGCAGAGTTTAAAGTGGATGCCCATGCGGCGGAAATTAAAGAACAATTCAACGAAGAGGCAGAGCCCCGTCAGGTGGTGATTGCAGGACGTATGATGACACGCCGGATTATGGGTAAAGCTTCATTCTTTGAATTGCAGGATGCAACAGGACGTATTCAGGTGTACGTAAGTCGCGATGATATTTCCAATGATGAAGCTTCTACAGCGTATAATGTTGTGTTCAAGAAGTTGATGGATATCGGGGATATCGTCGGTGTAAAAGGATTTGTATTCCGTACGCAGACCGGAGAGATTTCCGTGCATGCCAAAGAATTGGTGATGCTTTCCAAGTCTCTGCGTCCGCTTCCGATTGTCAAGGAGAAAGACGGCAAGGTGTTCGATGCTTTTACCGACCCGGAACAGCGTTATCGTCAGCGTTATCTCGACCTGATTGTAAATCCTCAGGTGAAAGATGTGTTTATGAAACGTACCAAGATGATAAACGCTATCCGTGAGTTCTTTAATTCCAAAGGTTATCTGGAAGTGGAGACTCCCGTATTGCAGGCAATCCCCGGTGGTGCTTCTGCGCGTCCGTTTATCACTCACCATAATGCGTTGGATATTCCTTTGTATCTTCGTATTGCCAACGAGCTTTATTTGAAACGTTTGATTGTCGGAGGTTTTGAAGGGGTATATGAATTTTCAAGAAATTTCCGTAACGAAGGTATGGACCGTACGCACAATCCGGAATTTACCTGTATGGAAATATATGTGGCTTACAAGGATTATTTGTGGATGATGAATTTCACCGAGGAGATGATCGAAAGAGCAGCCCTTGCCATTAACGGTACGACAAAGGCTGTTATCGGTGATAATGAAATCGACTTTAAACGTCCTTTCCGTCGGGTACGTATGGCTGATGCCATTAAGGAATTTACCGGTTATGACATTGAAAAAATGTCTGAAGAGGAATTGTATGACGCTTGTGTGAAGTTGGATATTCCGGTGGACAAGACTATGGGTAAAGGCAAGTTGATTGATGAAATCTTTGGCGAAAAATGTGAAGGTCATTATATCCAGCCGACCTTTATTTATGACTATCCGAAAGAAATGTCTCCGCTGACGAAGAAACATCGCGAAAATCCGGATCTTACCGAACGCTTTGAGTTGTTCGTTAACGGTAAGGAAGTGGCAAATGCCTATTCTGAGTTGAACGACCCGATTGACCAGTTGGAGCGTTTTCAGGAGCAGCTGAAGCTGCAGGAGCGTGGTGACGATGAGGCGATGTATATTGATTACGACTTTGTTCGTGCTTTGGAATACGGTATGCCTCCTACTTCCGGTATGGGTATTGGAATCGACCGTCTTTGTATGTTCTTGACTAACAGTGCTTCTATTCAGGATGTATTGTTCTTCCCGCAGATGAAGCCTGAAAAGAAACCGGTGGTTGACCCGGATGAGAAATATGAGGCTTTGGGAATTCCAAAAGATTGGATTGCTGTTGTGAAGAAAGCAGGTTATCAGACGGTTGAATCATTGAAAGCTGTTGAGAATCCGAATAAGCTCCATCAGGAATTGTGTGGAATCAATAAAAAAGAGAAATTAGGATTGTCCGGTCTGACTCCAGATGACGTGAAGTCTTGGCTGGCTTAAAAATAGGTTGCCGGGGAACAAACCCGGCAATTTTTTATATTGCAACTTACTAACTTATTTGTACATGGAAATTCCAGAATCGCCCCGTATTGCCGTAGTAGGTGGTGGCAGTTGGGCAACGGCTATTGCTAAAATTTTGACGGAAACCAATGATCACATCAATTGGTTTATGCGGAATATAGAGTCGATTAATGCTTTCAAGGAGTTGAAGCATAATCCACGCTATTTGTGTGCTGTGGATTTTGACCTTTCGAAAATCACCTTTACAGATAATCTGGATTATCTGATTGCCCATTCTGATATTATAATATTTGCAATCCCCAGCGCTTTTATAAAAAATGTAGTGGCAAAAGCCTCCCGTCCGCTGAAGGATAAGATTGTGGTGTCGGCTATCAAAGGGCTTATTCCGGATGATAATCTGATTATCGGTGAATTTTTTCATCAGCAATATGAGGTGCCTTTTGAACAGATTGTCGTGATTTCCGGACCTTGCCATGCGGAAGAGATTGCTTTGGAGCGCTTGTCTTATCTGACATTCTCCAGTGCAGATGCGAAAGTGGCACGTTTTGTGTCGCAATTGTTTAATTGCCATTATGTCAAGACTTCTATTTCCGATGACATATACGGTACGGAATACGCCGCCGTGATGAAAAATATTTTTGCCATTGCAGCGGGAATCTGTCATGGCCTGCGTTATGGGGATAATTTTCAGGCGGTGTTGGTTTCCAATGCGATTCAGGAAATCGAGCGTTTTGTCGTTGCTGTGCATCCCATCCAGCGTGATATCAAGTGTTCGGCCTATTTGGGCGACCTGCTTGTGACAGCCTATTCACAGTTTAGTCGCAACCGGACGTTTGGAACGATGATCGGTAAGGGATATTCGGTGAAATCGGCACAGATGGAGATGCTGATGATAGCAGAAGGTTATTTTGCCGTCAAGGGAATTATGGAAATCAATGAGAAGTATAAGGTGCATATGCCGATTACGACGGCTGTTTATAATATTCTTTATGAACGTATCAGTCCTTCGTTGGAAATCCGTTTGCTGACGGAGGAGTTGAGATAAATAGATGTTTATGTATTCTTTAGTAGAAGTAAAAGATAAAATTGCGGAAAAGGAGTTCATAGAATTGCCGGTGCGTCTGTACCGTGGCAATCCGTATTGGGTGCGTCCTTTGGATAACGATATCCGCAATGTGTTCAATCCGGAGAAGAATCCGAGTTTCAAACATGGAGAGTGTACCCGTTGGATTTTGCGTGATGAAAAAGGGGAGTGCGTGGGGCGTGTAGCTGCTTTTATTAACCGTAAGACTTGTAATTTGGATAAATATACAGTCGGGCAGATGGGCTTTTTTGAGTGTATCGACAATAAAGAAGCTGCTTTTATGCTGTTCGACCGTTGCCGTGAGTGGTTGGAAAGTCGTGGAATGGAAGCCATGGAGGGACCGGTGAATTTTGGTGAACGTATAGAATGGTGGGGATTGCTTGTGGATGGATTTGACCAGTCGCCTGTTTATGCCATGCCTTATACGCAGCCGTATTATGTGAAATTCTTTGAGGAGTATGGTTTCCTTGATTTTTTTAAGCAGTTTACCTACCGTACGCGTTTGGTGATGGAGAGTCTTTCCAAAATAGTGGTTTGGAAGGCCGACCGTATTTTGAAGAATCCGGATTATACGGTGCATACTTATGGAGATATCGGTAAGGAGCGGGCTATCGAGGCATTATTGACAGTATATAACAAGGCATGGAATCTGGAGGTGCACGGGGTAGATGGGATTACGCGTGATCAGGTGGAATCCATTTATAAGAGTCTGCAACCGATTATCGATAAGGATTTGATATATTTTGCCTTTTATAAAAACGAGCCGATAGGCTTCTTTTTGATGTTCCCGGAGATCAATCAGGCAGTGAAGCATCTGAATGGTAAGATGAATTTGTTGGGAATCTTGAAATTTATGTATTATCGCCATGTCAAGAAGATTGATGTAGCTCTGGGACAACTTTTCGGTGTGGTTCCCGAATTTCAGGGCAAAGGAGTGGAAGCTGCTATGATCAAGCGTTTTACGGAATGTATCGTTGAGCAGGACAGTAATTATAAATATCTGGAGTTGAACTGGGTGGGAGAATTTAATCCGCCTATGATTCACTTGATGGAATATATCGGTGCATCTGTAGCACGGACACATATCACTTACCGCAAGCTCTTCCGGGACGATATTGAATTTGTCCGTTCGGTGGACAAGATGAAGGAATAGAATAAAGAAACATATGATAGAAAGTGTGTTGTCAGAACAATACACTTTCTTTTTTTTGCATATCTTTTGGTGAGTTTATACCTTCTTTATTAATAAATAGATTTGCCATTTAAAATAATAATTCGTTAATTTGGGATTGAAATTTATTTATTTTATGAATGCATGATGAAATTGATAAAATAGCAACTGATAATGAGATTATAAAATTACTTGTTGATGGGGACCGAAAGATTTTTGAAGCCTTGTTTCATAAGTATTATTCTCCTGACTTCGTCAATGCGCCACCCAAATTAAGATTTGTTGCCAGATATGTCGAA
>CAMDJC010000012.1:0-65109 GCA_945900015.1 uncultured Odoribacter sp. | reverse complement strand
AATATACAAGAAGGGCGTTCTCTTTTTTGTGGAGACTATGAATTATTCAGGTTAAGAGGCTTTTTTCTTAAAAATAGAAAAGTTGAGAGTTAGAATTACTGACTTTCAACTTTTTTTGTTTTTCGTTCTCAACAAATAATTGTAATTTTGCATACTTAAAATAAAGATAAAATGCGGAAATTAAGAAACATCGCCATTATTGCGCACGTTGACCACGGAAAAACAACCATCGTGGATAAGATGATATTGCAAGGAAAGCAATTCAGAGAGAACGAAAAACAAAGCGGAGACCTGATTCTCGATAATAATGATCAGGAACGTGAGCGAGGTATTACAATCCTTGCTAAGAACGTATCTGTGCATTATAAGGATTATAAGATTAATATTATAGATACTCCGGGTCACTCGGATTTTGGAGGAGAGGTTGAGCGTGTGTTGAATATGGCAGATGGAGTTTTGCTGTTAGTCGATGCATTCGAAGGGACTATGCCGCAAACGAGATTTGTATTGCAAAAAGCATTAGGCTTGGGTAAGAAAGCTATTGTTGTTGTGAATAAAGTTGACAAACCAAATTGTCGCCCGGACGAAGTACAAGAAGAGGTGTTTGATTTGATGTTTTCTTTAGGAGCAAGCGAAGAACAGTTGGATTTTAAGACAATATACGGTAGTGCAAAACAAGGGTGGATGTCTACAGACTGGAAACATCGTACAGATGATATTACTCCATTGTTAGATGCAATTATTGAAGATATTCCAGAACCGGTTGTTGCTGAGGGAACACCACAGATGATGATAACCTCTTTGGAATATTCATCATATATCGGTCGTATAGCAATTGGTAAGTTGACGCGAGGTAAGTTGAAAGCAGGGATGCCCATCACTTTATGTAAACGTGATGGTGTGACACAAATTAAAAGCCGAATTAAAGATTTGATGTTGTTTGAGGGATTGGAAAAACAGAAAGTGGATGAAGTTGAGTCTGGTGAAATCTGTGCAATTGTCGGTATTGAAGGCTTTGAAATCGGTGATACAATTGCTGATTATGAAAATCCTGAAGCATTGACTCCTATTGCGATTGATGAGCCGACAATGAGTATGTTGTTTACCATAAACAATTCACCATTTTTTGGTAAAGATGGAAAATATGTGACTTCTCGTCATATAAAAGAACGTTTGGATAAAGAACTTGAGAAGAACTTGGCATTGCGAGTTGAACCAGGGTTAAGTGCTGATTCATTTATTGTTTATGGGCGTGGAGTGCTTCATTTGAGTGTACTAATTGAGAGTATGCGTCGTGAAGGATATGAACTTCAAGTTGGACAGCCCAAGGTTATCATTAAAGAAATTGATGGACAGAAATGTGAACCGGTAGAAGAATTGACGATAGATATTCCGGAAGAATTCTCTGGCAAAGCAATAGAGATGGTAACTAAAAGAAAAGGTGTATTGAATAATATGGAAACTCGTGATGAACGGGTGCATCTGGATTTTGATATACCGTCTCGTGGTATTATAGGCTTGCGTAGCAGTTTGTTGACAGCCTCTGCAGGAGAAGCAATTATAGCACACCGTTTAAAAGGTTTCGAACCATATAAGGGAGAGATTGAAATGCGAATTAATGGCTCGTTGATTGCTATGGAAACAGGAGATACTTATGCATATGCAATAAATAAGCTGCAAGATCGCGGGAAATTTTTTATTGAACCTGGAGAAACTGTATATGCAGGGCAGGTGATAGGTGAAAGTACTCGTCCAGATGACATTGTAATCAATGTTTGTAAGTCAAAGAAATTGACAAATATGCGAGCTAGTGGTTCTGATGATAAGGTGAACATAGCACCTCCTGTTAAATTTAGTCTAGAGGAAGCATTGGAATATATTCAAGAGGATGAATACGTAGAGGTTACACCTCATTCTATGCGTTTGCGTAAAATCATATTAGATGAAATAGAGCGTAAGCGTCAAAGTAAGAGGTTAGCTTCCACAGAGGAATAATTATTTGGATGAAGTTATTAACAGCAGTAAGATAAATGATATGAAAGTTGCAATTGTCGGAGCCAGCGGAGCTGTTGGCCAAGAATTTTTAAAAGTATTGGAAGAAAGAAATTTTCCAATGGATGAGTTGGTATTGTTTGGTTCCAAGCGTAGTGCCGGCAAGCAATATATGTTCAAAGATAAGCAGTTGACAGTTCAATTACTGCAGCATAACGATGATTTTAAGGATGTAGATATTGCTTTTGTTTCTGCAGGAGGTGACACGTCGCGGGAGTTTGCTGAAACTATAACGAAGCATGGCGCTGTGATGATAGATAATTCAAGTGCTTTCCGCATGAATAATGAGGTGCCTCTTGTTGTGCCGGAAGTAAATCCCGAGGACGCTCTGAATCGTCCTAAGGGAATCATTGCTAATCCTAATTGTACAACAATATTAATGGTTGTTGCATTGAAAGCAATAGAATCATTGTCGCATATCAAAAAAGTACATGTAGCAACTTATCAGGCTGCAAGTGGAGCTGGAGCTACAGCGATGGACGAGTTGTATACTCAATATCGTCAGGTGTTAGCAGGTGAAACTCCTACTGTTGAAAAATTTGCTTATCAATTAGCATTTAATTTGATTCCCCAAATTGATGTGTTTACGGATAATGGATACACAAAGGAAGAAATGAAAATGTTTAATGAAACGCAAAAAATCATGCACTCAGATATTAAAGTGAGTTCAACTTGTGTGCGCGTTCCTGCGCTAAGAGCTCACTCTGAAAGTATTTGGGTGGAAACAGAGCGTCCTTTAACAGTAGAGGAAGCTCGTGCGGCATTTAAAAAAGCAGAAGGGATTGTGTTGCAGGATGATCCTCAAGACAAGCAATATCCTATGCCTTTGTTTCTTTCTGGCAAAGATCCAGTCTATGTGGGGCGTATTCGTAAAGATTTGGCAGATGAAAATGGCTTGACATTCTGGGTCGTTGGAGACCAAATAAAGAAGGGTGCTGCATTGAATGCTGTGCAGATCGCAGAATGGCTTATACAGAATGAAAATATCAAAGCTTAAGAGTGTCGATTGTAAAAGACTCTATTGATTGGCAGCAAACAAAGCTGCTGTAATTAGGATCTATAGGGCATTCCTGAACCATTATGGGTAGTAGGGAATGCTCTTTTTTTAATGTAATATTATTCCCCGTAAAGCAAACTTCAAATGATGAGAGAGGAGTACTAAGCCCGCTTCCTGTATATTTCAAATAACTTTCTTTGACAGACCATAGATTGAAAAATAATTTTTGTTGTAGTTTTTCATCTGTCGTTTTATTTAGTAGTGCTATTTCTTGAGGATGAAAAAAATGCCTAGCCACGTTCAGACGTGGTTTTCCACATAACTCTATATCAATACCTACATTTTGATCACTGATGGCGCATATAATATAATTACCGGAATGTGAAATATTAAAATGTGCAGATATGTTTTGTACTTTTAAATAGGGTTTTCCATGTTCCCCTTTTACTAACTGATAATCTTTGGAAGATAGTCCCCAAGTTTGATTAATCAGTTGTCGGGTTAAAGTTTCGCTTAATAATTTGGTTTGTCGAACTTTTTTATTGAGGAATTGTCGGGTGGATTCCCAAGTATCCTTGCTTACATGAGGAAAAAAATATTCTTCGGGATATGCTTGATAATCGGATTGTTTTAAATAGTAAATACGTAGCATATGGTTGTTCATTTATACTCATTTGCACAAAAGTACGATATGGTATTGGAATCTGCAAATGAAAGTGTGGATGTTAAATTAATTAAGGATTGGCTGAGGCGGGATTTTGACTTTAACGTTTTATTCAAAAAAAACGTTTGAAATGTTGTTTGCTATTCCATTTTTTTTTACTTTTACCCCGTTGAATGAATTGTAAATAACAACACAAAATTTATATCATGGAAGTAAAGAAGTCACAGAAAGCAGATCTTGAAGGCAAAAAAGGAGTCTTCTTTGAGATCGGCCTTACTCTGGCTTTAGCAATCCTGCTATTTGCCTTTGAATGGAAATCTTCTTCTGAGGAAGTAAGTCAGTTCCAGACGGTTGCTGAAGAACAGATTGAGGAGGAAATCATTCCGATTACACAGCAAATGTTAAAACCTCCACCACCACCTCCTCCAGCTCCGAAATTGACAGACTTGATTGATATCGTTGAGGATGATACTCAAATTGATGAAGAGCTTGAAATTCAGGATGTCGATGATACTTCTGAAAATACGGATGCTCCAACCGATGCAATGGAATTTGGAGAATATGGAGATGAAGATACTGGAGATTCAGAGGTCTTTGTTGTCGTTGAGGATATGCCGATGTTCCCCGGTGGTAATGTTCAAAAATGGATTGCCAAGAATGTGAAATATCCTGTATTGGCTATGGAGAATGGTATCCAAGGTAAGGTATATATTCAATTTGTGATTGAGAGAGATGGTTCTATTACTGATGTTAAAGTATTAAGAGGTGTAGATGCATCTTTGGATAAAGAAGCTGTTCGAGTTGTAAAAGCAATGCCTAAATGGAAACCTGGAAAACAGAGAGGTAAACCTGTAAGAGTTTCCTATACATTGCCGATTAACTTCCAGTTGTCTAACAACTAAAAGACGAATTGATTTAAATACAAAGGGCTGTCATAATTGTGTCAGCCCTTTATTTTGTACTTACAACTAATTCTTATATGTATTATACCGGAAAAGAAGCAGAGAAAGCAATATTAGTAGGAGTTGCCTTGCAGTCTAAAGATGTAACTTATAATCAAATGTGCGAATATTTGGATGAATTATCTTTCTTGGCAGAAACTGCAGGTGCGGAAACAGTAAAGATTTTTACTCAAAATTTGGATAAACCGGTACATGCTACTTTTATTGGCAAGGGAAAATTAGAGGAAATACAGGCGTATACAGAAGAGCATGAAGTAGATATGATTATCTTTGATGATGAACTTTCCCCTACGCAGTTGCGTAATATTGAAGGGATGTTTAAAGGCATCAAGGTGCTTGACCGTACGAATTTGATATTGGATATTTTTGCTAGTCGTGCGCGTACAGCTCATGCAAAAACGCAAGTGGAGTTAGCGCAATATCAATATTTGTTGCCTCGACTGACTGGTATGTGGACACACTTGGAACGCCAAAAGGGAGGTATTGGTTTAAGAGGCCCTGGAGAAACAGAAATAGAGACAGACCGTCGAATCATTCGAGATAAAATCACTCGGCTTAAAGAAGAATTGGCTAAAATAGACCGCCAAAAAATGATTCAGCGTAAAAATCGCGGTAAGTTAGTTCGAGTGGCTTTAGTTGGTTATACGAATGTTGGAAAGTCTACGCTGATGAATTTATTGAGTAAGTCGGACGTATTTGCAGAAAATAAATTGTTTGCAACATTAGATACTACGGTGCGTAAGATTGCGATAAAAAATGTACCTCTATTATTGGCTGATACTGTGGGATTTATTAGAAAGCTGCCCCATCATTTGGTGGAATCCTTTAAATCTACGTTGGATGAAGTGAGAGAAGCTGATGTAATATTACATGTTGTGGATATATCCCATCCGCAATTTGAAGAGCAGATGCAGGTGGTAAATGAGACTTTGGCAGAACTGATAAAAGAGTCTAAACCTACTATTATTGTATTTAATAAGATAGATGCCTTTCAATATGTAAAGAAGGAGGATGATGATTTGACTCCCGTTTTGCGAGAGAATTACAGCCTAGAAGATTTAAAACAAATGTGGATGTCTAAACAAGGTTGTGAGACTGTTTATATTTCAGCTGCGAAAAAAGATAATATTGAAGAGTTAAAAGAAAAATTATATACAATAGTGAAGGATATTCATTCAGCACGTTTCCCCTATAATGATTTTTTATATCAGGATTTTGAGGTTGAAGAGTAAATATAAAAATAGCCGCCTAACAAGCGGCTATTCTTTTTATTTTACAATGATTAGGAAGTAATTCTTTTTACCGCTTTGGGCAAGAATATATTTCCCGTCAATCAAATGTCCTTCATTGATAATTGCATCTTCTCCGGTAACCTTTTCTTTGTTGATAGAAATGGCATTAGATTTTAGTGCACGGCGTGCTTCTCCTTTTGATGACATGATTGATGTCTTGTCTGCTAGAAAATCTACAATTGAGATACCAGCCTTTAAATCTGGTGCTGAAATTTCAAATTGAGGTACTCCTTCAGAAACGGACAAGAAAGTTCGTTCGTCGATTTTTCGTAGTGATTCAGAAGTTGCGTTGCCAAAAAGAATCTGTGAGGCTTCCAAGGCGGAATTATAGGCTTCTTCTCCATGGATTAGACAGGTGATTTCTTTTGCTAAAGTCTTCTGTAATTTACGGAGGTGTGGTGCTTCTGCATGTTCTGCTATAAGTGCATCTATTTCAGCCGGAGGTAACAGAGTAAAGATTTTCACATAACGTGCAGCATCTTCGTCTGTTGTGTTCAGCCAGAATTGGTAGAATTTGTAAGGCGAAGTACGTTCAGGATCTAGCCAAATATTTCCTGATTCTGTTTTGCCAAATTTTTTACCATCACTTTTAGTCATTAATGGCCATGTCAGACCATATGCTTCCAATCCTTCTTTGCGGCGAATCAATTCGGTGCCTGTTGTAATATTACCCCATTGATCTGATCCACCCATTTGCAACATGCAGTTGTGGTTTTTGCGGAGATGTAGAAAATCGTAACCTTGTACTAATTGGTAAGTAAATTCGGTAAAAGACATGCCATCAGCAAATTCTCCGTTTAAACGGCGTTTAACAGAGTCTTTAGCCATCATGTAATTGACTGTGATATGTTTGCCAACATCTCGGATGAAATCCAAAAATGAAAATTGTTTCATCCAGTCGTAATTATTAAGCATAATGGCAGCATTGGAGGCTGTTGAATTGAAGTCAATAAAATGTGATAACTGAGCTTTGATGCCTGCCATGTTTTTTTGTATGGTATCTTCTGTCAGTAGATTCCTTTCCTGTGATTTCCCACTGGGGTCGCCAATCATACCGGTTGCTCCACCAATGATAAAAATGGGTTTGTGTCCAGCTACTTGGAAATGTTTCATCATCATAACTGATACTAAATGTCCCACATGGAGAGAATCAGCTGTCGGGTCAATACCTACATAAGCTGTTGTTTGTCCTTTGGAAAGTAATTCCTCGGTTCCGGGCATGATATCGTGAATCATCCCCCTCCATTTCAATTCATCTACAAAATTCATTGAGTTATTATTTTGGATGTTATTACATTCTTGTTGTATTCGATCTATTCTATAATTAGCAACGTATCGAATAGTATATTTTCTCTGCAAAATTAAGAAAAGGATAGAATAATACGCTCTTTTCCAATGTTTCTTCGCTTATTAATAGGAATTTTTCATTTAAGGTGTTTGCTATTATGATTAGTACACAGAGAAGCAGGGTTACTTTGATAGCTCCCATAATGGCTCCGAGTAGCTTGTTGACAAATCCCAAGAGTATGATATCTATAAGTTTCGTAAGTAATTTTCCTAATACAAAAACAAAAATAACTACTAGTATAAAGGTGATGCTGAGTGCTATATATGGAGAATATTTTGCAGATATATCTAGAAAATCTTTTAGGACGTTTTCTAGTAGATAAGCGTATTTCATGGCAGCATAAATTCCTGCTGCCAATCCTAATAGGGTGGTAACTTCTATGATCAATCCTCGGATAAAACCTCTGATGGCTCCAAGTATAATGAGCACTAAAATAATGATATCAATATAATTCACTTCTGCTTGTTATAAATTTACCTCAAAGATAGAGTAATAATTTGCAATTTTCAATTCCTAATTTTCAATAGTTTCATAAATTCTTAGTATTTTCGCCAATTGGTAGAATCGGACATCCGTTTCTTTATGTAAATAGAAAACTTTATAACATTACGATATGTATAGAACACACACATGTGGAGAGCTTCGGCTTGAAAATGTAAATCAAAAAGTGACATTAAGTGGTTGGATTCAGAAAATTCGTAATCTGGGCGCTATGACCTTTGTCGATCTTCGTGACCGATATGGAATAACACAGTTGGTGGTGGAAGAGTCTGCCACTGAGGAAATCAAAAAGCAAGTAGGCGAACTAGGACGGGAATACGTTATCCAAGTTGAGGGTAATGTGGTAGAAAGAGCTAGCAAAAATAATAAAATTCCGACAGGAGATATTGAGATTCTGATTGAGAAAATCAATGTGTTAAGTAACTCGGAAATTCCTCCTTTTACAATAGAGGATAATACTGATGGTGGTGATGAAATTCGGATGAAATACCGTTATTTGGATTTGCGTCGTCAAGCTATTCGTAAAAATCTGGAGTTGCGTCACCGTATGGCTCATTTAGTTCGGAACTATTTGGATTCATATAAGTTCATGGAAGTGGAAACTCCGGTTTTGATTAAAAGTACTCCGGAAGGTGCGCGTGATTTTGTAGTGCCATCTCGTATGAATCAAGGACAGTTTTATGCATTGCCGCAGAGTCCACAGACATTTAAACAATTGTTGATGGTTGCAGGCTTTGACCGCTATTACCAGATTGTAAAATGTTTCCGGGATGAAGATTTGCGTGCAGACCGTCAACCTGAATTTACGCAGATTGACTGTGAAATGTCTTTTGTGGAAAGAGAAGATGTATTGAATCTTTTTGAAGGAATGATACGCCACCTTTTCAAAGAAATACGCGGTATTGATTTGCCAGAGTTGCCTCGTATGTCATGGCATGATGCTATGGAATATTATGGTTGTGATAAACCGGATATTCGTTTTGGTATGCGTTTCGTTAATTTGACTCAATTGGCTCAGACAAGAGAATTTGCAGTATTTAATACAGCGGAATACATTGGTGGAATATGTGTTCCGGGATGTGCAGCTTATACTCGTAAACAGTTGGATGAGTTGACTGATTTTGTTAAACGTCCGCAGGTGGGCGCTAAAGGTTTGGTATATGTCAAATACAATGAAGATGGTTCTATTAAATCTTCTGTAGATAAATTTTATGCCGTAGATGATTTGAAAACATGGCTGGATGCCTGTCAGGCAAAACCGGGTGATCTGTTGCTGATTCTTTCTGGAGAGAAGAAAAAGACGCTTCCACAATTGTGTGAATTACGTCTTGAAATGGGTAATCGTCTTGGTTTGCGTGATAAGGACGTATTCAAACCATTGTGGGTTGTTGATTTCCCACTGTTGGAATGGGATGAAGAAACTCAACGTTTTTATGCAATGCACCATCCGTTTACTTCACCGAATCTGGAAGATGTCGATAAAATGGAATCTGATCCGGGAGCAGTGCGGGCAAATGCTTATGATATGGTTATCAATGGCGTGGAAGTTGGTGGTGGTTCTATTCGTATTCATAATACAGAAATGCAGCAGAGAATGTTTAAATGCTTGGGCTTTACTCCAGAACAGGCAGAAAAACAATTTGGATTTTTGTTGAATGCTTTCAAATACGGTGCGCCTCCTCATGGTGGTATTGCTTTTGGTTTCGATCGTTTGGTATCCATGTTTGCAGGTCTTGACAGTATTCGTGATACCATTGCATTCCCGAAGAATAATTCCGGTCGTGATGTAATGTTGGATTCTCCATCTGAGATTTCGGAAGAGCAATTCAAAGAATTGGGAATAAAATTGAGCTGATTTTAAATTAATTATTTTGAATATAAAGTAATTCGGGTGTTTAAGGATGTAATCGGACATGAAGATATAAAGCAAAGGCTGGTGCATGCACTCCAAGCGGGGCGCATCAGCCATGCTCAGCTTTTTGCAGGCAATACGGGGTATGGCTCGCTTGCGCTTGCTTTGGCTTTTGCTCAATATATTTTCTGTACCGGCGATAAAAAAGAGGATGCATGCGGAATGTGTCCTGCTTGTCGGAAAATGCAAAAACTTATACACCCTGATTTACATTTTGTTTTTCCAATAGTACGTAAAAACGGGAAAAGTCAGATTAGTGACGAGTATATCAATCAATGGCGTCATTTGCTTACACATACGGTTTATTTTGGGCAAGAAGAATGGTATGCTGAAATGGGAGTAGATGACAATGCTCAAGCGATGATATATACGGAAGAAAGTGCAAATATTCTGCGTAAACTCAATCTTAAATCTTTTGAGTCCGACTATAAGGTAATGATTGTGTGGTTGCCGGAAAAAATGAATGATGAGTGTTCCAATAAGTTGTTGAAAATCATAGAAGAACCGTTTGATAAAACACTGATTCTGATGGTTTCAGAGCATCCGGAACAATTAATTAAAACGATTCAATCGCGTTTACAGCGAATCAATATACCTCCTCTTGATCAGGAAGATATTTCTCAGCAATTGATTCTTCAGAAAGGTTTGTCTAAAGCTCAGGCAGATGAATTTGCTCATGTAGCAGCAGGAAATTGGCATTGGGCTTTACGATTGCTGAATGAGAGTGAGGAACAAATATATAACCAGGAAAAGTTTATCAGTTTGATGCGTCTTTGTTGGAAACGGAAAATGCCTCCGGTAAATGAATGGGTGAACGAGGTTGCTGGAATAGGACGGGAACGGCAGAAAAGTTTTCTTTTGCATGCAGTACGTATGATTCGTGAAAATTTTATTCGAAATTTTCATTTAGATAAATTGAACTATATGACAGAACGTGAGAAAAGTTTTTCTGTGCTTTTTGCACCCTATGTGCATGAAGGGAATATTATTTCATTGACAGATGAACTTGAGCGGGCTTTTAGTGATATAAACCGGAACGGCAATAGTAAAATTATATTTACGGATTTATGCATTAAAGTAATGCAGAATATTCGTCCGAACTAAAATTGTGCCGCAACGTAAACATAACAGCAAAATAATGAATTATGAATGATACTCAAGAACTAAACAATATAGAGCAGCAGCCGGACCGGTTGGAGCAAAATATGCCGGAAGAAACGTTTGCTGTACGGGAGGAGCTCGTCATTGAAGAAGACGTAACTCTTGAAGAAGAGGATGAAGCAGATGAATGTGTTGCGATTGAAGCTGGAGAATTCTCAGCTCCTAAAGAAGAAAAAGAAGAAGAAGAGGTTCAACAGATGCATACAAAGCATCCGCGTCCGGAAATACCGACAATTGACCATCGTTTGTTAGCTGGTAAGTTAGGGGTATACAATTGGCTTAAAGATCTGCCTGCGGCAACGGAAATTCCGGAAGTTGTTGAAGTGCGTTTTAAAAATACTCGTAAGGGATTTTTTAGCAATCCGTCACAGTTACCGTTAAAAGAGGGAGATATTGTTGCAGTAGAGGCTGCACTTGGACATGATATTGGCGTCGTTTCTCTTTCTGGCGAATTGGTGAAAGATCAAATTCGTTTGAAACGGATTGATTTGGAACGGAATCCGTTGAAGAAAGTCTATCGTAAAGCCAAACCGCATGATATTGAAAAATGGCAGCAGGCCATAGCCTTGGAACATGATACAATGATTCGTTCCCGGAAAATAGCTGCAGATCTGCATTTGAATATGAAAATTGGGGATGTAGAGTATCAAGGAGATAAAACGAAAGCAATATTCTATTATATAGCGGACGATCGTGTAGACTTCCGTACTTTGATTAAAGTATTGGCTGAAACATTCCGTATTCGTATTGAAATGAAGCAGATTGGAACGCGTCAGGAGGCTGGACGTATCGGAGGGATAGGGCCTTGTGGACGTAAATTGTGTTGCTCTACTTTTATCACCAATTTTGTGTCAGTGTCAACTTCGGCGGCACGTTACCAGGATATTTCTTTGAATCCGCAAAAACTGGCAGGACAGTGTGGCAAATTGAAATGTTGCCTGAATTTTGAGGTGGATGCATATGTTGATGCGCAGAAAGATTTTCCATCGACAAACGTACCTTTAAATACCGGTGATGGAATGCTCTACCACCAAAAGACTGATATTTTTGGTGGAATTATGTCCTATTCTCCGGATAAGGAAGGTAAAGGCATTTTTATACAAATTCCGGTGCGGAGAGTAAAAGAGATTATTGCTATGAATAGCAAAGGTATTATACCTCCTAAAGCAGTGGAAGATAATGGTGAAGTGCAGGAGGATATCAAATATACGGATGGCGTTGGAGAGGAAAGTCTGAATCGTTTCGATGAGAAAAAACAGCAGAAACGGCGCAATAATCGTAATCGTAGTAATAACAATCGTAACAACAATGCCCGAGAGAATGCACAGCGTGAAAACACTTCGCGTGATAATGTGCCTCGTGACAAGAATGTTCGTGACAATGGAAACGGTCGTGAAAATACAAATGTTCCCCGTGAAAACAATAATTCCCGTGGAAATGGAAATAGTAATATGACAGCTCGTCAGGGACAGCCGCGTCAACAGAGGAACAACAATTCTCGCCAGCAGAATCGTCCTCGCTCTCGAAATGAGCAGAATCAACAACCCAAAACTGAACAATAATGCAGAATTATCGTCCATTTGCGGGCTTGACGCCTGCTGTCAAAGCGCTTTTAGTAGCTAATGTCGCTATGTGGCTGTTGACCATTATAGCCGGTAAAATGTTTCATGTCGACCTGGATAATACGTTGGGATTACATTTGCCCCAGTCTCAGTATTGGGCTCCGTGGCAATATGTTACTCACATGTTTATGCATGCATCGCTATCTCCGTATGGACGCATTGAATTTACTCATTTGTTTTTTAATATGTTTGCCCTTTTTATGTTCGGGCGCATATTGGAATCCGTATGGGGATCTAAGCGTTTCTTGATTTACTATTTCGTTTGTGGCCTTGGTGCCGGTTTGCTTAATAGTGCTATTGGTTGGTTTGAAGTGCATAGTATGTACGAACAATACCATCTATTTTTGGAGTCGCCTGATCCTCATATTTTGGCCGATTTTGCAAAAAAACAGTTGGGAGAACCGGCAGGATGGGTGTGGACTACAATAGATGGTTGGATAGACAATCAACGTTCCCCTGAATATATAGAGGCTGGCAAGCAGATATTCAAACGTATTGTTGACTTGAAAGCTAATGTTCCGATGGTGGGTGCATCAGGAGCCATTTTTGGAATCTTGTTGGCTTTCGGTATGCTTTTCCCGAATACAGAATTGTTCTTAATGTTTGTCCCTATACCAATTAAAGCAAAATATTTTGTAGTGGGTTACGGATTGTTGGAACTGTATTTGGGTATGCGTAATTCAGCAGGGGACAATGTGGCTCATTTTGCTCATCTGGGAGGAATGCTCTTCGGATTTTTATTGATTAGATGGTGGAACAAGCGGAGTAAAAAATTCTATTAGTCAGATGATGTATTACAGTAATTATGGACAAGATTTTTCGAATGCTTTTCGGAAAAGCATGTTCCCATCATTTCGGAGCGGTTCGGCATTGACGCGTTTAATTTACATTAACTGCGGGTTGTTCTTTGTTGTCAGTGTGGTATATATACCTTTTCTGCTGATGGGCTTCAAAGGAATATATTATGATGTATTGCTTGAATGGTTGGGTGTACCGGCAGATCCGGATTATCTGCTTTATCGTCCTTGGACTCTTTTTACCTACATGTTTACTCATTTTGGTTTTTTCCATCTTTTGTTTAACATGTTGTGGTTGTATTGGTTTGGATCTCTCTTTCGGAATCAGTTTACAGAACGTCAATTGACGGGAGTATATCTATTAGGAGGAGTTTTCGGAGCAGGTATGTTTATCTTGTGTTATAATATATTTCCTTATTTTGACCAGATAACTCGCCTTTCCTCTTGGTCGATTGGAGCGTCTGCATCTGTTATGGCTATTGTATTTGCGGTTTGTTTCCATTCACCTCAGCAGCAGGTCTATATATTTCTGATAGGTCCGGTAAAAATGATATATCTGGCATTATTTACAGCACTGATAGATCTTTTAAGTATACAGGGAGATAATGCCGGAGGTCATATTGCCCATTTGGGTGGAGCGTTGTTCGGTTGGTTGTTTGCTATGGGGATTCGCAATCATCGGGATTTGGCGACTTGGATTACCTGTCCTATAGATTGGTTTGAGCGCATGCTTCGACGTAAAAAAATGCATGTCAAATACCGCCGTTCTTCAGCAGGAATGAACAATAATGCGTGTAATGCGGATAAAAAGGAACAGGACGATCGTATCAATGAAATTCTTGACAAAATATCCCGTTCAGGATATGATAGTTTGACTAGGGAAGAAAAGGCAATACTTTTTAAATCCGGACGTAACTAATTTATAAATAGAAAAATATGTTTCGGTTGTTAGGAAAGTTTTTGTATGTCCCAGCCTTTGTCTGCATGATAGCGCTTCTAGGTGCCTATTTGGCCCCTTATGTAAATCCTAATACCTTTGTTGTGCCGGCTCTTTTAGGCTTGGCTTATCCTTATTTATTGATATTGAATCTTATATTCCTATTTTATTGGTTGGCTAACTGGCACCGGATGTTTTGGATTGCATTGGTTGTGATAATAGCAGGAATTCCGGCATTTATGAGTTATTATGGAACGGCCAAGGTGCAAGATACAGAGCCGAAGTCAGATCTTGCCGTACTTTCATATAATGTCCGTTATTTTGATTTCTATCATTGGTCTGGTGACCGAAAAATTAAAGATAAACTTCTTAATTATCTGAATTCTTACAAGGGAGATGTTATCTGTTTGCAAGAGTTTTCAATAAAGTCCAGCAGTGCGGATGAGAAGTCGCTTATCAAGCGTTTAAAAAAATATCCCTACCATTATGTTTATGATAATACGGCGATATTTTCCCGTGTACCGATTATTAAAAAAGGGCATGTAGCTTTTGAAACAAAACATTCGGGGGCTTGTCTGTATTGTGATTTAAAACTAGGACGTGACACGGTACGAGTTTATAGTATTCATCTTGAATCCTATCGTCTTGGGCAAAAAGAGCGAGCTTTTATGCAGCAACTGAGCCAAGGAAAAGGGGAAAGTGGCTTACCGGACGGAGCTCGTCGTTTGACAACTCGTTTAACATCTGCGAAAAAATATCGTGCAGAACAAGCAGAGTTAATTCATCGGCATATCAGACAGACACCATGGTCAGTAGTTGTTTGTGGTGATTTTAATGATACTCCTTTGTCTTACACGTATCATAAAATCAAGACAGGTCTGGATGATGCTTTTATTGAGTGTGGGCGAGGTTTAGGAAATACCTATATAGGCGAATGGCCTTCATTTCGCATTGATTACATCTTACATACGCCTAATTTAAAGACATTATCTTATCGTCGAGATACGGCTGTCTTGTCTGATCATTACTCTGTGCGAGCCAGCTTCTCTTTTAAATAATTTTTTCGACACTACTTCCTCTTTATTCTAAGACAAATCCGAGGTAAATCTATAGCAATTCTATAATGAATGCTATATAAATGCTATACGAATCCTATATGAATGCTATGTATATAGGATTTCAATAATATTGTAATAAGCTTTGTATAGATGTTTACCTGGATTTGATATAGAGTTGAAATGGAGAGGATGTGGCTTTAGGTTTAGGAATAGTAGAGTTTGGTTTGCAATGTGCCTTTTATAATTTCCTTTCGTGTGTATGCAGATTTATTGTTTGATTAAAGATTTGTGCTATTTTTGTATCTTACAAAGATAAAATAAGAGATGAGCAAGATTTATCCTATAGGTATTCAGAGTTTTGAAGTAATCCGTCGTGATGGTTACTTCTATGTGGACAAGACATCTCTGGTTTATCGGTTGGTGACAAGTGGTAAATATTATTTTTTGAGTCGTCCGCGGAGATTCGGAAAGAGTTTGCTCATATCTACTTTGGAGGCTTATTTCAGAGGGCAGAAGGAGTTGTTTGATGGCTTGGCGATGGAGGAATTGGAGAATGAATGGGAAAAATATCCGGTGTTGCACTTGGACTTGAATGCCAAAAAATATGAAACGATAGAATCTTTGTTTGCTATTTTGAATCAGCATCTTGAAAAATGGGAGGCTGTATTCGGTGATGAAAAGCGAGAGCGTTCACCGGAAGAGCGTTTCTCTTATTTAATAGAAAAAATAAGTAAGCAAACAGGCCGTGGGGTTGTCGTGTTGATAGACGAATATGATAAGCCGTTGTTACAGGCAATTGGTAACGAATCTTTACAAGATGATTACCGTAATACCTTGAAGGCTTTTTATGGAGTGTTGAAAAGTTGTGACCGGTATTTGCGTTTTGCCTTGTTGACAGGAGTGACTAAATTCAGTAAAGTTAGTGTTTTCAGTGATTTAAACAATTTGGAAGATATATCGACAGACCATCGTTATGATACTATCTGTGGTATTACCGAGCAGGAATTATATGATACTTTGTCAGGAGAGATAGTAGAATTGGGTGAGGCTAACGGTTTGGATGAAATGGCGGTCAGACAATTCAGAGAATAGTTGAAGGTAGCGGTTAGTTTTAGTAATGCAACGAGGAATATCGACAAATGGTTGGATAGGAAGTGAAAATAAGGAGATTTTTTCTCTCATATTGGTAAATAGTAGGAATTGTATTATTTTTGCCCAAGAAATGGGGGGTTAGCTCAGTTGGCTAGAGCGCTTGCATGGCATGCAAGAGGTCGTCGGTTCGACCCCGATACTCTCCACTTGATGTTCTTAAAGTTTGTAAAGTTCATAAAGTTTATGGCTTGGAGTGTGTCCGAAACGGAAACTTTCCATTAACTTTATGGACTTTATTCTTTTAATGAGAGTAGCACAATGGCAGAATCAGAGAAACAACTGACAAAGAAAATAAGTCCCTATAAGATCGTATATCCGGTCATGATAGGGTTGGCTGTAGTATCGTATATGCTTTATAAAGAGTTTGATATAACTGCTTTTCAGCAAATTACGTTTACTTGGCATTCTGTGTGGTGGCTAATGGTGGCTGTGATGTGTATGTTTGTGAGGGATTTGGGATATGTGGTGAGGATTAGGACCTTGTCGGATGGAAGGTTGAGTTGGATAAGTGCAATACGCATAATTTTTTTATGGGAATTTACCTCTGCGGTTACTCCTTCTGCTATTGGAGGAACCAGCTTGGCCATTTTGTTTGTGAATAAAGAAGGGATTAAAGTAGGGCGGAGTTCTGCAATGGTGATGGCTACCTCGTTTTTGGATGAATTGTATTTTATATTGATGTTTCCACTGATATTGTTGTGTGTCAGTCAAAGTGAATTGTGGGATATGCCGGGAGTGAGTGAAGGGGTGACAACGGGATTAGTGTGGTTTGCGGTAGGGGGATATTCTATCAAGTTGGTTTATTTGATAGTATTGAGTTACGGACTTTTTAGAAATCCCCGGGGATTGAAATTTTTGTTGATGAAATGTTTTCATTGGCGTATTTTGCGTAAATGGAGGCATAGTGCTAACGAGGTTGGTTCTGATATAGTGAGAAATTCATATGAATTGCGTCATAAACCATTTAGCTTTTGGTTAAAGACTTTTGGCGCGACCTTTTTTTCGTGGACGGCTCGTTATTGGGTCGTAAATGCGCTCTTGATGGCATTTTGGGCAGGAAAATATGGGTGGGGAGAACATTTCCTGATTTTTGCTCGGCAATTGGTGATGTGGATTATGATGTTGGTGAGTCCTACTCCGGGAGGAAGTGGATTTGCCGAATTTGTGTTCAAAGAGTATTTGGGAGAGTTTTTGCCGGGCGCAGGTTTGGCAATTGCTATGGCGATTCTATGGCGATTGATTACTTATTATCCATACCTGTTTGCTGGGGTGTTTATAGTGCCGAAATGGGTGGCAAAGCATTTTAGTTCAAATAAATAATATAATACGAACCATGTTTTTATTCAAACAACCGGAATATAAGAGGTTTAATATAAAACCTCGGTATTGGGATCCTGAAAAGGAGGCTCGCGAGGAGCGGGTGAAGCGTGCAAGGGCGGAACTCGGTCTGAAGGATGAAGGCGAGGAAGATGTATATGTTCCTAATGTTAGGGGGCAGTTTAGAAGCGAGTATGAGAAACGTAAGGCGATGCGGACAAATGCCGGTTCGGCTCGGACGATACGTCTTTTTATGATTCTGGTGATATTGTTTCTCGGAGCATTTTATGTGTTTGTAAAAAATCCGGAAGGTTTACTAAAGCTGTTTGGCTTATAGTAATTGGAATATATTTTTTTGCTTATGGATATTATTCATTTGTTGCCTGATTCTGTGGCAAATCAGATTGCTGCCGGTGAAGTGGTGCAGCGACCGGCCTCGGTGGTGAAAGAGTTGGTGGAAAATGCTATTGATGCAGGAGCAAAACATATACAGGTGGTACTGAAAAATGTGGGGAAGGCTGTGATACAAGTTATTGACGATGGTAAAGGTATGTCGCCAATGGATGCTCGTATGGCTTTTGAACGCCATGCAACATCTAAAATAGCGTCTGCTCAGGATTTGTTCAGTATTCGAACGTTGGGCTTTCGGGGCGAAGCTTTGCCCTCTATCGCTTCTGTGGCAGAAGTGGAATTAAAAACTCGTAGAGAGGAAGAGGAGTTGGGTTCTTCGATTTTTATTGCAGCTTCGGAATTAAAGAATCAAGAGGCAGTGAGTACGGCAAAAGGTACTAATATATCAGTGAAGAATCTTTTTTATAATATTCCTGCCAGACGGAAGTTTTTAAAGTCGGATTCTACTGAATTACGAAATGTTACCAATGAATTTCTGCGGGTAGCTTTGACAAATCCGGGAATCGCTTTTTCGTTGAGTAATAATGGGACTGTTTTATATGATTTGCCGGTGTCGGGGTTAAGGCAGAGGATTGTGAATATATTTGGGAAGACAATAAATTCTCGGCTGATAACGGTGAAATGCGATACTAGCTTGGTGAAAATCGAAGGTTTTGTATGTAGCCCAGAGCAGGCGCGCAAAACCTATGGCGAGCAGTATTTTTTTGTAAATAACCGCTTTATGAAGCATTCGTTTTTCCACAAAGCGGTTATGGAAGCATATTCGGGTTTGTTGGGTGCAGACAATATCCCGTCTTATTTCTTATATTTTACTGTTGATCCTTCAATGGTGGATGTAAATATTCATCCGACAAAGACAGAGATTAAATTTCAGAATGAATCGGATTTTTTCCAGATATTGATGGCGTGTATTAAAGAGGCTTTAGGAAAGTTTAATATTATGCCTCCGCTGGATTTTGATACAGAGGGAAGTTTAGATTATGTGGAACCGATTGCAACTAATGAAACTCCGTTTGTTCCTCGAATTACCTATAATCCGGGGTATAACCCTTTTAATTATGGTTCGGGAAGTTTGAGTCCGGCGGATTCAAATTTTGAACAAACATCTTCTTGGGGAGGAACTCACAGAAAGGATAAGGTTCCTGCTAATTGGGATATTTTGTTCGATGGATTGAAAGAAGCAGAGGAACCGGTGCAGACAACAATTCCGAGTATGGATGAACAGCCTCCTGTGGTGCCTGCTACGAATTGCTATTTCCAAATGAAAGGTAGGTATATTGTAACTCCTGTGCAGAGTGGGTTGATGTTGATTGATCAGAAGCGTGCGCATGAGCGGGTGTTGTTTGATAAGTATATGGAAACATTGACTGCTCATAGGGTTGCAGGACAGAAATGTTTGTTTCCAGAGGTATTGGAGTTGTCTGCCTCGGATTTTATTTTGATAGGTGATTTATTGCCTGATTTAGAGTTTTTAGGATTTGAATTGACAGTGTTTGGTAAGAACTGCTACGCTATTCAAGCAACACCTCCTGATTTGTCATACAACCATGCTAAGGAAGTGTTACTGGAATTGATAGAGCATTATAAAAATACAGAAGGCAGTATTCGTGACAAAATGCAGGAACGTATTGTATTGGCTTTGGCAAAGGCTGCAGCAATGTCTTATAATACTTCATTGACTTGCGAGGAGATGGTGGGAATTGTTGAACAATTATTTGCTTGTAAGCATCATCATTTTACGGCGGATGGTAAAATTATTGTTCATATATTGAAATACGAGGATGTTAATAGTTGGTTTAAATAGGACGTAGAAAAATAAAAAACTGCTCGATTTTTCGAGCAGTTTTTTTTATTGATGATGTTTTAAATACCTTCAAGTGCGTCAAATGTTTTTGCTGTTTCGGGGTTTGACGGACGTGTAGCATTGGCCTGAATGATTTTTCCTTCACGGTCTAACAGAATGAAGCGTGGAATTCCTTTTATCATGTAGAAATCCATAAATGCTCTGTCTCCACCATTGTGTAGCTGAATGCCTCTTAGTTTTTCTTCTTTTACCATCTTTTCCCAATCAGCTTTGTTTTGGTCGCAAGAGATGCTGACAAAATGGATGTTTTTGTTTTTATATTGGTGCTCAAGTTTTTGCAGGTGAGGAAGTTCTCCACGGCAAGGTCCACACCAAGTAGCCCAACAGTCAATATATACATATTTACCAGACAAATCTTTTAAGCTTACTTCTTTACCATTGATATCTAAATATTTGAAATCGATAGAAGGCTGTCCTTTGGCTACTTTTGCCCATTTTTCACACAATGCTTTGAAATCTGCTTTTTTCTTTGGATCTGTTACTTTGTTGTCATAAATCGTAGAAAATTCAGAGAGCTTGTCAATCCCATTTCTGCCAACGTATGCTTTGACAAAGTAGTCTACTGTAAAATCTGCAATTTCTGGTGCCTTGAAGTCATTTTGGATGATGTCTAATTGATTTTTTAGTAATTCTAAGGAATTTGAAGCTTTTGTGCGTCTTGACATTACTTCTATATATCCGATTACAGCGCTCTTGTATTCTTGAATATGGATTAACTCCGGCTCTTCAGATACAGAGCTTTTAAGAGTGTTGTATAATTCATCAGACGGTTTGTAATCAGGTTGTTTACCATAATATGGGTGGTAGGCAACGTATGTTGAAATGGAGGAATAAAGAGAATAGTGGATTTTCTTTTTCTCTATTTTTACAAATGCAGCATCAAAGTTTTCTTTTTCAAGGTTTCCAACCAATTGTGCTTCTTTGTTGGCTAAGGCCTCTATGAATGCTTTTTCATCCAATTCCAATGCAGGCGTATTGTCTTTGGCAACGTCTCCGTTCAAATAACTGTTTGTAGCGGCTCCTTCACCTTTAAATATAGGAGTAATTTTGCGACCTTTTGTATTTATGTCGATATCAAAGTTTTTTCCAGGCTCGATGTATAAAGGTAAATGCATACGGCCTAATTGTAAGGTTGCATAGTCTGCTTGTAAATTTGTTGCCAATTGTAAGGTAGCAGAATTTGTGGAATCGAGACTTACAGAGTAAATAGAGTCTTTTGTGTTTAATGTAATAGGAATTTCATTGACTCTTTCCCCCTCCATGTGGATGCTTACAGTGGTCTTGGGAGCTGTTGTGCAAGCTGTTGCAGCTACCATAAGACCTGCTAGATAATAAAGTTTTTTCATATGTATTTTTTTTAATTTTAATGTTGCAATTTACTTTGATTTGCGGATTATCTTTGTGTCGTTAGTATGCTTTAACCTTTATTTAACCTGATGGTATGGAGTTTTTTTGCATCTTTGAAAAAAAGAAATCAATGGAATATTTAAATGAATGAATATGGATAAAAATGAAGCTTTAAAATATCATGAATCGGGGCGTCCCGGTAAAATCGAGGTTATTCCTTCGAAACCTTATAGCACTCAGCATGATTTGTCGTTGGCTTATTCTCCAGGTGTAGCGCAACCATGTTTGGAAATTGAAAAAAATCCAGGTGATGCTTATCGTTATACTGCAAAAAGTAATTTAGTGGCAGTGATTTCGAATGGAACTGCAGTGCTTGGCTTGGGAGATATCGGGGCTTTGGCAGGGAAGCCTGTAATGGAGGGTAAGGGATTATTGTTTAAAATATTTGCTGATATAGATGTGTTCGATATAGAGGTAAATACGAAAAATGTTGATGAGTTTGTCCGTACCGTAAAGATGATTTCTCCAACTTTTGGTGGAATTAATCTGGAGGATATTAAGGCTCCTGAATGTTTTGAAATTGAACGTAGATTGAAGGAGGAGCTGGATATACCTGTGATGCATGATGATCAGCATGGAACAGCTATTATCTCGGGGGCAGGTCTGTTGAACGCTTTAGAGTTGAATGGTAAGAATATAGGAGAAGTAAGAGTTGTAGTGAATGGTGCTGGAGCCGCAGCGATTTCTTGTGCCCGATTTTATAGAAGTCTGGGTGTAAAGCGTGAGCATATTTTAATGTGTGATAGTAAGGGCGTTATTTATGAGGGGCGTGCAGGATTGAATGCTGAAAAAATGGAATTTGCTGTGCCAACAGAAGCTAGAACTTTGGTGGAAGCGTTGAGAGGTGCTGATGTCTTTTTGGGATTGTCTGTGGCTGATATTTTGACCGAAGAAATGGTGCAGAGTATGGCAAAGGATCCCATTGTATTTGCTTTGGCTAATCCGAATCCGGAAATTAGCTATGAGAGGGCTATGCATTCTCGTCCGGATATTATTTTTGCGACAGGGCGGTCAGATTACCCTAATCAGATAAATAATGTATTGGGTTTCCCATACATTTTCCGAGGGGCATTGGATGTGCAGGCTAGTGGTATCAATGAAGAGATGAAGTTGGCAGCTGCCCGTGCAATTGCGGATTTGACCAAACAGCCTGTTCCTGAAAGTGTGAAGATGGCATATCATGATCCGGCGATTTCGTTTGATAGAAATTATATTATTCCAAAAGCATTGGACAATCGTTTGATTAGTTGTGTGGCTCCTGCTGTTGCGAAAGCTGCAATTGAATCTGGAGTGGCTCGTCGGGTGATTGAAGATTGGGATGCTTATCGCGAAAGTTTGGAGAAGCGTGTTAGTCATGATAATGGATTAATGCGCTTGATGACGCATAAGGCGAAAGCGAATCCGAAGCGTGTGGTGTTTGCAGAAGGGGAAAATCTACAGGTATTGCAAGCGGTGCAGGAATTGACAGCCGAGCATATAGCTTATCCTATTTTAGTAGGCAATACGGCTGTTATTCAAGATAAAATAGCTCGTAATAAGTTGACAATTCAAAATCTCACGATTTTTGATCCGGTTGTGGAAGCAGATACAATAGAACGATATACGGAGCATTATTATGAAAAAATGCAGCGCCTAGGTGTATCTAAGAGTAAGGCTGTCTTGAAAATGCAAGATCCTAATTATGTCGGTTTGATGATGTTGGAGTGTGGCGATGCAGATGGTTTTATTTCAGGTGTGAATTCTCCATATAAAGAAGTGTTTGAAAAAGCCAAAGAGGTGGTTGGTTTGCAACCATGTTGCAAATATGCTGCCGGTATGCACATTGCTACAACAAAACGTGGAACTTATTTCTTGGCAGATACTACAGTAAATAGCCATCCTTCGGCAGAAACTTTGGAGTATGTAACTGTTTTGACCCATGATGCTGTGAAACGTTTTGATATTGATCCTGTGATAGCTTTGACTTCTTATTCGAATTTTGGGGAATATCGTTTAGGAAGTCCGGCTCAGATTCAAGAATGTATCACTCAGTTGCATAATAAGTATCCTGAAATTTTAGTGGATGGAGAAATGCATGCTTCTATGGCTTTTGATAAAGAATTGAGACAAAGGGAGTATCCGTTTTCAATATTAGGAGATCGTGATGTGAATACAATTATTTTCCCGAATTTGAGTTCTGGTAGTGTCGGCTTGAGTATGTTGCAGGAATTGGGTAGTCATGAGATCATCGGACCGATTCTGCTGGGTATGAATAAACCTGTACATATTCTTCAGATGGGATGTCAGGTAAGAGATATTGTACACATGGCAACGCTGGCCGTTTCTGATGCTCAGAAGGAAAGAAGAGATATGTGTAGAATCTAGTTGAACTAAAAAGGCAACCGGTTAGGTTGCCTTTTTTATTTATTTTACTGGAATTTTTTCAATCCTACGTTGATGACGTCCTCCCTCAAATTCTGTGGTTAGAAAACGTTCAACGATATCTTGGGCATCTTCATAAGGAATAAACCGAGCAGGAAGGCAACATACATTAGCATCGTTGTGCAGACGAGCCAGCCATGCGATTTCAACAGTCCAACAAAGGGCTCCACGAATACCCTGGTGTTTGTTAACCGTCATATTGATGCCATTACCGCTTCCACAAAGGGCAATTCCTTTGTCAAATTCTCCTGATTCAACTGCTGCAGCCATAGGATGTGCAGTGTCAGGATAGTCCATACTTTCGGCAGAATGTGTTCCGAAATCTTTAACTTCATGTCCTTTGGTGCGAAGGTATTCCACCAATTTTTCCTTGAATTCGTAACCTGCATGGTCACATGCGATAGCTATTTTCATGGTTTAAGATTTGAGCAATTAATTTTGTTTGATGACACAAAGGTATAGTTTTATCTGTATAACATTCAAGCTATGGATATTTTTTTATTTTTCTGTTGGATTTTGTTTTGTTGTACTGTCTTCAACTTTGATATAAAGATACGGCGGATTGGGGGTGGAAGTTGGCGAAAGTAGTTGTAGTGTAGGATAGTCTTTGTCAATTTTCAATTGTTGTGAAACTTTTGGGACTTCCTTTCCCTTCTGTTCACAGACACAAATCATAATATAGATGACAAGTGTCAGCATACATGCTATAAATAGTCTCATAAGTCTAAAATTTAATGGGTTAAAAGTATATGTACGTAAATACGAGTAATGGGTTACTTTTGTATCTTTGCACTTGCTATGAAAGAGAAGAATTTAAATACAATAATAGATCTGCTAGAGCGTAGCTGTAGCAAATTCCCGGATAATGTATATTTGTGGGAGAAAAGAGATGGAAAATACCAGCCCTCTACTTATTCTGAAGTGAAGCAACAAGTAATGTATGTGGCAGCAGGGATGATGGCGGTTGGACTTGAGAAAGGCGACCGTGTAGCGTTGTTAAGTGAAGGATGTAATGCTTGGGTGTATGGCGAATTAGGTTTACTTTATGCTGGTGGTACGAATGTGCCTTTGAGTATTAAGTTGACTCCGAAGGAAGTAGTTTTTCGAGTGAATCATTCTGGTGCTCGTTATTTGATTGTTTCTGATTTTTATGTGAATACGATTCGTCAAATTGAAGATGAATTGACGAGTATCGAGAAGATATTTGTTATTCGTCCTTCGCATGTTGTTGAAGGAAAATACGTGTCTTTCGATCAATTATTGTCTAGTGGGAAAGTATGGATGGAAAAGCATCCGGGCGAAGTAGAGAAAAGGGCTTCATCTGTTGAGAAGGATGATTTGGCTAATATTTCTTACACATCGGGGACAACTGCAGAGCCGAAAGGGATTATGTTGACTCACGGAAATTATGTCAGCAATGTTTTGCAATCCGACTCTTTGATACAGGTGCCTGAGTATTTCAAGGTTCTGCTGTTTTTACCGTGGGATCATAGTTTTGCTCATACTGTTGGAATTTATTCTTTTATGTATAATGGAGCTTCGTTGGCTTCTGTCGATTTTGGCCGTTCGCCCATGGAATATTTGAGGAATATTCCATTGAATATGAAAGAAGTAAAGCCACATTTATTATTAAGTGTGCCGGCTTTAGCTAAGAATTTCAAGAAGAATATAGAGGCTGGCATACAATTGAAAGGGAAATTTGTCCAATGGCTATATAATAAGGGATTGAAGGTTGCATATCGTTACTATGGTACGGGGAATCATGAGGGAAAAGGAATGCGTATAGTGTTATATCCTTTGGTTAAATTAGTAGATATACTTGTATTTAAGAAAATACGGGATGTATTTGGAGGTAATCTTCGCTTTTTTATAGGAGGAGGAGCTTTATTGGATATTGAACTACAGCGTTATTTTTGTGCTTTAGGTGTACCCATGTTGCAAGGGTATGGACTTTCAGAAGCTTCGCCGGTAATTAGTTCTAATAGACCGCAGTTACACCATTTCGGCTCTTCAGGACAGATTGTGCGACCGATGGATTTGAAAATATGTGATGATAGTGGGAATGAGTTACCACGCGGTGAAAAAGGAGAGATTGTTATACGTGGTGGTAATGTCATGAAAGGGTATTGGAAAAATCCGACGTCAACAGCAGAAAGTTTGCGTGATGGTTGGCTTTATACTGGTGATATGGGCTATGTAAATGAGGAGGGGCTTTTATATGTATTGGGACGGTTTAAGTCTTTATTAATAGCAAGCGATGGAGAAAAGTATAGTCCGGAAGGTATTGAGGAGGCAATTATGGAACTATCGCCTTCTATTGACTATTGTGTACTTTATAATAATCAATCTTCTTATACAGCAGGCTTGATTGTACCTAATAAGGCTGCATTGAGAGAGTATGTATTGAAGCTGCATGTTACTCCGGAGTCTGTTGAAGGATATAAATTGATGTTGGATAAAATTTATGGTGAGATATTGCGTTTTAGAAAAGGAGGAGAATTTGAAGGGATGTTTCCAGAACGTTGGTTGCCAGCTGTTATTGCTATTTTGCCAGAGACATTGTGTGAAGCGAACGGAACAGTCAATTCGACAGCAAAGGTTGTTCGACATAAAGTTTATGAATATTTCAAGGAGGAGATAGATTTTGTGTATACTCCAGAGGGGAAAGATGTAAGGAATCCTCGTAATACACAAAATATTAAACAAGTTTTAACTGGGAATACAATTCGTTAGTACTTAAATAAATAAAGTTATGCGCAGAAAAACGAATATCGTAAAAATAGGGAATATTGTATTGTCATCAGAAGAACCGATTATGATACAATCGATGTTGAATACCTCGACAATGGATACAGAGGCTTGTGTGGAGCAGGCAATTCGTATTATTGAAGCAGGCGGACAGTTGGTGAGAATTACTGCTCCTGGGGTGAAGGAGGCTGAGAATTTGCGTTATATTCATAAAGCATTGCGCGAAAGAGGATATAATACTCCTTTGTCTGCGGATATACATTTTACTCCAGATGCAGCCTTGATCGCTGCTAAGTATGTTGAGAAGGTTCGTATTAATCCTGGAAATTTCATAGATAAACGTGCTACTTTTAAACAACTGAATTATACCGAAGAAGAATATGCGCAGGAGTTGGAGATATTGCGAAAGAAGTTTACTGAATTTTTGAATGTATGTAGTCAGTATGGTACAGCTGTGCGTATCGGGACCAATCATGGTTCACTGTCTGATCGTATTATGAGCCGTTATGGCGATACGCCGGAGGGTATGGTTGAATCGACCATGGAATATTTGAGGGTATGTAAGGCTATTCAATTTGATAATGTAGTAATTTCTTTAAAATCCAGTGATTGTAGGGTGATGGTTGATGCTGTTCGTTTATTAGTACGCGAAATGAAAAATGAGGGCATGTCTTATCCCTTACATTTAGGAGTCACAGAGGCTGGAGAAGGTGAAGATGGGAGAATTCGTTCAGCTGTGGGAATTGGTACTTTATTGAATGAAGGAATTGGTGATACAATCAGAGTTTCTTTAACGGAAGCTCCTGAAGCAGAAATACCTGTAGCCGTTTCATTGGTGGATATTTGTAGTAATCCTAAATTTGAATGTAGTGGAGATCGATTAAAAGGTTGTTGTACTCGTCCGATATTGGTGGCGGATTTGTCTGGAATTGATGTTTTTGATGAGGAAGTTAGTCGGCAACTTGATTTTTCTGTTGATCAATTTAATGATCCTGTGTCGGGTATCCGTTTGAAAGGAGGAGTGAAGGCTCCGGAATTGTTATATACAGAAACCTTGGGACCGGAACTGACGAAGTTACCGGTGGAAACTAAAATATTAGTGCCGCTTCATTTATTGGATATGGCACATGTTTACAATCGGAATGCTGTGCCATTATGTAGTGTCGAAGAATATTTGGCAGGCCCTGAATTGCCAGATGAGATGCCTGTATATATTGAAATCAGAAGTGTTGAAGAGTTGGATGAAACATTCGTGTTCAAATTGAGAAAGGATCAGCAAGCTATTTTGGTGTTATCGTTGGGTATAGATTATCATGAGTATCGAGAGATGTTTCATCAGCTGGATTATTGGGGCTTGAGTAATCAGGTATTGGTGCGTTTGGTATTAAATGGAAAGGATTGTGAGCGGTTAAGTTTACAGGCGGCAGCACAAATCGGAGGTTTGTTTCTGGATCGTTTGCCGGCTGGTTTGTGGATTTATACTCCGGAGATTGAGGGCATGGCTTTTTCTCTTGCATTGTCTCGAAATATATTGCAGTCGGCAGGAGTGCGGCGTTATAAAGCCGAATTTGTCAGTTGTCCGGGATGTGGACGTACATTGTATGATTTGCAAGGAGCAGTAGCAAAAGTGAAAGCTGCATTTGCCCATTTGGATAATTTGAAGATTGCTATTATGGGATGTGTTGTGAATGGTCCAGGGGAGATGGGTGATGCTGATTATGGTTATGTAGGAGCAGGTAATGGAAAAGTGAATCTTTATAAAGGGCGTCAGATGGTCCGCACAGCTATTCCTGAAGAAGAGGCTATTGATGCTTTACGAGAATTGATAGAAGGTGAATAATAAAATATTAGATCATGTCATTACAAAATCCGTTGTCGTTAGGAACGGAAGATATTCGTAAATTGCTGATTCGTTATGCCGTTCCTGCGATTGTGGCAATGACGGCGGCATCGTTATACAATATGATGGATAGCATCTTTATTGGTCATGGTGTTGGTCCATTGGCAATAGCCGGTTTGGCTGTTACATTTCCTTTTATTAATCTGGCTGCAGCATTTGGCGCCTTGGTTGGTGTTGGTGCATCGACTCTGGTATCTGTAAAAATGGGACAAAAAGATTTACAAAGTGCTGAAGCTGTGTTGGGTAATGTTGTTGTAATGAATTTGGTGATAGGCCTACTATTTATGAGTGTATGTCTTATCTTCTTAGATCCTATCTTGATTTTTTTTGGAGCTAGTGCTGATACTTTGCCATATGCACGTGATTATATGAAAGTGATATTGTATGGAAATTTGATTACGCATATTTATATGGGATTAAATGAGGTGATGCGTGCTTCCGGATATCCTCAGCGTGCAATGGCTGCGACACTCTTTGCTGTGATCATCAATGGTATTTTTAATGCTTTGTTTATTTTTGTCCTTGATATGGGTATTATGGGTGCGGCTCTAGGAACGATATGTGCCCAGTTCATGGCTTTGATTGGGGTGATGTGTCATTTTTTTCACAAAAAAAGTTATATACGTTTCCAACATGGAATTTTTCGGTTGAAAATGAGCATTGTTGGATCGATGTTGGCGATAGGATTATCACCCTTTTTAATGAATGTGTGTTCATGTCTAATTGTGATGTTGGTAAATAACGGATTAAAAAACTATGGCGGAGATATGTATATCGGGGCGTATGGTATTGTAAACCGGATTGTTTTTTTGTTCATTATGATTGTTATGGGATTTAATCAAGGAATGCAACCAATTGCCGGCTATAATTATGGAGCAAGGCAGGTAGAGCGTGTAGTCAAGGTGCTAAAATATACAATTTTGTGTGGAGTATCTGTCACTTCTTTGGGGTTCTTGATTTGTCAGTTGTTTCCACGTGCGATTATTTCTTTGTTTACAACAGATGCAGAGTTGGTAAATATTGCAGTACATGGAATGCGATTAATTTTATTGTTATTGCCTTTTGTCGGTTTGCAGATGGTGTCTACTAGTTTTTTTCAATCAGTAGGAATGGCGGGAAAGGCAATTTTCTTGTCTTTGACTCGTCAGTTAATATATTTATTGCCTTGTTTGTTAATTTTACCTGCGTTGTATGGAACTGATGGTGTATGGCTTAGCTTTCCTATTGCAGATGGGTTAGCTGTTTTGACATCAAGCTCTATGTTATGGTGGCAATTGAAGAAATTTAGGCAGCATGGAATTGTATAATGGAAAAGATTATATAGTTTTGCGTAAAATGATTATAAATATCCAGATATGGAAAAAAATAAAACAATCATCACAATTGGTCGTCAATTAGGAAGTGGAGGACGTACCATCGGTAAAAAACTAGCAGAACGTTTAGGTATTGCTTATTATGATCGTGAATTGATTAATTTAGCTTCTAAGGAGAGTGGGATATGTGGTGAGTTTTTTGAAAAGGCAGACGAGAAAACTTCTGGTGGCTTATTAAAGGCATTTGCAATGGGTTTTTCTATGAATAGTGCAATTTTTCAAAATAACGATTATCTTTCGAATGAGTCATTGTTTCAAATACAGTCTGACGTGATTCGTAAAGTGGCAACTGAAGGTTCTTGTGTATTAGTGGGGCGTTGTGCAGATTATATTTTAAGGGATGAATCTAACTGTTTGAATGTGTTTGTTACAGCAAGAATGGAAGATCGTATTAAGCGGGTGTTGGAATATAATAATGAATTGAAGAAGAATGAAGTTGAGGAATTTATAAATAAAGCGGATAAATCAAGATCCGCATATTATAATTATTATACAGATAAAGTATGGGGAGCTGCAGCCTCATATGATCTTTGTGTGAATTCTTCGTATTATGGAATAGAAGCGACAGTAGATTATATTTTGACCTTTTTGGAGAATAATACAAAATAGTTTATTGCTACTTGCAGCATATTGATATAGCGGTGATGCCTATAGGTGTTACCGCTATTTTTATGTTTTTAGATTAGACGTATTTTATTACATTTGCAGATGTATTGTCGCATGTGTTACTATTTTAGTGTATGAATGAATCTAAACCGGAGATAATAGAGTTGTTATTACTTGTTGAGCAGAAGTATGGCAAAAGTCTAAGAACAACAACAGATTTTGATGAATTTTCCGTGCATTTAAAACTGCAGGCTGGGGTAATTATATCAACTTCTACTCTAAAACGTTTGTGGGGCTATGTGGCAGATGTGCATAAACCTCGGATATTAACATTGGATTTGTTGGCACGTTATGCTGGTTTTGAGAGCTTTATAAGCTATTGTCAGTTTTTAAAAATGCATAGTGTTTGTAATTCTTCTTTTTTTACAACGAAACAATTGCAGGCTCAGAATTTGGAACCAGGCGATGAGGTAGAAATAGGCTGGGCTCCTAATCGTTATTTGCGTCTATTGTATCAAGGTGATTCTTGGTTTGAGGTTTTGGAATCTAAACAATCCAAATTGTGTAAAGGGGATCGTTTTGAAGCTGTGTGCTTCTTGTTAGGGCAACCATTGTCGTTGGCATATGTATTGCGTGGAGAAGAAAAGACTGCACCTTTTATTGCAGGTAGAAATGGGGGATTGACTTTAGTAAATCGTCTGGATCATGAATGATAAAGTTGAATTGTCATCAGGTTTTATTGGTGAGGATTTCCTTGCTGAAGATGAATGTGGTGTTATAGAAGAATTTTATACTCCAGATTCAGGATATTGCCGTTTATTTACTTGTCGGCGATATGGGAAATTACATATACTAAAATGTTTAAAGCCATCCTATTTAGAACAAGAATTTTATGTGCAACTTTTGCGTAAGGAATTTGATATTGGATATCAATTGGAGCATCCGCATATCTGTAGGACATTGGGATGGGAGAAGCATGAGGTGTTGGGGTTTTGTATTTTGTTGGAATATGTAGATGGGGTTACTCTGAAGTCTTTTATGGATAATGGGAAATTGATTCATGCACTTGCCTATCGGTTTGTTAAGGATATTTGTGTTGCTTTGCAATATGTTCATAATAAACAGGTTGTTCATAGAGATTTGAAACCTGAGAATATTATGATTACATATAATGGTAATCATGTGAAGTTGATTGATTTCGGGCTTTCAGATTGTGATGATTACGATATATTAAAAATTCCAGCAGGTACAAAAAAATATTTAGCTCCTGAGTTATTGGATGCCAATGCAAAATGGGATTGTAGGGTGGATATTTATTCATTAGGGGTTATTATGTTTGAGATGGCAACTTGTCTTAAGGATAAGCATCTTATGCGAATAGCTCAGCATTGTACTCAAGTGCAACCGGGTAAGCGTTATGGGTCAATGCTGGAAGTGCAAGAAGCTTTAGGTGGAGGTCGATTGTTTGTTCGGTATAAGATAATTGCTGCAGTCGTATTGTTCTTTTGCTTGATTTTGTGGGGTAGTTGGCAATATGTTGTTCCAATTATGAAGAGTAATGTACAATTGTCAGTTCCCATATATTCTAATACCTCTATCAGTGCAGAAGAACAAGAGGAAAGGCTGTTTATACGGGGTAGACTCATGAAGCAGAGACGAGATAGTATCCAATCCTCTACGGATAGTTTAGAACTTTGGAACTATCTGAAAAAGAGGTTGGATACCGAATTTCCTACTGTGGATTTGAGAAAAAGCCTTGGATATAAAAAGAAAATTGTTGATTTACAATCAGAAATGTCTACTCTTCCAATATAGTGGAAAAATTTTCCCATGGAGTATTTTGACGATATATGTGTTTGCTTCCTTTGGGTACATGCAGAATACAATTAGATAATATATTTGTTCCATGAAAAGCATATTTATCGCAAACTGGTGGAACCGGAGTTGCAATATATAGGTGTTGAATATTGCATTGATCAAAACAATAGGCAGAAATGTACATCAGTTGTTGGCCAAGTTTGACGGTTTTTAATGAAGTGCATCCTTGGAAGGTGGCAGTGGGTAATTTGTCAATAGAGAGTTCTATATATTGAATAGAGGAGTTTCTAAAAACTTCTCTACCAAGTTCTGTAATGTTATTAGGTATTATAATGGAGTCTGCTTGACAATGTTGTAAAGAATAGTCGGATAGTTTCTTGACTGTTTTCGGGAATTGGATTGTTTTTGTTATTTTTCCTTCGGGAAATTGTAATAGGGTTTCTTTATGTTTGTCATAGAGAATACCGTCTTCTGCTGAGTAAGTTTTGTTAAGTTTTGAAACTTGAATTTTTTCTAGACGGATACAGCCATCGGATGGTTCATAGTTGATGACATTATCTGGAATGGTTATCGAGGTTAAACTTCTGCAATTTTTAAAAGCGTTAGAATTGATAACCTTTAAGGTATAGGGAAGAATAATTTCTTTAAGCTTAGTGCAGTTTGCAAATGTTGCGAATCCAAGAATATCGGTTTCTGTGTATCTGGAAGCAGTATAGCTGCGTCCACCTGCTACGATGCGGGCTTCTGCTAAATTTAGACTGCTCAGTTGGCCTGGGGTTGGTGAGTTTGTATAGCTTATTCCTGCTATTTCACGGATGAGGCGTATATCTGTACCATTGATTTCCCCTGCAATATTGAGTGTTGTTAATTTGTATTTTTCTTCATTTTGTATGATCTCTGGTAGCATGCCGGCTTTTGCCAGATAGACAATGCTGTCAGTATGAAACTTAATAGTTATGCTATTTGTATCTCCGACAGTATTGGCGGCATATGCCCAAACTTGATAGGTTGCATCCATATCAAGGTCGGAAAGACGTGTTTGGAAAAAGCCGGTACTGTCACATTCTGCAGAAATAAAGTTAATGGTTGGGTTCCCTATTTTTTGATATTTAAATCCAAGTGAAGTTAATGGTTCTCCACCATTATTGGTTACTTTGCAGCATACAGCTGCACTTAAAGGTCCTTTGTATACAAGTGAGATATTTTCAATGGATGGAGCTGTATTGGGAAATGTTTGAAAATTACTTATGGGAGTTTTGATATCATTGTAATCATTGCTAGCGATAAGCGAATAATAATACTTTTGTCCTGGTTTTAAGTTTGTTAGATGAGCTTCTACGTCTCCTTCCGTTGTATCTATTTTTATTTTTTGAGCATCAGAATATTGAGGATCCGTTGCATATAAAAAATGAGCTTTGCTGACAATCCCTTTGCCATTTAACAGGATATTTCCGGAAATAATGGCGGATGTCCGTGTAATTTCTCGAGCTTCATATAATGTAAGTGTAGGAGGAAAAATATCAGGTTTTATATCTTCGTTACACGCTCCGAATACAAAACAAAAGAAAAATATATAATGCAAAATATGTTTCATGTTTTAAATGTTTATACCTAAACCTATATTAGGTTCCCAGTGTTTGCCTTTGATTGTTAATATTCCTGCAGATAAAGCAATTTGCCTTATTTTAACCATTAGTCCTAATTCGGCAGTGATGCCTTTGGTGGAAAGGTCTTGATTTTTTAAATAATCTTTATCAGTTGTTTCCCAACCGACTATGTATTTCCCGAAGCCAATACCTTCGTATAAATGGCAAATTTTGAAAATGTGGTGAATGCTCCCAATTGAAATGGAGAATCGTTGTTGTTGTGTCTTACCGGAATAATAAGGCGTCTTGTTGTTGCCTGTCATGACTCCATTTTTATTGCAATTCCCAATCGTATTAAGAGCTTTTAGACTGCTTTGATAATGGATGAAGAAGCCATGTTTTTTATTTATTCCAGCAAATACCCCTAAAGATGGTTCTGAGTGGTATATACCTGTAGTTAGTAGCATGAAGCCTGCAAATTTTTTGGGGGAAAGTTGTTTTAAATAGATATTCTTGATAGAGGTAGAATCTATTCTTTGTGAAGGTAGTTTACGTTTTCCGATAATTAAAGCAATCGGTTCCATTTTTTTTTCGATTGTCGGTGGTGGCGTGATGGTTAATTCGTAACTAAGCCTGGATTCTAGAGGAGTCGGAAATACATAATCACGTAAAATACCCCACATCGGGTGTTTGATAGTTATTTGTATGCTTCCATTAGGAATATATAACCATATTTCCCCGACTTCATTTTTTCTATCTACAATACCTAAAGGGGTCGAAAAGGAAAAAGTTGTATCAGCAACAATTTTAAGCAGTGCACATGCTTCATTGTTAAGGTCGCGTACTGGATTTACCCATGCCGTGATATCATTAGACAACAAACGGAAGGAATGTACCTTAAATTTTTGCGCTTGGGCAACTGTAAGTGAAGCTAAGAATAATATGATTGTGATGTATTTTTTCATGTTATTCTATGTTAAAGTTTCGTATGCTGAATATTTCTTGTTCGGGCAATGGGGTGTTATTGTCAAGCAATGTGGGTTGCCAGGTTCGTACATGTATTTGTGGCGCTTGTACATTACGGAAGTCCCATAAAAGGAATAGATAACCTTCATCTGAATAAAGGTCAGATGTATATCCTTGTCGTACCGTTGCACCATATATTCCTGAAATTGTCGGATGTTTTTTTATCTGGAATCTACTGAAATTAATTTGGATCTTTTTGTTAGCTTTGAATACTGCTTTTAATCGGTTGATATATTCCCGCTTGTTTTTTAAATTATATATAATTTGTTCGGACGAAAGGTATCGAGGACCATGTTCGGGAGCTTTTTTTATTACTTTACCGACAATAATCAGTGCATCTTCGCTAAATAATTGCTCGAGAAAATCAATGTCTTTGGTAATGTATGCATTACGGAATTTTTCCATATATTCAATGATGATTTTTCGATTTTGAGAATCTACATCTGATAACTGTCCGGAAATAATCTTTTGAGCAGCTAGGCTAAATGGATTATTTGCATAAATGAAGTTTTGATTCGCTGCCTTTTCTTCAGGAATAACATCTTTTGTGCTTTCTTGTGGAGCGTAGTATGTAAAAACTTGAGCTCTTTTTCCGATAGCGATAGGGTCATGTGTGATAGACTTATAGTGTATTGTATCAATTGCTTGTCCTTGTTTGTCAATCATGAATGTAATGTTGCCGATACGGGCAATCGCTAAATTATTATGATAATATTCAGAGATATCATCATATATTAAGTTAGTTAATTGCTTGCCGTTTAAATCTGTTAGTCCCCATTTCCCATTTTTTTTGATAGCTGCGCGTTGAGAGGATAGGATACGCCCTTGTTCGTATTGGCAGGGAATCGTTATTTTCCCGTCCTTTGCAATAAAACCAATACCTTGGGCTGTGAGTGCTAATGCTGTATTGTGTTTGAATTCAGATGCTTCAATAATATCCTTGGAAAGGAATAGAGCGGTGTTTCCATGTTTGTCCAAATATGCACAGCGGTGTTGATTTTTATATAATAATCGGTCGCATGAATAAGTTCCATTTAATCGGCTATTTTGCAGTTGAATGTTGAATAGAATTGCTCCTTTGCGGTTAATTACTGAATATGAGATTTGATTGTTTGTGTTGGCAATACCGACGATAGCCACTCCTTCTGAAAAATCATATGCATAATCATAATAGGGTTTGATGATAACATCTCCTTTTGTATTGATATAGCCGTACTTTTTGTTTTCAGTATAAATCAAAGCTAGTCCTTCTTTGAAGTTATGTGCCATCAATATTTTGCCGTATTCCGGATACTCGATAGTTTTAATGGTATTACCTTTTTTGTCTATGAGTAATAATGGCGTTTCTGCTTTTTGTTGTGCGAATGTGACTTCTTCAAAGAAATATCCTATTTGTGAAAATTTATTTGTACAGACAGGTGTGTCAAGATTATTGATGTTGTATAGCTGTAATAGTCCAGCAGTGTCTGGGATGGTAAAAAGATTGTTGACAACGGGCGATGGCTGTTGTTTAAATATTTTTGTTTTTGCTTTTGTATTGCTTAAATTTAAAAGACTCCAAGAACTGGTTTGATCGTTTTGTACGGGTAAATAAGAGATTGTTGCCTGCTTTTTTGTGCAGGCAACAAACATATATAATAACAAACATAAACAGATAAATCGATTCATCCAGCAAATATACTTGATTTAATAAAAAATTATTCGTTTTATGGTTCCCAATTTTCAATTTCTCCACCTATTTCTATCTTAATTTGTTCCGGATTTTTTGAAATTATCAAGGTTATAGTATGCTGGATTCCGGTCTTAAAGACAAAGGAACTCTCAACCATATATGATACTCCTTTCATGATAATTTCAATCAAAGGTTGTCGGTTTATGATTCTTTGGGGGACAATAATAGCTGAATATAGCTGTTTATTTGATTTTTTTGCTTGAATGGAATGAGTTGTGCCGTAAATATTTGGTGTTACAATCCCGACATTCAGATCGATGGTTGCAGAAGTAATCGTGTTGTGTATATATACTTCAGCATCTTCTGGAAGTTCGCCTTCATAATCATCTCCTTTAACAAGTCGGATATTCATTTTTGACAGTCGGTGTTTGAATAAGAGAGAAACAGGTTCTTGACTGCCATAGGCATTTTTTTGGACTGCCCATAGAAAATCGCTTGCTTCATAGCCTTCTTGTGTTGTTTGGTCTAAGGCGACCTCAAAAGGCATATCGCTTACTGTTGGTGCTGACAGTTGGTATGGGTAGTAGGCAAAAATATCATAACTTTGTTTGTTCCAGAATATTTTTTCTTCCGGAGTCCATTGGTTTCCATCATATGTGAGTTTGGCATTTGTGATGTAGTTGCCGGCTGGTTCAAGCGGAAGATTTTGTTCTGTAATATATAGACCGATACAATCTTCTGCTTCGAAACCGGAGTCAGATGCTTTTGTTTGTGCCGGGTGAATAACATTAAATGTCATGATGTTTTCTTCTTGGATTGATTTCCCTTCTTCTTTGGTTGTTTCACAGGCAATATTGCACAAGAAACAAAGGCTGATAAAACCGAATATTGTTTTATGTAATCTCATATCAATTTGTTTTTGCAATTATTTTAAAATATCAGGTTTCCCTTTATGGATAACCGGCTCATGACTGTTACTGTGGGCACTGATACCTCTATATTCTTCTGAAGAACGAGTGCTGATAGAACTGTCAACTTTGTCATTCTTGACGAATTCTTCAAATGAGTAAGGCTCTCCGGCATATTCCATGATGCGTTTTACGATGGCTTCACGACTGATGGCACTGTAATAGGGAATGTCATTATTCATACAGCTGTTTTGTTCTGAGCGAAACACACCCCTGTTGTGCATAAATCCTCCTTCAAATATGTCGACATAGTTGCTGTAACGTTCGTCAAAAATCAGATGAGACCAAGGCACTTCGTGCATTTTTCCTGTCAGTGAAATGTTTTGATACCAGCCTAACGCATGCCCTCCTTTTACAGCAACTACGTGTTCGCAACATGTACATGGACAGAAGTCGATAAATTCATTGTGGTAGATGTATTCATCTGCCAGTTTTCCGAATCCATGTCCACCGGCTTCATGTTGGATAACTCCGCGTGTGTCCAGTGGGTAGCCGTATGTACTTTTGGGACAGAATGCAATGGCGGATCCATCTTCCCACATTTGGCAGATACCGCCATAATCTGATGTGTTGGGAGTGACAATGATAAGGCTTTGGTTCAGGTTACCTTTATTTACAGTCGGCATTTTCAAGGCATATTGAAATACGGCATCATAGTCACATTTTAAGCCTACTCCACCGGTGAATGTCGTTTCAAATTTTGCATAGCGGATGGTATTGATTGTGCCGATACCGCTTTCCGGAGATACTGCAATGGCTGTATAGATATTGAAGTAGTTGCGGTATGTGCGATAAGGTTCGATATTGAAGAAGTGTTCCACCTGCTCTTTCATGTCACGTAGGTAGAGTCCTTCCGATACATCTTTTGCATCGTATCCGTCACCAATGAATACCAGGTTTACTCCTTGACCTTTCGAATGGGATTGCAGTGTGATGATTTCGTCTTCATCATATTCATAGTCATATTGGGTAATATGGCATTTAGAGGTGTAATCTTTACCTTTCAATGCAAATACGATATCGCCTTCACGCATCGGCGAGCCTTGTGGCATGCTGTGGATAGTGAGGGTTAGTTCTGTTTTTTTCGATCCGTTCATGGCAGAAAGGCTGCACCACTCAGGCTTGTTGATTACTTCCCAGTCTCCTTCTGCATTCAGGACTAGTTTGCGGGTGCATTGTGTGTTGATGGCATTAGCGATGGCTGGACGACATACTAATTCACGGTGTGCAGCAATGCGTTTGAAGTCGCTCCATCCAACGGCTGCCTGATATTGTTGGATGGCTGATTCTGGTACTTCTAAAGTGAAATTATCTTTAGCAACACCATTGAAGGCTCCGCTTTGTACATATGGAGGAATTGTCCCTTTGCAGACAATACTGCCGATACCAAAACAATTAGAGAAGGCGCCTCCTTCATCTCCGAAGTTACTTTCCCAGCGAATATTTTCTAGTCCAGTCGGGAAGATAATGCCTTCAAGACTTCTGCAATTGGCAAAAGCTCCGGCACCGATAGTTTGTACGTCTTCGGGAATTTCTAAAACTCCCATCAGTCTCCAGTTGTTTTTGAAAGCATTTTCACCTATGGTGGTTAATGATTGTGGCAACTTGAGCTCTCCAGAGAAGTCGCAGGCATTAAACACGTTATCATTAATAATAGTTAGATTCTTTGGCAGATTGATTTCGCCTTTGAAGTGGCATTCACCAAAAGAATTATTACCGATAGAAATAATACCATCATGCAACGTAAGTGTGCCATCAAAGCCACAACCTGTAAATGCTTCTGCTGGAATATCTGTTACTCCTTGTGGTATTTCTAAAGAGCCATTGAGGTTTTTGCAGAGAAAGAAAGCACGTTCTCCAATTCTTTTTAAGTTGCTTGGTAATTTTAAATTTCCATAAAACCCTTTACAGTTATCAAATGCAAAACCTCGAATCAACTCGACTCCATCAGGTATGATTAATTCACACGTAAATCCGCAACCTGAAAATACACCACAAGAATAGTCAATATCAGAACCAGAAATCTCATGGTCTGTGTCGTGACCAGAATTTCCAATATATTTTAAAGTAGAAGGTAGAGATAGTACTCCTGTTAGAGATTTGCAGCCAGTAAAAGCTCCTTGTTGTATTTCTGTTACTCCTTCTGGTATAATGAGTGAACCACTAAGATATTTACATCCAAAGAATGCTCGGATTCCGATCGAAGTTAATTTGTCCGGCAATACTAGTCTTGTCAGTGTTTGATTATTTCTTCCTCTGTATCCGAATGCGAAGTGCGGTATTTGGTCGTCTTTGCAGATAGCAGTAGACCATCCATCCCCTACCATTTGGTTATATCCTTTAATAATCACCTCTTTTAGATTTAGTGCCTGTAACTTATCCATTGAATCTCTCATAAAGTAGAAATCAATAGCATTGATTTCTCCTGTGATTTTCAGATTCTGGACTTTTCGGAAATCTTTTTTTGCAGCAGTGATACACTCTTTCAGTTGTCCGGCTTTGGAATCAATGACGATGTATTCTTTTGCCGTTGCATTGTGGCTGACGGGGTCGTTTCCCCAGGCTGTGATGGATTCGCTGATGAGGGTAAAGACATAAGTGCCGTCGTGAGCCTTTTTATCTACCTTGATGCTGAAATTGTGCATCTTCGAGGGAACGTATGTAAAGTCTTCCGTCTTGCTGAATGTATAGGGGACAGTCCCTACACTGATGTTGAATAGTTTTGTTCCTGCTTTGATGGTTTGAGGCACGACAATTGCCCGGTATTCATCACCTTTTTTGTAAGGTACAATACCGGTAGTAGATGTTTCGCCGATAGCTGTTACAGAGCCTGTCTCCAAATTGATGGCGGCATTCCGTTTCGTGTTGCTGATAACCATCTGTTTTTGTAGGTTGGCCCATTCTCCTTCTGTAAACCCCTCTCCTTCAACAAGAGTGATTCTGGCACTGCTCATCTTATGATGGAAAGCAATCTTGACGACTAGCTCTGTAGGTGCCACTTTGGGTGCTTTCCCCCATAGAAAGTCGCTGGCTTCATATCCGCCCATCATGCCGTTAACAGCTTCTTTGGACTGGTCTTTTTGTACTTCAAAGGCATAGGCTTCAATACTTTCCGGATTTCCTAGCGGGTAGTATCCGTATATATCAACAGGAGTCTGGTTGTCTTTCCAGTATACATCGTATGCCGCTACCCATTTGTGTGCCGCTTCATCAAAGGTATGTTTGAGGTTGGTGGCTCGGTTGCCGTTCAGTTGTAATTTACCCGGTTCACCACCTTCATAATCTACGATATAGACACCCATTTCGTCTTTGTCGCAGAATCCGTCATCATTTACGCGGGTTATTGCCACTTGGTTGATTTCTCCTGACAAGTTGATTTTTAGTCCGTTTGTATCATTGTCATGACGGATGATTTCGTCTTGCTGGCATGCATAGAGTAGTGAGAATGCGATTGCCGTCTGCAATATTTTGTATATGAAAGTACGTTTCATATAAAGCGGTTTATATGGTTTCCCCTATTTCTTTGATTTGTAAATACGTGGAAATAATTTTCTGAATCGAACAAGTGCTGTTGTGATATTACTACCGGCAATGATCAAGGTTACAGCAACAATAATCATAATGATTCCGCAAACAATGCGCATTGTTAGTGATTCTCCGAATACCAATACTCCGAAAAAAACAGCGGTTACGGGTTCCAAAGCTCCGAGAATGGCAGTCGGTGTAGAACCTATATATTGTATTGCTCTGGTTGTACAAAGGAATGACATGGCAGTTGGAAATGCAGCTAATGCTAATAGATTAAGCCAAGTGTACCATTCGTTGACAATATGTAGGCTGCGTCCGAAGTCAACTCTTACCAGGAAGAGGCTGAGACCGAATAATAATACATAAAAAGTAAGTTTTAAGGTGGCAACATCCTTTAGGGTTGATTGGTTTACTCCGACAATGTATATGGCATATGAAAGAGCTGATGCCATAACAAGCAACACTCCTGTTAGGTTGAGTGTGGCTCCTTCTCCGTTTTGATAAAGCATGGCAATACCGCCTAATGCTAAACCGATACATAATATGGTTTGTAATGTCAGTTTCTCTTTAAAGACAACAGACATGATAAGAGCCACCATGATAGGGTATACAAATAAAAGAGTTGAAGCAATACCGGCTTCCATGAAGTTATAGCTTTGGAAAAGTGTCAGTGAAGAGATGGCTACCAGCAATCCCATGATGATTAAAGGAAAAATTTCCTTGCGCTGCAAACGGAAACTGCGTCCTCTGCTTTTCAGCATGATGCCGAGAATAGGTATTGCCAACAGGTATCTGAGAAATAGTACTGAGTCTGGATCCATGCCAGCTTTGTAAAGTGGTAAGGCGAACAATGGATTCATACCATATGTAGCCGCTGCAACTGCGCCTAAAATATAGCCGGTAGCTTTTGTATTCATGTCGTTTTGGAATTTTGTGGCAAAATTAATATTTATATATGAAAAATCCCATGGAGGTAGACCATGGGATTTTATTTTATGATAGAGGAATCTCTATATTATTTCGCTAATGCCTGTGCTACAGATACGGCAACAGCAACTGTTGCTCCAACCATCGGGTTGTTACCCATACCTAAGAAGCCCATCATTTCAACGTGTGCCGGCACTGATGAAGAACCTGCAAACTGAGCGTCAGAGTGCATACGTCCCAGAGTATCGGTCATACCGTATGATGCTGGACCTGCAGCCATGTTGTCCGGGTGTAAAGTACGTCCCGTACCTCCACCTGATGCTACAGAGAAGTAAGGTTTGCCTGCCAATACACGCTCTTTTTTATAAGTTCCTGCAACCGGGTGCTGGAAGCGGGTTGGGTTAGTAGAGTTTCCGGTGATGGATACGTCTACATCTTCTTTCCACATAATAGCAACACCTTCGCGTACATCGTCTGCTCCATAGCAGTTAACTTTTGCACGAGGACCGTCAGAGTATGCTTTGGTGCGAACCACTTTCAGTTCGCTTGTAAAATAGTCGAATTCTGTCTGTACGTATGTAAAGCCGTTGATACGTGAAATAATCATGGCTGCGTCTTTTCCTAAACCATTCAAGATTACACGTAACGGATTTTTACGTACTTTATTTGCCATTTCTGCAATTTTGATAGCACCTTCAGCTGCTGCGAAAGATTCGTGTCCTGCCAAGAATGCAAAACACTGGGTCTCTTCACGAAGCAGACGGGCTGCCAGATTTCCGTGTCCCAAACCTACTTTACGATCGTCAGCTACAGAACCTTTGATACAGAATGCCTGTAGGCCTTCTCCAATAGCTTCTGCTGCATCTGCTGCGTGCACACAATTCTTCTTGATAGCAATAGCTGCACCTACAACATACGCCCATTTTGCGTTTTCAAAACAAATGTTCTGAGTTTGTTCGCACTCTAAATAAGGATCGATTCCTTTTTCTGCACAAATAGCTTCTGCCTCTTCGATAGAAGCGATTCCATAGGAGTTCAATACTGCGTTGATCTGATTGATACGACGATCCTGACTTTCAAATTTTATTTCTCTTTTTGCCATAGTATGTTCCTCCTTTTTTATTGGTGACGTGGGTCGATATATTTAGCTGCATTGGCAAAACGTCCATAGTTTGCAGTGGCTTTCTTCAGAGCCTCGTTGGCATCGGTTCCTTTTTTGATAAGATCCATCATAACACCGAGACGTACGAATTCATATCCGCATACTTCATCGTCTTCGTCAAGAGCCAGACGAGTTACATAGCCTTCTGCCAATTCCAGATAGCGAACGCCTTTTTCTTTGGTTGAGAACATGGTTCCCACCTGACTGCGGAGACCTTTTCCTAAGTCTTCCAAGCCGGCGCCGATAACCAGACCGCCTTCTGAGAATGCGCTTTGTGAACGTCCGTAAACAATCTGCAGGAACAATTCACGCATGGCAGTGTTGATGGCGTCACATACCAAGTCTGTATTTAATGCTTCCAAAATAGTTTTTCCCGGTAAGATTTCTGCAGCCATGGCAGCTGAGTGAGTCATACCTGAACATCCGATAGTTTCAACCAATGCCTCTTCAATTACACCCTCTTTAATGTTAAGAGTCAGTTTGCAGGCACCTTGCTGCGGAGCACACCAACCGATTCCGTGGGTTAAACCTGAAATGTCTTTAATTTCTTTTGCCTTTACCCATTTGCCTTCTTCTGGAATGGGGGCCGGTCCATGGTTCGGACCTTTCTTGACAACACACATGTGTTGCACTTCCTGTGAATAAACCATTTCTTTAGTTTTTATAGATTAATATGTTATATCTTGCTTAATCATTGCAAAGGTAAGTTTTTTGCCGGAATAAAAAAGATTATAGACAAGTAATTATTACGCATACGTTGGCAGGGCGGATGTGTAATTTGTCTTCTTATGTAATCGTAATGCAACAATTCTTCTTTATCTTTGCATCACTAATTTATTTTGTCATGAAAAAGATTGTATATTGGTTTTTGGCAATAAGTGTTGTAATTTTCTTGTTGCCTCAGTGTCAGCAGCAGCATAAGCTTGAAGTTGCGAAATATGTGTTTTATTTCATTGGCGACGGGATGGGGGTGAATCAGGTGAATGGTACAGAAATGTATATGGCGGAATTGGAAGGACGAATCGGGGTGAAATCTTTGAATTTTACTCAATTCCCGGTTGTTTCAATGGCAACGACTTTTTCAAAATATAATGCTGTAACTTGCTCTGCAGCGGCTGGAACAGCATTGGCTACAGGGGAGAAGACCCAAAATGGAATAGTGAGTTTGGATAGCTTGAAAAAAACTCCGCTGTTTAGTGTGGCAGTGAAGGCCCGAGAATTAGGAAAAAAGGTTGGTATAACTACCAGTGTCAGTATTGACCATGCTACGCCTGCCACTTTTTATGCACACCAGCCCAAACGCAGTATGTATTATGAAATAGCAACGGATTTACCCAAAGCCGGATTTGATTTTTATGCCGGTTCCGGTTTTTTAAGGCCGGAAGGCAAAGCCGGACAAATGGGAGTTTTTGATTTGTTGAGGGATTCCGGTTATGTTGTGGCTAAAGGAGTAGAGGAATTTCAGGCATTATCTGCTAGTGCTTCAAAAGTTGTGTTATTGCAGAAAGAAGGGACTGCTGAAGCTTTACCTTATGCAATAGATGCTAAAGCTGATGACTTGACATTGGAGCAGATTACAGATTGTGCTATCCGTTTCCTTGAAAAGGATGCGGATAACGGCTTTTTTCTGATGGTCGAAGGGGGAAAAATAGATTTTGCCTGTCACAATAATGATGCGGCTACAATTTTCCGTGAAGTGATGGATTTTGAGAAAGCAATACAAAAGGCTCTTGATTTTTATGAAAAGCATCCGGATGAGACGTTGATTGTTGTGACTGCTGATCATGAAACCGGAGGCATCGTATTGGGCAAGGGACGCTATGAGTTGAATCTTGGCGTTTTAAAATATCAGAAAGCATCTGAAGAATGCGTGACAGAGCAGGTGAAGCAATTGCGTAGAGAAAAAAATAATAAAGTAGCATGGGAAGATGTGCAGGATTTATTGAAAAAGAACTTTGGTTTTTGGGATTTTGTCGGCTTGACAGAACGTCAGGAAGAGGTTTTGAAAGAAACCTATAAGGAAACATTTAGAGGCGGTAAAGTAAAAATGGAAAAGAGTCTTTATGCTTCTAATGAACCGATTGTGGTGAAGGCTGTAAAAATATTGAATGATATAGCGATGGTCGGTTGGACGAGTGGCGGTCATTCTGCAGGATATGTTCCCGTGTATGCCATAGGTGCCGGTGCCGGCTATTTTAGCGGGAAATTGGATAATACGGATATTCCGAAGCAAATTGAAAAAGCAATGAAAGGAAATTGATAGTTGAAGACATGGAGATAGAGAGTATACATGCAGCTTATTTTAGTCCGACGCATACCACACGGCGCTTGGTATCACATTTGGCTGCTGCTTTGGCCGGGATTTTAAAGGTGGAATGCGTCGAGAATGATTTCACTCTTCCTGTTGGAAGAATAGAGGCTATGCAAGGGAGAAAAGGAGAATTATGGGTGGTCGGATTGCCGGTGTATGCAGGTCGGTTACCGAATCTGTTATTGAAATATTTGGATACTTGGCAAGGGCATGGCGCTTTGGCTCTGCCGGTAGTATCCTATGGAAATAGGTCGTATGGGAATGCTTTGCTTGAACTGCATGATTTGTTGCTGCATCACGGATTTACTCCCATGGGTGGTGCTGCTTTTGTCGGTCAGCACTCATTTGCCTGTACGTTGGCTGCCGGTCGTCCCAATGCTTCCGATTTAGCCGTGGCAGCCGGTTTTGCTGTTGATATTGCCGGCCGTGTGCAAAATTATTTGGCGAGCGGAGAGTTGCCGGAGCTGCATATAAAGGGGCAGGGGGCCCCGGACTATGGAGGTTATTACCAGCCTCTCGGAGAAGATGGAAAGCCGGCTCGTTTCCTGAAAGCCAAGCCCGAAACAACGGATGATTGTAACGCTTGTGGACGTTGCGCCATTGTCTGTCCTATGGGGTCTATCGATGTGGAACATCCGTCACAAGTGATAGGTGTCTGTATCAAATGTAATGCATGTATTCATGTTTGTCCGCAAAAAGCCAAGGTTTTTACAGATGAGGCCTATTTGAGCCATGTGCGTTTTTTGACCGGTCATTATATGGCACCTGCTGCGATTGAGTTGTTTTAAAACTTTTCCCAAAAAGGAATCAGTTTCCATAAAAGTGCAATCCACCGCCATCTGCCCGGAAGAATTACGCTGCGTTTTTTCTTTTCAATGGCATTGTAAATAAGCCGGCTGCCTTTTTCCAGACTGACCATGAACGGATATTTTCGGTGCAGGAGTTCTGTGTCAATAAATCCTGGCTTGATAGTAGTGAAACGGATATTTTCTTTGTTCCGGTGCGCCATAGCTGCCAATGCTGAGGTATAATGTATTTTGTAGCGTTTGGTGGCACTGTATGCCGGTGCCTGTCGTAAAGGGCGTATTCCGGCAACGGAGGCTATGGTGACAAAATGTCCGCCGCCTGTTTTGCGGAAATAGTTGTAGGCATATATGATGATTCTGGTGAAACCGACTACGTTCGTATGTACTGCCGGCATTTCTGTCTCCGGATGTAGTGCGGGACCTTCGTTATGGCTTCCGGTTCCGGAACAATAAATGATAAGATCTGCTCCTCCCATTTCATCCAAGAGTTCTTGCATGATTGCTGTGCATTCTTCTGTACATACATCCATGTGGCGATACCTGACTCTTGCGGGATGTAAATCATATATTTCTTTCAGTTTTTCAGTGCGTCTCCCGGCTATGCCGACAATGTTTGCAGTATTATTCTTTAGGTACATCATGGCTAATGCCTTGCCGATTCCGGAGGTTGCTCCTATGATTAGAATTTTTTTGGAAAATGGAGTATTGGGTTTCATGTATTGGTTGCGATTGGTTTGTACTGATGCAAATGTAGTGATTTTCCATTTTTTATCTGTATTTTTGTCACTTTATAAAAAGTGCATGATGTTGAAGACGTTGAAGATTTTATTGCTGCTTTTCTGTGGATTCTCTATGTTTTCTTGCAGTGAATCAAAAGATTACGAAGGGGTGTTTCGTGAAGGTTCTTGGTATGTCTATGATATAGAATATCATTATGAATTTCGTATTCCTTTTGCGACGTTGGAGTTGGAAGAGTTGGTACGTAGCCTTTTGGAAGAAGAGAAACTGCTTTTCTTGCCTGGGGATGAATTAGTGTTTTATAAAAGGCATATTGATGTGAAATATCCGAGAATGGAGACGTTCTCGTATGATTTTTATTATTGGGGAGACTACATTCGGGTAGGTAGCTTTAATTCTTTTTTCTATAATTTGTTGCCGCAGGGAGATTCTGAACAATTGGATTTAGTGTTTGATAAATATTCTCTGATTGCGTTGATAGAAGATTTTTGCGAAGAGGACGATCGTTATGACTATTTGCTGGATGACTTAGAGAACCTGCGCCGGAATTTTTATATTACATATCATCTCCAGCGCAGTATTCCTGAAGATTTTGAACCGGAAGAAGATGATTTTATTTCTTCAAGGGCAAAATTTCTATCCAATATCCGTCCGGATCGTTGATGAAATATAACCCCATGTCGGTGTTTTCATAGCAGATGCATCCCATTTCGCGGTGGTATTCCCGTATTTTATCATAGTCTCCGGCCACTCTCATGCAAAGATGGAATTCTTCGTCACCTAAATTGTACGGTTCAGTCCGGTCACGCAACCAGGTTAGCTCTAAAGAGAAGCCTGTATCTTCCTCTCCCATATACACTAAAATAAAAGAGCCGTCAGCTGCTGTTTTACGTTTCACTTCCTTTAAGCCAAGGGCTTGTTCGTAGAACCGTATACTTTTGTCCAAGTCTAAAACATTAAAATTAAAATGGTCGAATTTTGCTTTGATGTTCATGTCTTTTATATTTATTGTTGTGTTTTATTGCAGATTATTGTTCTCTGGAATATTGATAAATTGCCCTCCTGTGGCTTCGATGAACGGGCGGAAAGCATTGGCTTTGTCGTATTGATCCCAGCAATGCATGGGTACAAACCGATGTACCTTGATTTTTTTTATAAACTCTTTGGCTCCCCTCATGTAATCTTTGCCTAGGCGTGGATCTACTGGAAACATGGCAAGATCGATATGGTCGGTAGCTTTAGCAAGGGTATCAAGTTCCTGATGCCAGGCTTTTTCTGCCAGACAGACTTCTTCGGGTGTTGATTCCTCTTCCCAATGCCAGTTGTTGAGATCTCCGGCGTGGAATATACGTTCTCCTTCGGCATCAATTAGAAAAGACACTCCTACATCTGTTGAGCCGAAGGCTTGTACCGTTAATTCTTCATCTTGCCACATTTCTCCTTTTTTTAAGAAAACTGCATCTACTGTGCTATGGCGTAGTTTACGTTTTATGTCGTAAGAAAGGATATACTGTATATCCGGTCGCTCATTTTGCCATTCGAGAATTTCAGGGTTAAAATGGTCGGGATGTACATGTGAGGCAAGAATATATAATTTACCGGGAAATTGTAAAAAGTGTTCATGGACATATCGTTGAGGGGTGTCCATATAATAGTCAATCAATAAGGCAAAGTTCATGCCTTTAATGACAAATCCGCTGTGATAAATATATTGCAGTATCATATTACAAAACTAATAAATATTTGATTACCCTTTTGCGGGCTTGAATAAAAAATATTTTTGGTTGGCAGATCGTATTATCTTCTCTCGCTTTGCGATAACTTATTTTCAACATAAAACTATATCAAAGATAATAGTCTGTTATCTTTGTCTTATAGTTGTGCTATATTTGATATATGTTTGTGATGTATTTGAGTGGGAGAGAAGCAGGAGAAAAGTGGGACGATTGTATGTGAATGTGTGTTGTGAATTTTTATGGAAAACCATTGAAAATAGAACAATATTTTTTTTTTGATAATGTGAAAATAAAAAATACTTTTGTCATAGTTACTTCACCTTTATTGAATATATGACTTCTGTTTTCGATTATGCATATTATATGAAGTGCTTTGACCTTTATTATCAGGGGTTGATAAGTTTTGTATATGGCTTGATACGTGATGAAGAAGTAGCAAAAGATATTGTTAACGATGTTTTTTTAACCTTGTGGGATAGAAGGAAGATGTTGGATCCTGAAAAATCAGTAAAATCTTATCTTTTTATAATAGCTAAAAACCATGCTTTGAATTATATAAAACATCAATCTGTTGTCAAGCAGTATGAACAATATCAAAGTTGTGAGCTGAATACAGAAGAGTCAGAATGGGATGAATATGAGGCAAAACTGGAAAAAGTAAGGTCGGTATTTAATTTGTTGCCAGAAAAACAGCAGGAGGTTGTAAGGAAATGTTGTGTAGAAGGGAAAAAGTATAAGGATGTGGCATTGGAATTGGATATTTCGGTAAGTACTGTTAAAACGCATCTTTTACGTGCGATGAAATTTTTGCGTAGTGAGCTTAAACAGGAGCTGGTATTATTATTTTTTATAGAAATCTGAAAAAAATATAGTTTTTGTGTCGGCCATTTTGATGGGTAGGTTGTATTATATACAAAGAAAAGAATATGACTTATTCAGAGAAAGAGATAGAGTATGCATTACAAATAATCCATCATCGGAATGAATTGGATGATTTGGAGGTGAGCGAATGGTTGAAATCTTCTGAACACCAACAGTTGTTGGAGGAGCTTGCTCTATGGGGGAGAGCGTGTGGCGATGGAATTGTAGGGAATGTTGAGGAAGCTAAATCTGTAGTTGCCGTAAAAATAAAGCGAAGAAGATTACAACTTTATGTGAGGTTGTTTGCTATTGCTGCTTCTGTCGTTGTTTTTTTTATGGTAGGAATATTGCTTTTAACCAGACAAGAAACTACTATAACAATTGCGGAAGCAGAAAAAGGGAATTATATTTCATTGACTCTGGCTAATGGAGAGGTGGTTAATCTGGAACAGCAGCGAGGAGAAGTTTTTAGGGGGAATGCTGGCGTTATTGTCAATGATTCTCTTAAAGGATTGGCATGTGGTAAAATTGCTGAATTGCATAGAGATACTGCTATTGCATGGAATGTACTGAAAGTTCCAGTGGGTCAGACGTATCATATATCATTGGCAGATGGAACACAGGTATGGTTGAATGCTGCTACAGAATTACAATTCCCTACACGTTTTTGTAAGAATTTCCGTCGTGTCAGATTGAGAGGGGAGGCCTATTTTGAAGTGAGTAAAAATGTTGGAAGGCCTTTTATTGTAGAAGCAACAGGAGTGGAGGTACAGGTTTTAGGTACTGAGTTTGATGTGCGGGCTTACCCAGATGAGGATGTGATATCTACTACTTTGGTAGAGGGTCAGGTGAGGATTGCTGTTGCAGAAACAAATGTCGCTTTATCACCAATGGAACAAGCTGTATGGATTCCTGCCAAAGAGAAGTTGGAAGTTCACCAGGTGGATGTAGAGAGCTTGGTCGGCTGGAAAAATGGTCGTTGGGTGTTTGATAAAAGTCCTATTTGTATAATAATGAAAGAATTAAGTCGTTGGTATGATTTGAAAGTAGAGTATAGTAATGAAAAATCCAAATATGAAAATTTTTCTTTGAATTTAGAGAAATATGATGATTTCAAGCAAATATTGAGTTTTTTGGAGGAAACAGGAAATGTAAGATTTGCTTTGTCTGAAAATACAGTGATTGTTTATTAATGTGTCTAACTTATGAAAAATGAAATGAAGATGAAAAACTTATGTTATTTATTGGGGGTTTTAAGTTTATTATTTGTCGGTTGTAGTGATGACGATGGTACATCTGTTCTTGTTCCAGAAGTGACGGAAGTCGTTTTGTCTGGAGACGGGGAGTCTAAAACTATTGCTGTCAATTGTGATGGAGATTGGAATGTCGAAGTATCTGAAGCATGGTGTAAGGCTTTGCGTGATAAGAATAGTCTGGTTATTTCTGCCGAAGAAAATAAGACCGGAGGCGAATTAAAAGCAAATATCGTTTTGCGTTCAGGAGATTTGTCTGCAATTGTTAAAGTTTCTCAATCCATTCCTCTCCCTGCAATCAATGAGACATTTGCAGCAACAACGGAACATTGGTTTATGGATTTAAATGGTTTTGAAGGAGCATTTAAAACGGTTTATGATGAAGCAAAGGCTGATATGGCTGGTCGTGGAGAATTGGGTTCTAAGGGGTATGTTTTACAGCATATGTACCTTACAAAAGATACGATAGATTATTGTTTCCATGATGAAGATTTTAAAGGGATGGGAGCTCCTGAAAATATGTATGCTTATAATGGTGCTTTGTTGTTTGTAATAGAAGCTGTTGCCGGGACAAAAGACCAGGTTGTATTTAAAGGGATAAAATTAGATCCGACAGTTGATTTAAAAGATCCTGATGATAATCATAGCGGTGATCTATGGTATGGAAGTGAGGAATGGGGGTCTCCTAAGTTCAAAGCTTTTGTAGATATGTTGGCAGCTCAGGCATATGCGATGACTGCTGATGATGCAGTTAATCCTACCATGCTAACCTTTAAGGGAGTGAGTGATTCCGGTAGTGTCTTTAAATTGCAGTTAAACAAGGAATGATGAGGCATTTCATTTTATTGCGGGGATCGATCGTAAGAGTCGGTCCCTAATCCAATCTTATTTACACATAATACTATGAAATATCACTCTTTTTATTGTATTCTGATGTTGTGCCTGTATTGGCTTGTATTTGACGTGAAGCCTGTTGAAGCACAAACGACAGAAAAAAATACATTGACAATAGTTTTGAAAGAAGCATCATTAAAGGAGATTATTCAAACTATTCGTAAACAAACTGCGTATGATTTTGTATATGGAGATTCAGATGTGGAGGAGGTACGTAGGCAGAATGTGGAGATGAGGAAAGTGACCGTTAGAGAAGCTTTGGAACATTGTTTGAAAGGCTCTAGTTTAGTCTATTCAATTGTAGGTAAAACGATTGTTATTAAGCGGGCTGATGAAAGTGGGGTTAATTCGGTCAAAAAATGTGTTATCCAAGGGGTGGTAAAGGACAATCACGGAGCTTTATTACCGGGAGTGACAGTGGTGATAAAGGGGACTCATTACGGTTTCTCAACAGATAATAGCGGGCAATTCCATTTTGAATTTCCTCAAACGGAAGATATTGTTTTAGTTTTTTCTTTCATAGGAATGAAGTCTCAGGAGCTGATGTATAAAAATCAAAAATTTCTAACTGTTATTTTGGAAGAAGAGGTTGCACAGATGGATGAAGTGGTGGTGACAGGAATGTTTGAGAGACAAAAGGAGGGATATACAGGTTCTGCAACGGTGGTTAAAGGAGATGAATTGAAGAAGTTTAGTAAAACTAATATTGCTAAGGCTTTGTCGGCAATAGATCCTGGTTTTCGTATTGCAGAAAATATTGCAGCGGGTTCAGACCCTAATCGTTTGCCTGATTTGCGTATGCGTGGGCAGGCAACTTTGCCAACAGGAGCAACCGCATCGACAGATGCTGTAATGTTGAAAGGAGATTATGCAACTTATCCTAATCAGCCTTTGCTGATTTTGGATGGTTTTGAGATTTCGTTGCAAACTATGAATGACTTGGATCCGGATAGAGTGTCTTCTATTACAATATTGAAAGATGCTGCAGCTACGGCTATTTATGGTTCTAAAGCAGCGAATGGAGTAATTGTCATAGAGACGAAGGCCCCGGAAGCAGGAGCTTTGCATGTAACATATGGAGGAGAAATTAGAGTAGAAGTGCCTGATTTGTCAGACTATAATCTTCTGAATGCACGAGAAAAATTGGAAGTGGAAAGAATGGCAGGGTATTATGATGAGGAGAAGGATTTGGCTCCATTGGAGATTTATCAGTATTACATGCGGGAGGTGAAGCGTGGCGTAGATACATATTGGTTGTCAAAACCATTGCGTACAGGAGTTTCACAACGGCATACGGTTACGTTGGAAGGAGGAGATCAGGCATTAAGGTATAAACTTTATGTCGGTATGAATAATACGATTGGTGTTATGAAAGGTTCCAATCGCAATACACAGACCGCAACTTTAGATTTGATTTATCGGGTAAAACGTTTTCGGCTTAAAAACAGTGTGACTGTTGACAATGCCACAGGAAACAATTCTCCTTACGGCTCGTTTCGTGAATATACAGAATTGAATCCTTATTGGAGGGAGGTTGATGAAAATGGTGAAATTTTAAAGAAAATCACGCCTCCGGTAGCTTCCTATTCTGGAGTTTTTAAGAGTGTATATAATCCAATGTATAATGCAACTTTGCATTCATTGGATAAAACGACAGAGTTTAGTGTTCGTGATTTATTTCAATTGGAATATAGACCGGTGGATGAACTTCGCTTGGTTGGTGATGTTGCTATTCAAAAACGTATAGGAGAAACTCAAGTGTTTCGCTCTGCGCAGCATACCGCTTTTGATGGGATTACAGATCCTGAATTAAGAGGTGATTTTAATCAGACAGAATCGAAGGGATTCAGTTATGAAGTTGCGTTGACTGCATCTTATAATAAGATATTTTCGAGTGTGCATTTTTTGAGTTTAAATGCGCGAATGACATTAAGTGATGCGCAGAATAGCTATTATGGAGCCTTGGTAACAGGCTTCCCTAACGATAGAATGGACAATATCCTTTTCGGGAAAAAATATAATGAGAAGATGACAGGTAGCGAGAATACCAGTCGTGCTATTGGTTGGGTAGGTAGTTTTAATTATTCTTATGATAATCGTTATGCGATAGATTTTAATATTCGTGCTGATGGATCTTCTCAGTTTGGTAGCGACAATCGTTTTGCTCCGTTTTGGTCTGTGGGAGCTAAATGGAATATAGTGAAGGAAAATTTCATGAAAAATGTTGATTGGTTGTCTGAGCTCACATTGAGAGCTTCTCATGGAACGACAGGAACACAGGGCTTTGCTCCTTATCAAGCACAACAATTATATACATATAGTACGTTATTGAAACCTTATCTGGCTTCGGATGCAACCGGAGCTACATTAGTGGGATTGGGGAATCCTGATTTGAAATGGCAACAAACAGCTCAATCTAACTTTGCATTGGAAGCGGGATTTTTTAATGGAAGGTTAACGGCGCGTTTTGAATATTTTTTTAAGACAACCAAGAATGCTTTAACTGATATTTCATTGGCTCCTTCTGTAGGGTTTGGCACAATATCAGAAAATTTAGGAACTATTGAGAATCAAGGAATGGAATGGATGGTTTCATTTATCCCTTATCGAGATAATGACCGGGCAGCTTATTGGGTTGTGAATTTAAACGGTTCGCACAATACGGATAAATTGGTGAAAATATCTCAAGCATTGCGACATGTGAATGAATTGAACGAAAGTCAATTGAAAGATGTGCCTTTGCCTCGATATGAGGAGGGGGAATCGATGAATCGGATTTGGGTGGTGCGTTCATTGGGTATTGATCCTGCTAATGGGCAAGAGGTATTTGTGAAGAGAACTACTGGAGAGGTGACTGGCGTGTGGAATGCGTCAGATCAGATTCCATATGGAAATACAGAACCATATATGGAGGGAAATATCAATAGTAGTTTCTCATATAAGGGTTGGGGCTTGAATCTGAGCTTTAATTATAAATTTGGAGGCCAGACATATAATTCGACCTTGATTCAAAAAGTTGAAAATGCAAATTTATTGAATAATGCCGATCGGAGAGTGATGGAATCAAGGTGGAAAAAACCTGGAGATAAAGCTACATTTAAAGCATTGACGAATGCTATTAGCGGAATGGAAACAAAGGCATCTTCACGTTTTGTAATGGATGAGAATATTTTAAGATTTAGCTCTTTGACTTTAACTTATCGTATGGATGAAACTAATACTGCATTTATTAAGAAATCAATTTTCAGTTCGATAACGATGAATTTTGGAATGGAAGATTTGTTTTATTGGTCGACAGTGAAACAGGAACGTGGGTTGGATTATCCTTTTGCCCGCCAGTTTTCATTTTCTTTGAATGTTGCATTTTAAATCGGAAAGGTTATGAAAAAAGATATATATATAGGATTATTTGTACTAGGATTTTTGACGACGGCTTGTCAAGAGTGGTTGAATGTTCAGCCTAAGACATCGGTTCAAGAAGATGATATTTTCAGCACTGAGTACGGATTTAAGGATGTTTTGACGGGTTTTTATATTGATATGGGAAGTCCGGATTTGTATGGCAAGAATTTGACTTATGGATTTGTTGATATTTTGGCAAAACGTTATGATAATACAATTGTTGCAAGTGAATTATATAGTTATCAAGGAGAGTACAAGATTATAAAGGATGCAATTTGGAAAAAGGGGTATAATATAATTGCAAACATTAATAATCTGTTGTATGTTATAGATGCCAATCGTGGCGTATTGAAGCGTGAACACTATTATGAAATCATAAAAGGGGAAGCTTTGGGATTGCGAGCATTTCTTCATTTTGATTTGTTGCGTCTGTTTGGTCCTGTGTATAAAGAGAATCCAGATGGGCAGTCTATTTGTTATAGGACTCAGATGAACAAATATGCTACACCGCGTTTGCCGGCGTCAGCTGTAGTGGATTCTGTGCTACATGATTTACTACAGGCTGAAGCATTATTGGAGAAGCATGATAACGAATTGTTCGGGGCTGATGAATATAATGAGAATAGAGATGCATTTCTTGTATTGCGACAGTTGCGTATGAATATATGGGCTGTGCGAGCAATGTTGGCTCGTGCGTATTTGTATAAGGGAGATGCAGCCAGTAAAGAGTTGGCTCATGATTATGCTATGTCTGTAATAGAGTCCGGCCATTTCACATTAGTAGAGTCCAATACGGATAATAGAATATTGTTTCCAGAGCATATATTTTCATTACATGTTTATGAATTAGAAAAATTGTTAGAGTCAGATTTAGGAATACAGTCGTCTAACCGATTGTATGCATTACAGTCGACGATTGACGAATTGTATGAAAAGGGTAGTGGGTATGCTACGGATTTTCGTCAAAATAATTATTATTTTCAGGCGTCTGAAGGTAAATTGTCATTAAGGAAATATGACCAAAGTGGTTATACTGGGAAGTATGATGGTGCAGAGATAGTGCCTTTAATTCGTTTGCCGGAGATGTATTATATTGTTGCAGAATGTGCAAAAGATGCCGGAGAAAGTGTGAAGATGTTGAATGAAGTGAGAAATTTTCGTGCTATCCCTGAGAGTTTGAATATTCAAGGAGGGCAGGCATATGATCAGTTGGACAGTCGCCCGGAAGCAGATATGACCAAGACAATGCGAGTGAATGAATTGATGAAGGAGTATCAGAAAGAATTTTATGGTGAAGGTCAATTATTTTGGTTTTATAAAAGGCATTTTTATAGACATTTTTATCACTGTCCTTTGACAGCCGGTATGCAGCAGGAAAATTATGCACCGCAGGTGCCTGATGATGAATTGGTCTTTGGTAATAGTAATTAATGAATTATGAAAATGAAAAAAAATATCTTTATACTAGGGGTTCTTTGTTTGCTGTATGCGTGTCAAATGAGCGAAATGGTGGAATATGAAGGACGTCCGCGTATTAATTTTGAGAATTCATCTGGATTAGGAACATCTGTTCAGCATTATGTTTATTTTACAGATGAGGATTATTTGAATGGAGTGACTCAAAAAAAAGATTCGTTGAAACTTGAATTGATGGGAGAAGCTTCAACTGAGGTGTTGAAATGTTATTTTAAATTGATAAATGAACAGAATGGCTTGGATATTAAATTCCCGGAATATATAGAGTTGCCAGCAGGAGTATATGAAGCATATGTCGGTATTGAAATAATTCGTCCAGAACGCTCTGACAGTAGTTTTGTTGTAACTTTAGGGATTGATTCTGCAAATCTGTTACATGATTTTGAGGAGGGAAAAAGTGAGGGACAGCAGTTGGATATTATCGGTGAATTCCGTCTGAAACCGATAGGTTGGAACAACTATTTTGGAGTTTATAGCGATGGCAAGTATCGTTTTATGCTTGATTTTTTTAAGGGGACTTATGGCTCAATCGGGAACACTTCAGAGAACAGACGTTTGGTGAAAGAAGCATATAAAGAATATCGATTGACGAACTCTGCTATTTTTGATGAGGATGGTAAGGAAATAGTATTCCCTTAATTATTAATATAAATTTTGCGAGTTGGTTATGGTGAAAAATTATAATGTTTTCAAATACATCCCAATAATAATGGGTTTATTATTGGGATCTTGTTATGATGATTTAGGTAATTATGATTACCAAGAGATAAATGAGTTGACTATTACTTTACCTGAAATAGTGGAGGTTGTGGTGCCGAATAAAGATTCTGTAGAGGTTGTCCTGCAGCCAGTAGTAAAACAGAAAGCTCGTGAGGATAATGGTAATTTAATTTATTTGTGGAGAAAAAAAGAGGGAAGTGGGTCTTCGGTATGGAAAGAATGTGGGTGGGATAAGGATTATTCAGTTTGGGTAAAAAGTCGCACAACAGAGAATATAAGTTTTCGTTTTGCTGTGACTGATACTCTTCTAGGAATTACTTCATATAAAGAGGTAACTCTCAAGATGGAAAATCCGTTAGAAAATACTTGGTTTGTTTTGCAAAATCAGAGCGGAAAATCTGTTTTAGGGGCTGTTGATGGGGCTGGAATAGGAGCTACTGTTTACCAAGATATTTACCAACACCTGTTTGGTGTGGGGCAAGAACTTCCAGGAGAACCGGTAGCTTTGGAAGTTAATCCATCTTTAAGTCCAGGAAAATTAGAGACAATGACGGTGATTTATCTATTGACAGATGAAGGAGGGCGTATGATGAACTCTCGAACGCTTGAAACAATTTATGATTATAACGAAATGTTGTTGGGTTTGGAGGGGAGTGCAAAGCCTGAATTTGTGAAAGCAGATCAAGGAGAATTGATTATTGATGATGGGAAAATGTGGTATGCAACCTGGTCTGAGTATTCTATTTTTTATCCGATAAAACTGACGACGGATTTGGGAGCGGACTATTATTTAACAGATGCTTTGTTATTGGTCGACCATCAGGTAATAGCATATGACAGCAAGAAAAATTGTTTTTTGTGGTATGACCGTTGGGATAATCCTCCAACGTTATATGGTGAAACAGTCAGAAACGGAGAGTTACAGTATTATGATGTAAATGGAGCTTCCAATAGAGCTTGTTTAAAGCGAATTGCTGAGGTTCCTAAATTTCCCAATGTATTTAATCCTGATACTACTGGTTTGAAGGATATTCTATTTATGGGAACTCATTCTTTTATGGGATTAGGTGCATCGATGAAGGGAATGGCGGTTGGGCGTAAAGAAGGTGCGGTTCAGTGGCATATATATGAATTTAGTAACGATGGTTTGTATTATGGTGATCGCGCTCGTTGTTCCGGCTATTATACGTTTATGCCTTCTGTTGGTGACGAGAATTCTTGGTGTTTTGCTTCTTCTTGTTATTTTAATAATATCTTTTTCTATGCGGCTGGTAATAAGGTGTTTCGGGTTGATTTAAATAGTTTTGTTCCGTTAGAAACAAAGATTTATGAATATCCAGACCCGTCTAGTCGAATTACGAAAATGAAGTTTCGCCATGATCGTATAGCAGAAATGAGTTTGGATTGGGGCTCAATGGTTGTGACTACAGAAGATCAGCCTTATTGGTTGGGCTTGGCGGTGGAGCATGTTGATAAAACAGCATCTTTAGTTGAAATGCGCTTAAAGTTGAGCGGCGAGGTATTAAAAGAAGAAGGTAATCCGAAAATATATGAATATAAGGGATTTGAAGGGATTGTAGATATCGGTTATTCTTTTCATCCTACAAATTGATTTGGATATGCGTGTAAAGACTTTTATAGGAGTACTTTTGTTGCTTTGTGTTAGGGTAAATGGTTTTGGAGAAGAACTGCCTAAAATATCAGATTTTTTGAACCATAATTATAATCAGAATTCTAGGTGTTATGAGGGATTACTTTCTATTTATGAAATTGGGAATAAATATTATTGGCAAATAGTTGATTCTTTGTATGGACGGGATTTTTTAGTAACAACAACTTTATTGAAAGGTTCTGCATGTGAAAAAAGATATACGGAACAACGTTATGGTTATGCCGGTGATAGATTGGATGTCTGTTTTTTTCGATTGAAGAGGCGTGGGGACGATATATTGATGTTGCAACCATTTTTGCAAGATAAAGTCAATGGTAATGCGAATGATTTGAGAGATATCGTGCAGCAAAAGGGAGAAGGTGCTGTCGTGGAATGTTTGAAAGCTGTTGCTAGAGATGAAAATAAAGTCTTGGTTGAAATTACAGATTTATTAGAAAAGAATGAATCGTATTTTGGTTTGGCGCGTTTTGAAATGGATTTAGGTATAGGAGCTTATGTCCCAGAAAGTTCTTTTTTGAAAGAGGTGCGCTCTTCCTCAGAGAATTTGACAATTCGTTTTGTGAGGACATGTATGTCAGTATCTCCTTTCCCGGATCCTTCCATCAAATCTGAACCTACACGTTGGGAGTATGGCGTATCGTTGTGTTTATTGGACGAAATACCAATGGAGGGCCGTGTCATAGATCAGAGAGTGGGATATTTTACCAATCGGGTACGGGATTATGGCAAAGCTGTGTATGACAGGGGGGACACAGAATATATATCGCGATGGAGATTAGAACCACAAAAAGAGCAGATGGGGGCATATTTTTCAGGGGAGTTGGTGGAACCAATAAAACCGATTGTATTTTATATTGATAAGCATATTCCCAAGTGGCTTTATCCTTATGTAAAGAAAGCTGTGGAAGCATGGCAACCTGCATTTGAACGGGCAGGTTTTAAAAATGCCATTTTAGCGCGTCCAGAGCCTACTGATGATGATTCTGTTTTTTCTATAGATGATGCTCGTTATGCCTATATTTCTTATAAAACATCACCAATAGCAAACGCTTATGGCCCTTCTTCTGTAGACCCCCGTTCTGGAGAAATTTTATGTAGTCATATTGGAATTTTTAATAGTATTTCTGATTTGGTGCAGGAAATGTATTTTTGTCAAGTGGGGGCAATAGATTCATTGGCTAGGCAGATTGTGTTACCGGATACTCTTTTGGGAAAGTTGATTCAGTTTGTTGTTTGTCATGAAGTGGGACATGCTTTAGGATTAAAGCATAATTTTAAAGGGAGTAGTGTCTTTCCAACTGATTCGTTGCGGGATAAAGATTTTTTGAGAAAAAATGGTTATGGGGCATCGATAATGGATTATATGCGTTTTAATTATGCTGTTCAGCCAGGAGATGACGTTCTGTTAGATGATTTGATACCTCGAGTGGGTGAGTATGATTATTTTGCTATTGAATGGGGTTATCGTTATTTCCCAAATGAAAATGTAGCTCGTGAGAAATTGCAAAGATGGGTTGATCGAATGGAGATAAATCCATTGTATCAGTATGATGGCGTTGAGAAAAAAGATATACTAAGTCAAAGTGAGGACTTGGGCTATAATCAGATGGAAGTTAACGAATTGGGAATCGCAAATATGCAGCGGTTGATGAAATTACCTATTTGGATGCAAGAGAGAAATGAGATGGAAAAGAAGGTGATGAGTTCAAGATATAGAGGAATGTTGATTCGGTACCAAGGGTATGTCAATCAAGTGTTGGAGAATATATGGGGAGTAACAGAAAGACGAAATTCTTCTAGAAAAGAATGGGAGTTTGTTGGGATGGAACGTCAGCAGGCCGCTATTGAATTTTTGGATAAATATGCTTTTACTCCCCAAGATTGGTTGTTTAGGCATGATATGTTCTCTTATTACGGTATTGACGAGCGTATGAATTGGGAAAGTATTTGTTGGTTGGTAGTTTCTGGCCTGTTGGATAAAGTGGATTCACCCTTGTTTGAGAAATATTCTTTGAAAAATTACTTGGAGCAAATAAGGTGTTTGTTATTTAGGGAGTGGATGCATAATGAAATGGTATCAGAGGGACGTAAAATGTTGCAACGGAGGTATATCTGGAAATTAAAGCAGTTAGCACAAGTTGGGAAAAAAGATGACTGCAGAGTTGCTATATGGGCAGAAATGGAATTGCAGGAGATATTGGCTTTGGCTATTAGATATAAGGAAGTAGCAACCGATAAGTTTTATCCGGAAAGTGTTATAGTTGGAATCAGAAATAGTATAAAGTGAATGCGATGTGTAGAATAATTATAAATATTTGTTTGGTATTACTTTTCACTATTAGTAATGCAGAAGGACAAGGGCAAAGTTATGATAGTTTTCGAAAATTAGAGGGACTCGTATGTAAACAGGGGGCATTAACTGTATTTCAGCATGAAAATCATGTTTATTTGGAGATACCGGAATTATTGCTTGGGCGAGATTTTCTATTTGTTGCGCAAGTTAACAAAGGAGCAGAAATGATTGCGCGTCCTTTGACGTCTGTTGGAGTTTTTTGTTTTCGTTTAGGAGAGAAGGGTAAAATTTATTTTTATCAAGATAAGTATCAAGAAAGGATTGTATCTAAAAACCATCCCTTAGCAGACATATTTGAAAATTCAAATATGCAACCTGTAGCGGATGTTTTTGATATTGTTGTTGCTGATTCTGTTAGGAAGAAGTACGTTATCGATATAACAAATGTGTTGATGAAAGGTAAGAAATGGTTTTTAACTAAACATCCACAATTGAGGGCTGCAGGCAATGATATGGAATTGATAGATGTTGTTTCTAATGACGAAGGAGTGATTTTTACTTTTCAGAAGGAATTTTCCTATGCTTATTTAATGGAGGCTGCAGGTGTGAAAGGGTGTGAAGGGACAATTACCGTAGAGTTAGGGGGGATGTTAAAATTATTGCCTCAAGAAAAAATGGTTACTAAAAAGGTAGGAAATATTAGAGGGGTACGTTCTGTGAGATATTCGGTTTATGGTAGCGATCCATATGGTGTTGTGCATGATTCTTTACTAATGCGTTGGCGATTGCAGATTCCAGAAGGTAAACAAAAAATTTTTAATAGAGGTCATAAGATTTCTCTAGTTCAACCATTAGTGATTTATGTTGACCATTCTTTCCCCGATAAATGGTTCCCATATGCTGCAAAAGCAGTGAGTTATTGGAATGCTATTTTTGAAGAAATTGGTTATAAAGATGCTTTGCAAATTCGGAAATTATCGGATGCTTTGCCCAATGTAGGACCCGATGCATTGATTGCATATGATTTAAGTGAACCATCGGTGGTAAGTGATATTGTTTGTCATCCGGAAACAGGAGAGATTTTGCGTTGTCGTATTAATATTGGGCATGGAATTTGGGATATTAAAAGGGTGCGTAATTATTTATTATATGGCTTAGATGCACGTGGTTGTTTTTTAGATTTTGAGAGTCAAGACATGGCAGGAGAATTATTATATAGGGAATTGTGTGGGGAGATAGGGAAAATATTAGGATTGCAAGGTGTGGAATCAAGAGAAAGAGATAAAGATTTAATTGGTTATATCTATGGAAATTCTTTTTTTGAGATTGGAGATGAAGAGAAAAAAACTATAGAACATTCTTTAAAAGTGCTGGAAAAAAATATTAATATGGTGCAACAGGTTTATCAGGGATTTGTTGATGATAAAGTTAAGAATTGTGTATTACAAGAAACTGAAGAAGGCCGAAAGCATATTTGTGATGTTAGAAATGAAATGTTTAAAGAGTATTTGATGTCCTGCGTTAATTTATTGCAGACTGTAGCTACAAAAGAAGAATTAAATGCAATTATGCGTTTTTTTGACATTTACTTTTTTGCTTCAGAAATAAAGCTGGGGAATGAGTATGTACAAGATATCCTAAAATGTATGATGGATGAGCGTACTATGAAACATTTGGAAAGTATCGATTTACTTGATGATTGGTTTTCTATTATTCAGTCTGTCGTTGTTGACAAAATAGAAGAAGTTCATAATTTGCGGAGGGAGAATATTAATTTGTGTTGGAATGTTGTTGGAAAGTTGGTAGAGCAAGCAATTCGTATGAAAATCGCTGCATGTGATGAAGATTTTCAGGCTATATTTTATTTTAAACTAGAAGAGTTGTATTCTCAACTTTCACAGAGAAAGAAAGCATGTTATGATGAATTTGCTATGATATTTTATAAGAAACTATTGAAAAAATTAGAAACAGTTGTAATCCCTTAGATATGCTAATTATGAAGTTTTATTTGTTATTGTTTTTTGCTGTGTATGTTGTAGGTTGTGTTGATAACAATTTGCAGCCATATCTGTTGGACTCAACGAATATGGTAGATATGACTGGTAAAAGTTTTGATTTGTCTGCGGAAGTGAAAGACTGGAATTATGTTGTGTTAGAACAAAATGATTCTTGTCGTTTGACTAATATTAGTAGATTGAAGATTGTTGGAGAAAATATTTTTGTAGTGAATGTGGAGGCAATGAAGTCTGATGTATATCGTTTTTCTATAGATGGAAAGTTTCTGAATAAAATTGGGCAGCAAGGGCGTGATTATGGTTTGGTAACAAATATTGTTGTGGATACTTTTAATAACCGGGTTTGTATGCTAGATATCATTGATAAGTCAGTTTATTTTTATGATTATGAAGGGGGACATGTAAATGGTAAGGCTGTTTGTCCTTGGATAGGATGGGTCATGGATATTGTTGCTTGTTCTAAAGATGAATTGATAGGTTATTATGGTTTTAATGGTGATAATCATATCGGTTATTTTCGACTGGATTCAGCATTTGTAATGCAGGATACTTTGTCGTTTAATCCTGTCTCTTGTGAGTTTGCTGGAGTATTGAATTTTTCACAACATGCAATGGATATTTATGGCGATAATATGCTGTTAATACAGCCTTTTTCTGATACTGTGTTTTGCTATGAGGATTTTTCGTTAAAGCCGGCTTATATAACAACACTTGCAAATTCAGAGTCTGAAGATATAAAGGTTGAACGTTATATGGACTGTATTTGGTTAAAAGATAAATTGGAGGCAATGGGTTGTTTTTCAAAGACTAGCATATTTGAGACAAAAAATCATTTGTGGATAGGTTATGGCCCTAATCGTTTGATGTTTGATAAGCGGATTGAAAAAGGATTTTATTTTAAGGATGAGGTTTTTTATTATTCACAAATATTTCCGCCCTTGAATTTTATTGAGCGCAGTGGAGAGCAGTTAATATGCTACGTTCAGTCTAAGGATATTCAGAGTTTGAGGGAAGGTATGGAGCGTTGTGGAGTATCAGCAAGCGGGAAGTTAGAAAAATTACTTTCGCTGAAGGGGAATGATTTGCATGTATTGATATATTATGAATTCAAATGAAAAAGAAGGTGTGTCGTAATGCACGATGCACCTTCTTATTTTTCATCACAATACAAATCGGTTCATTTTCTTTAATCTTCGATAATTCGAAGATTTTTTTTGATTTATGTGTCTCCAGCATCTAAATAAAGCGAGAGTAAGCTCATAAAACCATCGAATCAGCTGGCTCATACGTAAGCAATTAGCCAACCCCGTATTTTCCTCTCTGAAAGTTCTTTCTAGTTTTGCGCGAATTTAAAACGTTAAACAATGAAGAACTTGACATTAGAAGAATTTAAAAAGATTCATGAAGAATGGAAGTCAACGGAACTTTCCATTCGTGACTATTGTCACAACACCGGCTTTGAAGAAAGCAAGTTTTATTATTGGTGTAAGAAACTTACAGAAGCCATGCTGCTGCAGGCGGGCGGTTTTGTTCCGGTGAACATGTTTGACCCAAACGACAAGCTGAGCATGTCTGTCACCGGCTCCGCTAAAGAAGCGTAAGCATTCGGTGAACCCCGTATAGCATCCGCAAACCGTGATCCGTAGCTTTGTGATTGACTTGAACTGAAAAAAGTTGACAGTTTTGAAAGCATAAATCAAACGAGTCAATGAGAGAAAGACACAAGCGAGACATTGTCTTAAA
>CAMDJC010000011.1:0-69342 GCA_945900015.1 uncultured Odoribacter sp. | reverse complement strand
TTTAAATTGGATGGAAGTGCAGAGGACGCTTTGGCGCAGATAGAGAAGAAAGGTTATGCCCGTCCTTATCAGGCAGGAAACAGGCAGGTGTATTGTATCGGAGTCAGTTTTTCTTCGCAGACCGGAACGATAGAGGAATGGGATGTAAAAGAGTAGTAGCTTATTGCTCAAAACTTCTGGTTTTGGGGCTAACGTTGGCTTTTATTTTATAGACTTTTCGAAAATCTAGTAGAAACAATTGATTCTTTTGTTGTTTTTTTTGCAATAATGATAAGAATCATTGTATCTTTGTAATATTTGAAGATTAATGTGTCATTTAGTCTAAAAGACATATTCATGAAATTTTTTGAGAAGGAGAAATATTTTGAAAAGATATATTCTGATTATTACCAACGTCTTTGTTTTTATGCATATAAATATATAGATGATTTTGCAGAAGCAGAGGATGTTGTTCAAAATATTTATGTCAAGTTATGGGAAAAAGTTGATTTAGGATTTGAGAATGAATATGCCCTTTTGTCTTATTTGTATTCGGCTGTTTATCGGGCCTGTTTGAACAAAGTGGAATTGGAACAAATTCATATACGGCATCATAAATGTATTGAGCAAAGTTTGAAAGAGCAGGAATTAACGGGTTATGAAGCCGATGGTGTAGAAAACGAGGTCTTGTGGACTATATTGCAGGCTGTAGATTCTCTGCCGACAGAATGTAAGAAGATTTTCAAATTAAGTTATTTCGAAGGATTGGAGATTGCTAAGATTGCAGAATTATTGCATATATCGGATAATACAGTGAAGAGGCAACGAGCACGGGGTAAGAAAATACTGCAAGAGCGATTGAAAAATCTTTATCCAATATTAGCAATTATTTTTCCCTAAAAAAGTAATCTTTGTCATTTTTCTCTTTGAGAGAGTGTTGAAATATGCATTAAAAAGCATAAAACATTATTGATGTTTCTAAAAATATTTTTTAATATTGTATTGACATGCCTTTGTTTAATCTTAAATTGATTTTATTATGAAAAAAACGTATTTTAACTATGGGTTTAGCAATAATGTTATTTGTTGCTTGTACGGAAGAATTGAATATTTCTTCTAGTGCTGAGAAGAAAATCGTTTTTATGGATGATCAATTGTTGTTGAGTGATATGGAACGAGAAACGCATTTTGTAGATTCAGCGCTTCAAGCTGCTAAAAATACTGTAGAGCCAGGCACGCAGGATAACTCGAGAGTACTTTCTTTGCATAGTCGAGAGCAGGTGATAAAATTCTTTAAATATATGAATGCAGCAGCTGAAAGTGATGGGAAATGGTTGTTTGTTTTTTGGGATAAATCATCTGAAAAAATTGTAGATTTGTATGGTCGTGAAAAAGATAAATCAATTTATATAGATTTAGGGATAGCGGAATTTGAAAGTAAGTTGAAGAAAGGAGATATTGATTTTAAATTGATACAGGCAGACAGTAAAATTGTTGTAGATTGATATTTTCGATTCTGTTATAGAGTCGGGGTGCTATAAAATTTTTGTAAATGGAAAAATACGGGATTCAAAAAAAAGAGTTCCGTATTTTTATTTTATATCATGATGGCATTTTTCTTTTGTTTATTTGGTGCAATGCATTAATTTTTTTTGAATCCGTTGTATCCTTTTTTCATGTTTATCTGTTTTATAATAAAGAAAACGATAATATGAATAACGACGAAAGAATAAATAATATTAGTCATCGCATTATTGATTATATGCAAGGTGATTTGTCTCTGGAGGAAGAGAGAGCATTAATGAAATGGAGAAAAGAGTCGGAGAACAATGAACGTATCTTCCAGAGATTGGTTAAATTATCTTTTGATGGTAAGTTGAGTCTGCGCTATGAACGTGCAAAGCAGGCTGGGGATTGGAAACGTTTTCGTCGAAAATTAGGTCTAAGAAAAAAAGTAGCATTATACCGTTTGCTTCCCTATGTTGCAGCTGTTGTTATAGTAATGTTTTCGGGTTATTATCTGTTTTGGAAGGGGGAATCGTCAAAGCAGACCTTGTCTGGCTTGACAACTATTTCTCCTGGTGATTCCAAAGCTGTTTTGAAATTGGCAGATGGAGAAGTGGTTTATCTTGGTTGTGAAAAGCAAGAGAATGTTGAGGTATTAAATGATTATGGTATTTGTGAAACGGATTCATTGCTGACATATCAGGCTGCAACTCCAAGGATGGAATATCATACATTGGAAATTCCTTATGGAGGGGAGTATACTTTGGAATTGTCTGATGGTAGTCGGGTATGGATAAATTCAGGTTCGGTTTTGAAATTCCCGGTTCAATTTGCAGAAAATGAACGGAGAGTATTTCTTTTGGAAGGTGAGGCATATTTTGAAGTTATGCGCGATGAGCAACGACCATTTTATGTGAGTGCGCCGCAAATGACTGTTAATGTGTTAGGAACGGGATTCAATATTTCGTCTTATTCAGATGCATTAAAAAGTCATGTTACCTTGGCTCATGGCTCTGTTGAAGTATTAAAGGATGAATGTCAGGTGGTTTTAAAGCCGGATGAACAATGGGTATTATATGATACAGGAAAATTTGATGTGAAGGCTGTTGATGCGGAACGTGTATGTGCTTGGAGAAACGGTACTTTATATTTTGAAAAAATGCCTTTGGAGGAGTTGGTTGAAAGTTTGTCTCGTTGGTATGATTGTACATTCTTTTTTACCTCGGATTCGTTAAAACAATTGACGTTTTCAGGTGCTTTTCATAAATATAATGACATAGAATACATCCTTTCAATTTTGGAGGCAACAACAAATATTAAAATGAATATAAATGGAAAAACAGTAGTAATCAGTAATTAATCAAAAAAACAGAATGTATTGACCGTACATTCTGGCAGGCTTAAAAAAGCCATTATGTTTCACTTACAAAACTTACAGACTTATGCAAAAAAAACGAGAATGGTTGTCTGTTAGAGGAAAAAACAGACTACAAAAATTATTTCGGATTATGAAATTGACATTTTTTTTGTGTGTGTTCTTTGTTGGATCTTTACAGGCAGCTGTCAATGCTCAGCATCGTTTGACAATGAAATTGGGCGAAGTTAAGCTAGAACAGTTGTTTGATGAAATTCAAAAGCAGACACACAAAATAGTAGTTTACAACAATGAGCGGGTGTCTTCGAATTCTTGGGTTGTGGCGAATTATGACAATACGCTATTGGAAGAGATTTTGGATGAAGCTTTACGAGGAACGGGGTTGAGCTATAAATTGATGGACGACTATATCGTGCTTGTTCCCCAAACAGAAAAATCAAAAGCCACTCCTCAACAAGTGGAGGAAACAACTATCAAAGGTACTGTTGTTGATGAAAATAATAGTCCTTTGCCGGGGGTTACCGTTATTTTAAAAGGGACAGCGTTAGGAACAGCTACGGATGTTAATGGTAAATTTTCTTTGAAGGTTCCGAAAATGAATGATTTGACACTTGTGTTTTCTTTTATCGGTATGGAAACGCAGGAGGTGAAACCTGGAAATCAGAAGGATTTAAAAGTGAAAATGGTACTTGCAAAAGAAAACTTGGAGGAGGTGGTTGTTACTGGTATTTTTGAACGTAAAGCAGAAAGTTTTACAGGTTCTACTGTTTCAATGAAGGGGGATGATTTAAAGAAAGTAGGTAATCAGAATGTATTTCAAAGTTTAAAGAGTCTGGACCCTTCATTGATGATTTTTGATAATATGGAATTTGGGTCCGATCCGAATAAGAATCCAAAAATGACATTGCGAGGAGCTTCTTCAATTGAAGTTGGTGGTGTCGCAGATGAAGTCGATCTGAAAGGTACTTATGCAAACGATCCCAATTCGCCTTTGTTTATATTGGATGGTTTTGAAGCGACTGTGCAGAAAATTATGGATTTGGATATGGATAGGGTTGCTTCATTGACTATTCTGAAAGATGCTTCAGCTAAAGCTATTTATGGTTCTAAGGCTGCTAATGGTGTGATTGTAATTGAAACAATCCGTTCTACTACCGGTGATTTACGGGTGACATATACAGGTAATATAAATGTTGAGGCTCCGGATTTAAGTTCGTATAATCTGACGAATGCCGCACAAAAATTGGAGCTGGAAAAAGATTTTGGCTTATATGACAGTGACCGAAATTATATGCCTGATGACATGAAGTTGAAGCAGCAGTATTACCAGAAACATAAGGCTGTTGTAGCAGGAGTGAACACGGACTGGATGGCAAAGCCTTTGCGGAATGCCTTGGGACATAAACATTCTTTGACGGTGGAATTAGGAAGTCAGGATTTGCAGGTGTTGGCATCATTCTCTTATAATAATGTTGCAGGTGTAATGAAAGGATCTTCGCGTGATACTTATGACGGCACTATACAATTGTCTTATCGTCATAAGAAATTTAATTTCCGAAATATTTTAAATGTGGTTTCTAATGTTGCGCAAGATTCTCCTTATGGCGCATTCAGTGAATATGCATTGATGAATCCTTATTATTCTCCCTATGATGCTCATGGATTGTTGGTAAAGAATGCTGCGTTGTCTGTAGATGGTTTGGAATTGAAGGATGGTGAGTTCGTGGCTAATCCTTTGTATAATTCCAGTTTGAACACTAAGATTGAGGAACGTTATTTGGATGTTACGAATAATTTATATGTGGAGTGGGCTATCCTGCAAGGTTTGAAGGCTACTTGGCGATTTGGTATTACGGAAAAGAGAACCAGTGCGGATGAATTCTACCCATCCAATCATTTGAAATTTGTTAAGTATACCGGTGAAGATTTCTTTAGAAAAGGTTCTTACCAAGTAAATAATGGGCACTTGAAAAAATTGTCAGGAGACTTGAATATACGTTATTCAACTGCAATTAAAGACAGACACTTTATCTTTGCTAACGTGGGCTTTAATTTAGCTGACGAGACATACGAAGAAGTTGTTCATAAGGCAGAAGGATTTCCCAATGATCGAATGACTGATATTATTTTTGCACGTCAATATTTGGAGGAGTCCAAACCGGATGGAAGGGAGTCAACCATTCGCGATATCGGTGTATTGGGTGTATTGAACTATACATTTGACAATAAATATCTGTTGGATTTTTCATATCGTGCTAATGCTTCTTCCCAATTCGGAAAAAACAGCCGTTGGGGTAGTTTCTGGAGTGTGGGGGCCGGATGGAACATTCATAAGGAGTCATTTGTTAACGAAGAGATATTCACGAATTTGAAATTGCGTGGTTCTTTGGGGTATACCGGAAGTCAAAGTCAGGCAGCATATGATGCAATGGCTACTTATAAATATTTTATGGACAGAACTTATACCGGTTATTTGGGAGGTTATTTGAAGGGTATGAAAAATGATGATTTGAAGTGGCAGAAGAAAATGGATTATAATGCGGGTATTGATATTAATTTGAAACGTCGTTATTCGATTACTTTTGATTTATATCGTTCTGTAACGGAGAATACGTTGATCAGTTTGACTTTACCTCCTTCTGTCGGTTTTTCTTCGGTGCGGGAGAATGTTGGAACTGTTATCAATACCGGATTTGATATTCGTACCTCTTTTACCTTGTTGCAGAATATAAGAGAACGTTCTTATTTGACATTGACAGCCAATATCTCAAGAAACAAGAATCGTCTGGATAAATTATCTGATGCAATGTTGGCTTATAATGAAAGTCAGATGAGTGCTGCCGGAGCGAATACAAACAGTACACCTGTCCAAATGTATTATGATGGTGTCTCTATGGATGCTATCTGGGGCATGAAATCATTGGGTATAGATCCTCGTAACGGTCGTGAAATTTATGTGAGAAAGGACGGGACACCGACATATAATTATAGCGGTTCCGAACAGGTTGTGTTGGGAGATGCTATGCCAAAATTTCAAGGTACTGCCGGCTTGAGCTTTGAGTGGAAGGGAATAGGTGGAAATTTATCATTCCGTTTCCAGTATGGAGCCCAAATGTATAATTCTACTTTGATTGATAAAGTGGAAAATGCGGATTTAACTAAAAATGTTGATATTCGTCTATATGATGGTGTTTGGAGACCTGGAGATGAAGGGAAGGTAAAACCTTATAAATCATTAGGAAAGGTGTGGATTTCAGAACGTGGAGAGTATGAGCAGTTGAAAACGAATCCTACGTCACGATTTGTACAGGATCGTAACGAGTTGGCATTGTCGAATTTAAGTTTGTATTATGATTTTTATCGTTGCAAATTCTTGAAAACCTGCGGAATGGAACGTTTGAAATTATCATTCTATATGAATGATGTATTTACTTTGTCTTCGATAGAGGTGGAACGTGGAACTGCGTATCCGTTTGCGCGTAATTTTAATTTTTCGTTGTCTGTAACTTTTTAATTGAGAAGGATTATGAGAAAAATAATGTTGAAAATTTGTATAGTCCCCTTGATGTTGCTTGCTTCTTGCCAGGATTGGTTGGATGTACAACCCAAGGCGGAAATCAAATTAGATGTGATGTTTGAAACTGAGCAAGGTTTTAAAGATGCTTTAGTCGGATGCTATATTATGATGTCGGATAATTCTTTGTATGGGGCAGAAATGACCTGTACCTTTTTGGATGTACTGGCGCAACAGTATGCATTGCAGGGGTCTTCTTCCGGAGCGTATTATAATGCTTCCCGATATATGTATACGGCAGCTAATTGTGAGTCGAAAATTAATGCCATCTGGTCTAAGACATATAATATAATAGCTAATGTAAATGCCTTGATAGAAGGATTGGAAAATAACAGAGATAAACTGCATCCGTCTATTTATGCGATGACGAAAGCAGAAGCATATGGTATACGTGCCTATCTTTATTTTGATTTGGTCCGTCTTTTTACTTGGGGAAATTTATCACAACGTCCGGAGGTTTTGGATAAGTTATCGCTTCCTTATGTAAAGGTGTATGATAAGGGCATCGTGGTTCAGTCTACTTTGCGTAAGGTGTTGGAGTATCTTCATGATGATTTGAATATTGCGTTGGAATTGTTTGATGTATATGACCCTGACAGTAAATCGGGGAATAGACCGGATGATTACGAATTGCCCAATGATGACAAATTTTACGAAGCTGAAAATAGAGTTTTTCGTATGAATTTAAAAGCTGCTCGGGCTTTGGAGATGCGTATTTATATGTGGGAGGGAAATTATGAGGAGGCACATAAGAGTGCTGTAAAGGTGGAAGAATTGGAATTGAAATTTGCTACAAAATTGGATGAAGATGAAAGGTATAGAGACTTGACTTTTTCAGAAGAAATGCTATTTGGATTGGAAGCGAACAAACGTTTTGATAATGTTGTAAAGTCTTATTTTAAATTGACAGTAGCTGATGATGCAAATATTAATTATGATGCTCTTTATTTGGGCAATACCCGAGTGGAAGATTTGTATGAAATCAAGACAGGTATTGGTGCTTCTGACTGGCGTTACACCCGTTGGTGGGATAAATCAACTAATGATTACTGTTTCTTGAAATTTTGGGAATATGAAGATATGAAGTTTATAAACAGAGTGCCTTTAATTCGTTCTTCTGAGGTTTATTATACTTTGGCTGAATGTATTTTGCGGTTAGGCAAAGATAAAGATGAGGCAATCCTGTTATTGAATAAGGTGAGAAATGCCCGAAATATACCATCATCGTTGAATCTTTCTAATGAGTTGACTTCGGAAGAGGTGATGAAGGAGTTGGAAAAAGAATGGCGAAAAGATTTTATTGGAGACGGACAGTTGTTTTACTATTATAAACGTCTTGGATTTACGTCAATTCCAAACGGTCCGGCAATGGCTTATGACGATAATGTGTATGTACTGCCAATGCCCCAGTTGGAAATAGATTTTGGTGGTAGGGAACCGATGGTTGATAAAGAGAAATAATAATAAGATTATGAGAAAATTTGGATATTATATAGTAGGTTTTCTGTTCGCAGTGGGATTGTGCGGATGTGAAAAATCGGATATGATGCTTTATGAACAAAATGCCGGAGTGTATTTTGAAACGGCATCTTATAGTTATACATTTCTGGAGGATCCGAAAGCAACGTCTAAAGTTGTAAAATTGTCAGTGGATATTTCCGGTTCGCAGGTGGACTATGACAGGGAGTTTATTGTGACAAGACCGGTGTCGGATACCATTACGACAGCTGAAGATGATCAGTATAAAATAGGGAAAGGGGTTGTAAAAGCCAATGAGTATAACGGTTATGTAGAAGTGGAAGTTTTTAGAGATGAGCGGTTAAACGATTCTATTTATACCGTAGCGTTGGAAATCCAACCGAATAATGATTTCCCGGAAATCCGTTTGAATAAGAAAATTATGCAACTTTCATTTACGAACAAAGTGGTGAAACCTGCCAATTGGAGTTGGTTGCGTTGGTATTTCGGTACACCTTTTTCAACACGGTGGTGGCTTTTCATTTGTGAGGCTACCGGAAGGACATCGCTACCCTATTATCCGACACATGCTGATAAAGAGACCTGGTGGATGGATGTGGGAACCTTGCAGGCTTACCAAACGATAGTTCGTTTGGCATTGGATGAATATAATGGAAAACATCCCAATGACCCATTGACGCATGATGATGGGGATTATGCCGGTCAACCGATAGAGATGCCAAATTAAATGAAACGGAAAATGAAATAGCTATGAGAAAATTGATATATGTATGTATTGTTTTGATTGCTTTCTGTACAAGTTGTTTTGATGATGAAAGTAATTTGGATATCAAGGAGTTAAATCCGATACGAATTGAAAATATCGATTTACGGAAAAACTTTTTTTCCCTTTTTATGGGAGATACTTTGAGAATTGAGCCTTTGGTGTTTTGTGAAGGAATACCAGACAGTGAGTTGGCTTATGAATGGCAGTTGTCGGGAGGAACGATTGTTCCCACTGTAATAGATTCTACTATGTATTTGTGTGCGGAAATAACAGCACCTCCTTATTCAACGGGAGGAGGATATTTCTTAAAATTTACCATAACGGATAAAACCACGGGAATATCCCGCATAGAACCTTTTTATGTGGAAGTATTGAGCCCTTACGGAGAGGGAATTTTGATAGCTGACACAAAGGATGATGGTCTACATAGTGATATCTCCTTAGTGATGAGTCGTGAAGTATCAAGCAGTATTACGAGTACAAATTCTAAAATCAATATTTTTAGAAATCTTTGGTCTAAAAATAATGGAGCTCCGTTGGATGGACGTGTGTTGGATGCAATAACCAGTATATATGGAACAAATCGCTCATTGACAGTAGTAACGACAGAGCATATTTATCGTGCCGATAATATTGATTTTATAAACATTCCATCGGAAATGGATGAAGCTATATTTGGATTAGTTGTTCCTCCAAATATTGGACATGGATATTCTAATGCTTTGTTTTCAATATATAATCCTACAAAGCATGAAATATTGAGTGCAAATGGAATGGTGGCTACTAGATCTTGTCAAAATGGAGCAAGAACGTTTGGCTATACTTTATACCCTCCTAAAATTAAAAATTATAATGTTACGATGATGTATGGTCCTAAGTCTTATTATCCTGTTTATGCTTATGATGCATTAGGAAAGCAAATGTTATTTTTTGATTTTTCTAAATCTTGGTCGCCACAAGAACAAGCTATTGGTAGCTTGTTTGATGTCGGTGATTTAAGTGCCTATGAACCATTTTACTTATCAGAAATGTCTTCTGGAATTACCTTACTTACTAAACAGTTAAGTGGAGGTGAGTATAAGGCTTTAGTTATGAATAAATTGAATGGAAATGGAGCTAATTATGCGAAGGCTGTATACGATTTTAGTGCAGCAACAAATATAAATAAGGCAAAATATTTCGAGTTAAATCAATTGGAGGATGCCGTATATTATGCTACAGATGAAGAAGTTTATGTAACGCCTATGGCCAGTATAAATGCTCAGGTGCAGTGGAGAGTCCCTGCGGGTTCAGGAGATAAAATTACAGGAATTAAAATTTATAAATGGTCAGGTGGTCAATGCAGATATCCAAATGGGCAAGATGGAGAATCTTTCGTTTCTTCAGTAAATCGGATGTTGATGATTACAACATATAACGAAGCGACAAAAGAGGGTAAAGTAACATTGGTTCCGATTGTAACTTTGGGAGTTGGAGGCTTGGAACAGAATCAAGAGTATCATGTTGTATTGTCCGGTTTTGGAAAAATATTGGGTATTTATAAACAAAATAAATAATTAGGCCATGAACAAATTAGGATTATTCTTGGTGCCGTTGTTTAGTATTCTTATCTTTTGTGGATGTAACAATGATGATGACGTACAGGACGGCAATTATGTAACAGAAAATAAAATGCGTGTGAAACGTATGGAAGGAGAAAATGCACATTGGGGAAAATATATTTTAGAATTTAATTACCGAGCTGATGGTCGTTTGGAAAATGCCATCCGCTTAAATCCGAATGTTGCTGATCAACGGGATACAGTGGGAATCTTTCAAGTAGAATATGATAATGATTTTCATGAATTTAAAATATATGATATTGTGCTGCGCATTGATGCGGATTCTGTAAATAAATTGCAGCAGTTGTATCCTACGACTTACCAGGATACATTATTAAAACGAAGGACTTCTGTCTTATATTATTCTACAAAATTAGAAAATGGACAGTTTATGACTAGAATATATCGTCCCAAAAGATCTAATGGAAGTGGAGAGGAATATAATCCTTCATACGTGAACGTTTTCGGTCAGACCCAAATGTTGGAAGAGACCAAAGAGGGATTGCCTTTGGTGGTTCGTTGTTATGATGATGTATATAAATCCGGAGGTGAAAATGACGAATACAATCGGACTGTGATGAAGTATGAATTTATGTATGAAGGAAATGAAATGAATATGGGGATTTTATCTCAACCAAACTCGTATAGTGAGTCTAGCTGGATAAAGTTAAAAGAAATGAACTTTAGTAATTATTCCGGTGTTTTGGTAGGGGTAGACAGTGATTTTTATAAAATGAGGAGAAGTGGGGATAAAGTAGTTGTAGCAGAGCCTGGAAAAAACATTACTTACACCTTGAATGAAGCAGGAATGGCTGTGAAGTTGGAAACAACAGATGGAGAAACTGCTGTGATCTCTTATGAATCTGGTGGTGGAAATTTTTCTGAATTATATGCGCCACCTTTGGATCATGTGTTGGGAAAAGTATGGATAAAATAATGTTGAATGAATTTTAATACGAATGTTTATGAAAAAAATAATATGGAGTACGTTATTGGCTGTTGCATTTTCTGTAAGTGCTTGCTCGGACGATGACGAAGATGTTGCAGTGCCTGTATTACCGGAAAGTGATATGAATATCAGTGTTCCTGGTGATAATAATGCAGGTGCATGGCAGCCGGGAATGCCTTATGAACCATATCCTGGAATGCCGGGAAATGCTCTTGGAACAAAAGTGCATGTGTTGGTGATTGATGCGGAAGAGCATGGTCGGAAAATTCTTAGTGTGTTGAAGAATGAGTCTTGGCCTTGGATCTTGGATGAGGATGATAAAGCTAATTTTAAGCAGACCTGTTTTCCGACTCATGAGGATATTATTCTGAATATAACGGAAAGTTATGATGAATTTAATCCGAATAATGTTGCTTGCGATATTGTTAATGCCAGCTTTTCTGTTTTTCATTTGGATGCTGCTAGAGATAATTTGGCAAAATTTGAGGATAAGGAGAAATTTCCCGAGTTCCCGTTAGTGATTACAAGTGCAGGGAATGGAACCAATATGTTTAAACAAGTTATGTGGGATTCTTGTATGGTGTGGGGTGGACTTTCTTGGGAGGATCATGTATTGCCGCATATGGGGTGGAATCCTGACGGACCATTTACAGAGGAACAAGCAATGTGGTTTAAGCCTGGGGATGTAGGAGCTGCTTATATAGTGCAGAATGTAGACAATAATGGACATAAAAAAGATTGGATAATAGTTGGGCGAGATGACGGTTATGGAGATAAGCCGGGACCGATTTTAAAAGAACGGTGGATTTGTACGTATTATTCGTTTGATATAGAGGATAATAAAATTGATGGTACGAGTTATTCTACTCCGTATGTGGTTAAGATTGCAGCAGAAATAAAGCGGAGAGCTCCACATTATACAAATGATGAGATTGCTCAGTTGATTTTTAGTACAGCTGATGATTTAGGTAGTCCAGGCTGTGATGATGTATATGGTTGGGGTAGAATGAATCCGGTTAAGATTTGGGAAGAATTAGCAAAAAGAGGCTATTGATTAATAGGATAAAAGGGGCTTTGACAAGAAATTGTCAAGCTCCTTTGTATTTTGTTTGAGGTATATGACTTAAAATATTAAAAATGAAGAAGAGTATATTATGGTGTATATCCATTATGGTTTTGCTAGGAGTTAATCTCCAAGCTCAAAATCGTTCTATAAACTTTGAGCAAGGAACGTTTGAGGAGGCTTTTAATAAAGCGAAAAAAAACGGTAAATTGTTATTTGTAGATTGTTATACATCTTGGTGTGGACCATGTAAGATATTAGCTAAAGAAGTGTTTACCGATAATGAGGTTGCTGATTATTTTAATGAGTACTTTATTTCTTTTAAGGTGGACTGTGAAAAAGGAGAGGGATCGGAATTAAGCAAACGTTTTGGTGTAAGCGGTTATCCAACACTGTTGTTTATTAATGAAAAGGGGGAGATTATTAATAAAATAGTAGGAGCCAGTCGGCAACCGCAATTTTTGGAGAGTGTAAAAAAGGGATTGGATACGGAAAACTCTCTTTTCGCACGAGGGAAAAAATATGATTCCGGTTATCGTGACCGGGAGTTTATAATGAATTTGCTGGAAGACTATAAGGCAATTCGTGAAATCCAAAAAGCCAAGAAAATTTCAATTGAACTATTGGAATCCATGCCGGAGAAAGAATGGCTTACGGCAGAAATGTGGAAGATTATCAGATATTATTATGTGTCGACTTATGGCTCAAAATGGTGGAATTTTATTTTGGAACACAGCGATGAATATATTTCTTTGGTAGGTAAAGAAGAGTTTGCAGATAAAATAGGAGAAACTATGCATCCGTATCTGTTTGGCTATATTTATGGTCGTAAAAAAGTTCAAAGTAAGGAGGAGTTTGTAACATACAAAGCGATTATTAATAAATATCAGCCAAAGCAAAAAGATATATTGTATCACTTCATCACGTTAGGGCAGAGTGCTAATTTTGACAATCATGATCAATATGTCAAGACTGTATTAAAAGTTTTGCCGGAGCTGAGTATTCAGGAACATTACCGTTTTTTTTCAAATGCTATTAAATTTTTGGCTCAGGATTTAAACAAGAAGCAGAAAAAACAATTAATATTGTTATTAAAAAAATCTTTTTCAATGCAACGAAATCAGGATTATTTTAAATCAGGATATGATAAATTTGTGAAATGCATAGAAGAATGTTAAGATGCTGCAAGATTAGGAATAGATAAATAGTTAACCCTCTGTTTTTCGTATGCATAGTCAAGAATGGAGGGCATTTTAGTATAAATAGCTGAAAAATTGATGTTTATGAAAAAACACGTATTGCTAGGGATGCTCGCTGTTTTCCTTTTGCCTGTATCTGGTATTGGACAGACAAAAATTTGGGATGAAACGGAGCAACAGAAAGAAAAGCGTATGGAGTGGTGGATACAGAATCGTTTTGGAATGTTTATTCATTGGGGATTGTATTCTTCGCTGGCTCGCCATGAGTGGGTGATGCGTTATGAAAAAATTGCTCCGGAGGAGTATGAAAAGTACATGGCTTTTTTTGAACCGGATCTTTATAATCCAAAGGAATGGGCTCGTATGGCGAAAGAGGCTGGCATGAAGTATGCAGTAATTACGACTAAGCACCATGAAGGTTTCTGTATGTTTGAAACGAAGTATACCGATTATCAATCTAAGAAAGCTCCTCTATGTCGTAAGGATTTGATAAAGGAGTGGGTGGATGCATTTCGTGCTGAAGGTTTGAAAGTTGGATTCTATTACAGTCTTTTGGATTGGCATCATCCGGATTTTTCTATTGACCGTCTTCATCCGTTGGCTCCTAAAGATACGTCAATGTATGAGGAAATGAATAAGAATCGGAATATGAACCGCTATCGGAAGTTTGTGAAGAATCAAGTTACAGAGTTGTTGACCAATTATGGTAAAATTGATTTGTTGTGGTTGGATTATTCTTATCCAACGGGTTCATTTGGTAAAGGTCGTAAAGATTGGGATTCCGAGGAGTTGGTGAAGTTAGTGCGCAGACTGCAACCTGGCATTATCATTAACGACCGGGCGGATTTATTGGATGTGCCTGGAGGTTGGGATTTTTCGACTCCTGAGCAATACAAAGTGTCCCAATGGCCGGAACGTAACGGCAAACGCATTGCCTGGGAAACGTGTCAAACTTTTTCGGGTTCGTGGGGGTATTATCGGGATGAGACGACTTGGAAAAACACTCATCAATTATTGACCTTGTTGATAGAATCTGTGAGTAAGGGGGGAAATCTTTTGTTGAATGTCGGTCCGACAGCACGCGGGACATTTGATGCTCGTGCACAGGAACGGCTAAAGGGTATTGGAGAGTGGATGTGTGTGAATAGTCCGTCTATTTATGGATGTACAGAAGCTCCAGAAGAATTCAAGGCTCCAGAGAATACAGTTTTGACATATAATCCGAAGACTAATCGTCTTTACATTCATCTGTTGGATTATCCTTTAGAACGTATTCTTTTAGAGGGGTATGCAGGTAAGGTGAAATATGCACAATTTTTGCATGATCGCTCAGAATTAAAATTTGGTAAAGCTCCTTTTAGTATAACTTATCAGGAAGAGTTGAAGAAGGAGGATCTTTCTTTGGAATTACCTGTTATTAAGCCAAATGTAGATATTCCAGTGATTGAATTGATATTGAATGAATAAGAAATATAAAGAAGGTGTGTCACACACCTTCTTATTCCACAATCCATTGCTCAAGATTTCTGGTTTTGGCACAGAAGTTAGCTCCTATTTTATAGACTTTTCGAGGGTCTGTTTCAAATGGTAAAGCGTATTGCTTTTTATTAATTTGTTGCAGGGCTTGTTCGGCAGTACCATCCAGTTTGAATTCCATGATGTAGATGTATTTGTCCGTTTTTACCAATAAGTCAATACGTCCTTGAGATGTATGATATTCGGCTTGTGTGTAAAATCCTAATAATTTGAATATGATAAAGAATACGTTTTGGTAGTGAAGTTCTAAATCACGTACTAGTTCGTAGGGAGTGTTTGCAAAAAAACTTTGTAAGCGATGCATGAACGAATCAATATTACCATTTCTGACTTCCTGTATTAAGTGTACAATTTCTGCGGATGATTCTGATTTTTGAATAGCAGTATAGTATGGTAGAAGACAACGGGTAAATCCATCCTCTACTTCGCGGTTGGGGAATCCAAGAGTATATGTCTTGAATTCTGTATTATATGCTTTGATAGTTAGGTAGCCGCTTTGGTAGAGAATAGGGATAGGATTCTCTTCCATAAAGTCTATCCCTCCTAAAGCATCTGCGGTTACTATTGTATTTGTTAATTCTGTAAGAGGATATTTATTTTTTTTTAATAATTCGATCAGGAATATCGGCGTGCCGGTTTCAAACCAATAACTGCCAAATTCAGACTGTTTCATTACTTGGAGTATACTGAATGGATTGTAGATACCTTCTCCTTTATTTGAAAAATGGTAGCCGTCATACCACTCTGCGAGTTGAGTCTGAATTTCTTTAACTGTTTTATTGTGTTTGCTTGCTAAATCTTTGATTTCTTCTGATAAGAGGGAAAGCAATTCTTTGTGGGTAATGCCGCAAAGTGTTTGATAATTGGATTGTAGAGAAAGATCTTCAAGGTTATTTAAATCACTGAAAACACTTATTTTGCTGAATTTTGTGACTCCGGTAAGCAGGGCAAAACGGATATAACGGTCGCTACTTTTAAGTACTCCGTAGAATGCTTTCAGGGTGTTGCGTAAATCATTTTGCAGAGTTTCGTTTCCGATAGCTTGTAGGAGCGGTTTGTCGTATTCGTCAATTAAAATGACAACTCCACGACCTGTCTTTTCTGCAGCTCGTTGGATGATTCCTTTAAAACGCAAGGAGTGAGTGGTTTCACTAGAAACTTTCCCATATTGTTTTTCCCAAGTACATAAGGCATCATTTAGTATGGCATCCAATCGTTCGGGAGTATCATATTTTTCTGCATTTAAATCTAAGTGCAATATAGGATACTCTATCCATTTTTGCTCTAATGTTTCCATGGTAAGTCCCTTGAATAGTTCTTTTTTTCCTTGGAAATATGCTTCAATGGTGGAAATAAGCAGGCTTTTTCCAAAGCGTCGTGGACGACTGAGAAAATAATATTTACCAGTTGTTGCCAATTGATAAATCAGTGCCGTTTTGTCTACGTAAAAGTAACCTCCTTTACGCAAATATTCAAAGTTCTGTATTCCTATTGGGTAGATTTTTTTGTTCATCATATAGGTATGTGGTATAGCTATTGGTGTTTACTTATCATATATAATCTTCATGTCCCTTTCCTTGCCGGCTTTGAAAAAGCGGGCCGGTATGACTTCCCAGTCGTGGCGGCAGCTCGGGGTAATGACTTTTTGAGCTTTGATGTATTCTGTCAGGTAGTAGCGTACATCTTTGTCCCAGATTTTTTCGATGCGGTTGTTGATCTCTTCTTTGCTTAGTCCCATTCCGTGTGTGAGGTGACCGCCTCCACCATTGCCTCGGTAGGAGTTGATGGCTACGGTATAGGTGCTGTCTGCATGAAAGGGTCTGCCGTCAGTGAAAGATTTGATTTCAATACGGTTACCTGGCTCTTTGCTGACATCTACAGTGTATTTGATACCGGCTGCGCACGAATAATTGTAGAACGGAGCTGCTAACCGTGACTCGTTTTTCTTGAAATGAAGAAGGTGGTCTTTTTTAGACTTCATCGTGTTGTATTGCAGGTTTGCTGCATATTCCAGATAGTCGTCAATTTCTTTGCCGGTGAATTTCATGAGGTAAAGTCCGTTTTCAAATTTATAGAGGTTGAACATGTCCCGGATGGTTACAGTGCCTTTGTCAATTTGGGCATCCATTTGAAGAATTGTGCTGAAAGAAAGGTCGGCACCTGTTGTTTGGAGTTGGGCTTCGTGGATGAAGTCTGTGAATGCTGACGGACCGAACAGACCATCACGGCAAGAAAGCGGTGCTGTGAATTCTCCCAATGGAGTGGAGATGTATTTTTTTACAGTTTCGAGAGCCGGGGCAAAGGTGGCAATGAAAACAGAGTCCGGTTGGTATTTGGCTGGGTTGACCATTTGTGCCTGATAGTTTTTGGTGTAATTGTCTCCACTGCGTTTGAGGGTGACGGTTACTTTCCCGACGGCATTACAATGGGAGCGGGAGTCAATGAACAGAACTTTATGACCGGCATCGTTGGTGATTTCTTCTATTTTTTCTTTGTGGTCATGACCGCAGAAGATGATGTCGAAGCCATCTATCTGTTGGGCTACCAGATGGCTTGCGTTTTCGTTGCAGGGAGTGTCCTTGCTTTCACTGGAGTAATTATAGTCATAGCCGGCATGAAACAATCCTATCAAGAGATCTGGATTTTCTTGCTTTTGGATGATGGGCACCCACTTGCGGGCTGTTTCTATCATGTCGTTAAATTGGATGCCTTTCCATAAATGAGTAGGCAACCATTTGGGAATTCCGGGGGTTATCATTCCAAGGATGGCAATTTTTATGCCTTGCCGTTCAACGACGGTGTATGGCTGGAAATAGGGCTCGCCATTATCTGTGCGTACGGCATTGGCTGCGAGCCATGGAAACTGCATTTCACGTTTCACTTTGTCATAGACCGGATGGCCGGCTTCTATGTCATGATTGCCGACAGCGGCAGCCGTATAGCCTAAGTAGTTTTGTACTTGTGCTACGATGTTGGTCTGGGTGGTGTCGATGAAGTTGAAATAGTAGTTGGATGGTTGGCCTTGCAAAAAATCTCCGGCATCCAGCAGGATATAGTCTTTTATTCCGGTCTTGCGTTCTTCTTGCAGGAATCCGGCAACATGGGCTAGACTGTGGCGGGTGGGCCTGTTTTGTTTTAAGTCGAAATCAAAGATACTGCCGTGAACATCGGTAGTACAGTAGATTTGCAGGGTTGCATTGTCCGGTTTGCCACTGCAGGCACTGAGAGCGATGAGTGCTACTAGTAAATAATACAAATTTGTAAATGTCCTTTTCATGGATTTTGAATTCTTATATTTAAAGCAGCAAGATATAAAAAAAGTTAGTAGAGTATGCTGTTTTATTAATTTTTAGCTAACTTGCGCACTTAAAAGTTATTATATTATGAACGGTACATTAAAAAAGATTTGTTGGTTGCTCCCGGCCTTGTTGGTCGCTACGGGGGGAGTTGCATTTGCTGAGGCTGGAAGCGGAATATCTTCGGCGACAGATATCGAGAGTAATATCTCTTTTATGTCTATTTTGCGCGGCTTGTTGGGAATTTTTTCATTGGTAGCCATTGCCTGGTTGTTCAGTAAAGATCGAAAAGCTATTTCCTGGAAGGTGGTAGGTATTGGTTTGGGAATCCAGTTGTTATTGGCATTAGGTATTTTGTATGTGCCGTTTGTGCAGGCTATATTTGAATTTTTCGGTAAGATTTTTATCCGTATTCTTGATTTTACACGAGATGGTAGTGTTTTCCTTTTGGGGGATTTGATGGATACTACGAAAGTGGGATATATCTTTGCTTTTCAGGTGTTGCCAACCATTATATTCTTCTCGGCTCTTACTTCCCTGTTGTTTTATTTGGGTATTATCCAGAAAGTGGTGTATGGCATGGCTTGGGTGATGACTAAATTGATGAATATTTCGGGGATGGAGTCGTTATCAGTGACCGGTAATATTTTCTTGGGGCAGACGGAAGCTCCCTTGATGATTAAGGAGTATTTGGATGATATGAATCCATCGGAGATTTTTTTGGTGATGACGGGAGGTATGGCAACGATTGCCGGAGGTGTATTGGCAGCCTATATCAGTTTCTTGGGAGGAGAGGATCCGGTGCAGCGTCTGGTGTTTGCAAAACATTTGTTGGCTGCTTCTGTTATGGCAGCTCCGGGAGCTGTGGTGTTTGCCAAGATTCTGGTGCCACAGACCCAAAAGATTAACAATGATATTCAAGTTTCTAAAAATAAAGTCGGAAAGAATATTTTGGATGCTATTTCGAATGGAGCTGCTGAAGGTGTGAAACTGGCTGTGAATGTAGCCGGAATGTTGTTGGTGTTTGTGGCATTCATTGCTTTTGCTAATTATTTGTTTACCAAATTCGGTAGCCTTACCGGCATCAATGAGTGGATTGCAGAGGTAACAGACGGTCGGAATACGGAATTGAGCCTGCAATTTATGTTGGGATATGCCATTTCGCCTTTGATGTGGTTGATTGGTATCGCCCCGCAGGATATTGTATATGCGGGTAGTTTGTTAGGTCAGAAGGTGATTATGACGGAGTTTATCGGTTACGTGGATTTGGCAAATTTGAAGAGTATAGGTGCTTTTGCTGAGACGAAGTCGATTATCATGTGTACTTATTTCTTGTGTGGTTTTGCCAATTTTGCTTCTATCGGTATCCAGATTGGCGGTATCGGAGGCTTGACTCCCAAGAACAAGCCTTTACTTGCTCAGTTCGGTATGCGTGCTTTGTTGGCAGGGACGTTGGCTTCGTTGCTTTCAGCTACTGTTGTCGGAATGATTATAGGATAAAATAGAATAAGAAAATCATTATTTCTTTTGGAGGATTAAAAGAGTGAACGTGTTTGTGGACAAGGAAGAATTTATAAAACACTTGCGGCAACATGATCAGAAAGCTTTTAAACAGTTTTTCTATAATTGGCATCGTCCTTTGTGTTTTTTTGCTTCTAGAATCATAAAGGACTCTGATGTTGCTGAGGATTTGGTCCAGGATGTCTTTGTTGCTTTTTGGAAACAGGATTTGAATGCCTTCCAAAATGAAAAAGCAATGAAGACATATCTGTACAATAGTTTGAAAAATAGCTGTTTGAATTATCTTCGTGATTTAGAGATTCAAAATCGGAATAATAAAAAAGCGATGCCTGTTTCCGAGGAGGATACCGATAGTTTTTTGTTAAAGCAGATAGAATCTGAGGTTATTTCTGAATTATTTCAAGCGATTGATGAACTTCCGGAACGTTGCCGGGAAATTTTTTGTATGGCTTATCTCCATGAGAAGGAAGAAAAACAAATTGCTGCTCAATTGAATATTTCAGTTAATACAGTTAAAACCCAAAAGCTACGGGCAAAGAGTTATTTGCGAGAGCGTTTGGGTGATTTGTTTGTATATACTTCATTATTTTTTACCGGATTCTAATTTTTTTTAAGAGGTTTGTCACCTATTTGTTCGGTGAGTGTGTTTAAGTAGTAAATTGAAACACAAAATATGGACAACAAATCGGATATATATCGTTGGGTGGCAGCTTGGATAAGAGGTGATATTACCGCTGATGAGCAGGCTCGTCTGGAATGCTGGTTGGATGCTGATCCACAGAACCGTCAATGGTTTGACTCCTTTACAGAAAAAGAGAATCTGAAAAAATCGTTTGTGCTTTATTCTTCTTTCCATTCTGATAAAAAATGGAAAGAAATGGAGATGTTGTGTGGGAGGAAGAGATTGTTTTTATCTTACTGGAAGTATGCAGCTGTTGCTACGATTTTGCTTGTTGTGGGGGTTATGTTATTTTGGAGGGAAAATAAAGAGTTGCAACCGGTTGTATTGGTGGAACAAACCTCCCGTATTGATCGTCAGCAAGCCGTATTGATTATGGGCTCCGGCGAGGAGGTCGTGTTGAATGGTGTCAAGGATTCTTGTTTGCAATATACCAAAGGTGAGCGTCTGTTCGTGGATGATAAAGGGGATTTGGTATCTTCTGTCGATTCTCTGCAAACTGATGGAAGCGTTGAGTGGCATACTTTGCGTATTCCGCGTGGAGGTGAGTATAAGCTGGTGTTGGAGGATGGTAGCTGTATTTGGCTGAACAGTGCCTCGGAACTTCGTTATCCCATACATTTCGGCAAAGATAAAAGACAGGTATGGCTTGAGGGTGAGGCTTATTTTGAGATTGCGCATAATGCCCGATGTCCTTTTGTTGTAAAGACAGCAAAGCAGGATGTTACTGTTTTGGGAACCTCCTTTGATGTTACTGCTTATAAAGACGAGAAAAACGTCTATACAACTTTGTTGGATGGTTCTGTACGTGTGGATACGAAAGAGAAACAGCAAGTATTGATTCCTGGAGAGCAGTCCGTTTTTGATGGCGAAGTGATTAATGTAAAAGAGGTGAATGCAAAGTTGTATTGTTCGTGGATTGAAGATCGTTTTGTTTTTATGAGTGAGGATTTTGAACATGTCGCTAAAAAACTGGAACGGTGGTATAATGTGAAATTTGTTTTTGAGTTGGATAATTTGCGGATGAAGCGTTTTTCCGGCAGTATCCCTAAGTATTCGGATTTGAATAAAGTATTGGAAATGTTGGAGTTAACGACTGATATCTGTTTTGAAATAAAAGAGGGTATAGTACATATTACAAAAAAGAAATAAAAAAAATATAGAAGGTGTCGCAACCACCTTCTATATAAATAATCAATGACTTAATATAAACAATTAAATCAAACAAAGTTATGAAAAAAAAACGAGATGCTTGCTCCGGAAAACTGCCCGGACTGCAAAAAATGATGTTTGTTATGAGATTATGTGTCTTTTTTTTGTTGATTTCTTTTATTTCTGTGTCTGCGAAAACGTTGGCGCAGAATGAAAGGTTGTCTTTGGATAAGCATAATGCTTCTGTGGTAGAGGTGTTGAACGAAATCAGTCAAAAGACCAATATGCAGTTGTTGTACAATGACAATGAATTGCAAGGGTTGCAAGTAAGTGTATCTTTACAAAATGCAACTTTGAAAGAGACTTTGGATAAGGTGTTTTCAGGTTTGCCTTTATCTTATTCCATTATGGACAATGTTATAGTGGTGTCTCCTAAAGTTCGCATTGCTACGCAAACGGTTGAGACAAAAGTGGTGATCGGAGTGGTAAAGGATACAAAGGGTAATGTATTGCCCGGTGCAACGATTCAGATTAAAGGTACTACGGTTGGTGTGATTTCTGACAATGAAGGTAAATTTAAGCTGGAAGTTGCCCAAATGGAAAATATGGTATTATTGGTATCCTTTATCGGTTATAAACCGGTAACTGTAACACCTAAGGATGACAAACCCTTGGTTGTAGTTTTGGAAGAGGAGGCTCAGCGTATGGATGAAGTGGTGGTAACCGGATATTTTACAAAGACCAAAAGTTCTTATACCGGTTCAGCGGTAACGGTGCAGGGAGAAGAATTGAAAAAAATTAGTCCGACAAATATTTTTAAAGCTTTGCAGGCGTATGAACCATCCTTGCAGATTGTAGAGAATAATGAGGCAGGTTCTAATCCGAATGTTGTACCGGAAATATTGATTCGTGGTAAATCCAGTTTTGAGGGGCGGTCAAATAATCCTCTTTTTATCATGGATGGATATGAGGTAAGTATGCAGAAGGTGTTTGATTTTGACGTGGAGCGTATCAAACAGATTACTATATTGAAAGATGCTTCGGCAACTGCTATTTATGGTTCGAGAGCTGCCAATGGTGTGATTGTTATTGAAACGAAGATGCCTGAAAAAGGAAAATTAACAGCCAGTTATTCATTTAATGCAACTGTACAGATACCAGACTTGACGGATTATGATTTGTTAGATGCAAGAGAAAAATTGGAATTTGAGCGTTTGGCTGGAGTATATGTTGATACTGAGGGTGATGTTAAAAAACAGAGAGAACTTGATAAGTTATATGAAGCAAGACACAAGGAAGTTATGCGTGGGGTGAATACCTATTGGTTATCCAAACCGTTGAGAACAGCTTTTCAGCATACTCATTCATTATATCTTGGAGGTGGTAATGAAAGTTCTCGTTATGGTGTAAATATCAGTTATGCCAATAATCCTGGTGTAATGAAGGGGTCTAAGCGTGATAGATTGGGACTTAACTTTACTTGGAATTATACAATTAGTGATAAATTACGTATCGGTAATATGTTGTCTGTAGACCAGAATACATCAAACGAGTCTCCTTATGGCGATTTTAGTGATTATACAGCGGTGAATCCTTATGAGCGTGCTTATGACGATATGGGTCGTGTGATTAAGCGTTTATCTAATGGCAAAGCGAATCCTATCTTTGATGCGACTTTGAATAATATTAATAAGAGCAAGAGTACTGCTTTTAATGATAATTTCGATTTTGAATGGTTTATCATAGATGGTTTGAGATTGACTGGACGTTTTTCTTATACATATAGCATGACGAATAGTGATGTGTTTGTTTCTCCGAAGTCCAGTCAGTTTGAAGATGAACTTGAAGATAAAGACAAAGGTTCATATGATTATAGTAGTAGCTCTTCACATTCTTTGGATGGGAACTTTGTGTTGAATGGATGGAAAACGATAGGTAAGCACATGTTGACTTTGGTTGTCGGAATGAATATGCAGGGTAATAAAGATGAGTCAAAAAGTTTTTCTGCAACCGGATTTTTGAGTGATAAATTGACAGATATGGGATTTGCTCAACAGTATCAAGATGGTTCTAAACCTCAGAGTACCGTTAATCAGGATCGTTTGATTGGTTTTTTCGTTAATGCTAGCTATGCTTATGATAACCGTTATATGTTTGATGTATCATACCGTACAGATGGTTCTTCTAAGTTTGGTAAAAATAATCGTTTTGCTCCTTTCTGGTCGGCTGGTATTGGCTGGAATATTCATAATGAGAAATTTTGGGGAGAACCTTCTTGGTTGACAATGGCAAAAATCCGTAGCTCTATCGGATATACCGGTAATGTGACCTTCTCTCCTTATCAGGCTCAGACTACCTATCAATATTCTACGGATAATATTTATTTGAATGGTGTCGGAGCTGATATTATTGCTATGGGAAATGACGAATTGAAATGGCAGCGTAAATTTACATTTAATTTGGGATGTGATTTGGATTTTTGGGATGGGCGTTTTTCTTTGACCGGTGAATATTTCCAAGAAAATACGAAAGATGTATTGATGGATATTAGTTTGCCGCCATCATTAGGTTTCGAAAACTATAAAGAGAATTATGGTGAGATGGAAAATAAAGGATGGTCAGTGAATTTGCGCACGCAAATTTTACGTAATGCAGAGAAGGATTTGTATTGGTCTTTAGCATTTGGAACCAGTGACAGTAAGAATAAAATCAAAAAGATTTCTGATAAATTGGGAGCTATGAACGACAAACTGAACCAGGAGGAGACGAAGAAACCTGTTCCGTTGTACGAAGAAGGTGAATCTGCTGATGTGTTAAAGGCTGTTCCGTCATTGGGAATTGATCCTGAAACAGGTAAAGAGGTATTTGTTAAGAAGGATGGTACACTGACAACTGTATGGGATTATAATGATAAAGTAGTTTGTGGAACAACAGATCCTAAATTTCGGGGAACCCTAAATTCTTTCTTGACCTTTAAAGGAGTTAGCTTGAATATGTCGTTTAATTTCCAGTGGGGAGGACAGACTTATAATCAGACATTGGCATCTCGAGTGGAGGGTGTAGATCCGAATAATAACTGCGACAGACGAGTATTGTATGACAGATGGAAAAAACCTGGAGACCGTACTTTTTTTAAGGGAGTATCATTAAGAGAAAATGTTTCAGAGTTGACAACTCGTTTTGTTCAGGATTATAATTATTTCCAGATTGGAAGTTTGTCAATCGGCTATGAAATGCCACGTGAAGCTTGTCGTAAAATTGGTTTGGCCGGTTTGAGATTTAATTTCAATATGGGAGATATTGCTCGTTTCTCTTCTGTGAAGGAAGAAAGGGGATTGTCTTATCCGTTTGCCAGACAGTTTACATTCTCGTTGTCAGCTAATTTATAATCTAATTTAAAGGCTAAATGATATGAAAATGAAAAGATATATAGCAATAATAGGAATAATCCTAATGTCTGGATTGTTTGGAGGATGTGACAATTGGTTGGATGTAAAGCCTGCTACAGAGGTGAATGAAGATGATATGTTCAGCACAGAACAAGGGTTTATGGATGCTTTGTATGGTGTGTATGTGCATATGGGAAAAAGCGATCTGTATGGAGGTAATTTGCAGACCACATTGGACGTAACGGGGCAGATATTTTCTTTTAATAATAAAGAAGAATGTTCTTATGCAAATTTCAAAACATTTGATTATAAACATACCAAATGTACAGCAATAACAGATGCATTATGGAAAAGACTCTATTATTGTGTTGGGTTGGTAAATAATATAATTAAATTTTTGGATAAGCCGGAAGCTGTTCAGATATGTGCGAATTATGATTATTTGAGAGGAGAAGCCTTAGCTTTGAGAGCCTATTTGCATTTTGAATTGGTAAGGATGTTTGCTCCGGATGTGAAAGCAAAACCGGATTACTTGTCAATTCCTTATCGTAAGACATTTTCTCCTGAAATTGAACCTCAATTGACGGTGTCTAAGGTGTATGAAAATATTATTGCCGATTTGGAAGAGGCGAAATTGTTGTTGGCAGAGGATATTATTCGGACGAATACTCCTGATTGGATTGGAAATAATAAAAAGGAAGAGGATTCTGATAATGTAACAGACAAGAATAATGTACATTACGCTTCTGACTTTTTGAAGCATCGCAAATATCGGATGAATTATTATGCAGTATTAGGAACTTTGGCACGAGTGTATATTACACGAGGATCGGCAAGCGATTTGGAAACAGCTTATACGTATGCTACCGAAGTGATAAATTCTGGTAAGTTCAGACCGATACAGGAAAAGGATATTATCGTGAGTGGAGATGATGCAAAGAATCGGGATATTGTATTTACAGATGAGTTTATATTTGGTCTATATTCTCCTTCGGTAGATTCATATTATAAATCGAATTTTGATGAATCATATGGTCCCGAAAAAATGTATATATATAAATTGTCTGATTATTATGGAGGAGGTTCTCGGGATTTGCGTCAAACCTATTGGTATAAAACGAATTGGGGATCTTCTTATTTAGTGAAGCATAATGCTGATTTATATTATGCAAAGGAAAAGGTCAGAATGATTACTTTGCCTGAGATGTATTATATTGCAGCAGAAGCGCATCCAGCAGAAGCATATAAGTTGTTGGAAGAAATCTTACCGTCAAGAGAGGTGCATACAACTTTGGTTACCGGTTCTTCTCGTGTGGATGTTTTAAAAGAATTGTTGAGTGAGTATCGTAAAGAATATTTAGGTGACGGGCAGTTTTTCTATGCCTATAAACGTATGATAGGGGAAGAAGCTGTTGTTAGTTCTTTACAATTGAATATTCCAAATAATGATAAGGTATTGGTGTGGCCATTGCCTCAAGATGAGATTAAGTATGGAGATAGAGTATCTGAAATTTGGCAATCTGAAAAATAATTGATTATGAATAGAATATTGTTTATATTAGTTGTGGTTGCAATCTGTTTGGGCGGGCAATCATGTGATCAGGATCCTTATTTTGAATTTAAAGATGCAGGGAAAGTTTATTTTAAATACCCTAAACAGTTAACTGCGTGGGGTACTGAATCTAATTATTTTGTTGATAGTGTTGTCTATTCTTTACACGGTAAAGAACTACACAATGATAAAGATTCGTTGTGGATTAAAGTGCAGATTATGGGGGCTCGAGAGGATTTTGAACGAAAGTATAAGGTGGTTGCTATTGCAGACAGTAGTACAGCCAAAGAAGGTGTTGATTTTGAAAAATTATTGGATACTTATACTTTTCACAGTAATGTCGGTGTAGATTCTTTTCCTTTGGTGATAAATAAAAAAGCTATTGAAAATGTTTTTCGCAGAAGTTTGTTGTTGAAATTGGAGCCGACGGATGATTTAGGGATTGCTTTTGTGGAATTTTCTACATTGCGGGTAAATTTCAGTGCATATCGGTTGCAGCCGGATTGGTGGAGTGGATTTGAATTTACAGTGGGAGCGTATCATCCGTTAAAGTATGATAAGATTGTGGAGGTATATGGGAGTGAGGAGATAGATCCTTATGGGAATGCTTCTTATTGTATTTATGTTGGCAATATGGTAAAATTGTATTTTGATGAAAATGAGGTGATAGACCCATTTACAGGCGAACGTTTGTTGTGTAATGTAAATTAATAAGTTATGAATGCTATAAAAATATATATCGGATTGTTGTTGGTTTTTGTATTCGCTTCGTGTTATGAAGACAAAGGGGATTATGATTACCATGAAATAAATGAAGTGAAGATTTCCGGACTTGAAGAACAATATGAGATTAACCGTTGGGATACGTTGATAATTTCTTCGGCAAAAGTGGAGAATAGTTTGACTGAAAATGCAGATTTGAGGTTTGCTTGGTATCTGGATTATAAAAAAATAGGAGATACTAAAGATTTGAATTATATCATTTCTGATAAAGCAGGAGTGTATCAAGCTAGATTTGAAGTTTTGGAACCGGCTGCAGATAGTGTGCGATTTTTCTATGATTTTAAAGTGATTGTACGTACACAGTATGCACAAGGATTGATGTTGTTGAGTGATAATAATGGTGTTCCAGAACTTTCTTTTATGAGTACATTGGATAATCCGGAAAGGATAATAGCTCATGATATATTTAAAGTAGAAAACAAACAATCATTAGCAGGAATTCCTTTAAGTATTGAGCAACCAGATGTTTGGGGATATGGAGGTACTATTTGGGTACATACATCTGTTGCTTCTCATCAATTGGATCCGATTTTGTTTAGAGAGGTTGATCGCTTGGATAAAAATACTTTTACAGAGCCTGTTGAAGAATGTGATATGATATTTTGCAGCTATTCTCAGATTTTATCAGATTTTGGAGCCGGCCTTGGCAGAGATGGAAAGATTTATCCCAAAGTTGCGAGGCAGGATAGGTATCTTTCTGCTTCGTTGAAACCAATTCACGATATGAATGACCTTGATAAAATGTATGATTATGAATTATCTCCGATGCTTTTGTGTTCTAGAGACGCTGCATTAGGATATGATAATTTGTCCGGTAAGTTTTTATATTTCACGAATAGTTATGATGTACCTTCGTTTGATGAAAACCAGTATGATGTCGTTCGTCCATCTGCAACACATGTAGGATTGCCTTGGTTTGGTTGGGGTATTAATATGAATACTAACAATTATCGTTTTACATCGTTATTTTTTGACGAAAAGACAGGAAAGGCAGCGTTGGCCAGACAACATAGTCAAACCGGTAAGATGATTGGTCAGGATTCTTTGGTGATACTTTCCCAACATAATATTCATGAGGGTTCAAAGATGGTCGTAAATTCAGCTAATAATCGTTTGTACTATTCTGATGGTGGAAATAAAATTTATATGATTAATATTTCAGACCCTGAATTTAAATATGCATCAACTGATTTAGGATGTCCATTACCTGATGATTGCAAAATCACTATGATGAAAGTTGCCCATAATAATTTGTCATTGTATATAGGAGTCCAGACTAATCGCAAGGATGGATATTGTGGGGATCTTTATAAGATAAGTGCAAGAGATGGTCATATTGAAGAATATTATGAAGGGTTTGGAGGAATTCCTGTTGATTTGATAGAGAAGGTACCGGTAGAAGGTTATGATACGGAAGAATAAGTTGAAATTATTAATTTATAAGTTATGAAATATTTATTAGGAATTATTTGTGTGTTATGCTGCTGTGCCTCGTTGAATGTTGAGGCACAAGGCATCAAGTTTACAAAAGGTAACTGGTCGGCAATTTTGGAGCAGGCTAAGAAAGAGAAAAAATTGGTTTTTATTGATTGCTATACCGAATGGTGTCAGCCTTGTAAAGAAATGGAAAAAGGAGTATTCCTTTCTAAGGAAGTGGGGGATTTTTATAATAAAAACTTTATTAACCTGAAAGTTGATATGGAACGAGGTGAAGGACCGATGGTGTTGAGTATGTATAAAATTAGTGCGTTCCCGACTTTCTTGTTTGTTAATCCTGATGGAGATGAGGTGTATTGTCTTGTTGGTAGTAAAACTGAGGCTGAAATGTTGGAAATGGGAAAAAATGCATTGGCTTCAAAAACTGTTACTCCGGTAAATCCGCGTGTAAAAAAGCAAGTTGAGCTGATTGGAAAAGAAATCCCTGATTTTGCTTACCGTGATATTAATGGCGAAATGGTGAGTTTCTCTTCTTTCCGTGGCAAGTATGTGTATGTGGATATGTGGGCAACTTGGTGTCGTCCTTGTTGTGAAGAGATTCCTTATATGGGTGAATTGGAAAAGAAATTTCATGGAAAGAATATTTGTTTTGTGAGTCTTTCATGCGATAAGAATTTGGAAGCTTGGAAGAAAAAGGTTACAAATGACAAAATGGGTGGTGTGCAGTTGAATTGTGAAGGCGATCCGAAATTTATGGAGTTTTTCGGAGTGGAAGGAATTCCTCATTTTATTTTAATTGACCCGCAAGGAAGAGTTGTAAATCCTCGTATGAGTCGTCCTTCTCAAGAAATTACAGAAGAGACTTTAAAAAGATTGGAAGGCATTTAAAATGACAGGAATAATAAAAAAATGGAGCGACTTAAATATCTGAGTCGCTCTTTTTTATAGGAGGAATATATGTGATATTCGGAAACATGCCAAATTAAAAGATAGCAAAACAGATATGCATATGATTTTTTAGAGAGATTATAACTTTTCTAGCAGGCTTTTGTAGAATGTCCCCATTCTCCTTTACGGATGGCATACGTGGCGATGAAACTGGGGATGGTGGCTAGCATAATCCAAATGAAGAAGGTTTGGTAGCTGGTCATTTCTTGTATCCAGCCGGATATCATGCCCGGGAGCATCATGCCCAATGCCATGAAACCGGTACAGATGGCATAGTGGGCGGTTTGCTGTTTGCCGGCACTGAACAGCATCATGAAATAGGTGAGGGAGGTGAATCCGAAGCCGTAGCCCAGTTGTTCGATGGTGACACAAGTGGATATCCAATATGGATTTTCGGGACGTACGAAAGCAAGGTATAGGTAAACGAGGTTAGGGAGATTCATGGCACAGGTCATAAACCACAGGCTTGAAAGGAAGCCTTTACGGGCAATATAAATACCTCCGATGATGCCTCCGATGGTAAGGGCTACTACGCCTACTGTGCCATAGATGACGCCTACAGTGGATGTGGAGAGGCCTAGACCGCCTTGTTCGGCTGGGTCTAGTAGGAAGGGTGAGGTTATTTTTACTAATTGAGATTCTGCAAATCGGTAGAAGAGTATGAAGAAAAGCGCAGGAATAATTCCTTTCTTTTGGAAAAATGAAAGGAAGGTTTCGAAAAATTCATGGAATATTTGACGGATATTCTTCGGTTGTGCAGATTCAGATATTGTATCACATATAGGATGTGGCAACAGAAAGTGGTGGTAGATAAATAGTAGAGTGAAAAGCGCCGTTGTGAGGTAGAAGACGATGGACCAGGCTTGTGGAATGGCTTCCTGGACCGGTTGTGTTGAACTGTAATATTTTTCTAAAAAGCCGGCAAGCATGACAATTCCTCCTTGACCGGCAATGATTGCCAGACGGTAGAAGGTGTTGCGGATTCCGACGAAATAGGCTTGGTCTTTTTCTTGGAGGGCAAGCATGTAGAAACCATCGGCGGCAATATCGTGTGTGGCAGAGCTGAAGGCTAGAATCCAAAGAAAAGCAAGACAATAACGGATGGGGTCGGGGCCATTAAGGGTCAAGGCTATACCTCCCAGACCGGCTCCGATGAGGAGTTGCATGGAGACAATCCACCAACGTTTCGTCTTTAGCAGGTCGATGAATGGACTCCAAAGAGGTTTGATTACCCAAGGAAGATAGAGACCACTGGTGTAGAGCGCAATATCTGTATTGGACATGCCCATGCGTTTGAACATGATGACAGCCACCGTCATAACAATGACGTAAGGTAAGCCTTCTGCAAAATATAGGGTGGGTATCCAACTCCAGGCTTTGGTGTGTTGTTTGTCCATTATTCGTAAATTTTGGTGATTTTACTTCCTTTAAAATAGTGTTGCAGTATTTCGCGATAATTATAGCCTTGGGCACCCATGACAGCTGCTCCAATCTGGCATAGCCCGACTCCATGTCCCCAGCCGGCACCATGGAGAATGAAGTTGTCTCCATCTTTGTCTATGACAAAAGCAGAACTGTAAAGATGGGTGGGAGAGAGTGCTTTGCGGATAACGAGTTCTTTGCCAATGGTCAGAGTTCGTTTGCTGCCAATGATTTTCAGACGGATGAGACGTCCGGAGACTCCTCTTTCGATGGGAATGAGCTCGGTGACAAGCCCTACGTCTATGCCCAGTTTTTCTTGTATTAAACGGGTTGCTTCTGCTTGTGAAATGGTTTCTTGCCAACGGTAGAAGTGAGAGGTTTCTAAATCATAGTCATTCAATACTTCTGATAGTATTTGTGTATCGTGAGTATTGCAGAATGCCGGAGGTGTGGAGAGTATCCAGGCTCGGGCTGCTTTTTCTGTCGATAGATCCGGAATGGTGGTTTGTGGGTTTGTATCTTGGGTGGTATCGAGGTATGGGTGAGGTACCGGTTCCCAAGTGTTTTCAAAACGTTCGGTAATACCTCCGCAGCATTTGGAAAAACGGGCATCGCAGATTTCATCGTTGTAGGTGAGAACTTCTCCGCGAGTGGCAGCCATGGCTTCTCGTACGGTTGGGGTATACGCTTTGCTGATACCTTGATAACGTTGACAATGATCGTCAGCACATACATCGAAGTGCTGGTGGTCTTCTCTATCATACCATCGTATGTATTCATCGGTTGTCTGTTGGCAGGAGCAATAATTGTCTTTGGCTTTTACAGCTTTTGCTTTTTGCGCCAATAACCAGCTGCGGGATATAACGGCATGTGCTTTTAGTAGTTCCAAACCGGATGTTGCTTTCATTTCTGAAGAGATGACACTGAGCAGATATTCTTCCAATGGGAGGCAGTTGATGGCAGTCAGGTGGCTGTTTTCGTCAATGATGCGAAGAGAGCCTTTGAATTTTTGGTCTTCTTGTCGTTCCCAATGGAATTGGATGCCAATGGTGACATCTAGTAGATCGAAGTTGCTGTTAGTATAATCTTCGGGCTGAAATTGTAGCGGAAGGGTTACATACTCTTCGTTATTTTGTTGTTTTAAAAGGTATTGTTTATCCTGACGACAGATTATGTACTCGCCTTGGTAGCTCTTCCCATTATATAAATAACGGCCATTGAGGCGGAAACGGATGATGGGAGCGAATAGTATGCCGACTTCTATATGAGGGATTTCCATGTTTGTATTGTTTATAAGCTTAGTTTTTGTTTAAGGTGAAAAATGATTGCTTCCAGTTCGGTGGTATTGATGCTTACCTGATTGAATAGGTCTGTCAATAATTCCGGCGTGTAGCGTTCATAATCTTCTTTGCGTGGCGCAATGATAAGACCAGCCATGTCTACACATCCGGGACTGAACATGATTTGTTTGTTACCTTCTAAAAAGAATTGCCGGGGACGCCAGCATTTCCTTGGGAATATAGCAACGGTCCATTGGAAGTCAGAATACCAGGACAAAAGATTGAATCTTGGTTCTTGTTCGTACGTAATGACTTGGCCGATGGCAGTTTGAAGCCGGTCGAACAGATGCTGAAGATGTTCTTTGTGTGGGGATTGTAAAATAAATACTTCCCGTATGTAGTTTTTCAGCCGGTAGAGCGTAATATGGTTGTTTTGTGTAATTATTTCCTGTAATTGTTTGTTGGTTGTGTCTTGTTCTAGTGGCATGATGTGGCGTGGGACTATTTGAAAATGAAAATGATCCGGTGCGGAAGCGCCACTTGCCGGTCCGTTATAAAATACTGTATACGCAGGGAATGTTCGGGCTATATCCAATAAATCTGTAAAACGCCCAGCAATCAGTTGCGGGGTGTGTTCGTTGGAAGGAACTGTAAAATGCTCATGAAAAATGGGATACGGATTGATGTATATATTGTATTTTTCTCCATATGGTATCCCTTTTTGTTCCTCAGGCATGTGTGAGGGACAGAGGAAACAGTTCCTTTTTCGAAGCGTGGTTTGGTCGATTTTGGCATTGGTGGAAATGATGCGTGCCGGATTGTATTGTACGCGCATTTGAATATGCGGGAAAGGAATGTCCCGGCAGATCACTTGTTCGAGTGCTTGAAAATTGTTACGAGCTAGAGGGAACTCTTGTATCTGCCTGTTGTATAGAGCTGTTAAATCTTTATTTCCCATATTGTTTCATTTCTTTCATTCGAGCGGATAATTCAATGCTTCGTAATGTGTCTTTATAGGCGTTGTAGGTGTTTAGTTTATTGATTTCCAAGGAAGCATCAGAGTTGCCATCCCAACGGCGGCACAAGTAAAGCGGTTGGTAAATACGTCCGATACGGTAGTGGCGTGATATGGCAAGCCCTACAGCATAATCTTCTCCGTAGCTGACATTCGGGAATTTGATTGTTCGTATCAGTGGGGTGTAAAAAGCCCGGGGAGCTCCCAGTCCGTTGATGCGGAGCGCATTGTTGCGTCCATTATCTGGAGTCCATTCGCGATGGTCTATGAGGCCTGGAGGTATTTCCTCCAAAGCAAAATTGACCATTTGGTAACTGCCGATGAGCATGGCGCATTGCTGTTGGTAGAAGTTGTCAATAATGGTTTGTAAGGTATGTGGGGTGTTGTATAGGTCGTCACTGTCCAATTGGACGGCAAAACGACCGCAGTGAGGGGATTGTATGGCTTCGTTCCAGCAACCGCCTATACCGAGAAGTGTGGATGTGGGGTACAAATGTACCACTTGGGGATGTTCTTTTACCAGGTTGTGTATGATTTCAGTTGTTCCATCATTGGAATGATTGTCAACAACGATGATATTATAGGGGAAATCAGTCTGTTGTTGTAGGGCAGAGCGGATTGCATCTGCAATTGTCTTGGCACGATTACGGACCGGAATGATAATAGAGGCTTCAACAGGAAAAGTGCCTTTGTTTAAATCAATATCTTGGAAAACAGGGGGCAGCCATCCTCCTATGGCTTTTAAATGTTCTGTGCAGGCTGCTTCCATTTCGAGTTGTACTTCCCGGTTTTTCGGATTGACATAGTCAAATTGTTTTTCTCCCGATTTACGGGAATCGGCATCTTCTATTGTGTATAAATATTCGGGAAGATGGATGATTTCGCCTTGGCGGGAAAGGTGTAGACGAAGAGCATAGAGTGCTGCATACTGGTAGTCTGTACTCAGATTGTCGATGGCTTGTAAAAATGCAGAGGTGCGAATGAGCCATAGCGGTCCGAAGTCGAAGTCATCGCGTAAGCTTCCTTTTTGATAATTTATAGTGGGGTGTGTGAACCTTTTGTCATCTTGTTGTGTATAATAATCGCTGTATAGCATGACTGCCTGACTGTCACAAGCAACTTGTTGCATCCGTTCGAGTGTATTTGGCGAAAGTTGGAGTTGTGTAGTCCCGGAATATAGAAAGAAAAATTCGGAATGAATCTGTTTTTTAAGTTCATACAGTTCTGAAGTCCTGCAGTAGGGGCGGATATGAAATATTGTTTTTAAATCCATAGTGATTGTTTTTTGTTCAAAACTATAAAAAATACGGGTTCAAAACTAATATTAGTCAGACAATAGTTGGAACAGGCATTTGCTGACTGTGTCATAGTCAAAGCCTCTGCCTACTGCGAAGCGGGTGAGTTTGGCCTTTAGTTTGTATGGATCTTGTTCTGTAAGTGTGCGGTATTTTTGTTGTAGAAGTTCCATACAATGCTCTGTATAATTGTCTGTCGGGATGATAGACAAAGCGTCGTCAATGATGTCTTGTGAAATTCCTTTTTGGCGCAGCATCATGGTGATTTTCTGTTTACCCCAATGGTTGAAGCGGAATTTGTCTTCGGTATAAATGCGGGCAAATCGTTCGTCATCAATGAATTTGTGCTCCAATAGGAATGACATGATCTTTTTAATGTCCTCTTCTTGTATTTCCCATTTGATTAATTTTTGTCGGGCATCCTTACTGCAAATTTCTTTTTTACTACATTGTCCGGCAAGAATATTTAGTGCTTGTTCCGGTTTCATTATTTGGAGGCTTTAATCATTCTTTCTTTTTCGAAAAAGTCTTTTCTCAGCTCAATATTTTTATAACCTTTTTGAGCCAGTAGGTCGACGGTTTCTTTACCGAAAGCTTCATTGATTTCAAAGAAAAGAAGACCTCCGGGTTTCAAGTGATGCTGTCCGAATTCTGCAATGGTGCGATAAAATAGCAGAGGATCTGTATCATTGACAAATAAGGCCCTTGCCGGCTCATACTCAAGAACGTTTTTATGCATCTCTTTCTTTTCACATTCCCTGATATAGGGAGGGTTACTGACAATGATGTCAAAAGAATTCCACTTATAGTTGTCGTAATGTAGAATGTCTCTTGCCATAAAGGTTACGTCAGTCTGATTGATAAGGGCATTTTCTTGAGCTGTTTCCAGGGTATCTTGGGCGATGTCGATGGCACAGACAACAGCCTGGGGGCAAAGATGTGCTATGCTGACTGCTATACATCCGCTACCGGTGCCGATATCTAAGACATGCATGCCTGAACAGGTGTTTCCTGTAACCCATCTTACCAGTTCTTCGGTTTCCGGACGAGGAATCAGTGTACTGCGATTGACTTTGAACTGCAGACCGGCAAATGTGGTTTCTCCCAAGATATATTGGAGAGGTTCATTTTGTTGTAACCGTTGTATAATGGAATGAAATTTATTTACAAAGCTTTCGTCTAAAGTTTCGTTTTTTTTGATATGGATATCTATATTTGTAAAATGTAAAACATCCATGTATATAATACGGCAGATGCTTTGGATTTCATGCTCCGGGTATGAATCTTTTAGAGCTTGCCGGGCGTATTGTGATAAATGAAAAATAGTATTCATAACACAAAGATAGGATTTAAAAACTGATTTCATGTCATGATGTGGTTACAAATCATCATATATGTTTGCGTTGCACTTTATTTTTTGACGCTGATAAGTGTGATTTTCAATGTAATTCTTGAAAATCGCAATCCTGTGCGTACTTTGGCATGGATTGTTGTTATGGTGGCAATTCCTTTGGCCGGTTTTTTGTTTTATTTCTATTTTGGGGTGAATTACAGAAAAATCAAAATGTTTTCGCGCAAAGGTTTGGGGGATATGAAGTGGTTGCAATATATGAGCGAAGACCAGAAGCAGTTGATTAAGAAGTCTGAATTTCTGCAGCGGCGAGATACCGTAGCTGTACGTAAGTTGATGACTCTGTTGTTGAATAATAGTAAAGCTTTACTTACCCGGTATAATCAGGTGGAGGTGTTGGACAATGGTGTAGAGACTTTTCCGGCTTTATTCAAGGCATTGGGACAGGCTAAAAAATTTATCCATTTGGAGTATTATATTATGGATGAAGGACGCTTATTGACGGAACTGAAAAATATTTTGCTTGCCAAGGCTGCCGAGGGTGTGGAAATTCGTATTATTTATGATGATGTCGGTTCGTGGAGTTTGTCGAAGGGGTTTGTTCGTGAACTGCGGACTGCCGGTATTCAGATTTATCCTTTTTTGCCTGTACGTTTCCGGCAATTTGCCAGGAAAGCGAATTATCGTAATCATCGTAAAATTGCTGTTATTGACGGGGTTGTTGGCTTTGTTGGTGGGTTGAATATTGCTGACAGATATGTAGATGGAGTGCCGGGAATCGGTGTTTGGCGTGATACCCATTTGAAAGTGATAGGAGAAGCAGTCACTTCTTTGCAGGTGATATTTCTGATTGATTGGTATTTCGTACGACAGGAGTTGTTGTTGAATAAGGATGAGTATCTGCCTTATGCGCAGGCCGACAGTAATGTTGTGGTGCAGACGGTGACTTCGGGGCCGGATAGTGATTGGGCTTCGATTCAACAGTCGTATTTTACATTGATTAATATGGCCAAACGGTATGTTTTTATTTCAACACCTTATTTCATGCCGGGTGAGACAACTTTAAATTCTTTGAAGACAGCTGCAATGAGTGGTGTAGATGTCAGAATTTTATTGCCTCATAAGTCAGATTCAAAACTTACGTATTGGTGTACGCGTTCGTATATTGAGGAGCTGTTGGAGGCTGGGGTGAAAATATATTGGTACAAAAAGGGCATTAATCATTGTAAGGTGATTATTACCGATGGTATTGTGGCAAGTGTTGGGTCTGCTAATATGGATATTCGTAGTTTTGAGCAGAATTTTGAAGTGAATATGATAATATATGATCGGGAAGTTGTTAAAAAATTAGCGACTGATTTTGCTAATGATTTAAAAGATAGTGTAGAAAGTACGATTCAGCATTGGAAATTTCGGCATAAGCGAGAGCGTGTCTATGAATCGATGGCACGTTTGTTTGCTCCATTATTGTAAAAGTATAAATTGTTGTATATAAAATGTTTAGCAAGGAAATTGCAGTAGTATTGAATGGAGAAGCCTGTGGTGTTAAAGACTTTGAAATTACAGAAATCAGTGTGGATAGCCGTTCTTTGGTAAATCCGGAAACGGCTTTATTTTTTGCGTTGAAGGGAATAAATCATGACGGACATGATTATGTTACAGCTTTGTATGGACGCGGGGTGAGAAATTTTGTTGTCGGTGAGTATCGTTCGGAGTTCGAGAAGTTGGCTGAGGCTAATTTTTTTGAAGTTCCGGATGTGAAAAAGGCTTTGCAGACATTGGCATGTTGGTATCGCCAACAGCTGGATGCCGATATTGTAGGGGTGGCAGGCAGCAATGGAAAGACTATTGTGAAGGAATGGATTTACCAGATGCTTTCAGAAGAGCCGGATATTTATAGGAGTCCTCGTAGTTATAATTCTCAAATAGGAGTCCCCCTATCTTTATTAGGAATACCAAAAACTACCCGTTTGGCTGTTATTGAGGCGGGAATTTCTCAGCCGGGCGAGATGGTGAAATTGCAGCAGATGATTCAGCCCCGTGTTGGTATATTTACGCATTTGGGAGATGCTCATGGTGAGAATTTTAAATCGCGGGAAGCTAAGTTGGAAGAAAAAGCCCGGCTATTTGCTGATTGTGAGGTTGTTATTGGGCAGACTGGTGCTTCTTTGGATTATATTATGAGCGTAGCTGGTTTTGCTGCTAAGCGGATAGCCTGGGGTGAAACTGAGGATGTCGAGGTGCGTATATGTGAGAATGTGCCTGATGCTTGTGGGCGGCGCGTAACTTTGAAATGGAAGGAGGATTATTGTACGTTTCACATCCCATTTGCTGACGAAGCTTCGTATGAAAATTGTATGAATGCGGTTTGTCTGCTTTTATGGAAAGGTAAGGAATTGGGGTATATTGTTTCTCGTGTGGAACAATTGCAGCCGATTGCTATGCGAATGGAGATAAAGGATGGTATTAATCATTGTGTATTGATTAATGACTATTATAATTCAGATGCAGCATCCTTTCAATTAGCCCTGAAGACCCTGACGATGCAGGATGCCGGACGTGGGAAGGTTGTGATACTTTCTGATTTTGTAGATGTGGGGGCTGATGAATGCGGACTTTATCGGGAGGTGGCTGGATTGTTGAAAAAAGCTGATGTGACGGTATTTATAGGGATTGGTGAGAACGTCAGACGTTATAAAGATTATTTCCAATTGCCAGAATGTCGTTTTTATCAGGATACGGATAGCTTCCTGCATCAGGAAAAAAGAGAATCGTTCAAGAATCAGGTTATTCTGATAAAAGGGGCTCGTAAGTTTCGTTTTGAATATATTGCCGGTTTCCTTCAGAAGCAATCGCATTCTACCGTTTTGGAGGTTGATATGGATGCAATGGTCTATAATTTGAATCATTTTCGTTCTCTTTTGCCTCAGCAGACAATGATAGCTGTTATGGTAAAAGCGTTTTCTTATGGTAGTGGTTCGGTGGAGGTTGCTAACTTGTTGCAGTATCAAGGGGTCAATTATTTAATGGTTGCTTTTGCTGATGAAGGAGTAGAGTTGCGTGCTGCAGGCATTACGATTCCTATCGGAGTGATGAATCCAGAGCCGGAAGCTTTTGATAATATGATAGAATTTGGTCTTGAGCCGGAAATATATTCGTTGGATTTGCTAAAGGCTTTTGATAATGCATTAATTAAACATGGTATAGAAAAATATCCGGTGCATCTGAAATTAAATACCGGGATGAATCGGTCGGGTTTGGATGTAGGAGACCTTACGGCGTTATTGGAATTTTTTCAGGCGAAACGGCATGTGATAATACGTTCGATGTTTTCACATCTGGCTGGTAGTGATGAGGAAAAGCATGATGATTACACTCAGTGGCAAATTGATAATTTTGTGAGCATGACAGAAGAAGTGCAATCTCATTTTGATTATCATATTTTGCGGCATATACTGAATTCGGCCGGTATTGAACGTTTTAGCCGTTATGCATTTGATATGGTGAGATTGGGGATTGGTTTGCATGGGATTAGTGCAGATGGTGCTTCGTTACGTCCGGTCAGTTCATTTAAGACTTATATTGCCTCTGTGAGGGAGGTTAAAGCCGAGCAAACGGTAGGCTATGGTCGTAAAGGTGTATTAAAGCGCGATTCTCGTATTGCTGTAATTCCAGTCGGGTATGCAGATGGTTTGAACCGACATTTAAGTTGTGGAGTAGGGGAAGTGATGGTGTGTGGCAAGCGAGCCCCGATTGTTGGGAATATTTGTATGGATGCCTGTATGATTGATGTTACGGATACATCGGCGCAAGTGGGGGATGAAGTGGAAATTTTCGGAAAACATATTCCCGTGACAGAGTTATCCGATAAGTTGCAAACCATACCTTATGAAGTTTTGACTGCCGTCTCACATCGGGTGAAACGGGTCTATTTTAAGGAATAGTAAAAAAGCGCTATGTACAGTAGCGCTTTTTATTTTTATTGTACTTTGTTTTGGGGAGTTCCTTGTAGCCACATTTCAATATTGCGAATAACAATGCCCAACCGAATGGCAAATGCTTCATGAGTAGCGTATCCTAAGTGTGGAAGCATTAATAAATTAGGAGCATTGAAAAGTTCTAAATCGGCAGGGAGTGGCGGTTCTTGATCATATACGTCAAGGGCAGCACCTGCAATTTGTTCCTTTTTCAACGCTTCGTATAGTGCGTGTTGATTGACAATAGGACCTCGTGCTGTGTTGATTAATATGGCGTGTGGTTGCATTAATGCAAATTCATTTGTATCAATGAAGTTTCGAGTTTCTTCATTGGAAGGTATATGTACGGAAATGATATCCGATTGTTTTAAAAGAGTTTGTTTGTCTACTTGCGTGACATTTTCAATTTGTTTTTCGTGTCTATTATAGGCCAATACTTTACATCCGAAGGCATTGGCTAATTGTGCTACTCGTTGTCCTATGGCACCTAGTCCTATAATGCCGATTGTTTTTCCGCATAATTCGCAACCCAAAAATCCTTTTCGGTCACTTGAAATACGTGTAATGGCATCTCCTCCGACGATTTTGCGATATAGAGAGATAATCATACCGATTGTTAATTCTGCGACAGCCTGTGTTGAGTAGCCGGCTGCATTGCAGACTAAAATCCCGCGTTTTTGGCATTCTTTCAAGTCAATGTGATCAACGCCGGTGAAGGCCACTGATAGCATTTTCAACTTTGGGCAATGTTCAAAAAAATGTTTTCTTAATGGGATATTGCTAATGACAACAATATCTGCATCTTTTGCCCGTTCAATTAATATATCTTCATTTTCTTGACGGTCAGGATAAAAAATTACCTCGTGTCCCTGTTTTTTTAAGTTTGCAACTGCTGCGTTGAATTTGCACTCACATATTCCTAATGGTTCGACAAATACAATATTCATATTTCAGTAAAGCTATTAATTTTTGAAGAATGATAATATTGTCATAAGATGACCGCCCTAAGTTAGAGAATGTTTTCTTTATATGAAAAATAACTTTTCTCTTTTTTTTTACTAATTTTGTTGCCCCATAAAAATGGGAGGCTAGGTCGTATTTCTAATTTAAACTATCATGACATTATCCGAGAGGCACCATAAGATATTGGAATTGCTGAAAATTAATGGGACGGTTGCTGTGAATGAGTTGTCGAAACTTCTGGATGTTTCATCTGTGACAATTCGTAAGGATTTGGGAATTTTGGAAGAGAAGAAATTGCTTTACCGTTCGCATGGAGGTGCTATTCAAATTGATCCATATATTGGAAATCGGCACGTCTTGGAGAAAGCAAAGCATTTTCCAGAAGAGAAAAAACGTATAGGTTTGAAAGCTGCAGAATTACTACAACCTAATGATGCTATTATTATAGCCTCAGGAACAACGGTATTGGCTTTTGCTCAGTGTATAGCTCCTGATGCACGTCTGACTGTGATTACGTCTGCGATGAATGTTTCTATGGAGTTGATTAATCATCACCAGGTGGAAGTTATTCAGTTGGGGGGAGTTGTTCGGCATACATCTAGTTCGGTTGTTGGGGATTATGCAGAAAAGATGTTGGCTAATTTTTCCTGTAGCAAGCTTTTTCTCGGAGTGGATGGAATTGATTTGGCGTATGGATTGACAACAACTAATTCAATGGAGGCAAGTATTAATAGAGTTATGATAGAAGCTGCTCAGAAAACAATAGTTTTGACTGATTCTTCTAAATTTGGGCGTCGGGGCTTTGGTAAAATATGTAACTTAGATGTTGTTGATCAAATTATTACAGATGCAGGAGTGTCTCCTAAAGTGGTGAAGGGCTTGGAGGATATGGGTATAAAGGTTTCTATTGTGTGAAAAAAAACGAATATTTTTTCACTAAAATATTTGTGGAAAGAAAAAAATACTCTATCTTTGCACTCGCAAAAAACAAAAGAGTTCATCTTTGTAATTTAAAAATGCGAAAATAGCTCAGTTGGTAGAGCACGACCTTGCCAAGGTCGGGGTCGCGGGTTCGAGTCCCGTTTTTCGCTCTTTCTCTACGGAGGATGCTCGAATGGTGGAATCGGTAGACACGCGGGACTTAAAATCCCGTGGCCATTGCGGCTGTGCGGGTTCAAGTCCCGCTTCGAGTACATGAAAAGACGCTAATTGCTTGTTTGTGAGTGGTTGGCGTCTTTTGCTTTTAATCTATGTGTCACAAAAATGTCATCTCATTTTTTTTATATATTTATTTCTTATTTTTAGAGATCCGAAATGTTGTAGAAACTTTTATTTCAGTATTCAGATTGTGTGATGTTGTTGTGGTGAAGTCGGTTGCAATTTATATATTTGTGGTCTTAAAAGTATTTGGATGATGGCTAATAAAAAGAAGAAAGTTGCGGGTTCTTATTTTGTTTCAACGCTGAGTATTGCTTTGGTGTTGGTTGTTGTGGGTGCTCTTGTGTTTATATTGTTGAATGCAAGGCAGATTTCAGATCATGTGAAGCAGAATATTGGTTTTTCAATTATTGTGAAAGACAATATAAATGAGGCGGAGATTAAAAGAGTTCAGAAAATTATTGATACGAAGCCTTTTGTGGCATCATCTATATTTATCAGTAAAGCTCAAGCTGCCCGTGAATTTAAAAAAGAGCTGGGTGAGGATTTTGAGGCAGTATTAGGTTATAATCCTCTTTTGCCATCAATAGAAATTAAATTGAATCCAGTATATGCAAATAATGATTCATTGGCTGTGATTGAAAAAAGTTTGTTGAAAAATGAGATAATTCAAGAGGTTTCCTACCAGAAATCTTTGGTGCAGATGGTAAATGAAAATGTGCGCCGTATCAGTTTTATTTTGTTAATAGCAGGAGCTATCTTGTTATTGATTTCTTTTACATTGATACGTAATACAATTCATTTGGCTGTTTATTCTCAACGTTTTTTAATTAAAACGATGCAATTAGTCGGAGCTAAACCAGTTTTTATTTGTAAACCGTTTATTCAAAATGGTCTTTGGTTTGGTTTCTTTGGTAGCATGTTTGCTAATATTTTGTTATTGACTGCTATCTATTTTTTACAGAGAGAGACTATTGGTGTGGTTGATTTAATGAACGAAAAGTTATTGATTGTGATGGTGGTATTTGTGACGTTTTGTGGAATGTTGTTATCTTTTGTTTCATCGTGGATGTCCGTAACTCGTTATCTGAGTAAGGATTTGAATGATTTGTATGATTAAAGAATATTAAATACGATTATATATGATGTTGAAGAATAATTTAAAGGATGATGTGAATAAGAAGGCAGGATTTCCGATTCCTGTGAGTAGTTATAAAATGATTCTAATAGGTTTTGGTATTGTTGTACTTGGATTTGTTTTGATGATGGGTGGAGGAAGCAGCGATCCAAATACGTTTAATTATGAGATTTTTAGCTTTAGGCGGATAACTTTGGCGCCAATAGTTGTGTTAGGAGGATTTGGTTTTATATTTTGGGCAATAATGCGTAAGCCGAAAAAAGAAATTGAAGATAGTAAAGATAAATAATAGATGTGTGAAATTTAAATTTTAATTGCTAGTATGTCTTGGTTGGAAGCTTTAGTCCTTGGTGTTGTGCAAGGGCTTACAGAATTTTTGCCAGTAAGTAGTTCTGGGCATTTGCAGATTTTTAGTGCTTTATTTGGAGTTCAGGGTGAGGAGAATTTAACTTTTGCAGTAATAGTGCATGCTGCAACGGTTTGTAGTACGATTGTTGTGTTGCGTCATGAAATTGCAAAGTTATTGAAGGGTTTGTTCTGTTTTCAGTGGAATGCAGAAACAATTTATATTGCCAAAATTGCTTTGTCTATGATTCCTGTAGCTGTTGTAGGGTTGTGCTTCAAGGATTATGTTGAGGAAATTTTTGGTTCTGGATTGTTGGTTGTAGGGGTTTCTTTGTTGATAACAGCTGGTTTGTTGTCTTTTGCTTATTATGCTCGTCCTCGCGAGAAAAAAGAAATTTCTTTCCGTGATGCGTTTATTATAGGAATTGCGCAAGCATGTGCGGTATTGCCAGGTTTATCTCGTTCTGGGTCTACAATTGGTACGGGCATTTTATTGGGAAATAATAAGGAAAATGTGGCAAAGTTTTCTTTTTTAATGGTATTGGTACCAATTTTGGGCGAGGCCTTTTTGGATTTGATGAAGGGTGGATTTTCTCCGGCGGAAAGTGGCATATCTATTTCTGCGATGTTGGTTGGTTTTGTTTCAGCTTTTCTCTCAGGATATGTTGCTTGTAGCTGGATGTTGAATTTGGTGAAAAAGGGTAAATTGATATGGTTTGCAATATATTGCTTGATTGTGGGAGTTTCGATATTGATTTATAGTTTTATATAAAAGTATTGTGTGTAAGATTATTTTTCAGGAAGAGAAAGATTTTCATGCAGGGGCATTGATTTTAGTTGATAAGCCATTGCATTGGACTTCATTTGATGTTGTTAATAAAATTCGTTGGTGTTTGAAAGCGTCTTGTGGGAAGATAAAGGTGGGGCATGCTGGAACGTTGGATCCTTTGGCTACTGGGTTGGTGGTTGTGTGTACGGGTAAGTGGACAAAGCGGATAGAGGAATTTATGGCGCAGGATAAGGAGTATGTTGCAGATATTCATTTTGGAGAGGTGACACCTTCTTTTGATTTGGAAACCATGCCAGAAGGTTGTTATCCCGTAGAGCATATTACAGAAGTTTTTTTGGAGCAGGTCTTAGATGGATTTCGTGGCGTTATTCAGCAAGTGCCTCCGGTTTATTCAGCTATTCGTGTTGATGGTGACCGGGCATACAAAAAAGCTCGTAAGGGAGGGGAACTTGAAATGCCTACACGTGAAGTTGTAGTGGATGAATTGGATGTTTTAAAGTTTGCGATGCCTGATATTCAGTTGCGTATAGCATGTAGTAAGGGTACTTATATTCGTTCGTTAGCTAATGATATTGGACGGGCGTGTGGTAGTGGGGCATATCTATCCGGTTTGAGAAGATTGAGGAGTGGGTGTTTTAATGTTGCAGATGCAAATAAAATGGATGAACTTATTGTATTTTTGCAAAATAAACTGTAACTTGCAGCGTTTTAATGAAATTGGGATACTTCTGTTTTGTTTGGAGGTGTTCCTGTTTTCCTTTTTATGTAGGTTAAATTGTTAATTGGACATTAGTCGGTAATTTTTAAATAGAAGTAGAAATGAAGTTATCAAAATTCAGATACAAACTCCCCATTGATTTGATTGCGCAGTATCCGTCAGTAAATCGAGATGAGTGTCGTCTATTGGTGTTAAATAAAGAAACAGGTGAGATTGAGCATAAAATATTTAAAGATGTCATTGACTATTTTGATGAAAAAGATGTTTTTGTGTTCAATGATACCAAGGTGTTTCCGGCTCGTTTATATGGTAATAAGGAAAAGACAGGCGCTGAAATTGAAGTGTTTTTACTTCGGGAGTTAAACCGTGATATGCGTATTTGGGATGTATTGGTTGATCCGGCTCGCAAAATTCGCATTGGAAATAAATTGTATTTTGGAGAAGATGATAGTTTAGTGGCTGAGGTGATTGATAATACAACTTCGCGTGGTCGCACTTTGCGTTTTCTGTATGATGGAGACTATGATGAATTTAAGAAATTGTTATATGGTTTAGGAGAGACTCCACTACCTCGTAGTATAACGCGTAAGGTTGAGCCAGAAGATGAGGAACGTTATCAGACTATTTTTGCTCGTTATGAAGGTGCTGTTGCGGCTCCGACTGCAGGTTTGCATTTTAGTCGAGAATTAATGAAACGTATGGAGATAAAAGGTATCGATTTTGCTTATATTACGTTGCATGTGGGTTTGGGTAATTTCAGAGAAGTTGATGTTGAAGATTTGACAAAGCACAAGATGGATTCTGAGCAGATATTTGTTACTCCAGAAACAGTAAAAATTGTAAATGATGCAAAGGATGAGCGCCACAAGATTTGTGCTGTTGGAACAACTGTTATGCGTACTTTGGAAAGTTGTGTGACAACCAAGGGACGTTTGGCGGAATATGAAGGTTGGACAAATAAATTTATTTTCCCTCCTTATGATTTTAGTGTGCCGGATGCATTTATTTCTAACTTTCATTTGCCGTATTCTACTTTATTGATGATGGTTGCTGCTTTTGGAGGGTATGAACATGTGATGAATGCTTATGATGTTGCTGTAAAAGAAAAATATCACTTTGGTCCTTATGGAGATGCAATGTTGATAATATAGAATATTTTAATGTATTAGATTAGCGGGGCCTGTTAAGGTTCCGCTTTTTTTACACATGCTCTTCTGTGAGTGGTCAAAATGTATTTTTTGACATAAAAATAAGCCTTTGTCAAAAACAAAGGCTTATTTTATAAATTAGAATATTATCTTACAATTTGCTTGCGTCAACCAACAATTCTTTGTTGTACTCGCCATTTGCTAATTTTTCAGCAACATTTTTAAATGCTTTGATAGTATACTCAACGTCTTCCATCGTATGTTCTGCTGTTGGAATTAAGCGGAGTAATAACTGACCTTTAGGAATAACAGGATATACAACGATAGAGCAGAATAAATTATAGTTTTCTCGCAAATCAAATACAACCTGCATGCCCTCAGCTACGCTACCAGATAAGTATACTGGAGTAACCATAGAGTTGGTAATTCCAATATTCATGCCATCAGCTTTTAATCCACTTTGCAGTGCATGTGCGATTTTCCAAAGTTTTTCACGTCTTTCTGGCTGTGTTTTTAACATTTCCAGACGTTTAATAGCACCTTCAACCATTGGCATAGTCAATGATTTGGCAAACATCTGAGAACGCATTGTGTAGCGTAATGACATACAAACTTCTTCATCAGTTGCTACGAAAGCACCGAATCCTGCCATGGCTTTTGCAAATGTACCAAAATAAAGGTCTATTTTATCTTGAACACCAAAATGTTCTCCAGTACCTGCGCCTGTCGGACCCATTGTTCCAAAACCGTGTGCATCGTCAACCAATAAACGGAAGTTGAATTCAGATTTCATGGCTGTAATCTCATCTAATTTACCAAGGTCTCCGGCCATACCGAATACTCCTTCTGTGATAACAAGAATACCGCCTCCTGTTCCTTCAACATATTTTGTGGCATGTTCTAATTGCTTGCGAAGGCTAGCCATGTCATTATGTACATATACATAGCGTTTTGCAGGAGATAAACGTAAACCGTCCATGATACAAGCATGTGACTCTGCATCATATACGATACAATCGAAACGCGAGGTTAATGAGTCTATGATTGAAATCATTCCTTGATAACCGAAGTTGACAAGAAAAGCATCTGGCTTACCGACAAATTCTGCAAGTTGAGACTCTAGATATTCATGGCGAGAAGTCTGACCACTCATCATGCGAGCTCCCATTGGATATGCCAAGCCCCATTTAGCAGCTGCTTCTGCATCTGCTTTACGTACTTCAGGATCATTGGCAAGGCCTATGTAGTTATTTAAACTCCAGTTTAAAACTTCTTTCCCGCGAAACATCATACGGGGTCCGATTTCTCCTTCCAATTTCGGGAATGCGAAATAACCGTGTGCTTCTTTAGCATACTGACCGATATTTCCTCTTTGTTTTTTTACTCTTTCAAAAATGTCCACGTCTATAGTATTTTGAAAATTTATGTATTCTGATTTTAGTTGTGCAAAAATAATAATTGATTAACTAAAAAGCTAAAGGTTAGGGTGAAAAGTTTGAAGATTGGGTATAAGTACGCATCGAAATGGAGAAAGTGAAGAGCATGATGAAAAAGTTTTTATCTTTTACTTTTTAGTTATTACTTTTTCCTCTATCTTTGCATGATGCAAAAGAAGTGATAATTGATGAGCATATGAAAAGAATATTAGTTTTTTTATTGGTAGCCGTATTATTGGCTTCGTGTGGAGAATATCAGAAACTGCTGAAGAGTAATGACTACCAGTTGATTTATAAAAAAGCTATTGAATACTATAATAAAGGGGATTATCAGCGTTCCTTGAGTTTGCTGGATGGTATTCGTACTGTATTTAGTGGAACAAGTAAAGCACAGAATATAGCTTATTATCGTGCTTTTTGTAGCTATAATATGAAGGATTATGAAATAGCTGCTAATTCATTTAAGCAATTTATTCAAACTTATCCTGAGAGTCCTTTCTCTGAAGAGTGTCTTTATATGGTCGGATTTTGTCACTATAAAGCATCTCCCAAACCGAGGCTTGATCAAACAGTTACGGATAAGGCTTTAAACGAATTCCAATTATACCTTAATAGATATCCTAATAGTATGCGCAAAGAGAAAATCAATGGTTATATGGATGAGATGCGCGACAAACTTTCTTATAAGGCATATTTAAGTGCGAAAAATTATTATCTGCGTGAATACTATAAAGCTGCAACGATTAGTCTGCAAAATTGCTTGAAAGATTATCCGACTTCAAAATATCGGGAAGAAATTATGTATATGTTGTTTGTCTCTAAGTATGAAATGGCGGTTAATAGTGTCGAAGATAAAAAATTGGAACGTTATAATAATGCTCAAGAGGAGTACTATTATTTTGTTGATGAATATCCTAATAGTAAGTATGCTGATGATCTAAAGAAGAAATATGAGGAGATTCATAAATACTTGGAGAATTATAATTTTGAAGAATAAGAACAGATTATTAATTATACATCAGTTATGGTAGATTTCAAAAAAGTAAAAGCGCCGAATAACACCATTACTCGCAATCCAGCTAAATTGGCTGCTAAAGCGGATAATAATATTTATGAGGCGGTTGCCATCATTGCAAAAAGGTCAAATCAGATTGCCGTTGAAATGAAAGAAGAACTTAGTCGTAAACTGCAAGAGTTTGCGTCTTGTACTGACAATCTGGAAGAAATTTTTGAGAATCGCGAGCAGATCGAGATTTCTAAATTCTATGAACGAATCCCGAAACCTGTATTAATCGCTACACAGGAATTTGAGGATGGACAGATTTATTTTAGAAATACAACTGCTGAAAAGAAATCTGTTTAAGCGTTTTTCGTACGTATACATTTAATGTACCAATGCCAATTGTAAATCTTTGATTGTTGCATTGGTACATTTTAATTTGATGAATTTAATATGTTGAAAGGAAAACATATCATTGTCGGTATAACGGGCAGTATAGCTGCCTATAAGGCTGCATCGCTCGTGCGTTTACTAGTAAAGGAAGGTGCAGAAGTAAAGGTCGTGATGACCGATTTGGCTAAGCAGTTTATAACTCCTTTGACTATGGCAACATTGTCAAAGCATCCTGTGATGGTGGAGTTTTATAACCCGGAAAATGGCGATTGGCATTCTCATGTTGATATGGGCATGTGGGCTGATATGTATTTAATAGCTCCGGCTACAGCTAATACGATTGGCAAAATGGCACACGGAATTGCTGATAATTTATTGCTTACAACGTATCTCTCTGCAAAATGTCCGGTGGCAATCGCACCTGCAATGGATTTGGATATGTATAGGCATCAGGCTACGCAGCGTAATTTGGATATTTTAAGGAGCTACGGAAACTTGATTGTAGAGCCTGCTGAAGGGGAATTGGCGAGTGGATTAATTGGTAAGGGACGTATGGCAGAGCCGGAAGAAATTGTAACTTTCGTGCGTGATTTTTTTTGTAAAGGTAAGGAGTTTGTTGGGAAACGTGTATTATTGACTGCTGGACCTACATATGAGCGGATTGATCCGGTTCGCTTTATTGGAAATTATTCTTCTGGAAAAATGGGATTTGCTATTGCTGAGACTTTTGCTTCAAGAGGGGCTGAGGTGGTATTGATTGCAGGACCGGTACAATTGAATATAAGTCATCCGTTGATTCGTCGTGTTGATGTAGAATCTGGGCAAGAAATGTATAATGCTGTGATAAGTGAAGTAGAGCATAGTGATATAGTTGTGTCTTGTGCTGCCGTTGCTGATTTTCGCCCCTTGCATTGTGCAGATAGCAAAGTTAAAAGAGGAAAGGATAATATGCTATTGGAATTAGAACCAACGACAGATATTGCTGCAGCTTTAGGACAGAAGAAGAGAGAGGGACAATTGTTGGTTGGCTTTGCATTGGAAACAAATGATGAAGAGTGCAATGCAATTCATAAATTGCATAAAAAGAACTTGGATTTAATCGTACTTAATAGCTTGAAAGATGCGAATGCTTGTTTTGGTTATGATACGAACAAGGTCACAATGATAGACCGTCAAGAAAATCAATATCATTATGAATTGAAAACCAAACGAGACGTTGCAGAAGATATTGTTGATAGGATTGCGGCAATGTTATAGAACGAAATTTTTATTCGAAAATATTTGTTCGTCTAAAAATACTTCCGTATCTTTGTACCCCGATATGAATATAGGATATTTAAATATTGGTACGCTTGAGCATGTATTTGCGGATAATCGCAGACAGGTTTGCCAGTTTATTTATAAAAATTTAAAACCAACATTGTCGTAAGACTTGTTGGTTTTTTTTTGTCTAAAACGAACTTAATTATATTGGTATGAAGACACACAGCTTAGTATCTATCGAAGATTACAGTAAAGAAGAGATTCTGGAAGTTTTGAACCTTGCTTCTGAATTTGAAGCGAATCCAAATCAGCGTTTGCTGGAAGGAAAAGTAGTTGCCTCGTTGTTTTTTGAGCCTTCTACGCGCACCCGTTTGAGTTTTGAAACTGCCATTAACCGCCTGGGAGGACGTATTGTGGGTTTCTCAGATGCATCTTCATCCAGCGTGACAAAAGGCGAGACTCTGAAAGACACCATTAAAATGGTGGATAACTATTGTGATTTGATTGTGATGCGCCACCCGGTAGAAGGTGCGGCTCGTTATGCAAGTGAAGTTGCTGTACATCCCGTGCTGAATGCTGGTGATGGAGCTAACCAGCATCCGTCTCAGACAATGCTCGACCTTTATTCTATCTTTAAGACTCAAGGAACTTTGGAGAATTTGACAATTTGCATGGTGGGTGACTTAAAATACGGACGTACAGTTCACTCGCTTTTGCAGGCTATGAGTAATTTTCATCCGACCTTCCACTTTGTTTCTCCTGCTTCGCTAAAGATGCCGGATGCTTATAAATTGCGCTTAAAAGAATTGAATATTCCTTACTATGAGCATACAGAACTTGACGAAGTGATAGATAAGGCAGATATTCTTTATATGACACGTGTACAGCGTGAGCGTTTCGCTGATCCGTTGGAATATGAGAAAGTGAAAAATGTATATATTTTGCGTAATGCCATGCTGGCAAATGCAAAAGATAATATGCGAATCCTGCATCCGCTGCCTCGTGTAAATGAAATTGATGTAGATGTTGATGAGAATCCAAAAGCTTATTATTTTGAACAAGCTCGTAATGGTGTTTTTGCTCGTCAGGCTATTATCTGTAAAGCTTTGGGATTGAAATAATTTTAATGGTTCAAGATTAATTGATTTATTATGGCTAAGAAAGAATTACAAGTAAGTGCAATCGAAAATGGTACAGTAATCGATCATATTCCTGCTGATAAACTGTTCTCTGTTATCAATGTATTGGGAATTGCGGACATGGAAAATGCAATGACTTTTGGAACCAACTTGAAAAGTAGTAAATTGGGGAAAAAAGCAATTATCAAAATTTGGGATAAATTTCTTGAAGACTCTGAAGTTAATAAATTGGCATTGGTAGCTCCGATGGCAAAAATTAATATCATCCGTGATTATGAAGTGGTGGAAAAGAAAGTGGTAAGCGTGCCTGAAAAGGTTGAGGGTATTGTAAAATGTATGAACCCGAAATGTATCACTAACCACGAAAAAGTATTGACCAAGTTTACTGTGGTTAACGACTCTCCGATTGTATTGCGTTGTCATTATTGTGAAAAACTGACAGACCAGGAACATATGGAGATGGTTTAATCTTAAAAAATTAAGATATCATGAGTGGCAAAAGTCTGGTAATTCTGAAATTACCACTTTTGCCACTCTTTTTATTGAATATATATTTCTAGGATTTCTGATTCTTTTTGCGGGATAAGAAAGATGTCTTTTAAACAGGCTGGAACTAATATCGTTTCACCTTGAGTGACGTTCACTGTTTGGTCAACGTTGTAAACTACATTGAAATTTCCACTAAGGCACATGTAGATGACAAATGAATCTTGTTCTATATAATCTTTTTCAACTTCCTTGTTGAAATTTAGATAATTGACTGTGAACCAAGGATATTCTATTAGTTCTTCTGTGTGGTTTTTATGTCGATGGTAATTGATACGTGATTCTATAGTGTTGTAGTTTATAACATCAGTAGCTAGTTCTATATCGAGGTTGAGCTTGTCTCCTTCGATTGTATTGCGGTTATAGTCATCGAGATAATATGTAATATCTGAAGTCTGTTGTATTTCGGCTACAAGACATCTTCCGGAGAGTGAATGTACCGTCTTTGATGGTAAAAAGAAACAATCACCTTTGCATATGGGCTCTATATGTAGTATTTCAGCTTGTGTATGTTGGGTGAGGTGCTGTAAAAATTCACTTCGATTGCTGGATTTTTTAAACCCGGCTGTGATTTTAGAGCCGGACTCTGCTTCTGCAATATACCATAATTTGTTTTTGCCATATGCACGATGGCGTTCTTTGGCTGTTTCATCGTCAGGATGTACTTGCAAAGGGAGATTGTCGTTCATGTCAAGAAACTTGACCAAAAGAGGAAATTCGATGCCGAATTTATCAAATACTTTGTCGCCTACGAGGTCTCCCATGTATATTTCAGTTAATTCTTCTAAGCTGTTTTCAGCCAATATCCCTTCTGTAACGATGGATATGTTTTCTTGTACACCCGAAATTTCCCAGCTTTCGCCAATAGGCTCATGTTGTTGTATTGCTTTGTCTTTATAGGCAAGACGTTTCCCGCCCCAATGGGCCTTTTTTAGTATCGGTTTGAATTTAAGAGGATATAACATAGACTTTGGTATAAAAATTGTATGACACAAAGATATAAGGATTTGGCATATGCCGGTGTGTAGACTAATATAATTAATCATATTAAATAATTAATCGTTAATAATTATTGGAGTAATGAGCATGAAAAATTGGATGTTTGGCATTGGTTTGCTTTGCTTGTTGGCGAGTTGTAACGATGACGATGATAGGGATGAGACTATTTTGGATATGTCCTATTTGACGGGTAAAAATTGGTATTATAATGCTTGGCTGGGAGATCCTAATGGTTTGAAATCACAGGATTTGTTGGAAGTTGTACGTTTTGAAAAAGGAGGAACATTAAAGAATATTGAATTTGGTGGACGTCGTGAATTTGAAGTCGGAACTTGGACAAGCGATGGTAATAGAATAGAACTCAATTATCATAATGGCGAGCCGGTTGTATGGAATGTGCAGCGTAGTGGGGATGATTATATTGAAACTATTGTGAATGCCACAGGCAAGCGGGAATATACTTCTGAATTAAAGTATTTGGACGATTTGACGGTTGATGCCTTCTTGGTGAACAGTTATTCCATTGACGGGCAGTTTAAGATACATATTGGTGCTGATGTACGTGGTAATAAGGATTTGCGTGAAGTACGGATGTTATTGAATGATGGGCATGTCTGTGATTTGGAAAATCACGAATATTATTGGACTGAAAAGCAAAGCGATCTCTATGGCAATACTCAAAAGCAAGAGGTACGATTTTACTGCCGTATCGGTAAGGATAGGCATTTGAAGCTGTGCGATTCCATCTACGGAGATAATCTACCTAAGCGTACAAACGATGAAATGAATATCACAACTAAGATGCAGTCAAGCACATTGTCTGTTTTTTGGGATGCATTTGAACGTGATGATATTTATTATCGGGTAGAAATTCTGCCTGTCAGTGGTAAAACTGATAGCCCTTATTTTGTGAGTCGTATTCAGAGACCCGGTTCTCAGCGTTTGGATATAAAGAATACGACAGCAGGAGAAGTAAATCGCTTGAATGAATTGCAATCAAAGGAAAGTTACATGATACGTCTTTCTGCTTTATTGTATGAGCCGGGTATTGACCCTTGGAATGATAATTATGGATATGCAAATATACAGGCAGTTTCCTATTTTAGTACGAATTTTGTCTGGGAATAGAGTTTAAGTGTTTTAAATGGCTGTTGGGTTTATTCCTGACAGCCATTTTTGTTTGTTGACTCGAAAAATTGTTTTAATGCTTCAGCTAGCATTTGGGGTTGTTGTGCATGAATCCAGTGTCCGGCTCCGTTGATTGTAATAAATTCAGCTTGGGGAAAGAGGCTTTTGATGGTGAATACATCATTTGTTTGTATATATTCAGATAATTCGCCTCGGATAAATAGAGTGGGCTCTTTACATTGTTTTGTACAATTCTCCCAAGTCATGAGTGCTTGTATAGATTCCAAAATGGTTGTTACGTTTATTCTCCATCTGAAACCATTCTCCCTTTTATCTATGTTTTTCAGCAGAATCTGACAAATACGTTCGTCTTTTAACTCTTTGCGGATACGTTGGTGCAACTGTGCGCGACTCTCTCCCTCTATAAACGAAAATTGTTTTAGAAATTGTATAATCTGACGGTGTTCTTCTGTTGGTTCGTATTTTTTGGGTGCAATATCAATTATAGCAGCTTTTGTTACAATGGAAGGATATTTTAGCAGTATATGCATAAGACACTTTCCTCCCATCGAGTGTCCCGCAATGAAAAGGGGTGTTTTTAAATGAAGAGATTCAATCCATTCACAAATATCTTCAGCTAATGCTGGGTAGGTGTGGACGTCCGTATGGGGTGAGTGTCCGTGATTCCGGAAGTCAGGTAGCAGTACATGGAAATTCGTTGAAAGTATTTCAGCCACTTGCAGCCAATTATCTGATGCGCCCCATAATCCATGAAGTATTATCAGGGGTGGGAGTGAAGCTTTGCCTTTTTCTCTGTGGAATAATTTCATAGGAAATAAATAAAGGTGGCAACATTGTTGCCACCTATTCTTATCAAGTCTCAGAATTGCATCCAATGACGCATTACGTACGATTTGAATACATCCTTTGAGTCTTAGTCTTTCAATTTTGCTTTCAGGAACTCGCGGTTCAAGCGTGCAATGTGTTCGATAGAAATACTCTTCGGACATTCCATTTCGCAGGCTCCGGTATTGGTACAGTTTCCGAATCCAAGTTCATCCATTTTTGCAACCATTGCTTTTGCGCGGCGGGCAGCTTCAACTTTACCTTGTGGTAATAGTGCCAACTGTGATACTTTAGCAGCAACAAACAACATGGCTGATGAGTTCTTACAAGTTGCAGCACAAGCTCCGCAACCGATACAAGCAGCTGCGTCCATTGCCTCTTCTGCCTGAGCATTCGGGATTGGAATTGCATTTCCGTCAGGAACACCACCGGTATTTACTGATACGTAACCACCTGCCTGAAGAATTTTATCATATGCTTTGCGATCTACAATCAAGTCTTTGATTACAGGAAACGCTCCGCATCTCCACGGTTCGATGGTGATGGTTGCTCCGTCCTGGAAGCGGCGCATGTGCAACTGACAAGTTGTTACATCATCGTCTGGTCCGTGTGCACGTCCGTCAACAAACAAGCTGCAAGTACCGCAGATTCCTTCACGGCAATCATGGTCGAATGCAACCGGTTCTTCGTTCTTTTCAACAAGTTCTTCGTTCAGAATATCGAGCATTTCCAAAAATGAAGTGCCGGTAGAGATATTGTGAACCTTATATGTTTTAAACTCGCCTTTTGATTTTGCGTCTTTCTGGCGCCAAATCTTCAGAGTTAGTTCTTTTAATATTTTGTCTGCCATAATGTTTTTAATTTGGAGATTTGAAGTTCTTTATGTCTCAAATCCGGTTTATTATTTATAAGAACGCTGTGTTAACTGAACATTTTCAAATACAAGCTCTTCCTTGTGTAATTCAGGAGCTTGGTTTTCACCTTTGTATTCCCAAACCGATACATATTTGAAGTGTTCGTCATCACGCTGGGCTTCACCTTCGCTGGTCATTGATTCTACACGCAAGTGACCTCCGCAAGATTCGTTACGGTCGCGAGCATCATGAGCCATCAGGTCAGCCAATTCGATGAAATCTGCTACGCGGGCAGCCTTTTCAAGCTCGTTGTTCATGGCTGTAAACTCGCCGGTTACACGCAAATCTTTGTAGAATTCGGTCTTCAATTTTGCAATCAGCTCAATTGCTTTGTCCAATCCGGCTTTCTCACGGGCCATACCGATATATTCCCACATGATGTGTCCCAATTCTTTGTGGAAGTGGTCAGGAGATTTTGTTCCCTTGATATCGTATAATTTACGCAGACGGTCGGTAACATGTTTTTCCGCTTCTTCGAATTCTTTGGTATTGGTGTTGATTTTCGGAGTTTGGATATCTTTTGCAAGATAGTCTCCGATTGTGTAAGGCAGGATAAAATATCCGTCTGCCAATCCCTGCATCAATGCAGATGCTCCCAAACGATTTGCTCCGTGATCAGAGAAGTTACATTCACCGATAGCATACAGACCCGGAATAGTAGTCATCAAGTTATAGTCTACCCACAGACCTCCCATAGAGTAGTGGATGGCCGGATAAATCATCATCGGGTTGTTGTATGGATCAACAGCTGTGATTTTCTCATACATCTGGAACAAGTTGCCATAACGTTTCTCGATAGTCTCTCTACCTAACTGTTGGATGGCATATTTGAAATCAAGGAATACGGCTTTACCGGTATTGTTTACACCGAAACCTGCATCACATCTCTCTTTTGCAGCGCGAGAAGCAACGTCACGCGGAACAAGGTTTCCGAATGCCGGGTAGCGGCGTTCCAAATAGAAGTCGCGGTCTTCGTCCGGTATATCGTTCGGATTCTTGGTTCCGGCCTGTAATGCTTTGGCATCTTCTATTTTCTTTGGCACCCATACACGACCATCGTTACGCAATGACTCTGACATCAAAGTCAACTTACTCTGCTGGTCGCCGTGTACCGGAATACAAGTCGGGTGAATCTGTACAAAACAGGGATTTCCGAACATTGCACCACGTTTGTAAGCCTGCCATGCTGCACTACCGTTACATCCCATTGCATTGGTTGACAAGAAGAATACGTTGCCATAACCTCCGGTTGCCAATACGACAGCGTGAGCTCCGAAACGTTCAATTTTACCGGTTACCAGGTCGCGTGCGATAACACCGCGTGCTTTACCGTCAACAACAACGATATCCAACACTTCGTGGCGGTTGTACATTTTTACTTTGCCGGCTTGAATCTGACGGTTCATAGCTCCGTATGCACCCAACAACAACTGCTGTCCGGTCTGACCGCGGGCATAGAACGTACGGCTAACCAATGCTCCTCCGAACGAACGGTTAGCTAACAGACCGCCATATTCGCGTGCGAAAGGTACACCCTGTGCCACACACTGGTCAATGATTGCATTACTTACCTCTGCCAGACGGTATACATTGGCTTCGCGTGCACGATAGTCACCGCCTTTGATAGTTTCATAAAACAAGCGGAATACAGAGTCGTTATCGTTAGGATAGTTCTTTGCTGCATTGATACCTCCTTGTGCTGCGATTGAGTGTGCGCGACGAGGAGAGTCCTGATAGCAGAAAGCTGTTACATTATATCCAAGTTCTGCAAGACTGGCTGCTGCTGAGCCACCGGCAAGACCTGTACCTACTATAATAACATCTAATTTTTTCTTGTTTGCCGGGCTGACAACACCGATGTGGGCTTTATGGGCAGACCATTTGTCTTTTAACGGTCCGGCAGGTATTTTAGCATCTAATACTGACATAATAAATTGATTTTGAATTTTTAAATTGAGATTCACATTACTTTCCGAATACCATGAAATAAATCGGAATGATGCTGAAACCTACAGCAAATACAATAGCGAAGAAATAAGCTACGTACCCCAGACGTTTTCTCCAAATCTGGTTAGAAAAACCGATAGACTGGAATGCTGACCAGAAACCGTGTGAAAGGTGCAAGCCTAAGAGAATGGCTGCAATGATATAAATGATGGCATATACCGGCTGCATCAAGGTTGTACTTACCAGTTCATAGTGGTCGGTAATGTCGCCGAATTTAAAGCTGAACCAGAAGTTGCAGATGTGCAGTGCCAAGAACGCCAACACCAATGCACCCAAAATATACATGTTGCGTGATGGCCAAGTACAGTTTTGTGATTGGCTACGCATTGCATACTTTGTCGGACGTGCTTTTTGGTTCTGAATGGTCAGAATGCTGGCCCATACAATGTGAACGATGAAGCCCAATGCCAAAATCGGTTCGATAACCTTGATTACCGGCAGCGACATGAATTCACATCCTGCATTAAAGGCATCCGGTCCTACAAGCAATAGCAAGTTCACACTCAAGTGAACGCACAGAAACATAATCAGAAAAAGTCCAGATAAACTCATTATGACCTTTTTCCCGATTGAAGAAGTCAAAAAATTACTCATGATTTGTTTTACTATTTATTAATACTGGTTTATTTGCTTATAAACTTTACAAAAGTACTCTTTTCCCTTGAATAAAACTCCAATTTCGTATGTAGAATGGTTCTAAATTCAGAATTTTTTCCGTAATGTGTATTGTGGCAGTGTCTTATATTTAGTTTATCTGTTCCCGGCAGTTGATTCCCAGCCCTTTATAGATAGCTTCCTGTATCTTGGTGCGAAAACTCTCCTTTACCAGTTTGTTGTCAAATTCGTTGGGGTAAGTTCGGTTGGACATGAATATGTATATCAGATCATTGTCCGGATCACACCATGCCATGATGCCCGTAAAGCCGGTGTGTCCATAGCTGTTCAGTGAGCTTTGTTTGCAGACGGGACTGACCTTTGTCGTGTCCGGTTCAGGTTTGTCAAATCCCAGTCCGCGGCGGTTGTTGGTAAAGCAGTCATTGCGCTTGGTAAAGGTTTCTACGGTAGCAGCAGTCAGATAGCGTTCGCCTCCATATATTCCTTTGTTCAAATACATTTGACAGATTTTGGCCAAATCCTCTGCTGTGGAGAAGAGTCCTGCATGTCCAGCCACTCCGCCCATAAGTGCTGCCGTTGGGTCGTGTACGGAGCCTGATAATTCCGTCTTTCTGTACAGTCGGTCATTGCACGACGGTATGATGCGCGATTTTGTCAGGCGTTCCGATGCTTTATAGTCCGTATTGTTCATTCCCAGACGGCTGAAAAAACGCTCTTTGCAATATCTGCTGATGCTTTCTCCGGTTGTTTCTTCAACGGCATGTTGGAGCAGTATGAAGCCGAGGTCGCTGTAGGCGTATTTGGGGGAGGTTGCCAGAGGAGAGTTTAGTATAGAATATTCTATCGAGTCTTTGTAGGTTGGAAATATGTACACACCTGGGGAAACAAATTGGTATCCTTCTTTGGGCTTGTTCGAAAGGGTGCTGTCTTTGAAATGGAAATTCGGATTTACATACAGCCGGTCTTTCAAACGCAGTGTATTGGTCGGAGTTTTTTTTACAGTAAACAATCTTCCGGACAGTGATTTTTTATCGATGGCATTGAGGAACAGGGATAGCGAAGGTTCTAAACCTGCATGGTGGCAAAGCACTTCCCTTACGGTGATGTTTTTTTTGTCTGTTGTCGTCAGTTGGTTGTAATAACGGCTGAGCGGAGCATCTAGGTCTATGATTTTTTCATCATATAATTTCATGACAGCCGGCAATGTAGCCGTTATCTTGGTTACTGATGCAATATCATAAATGTCCGTAGTGGTGTTTGCTTTTTTCTTGGCGTATGTATGATATCCGAATGCTTTGTCATAGATAACGCTTCCTTTGTATGCCACTAGTACCTGACAGCCGGGAGTTGCATGGATAGAAACGGCCCGTTTGCATAGAGAGTCTATCTTCTTAAAGCTGTTGGCAGATAACCCTTTGCTTTCCGGCGATTCGTAGCTGAGACGGGTCTTGGGTGTACAGATGCCACAGCCGGCACGATAGACCGAGTCGATACTTACAGGCAGTTGTCCCCGGATACCGATACCTCCGAATATGGCTTGGGCAGCGTATTGTTGGGAATATAGATGTTTGTCATAGGATACTAAAAGTGCGTCCGGATTTGTAGAGAGGTAAGGTTTCAATCCATAAGGAATGGCGGGTTGGCATATAATGATGCGTTTGCCTTTCAGTTTTTCCACCAGAAGTTTTAGTGATTCCGAATAGCCGAATTGCCCTTTGGCAGAATTGTCACCGGCTTGGTTATATATGATGATGCAGTTGTAGTGCGCCAGTTTTTTTTGCCAGCTTGCCACTTCTTCTTCTGACAGTTTGCGTTTTGCAGTAAAGTTGCTCACTTGGGTATAGCGTTGCAGCATGGTTTGAAAATGGTTTACCTTATCGCTGCCGAAATTGATACTTGCAATTTTCAGAGTATCCAAACGTTTTAGCGGTAGTAACGAATCATTGTTTTTCACTAGCGTGATAGCTTCTTTGTACAGGCATTCCTTGAGAGCGATATCTGTCGCCGGATTAAGGCGCGACCATAGTCCGGCCTCCTCCGACGGGTGCAGGTTGTGTAGTGCATACGTGTATTTGCATGCGAGTATTTTCCGGCAGGCCTCTGTTATCATGCTTTCGCTGATTTCCTGAGTTTTAACAGCCTCTTTGATTGCGGTTACTGCTTTGGCAATGTCTTGTGGGAATAGTAGCACGTCATTTCCGGCCAACAGTGCTTTTACTTCAGCTTCTCCGGGAGGGGTATTATCGGTCACTCCTTTCATATTCATGGCGTCCGTAAAGCAGATGCCGCGAAATCCTAAGGTGCCTTTCAGAAGATTGTCGACAATGATAGGGGAGAGGGAGGCTGGCACACCTGTACTGTCCAAAGCCGGTACATTCAGATGCGAATTCATGATGGCGGGCACCTCTGCTTCTATCAAGGCCCGGTATGGATATAGCTCGATGGAATCCAGTCTCTTGCGCGAGTGCGAAATGGTGGGTAATGCCTTGTGTGAATCCGTATCCGTATCTCCGTGTCCGGGGAAATGTTTGGCTACTGGCAATACGCCACCAGCGATGGAGCCTTTCATGAAGAGAATGGCTTTTTGCGACACTTCTTCCGGATCTTCTCCGAACGAACGGATGCCTATCACCGGATTGGCAGGATTGCTGTTGATGTCTACTACGGGGGCAAAATTGACATGGACTCCCAGTTCATGGCAGTGGCGGGCAATGGTTTCTCCCAATGCAAAAATCAGACTATCGTTTCGGATAGCACCGATTATTCCCATCTTTGGAAATTCCATGGCGCTTTTGAGACGCCAGCCTGCACCATGTTCTGCGTCCAAGCCGATTAACAACGGATACTTGGCTGCTTTTTGATAGCGGTTTGTCAATTTCACCTGACGGGTTGGATCTCCTTGAAAAAATATGATGCCACCGATGTGGTATTTCTTTATTTGTTGTTCAATGTCTGCCTCATGAGTCTCGCTTTGATTACTGTATGCGGCAATCATAAATAGTTGTCCGATTTTTTCGTCCAGCGTCATGCTCTGGAGGATTGAATCTGCCCAGTGTTCGTTGGAATAGGTGGCATTATGAGTTTGTGCATAGCCGGTGGCAGAAAGAAAAAATGTGATAATAGTTATAAAAATCCCCGTTTTCATATTTCTCGCTAAATATAGCGCAAATGTAACAAAAAGAGAGGGTCTTGATTCTTCAAGACCCTCTCCATGTTTATAACAATTGTTAAATTACTTCAACAGCTCAGCAACTTTTGCTTTTAAAGCTTCGCCTCTCAAGTTTTTAGCAACGATTACATTGTTTTCGTCCAAAACTACCAAGTGAGGAATACCGTTTACACCATACAATTGAGCAGCTTCACAGCCCCAACCTTTCAGGTCTGATACGTGATTCCAAGTTAAGTTGTCATCTTTGATAGCTTTCAACCAAGCATCTTTGTCGTTATCAAGAGATACGCTCAAGATTTCCAGTCCTTTCGGATGCAATTCTTTGTACATAGCCACAACATTCGGGTTTTCTCCACGGCAAGGTCCGCACCAAGATGCCCAGAAATCAATCACTTTTACTTTTGCCTTGATTGAGTGCATAGAAAGAGGTTTGCCTTCCGGAGTATTCAGTGTAAAGTCCGGCGCAACTTTTCCAACAGCAACTGCTGCCAGTTTCTGGATTCTGTCACCAATCATTTTACCCGGTTGAGTAGCTTTGGCATTTGCTCCCAGCAATTCATATTTAGCCTGCAAATCCTCAACTTCCATACCGCCCATTTGGCTTGCCACCATATAGGCTGCCACGTATGAGTCTGCGTTTGCTTTGATTAAAGCGTCTGCTTTCGCAGCTCCGTCTTCTGCAGCTTTGTTGAAATCTGCTTCAATCTGCATCAGTTTATCTTTATCTCCGGCTTGTGAAGCTTCTCCATAAGCTTTGTATAATTCGCTTTGGGTTTTTCTGATTTCAGTGTTGATAGCCATGAAATCGTTGTATAGCTTCTGATTGGCTGTTCCTTCGATTTTGTTTCCGGCAGGATCATTCATATTTAATGTAGCCGTGTATACTGTGTTTTCCAGGAAAATCGGCATACCACCTCTTTTGCCTTCAATCATCAGGTAAGCGTCTGTCAATTCATTCACGGTTCCTGACAGGACGAATTTACCTTCTGCAATAGCAGCTTTGGCCAAGGTGTCTAATTTCTGGTCTGCTTGTCTTACTAAAATAACGTTTCCGGCAGTTTCTCCGGCGATTGTTCCGTTTACTGTAAATTTCGGAGTTGAATTACATGCTGCCAGGGATAATGCGATAGCGGCAATAGGAAATAGAGTTTTCTTCATGGTTTTATGAATTTGTTCTGATATTTAACAAACACAAAGATAGGGATAAAAATGACAAAACGATGTGGGAGCATCGTTTTGTCATGTTAATATTTAGTTAATCTTTCGCTTCATAAACCAGAATTCTTTGAAGGCTATATTTATGCGCAGTTTGGCAAATTTTTCTCGTACCAGACCGTCCTTTTCGGTTCCTCGCACGCCAAAGTCCAGAGCTACTCCTAATAGCAGGGCATTGTTCTGAATATAAAATGGCATTTGTGCCCCTAAGGTAAATCCGTAAGTGCGGATATCTGTATCCTTGATGTGTATTTCGGAATCATTGAAGTAGGCTCCTGCCATATAAGTGTTGCGTTGTCTCCAAAAACGTCCCATCTCTTCCGGTGTCCAGGATATTCCCAATGCTGCCTTGTGGGCATTTTGAAGATTTTGTTTGACACCAAACTCTTCATAGTCGGACATTTTCTGGAAAGTATAGTCACCTGCGATTTGCAGTTTGTTTTTATATTCATAGGTCAGACCGCTGTTGATTCTGAACGGGTATTTGATGTAGCCCCGTTTCAAGGTCTCGTCATCCAGCATGGTGGATGTTCCGGTGCTATGTACTTTGTAGGAAATGAACTCTTTCTTGGCCCACATCCGTTGTGTAAAGTTCATACTGGTACCCAGAATCAAGTTTGATTTGGGTGTCACCTTGAATTTATACTGGATTCCCGGATTGAACAGAATGTCGTGGATACGTACATTCTCGCTGGTGCGGATATAATAACTGTTAAGCATGTTGGCTGCCAGAGTCTGGCGTTTTTCCAATTTACCGAACACATACGAGAAATTAATACCCAAAGACAGGTTTTTGTATCTCCAGCCAAATCCGGCATACATGTCGTTCAGACCACCTTCACCTTGGATATTCTGGTTGAATGTCGTATTGGCGCTTCCGGAAATGCGGTCGCTGTACAATATGTCGTATCCTACGTCAGATTTCTCCGTAAAACCAAAGGAGAAGAAAAGTTGTTTATACAAACGGAGAGCCATCACCAAATAGGCATTTTGTGCCACATTATAGTGGGACGATTCCTTGTTGGTGGATATCCAAGTGACCTCACCGCTCAATGCTCCCTGAAAATAGAAACGCATGCTGTCCAATGCTGTATAGGAAGCCGGATTTAAAAAGTTGATATTCCGGTTGTCCCTCATACCTGCTGACACGCCGCCCATAGCTGAATAAGGGCCGTTGTTTTCCGGTTGCAACCCGATGCCGTATAGAGAGTAGGGTGTTCCGCTATTGTCCTGGCCGTAGGTATATAGGGATAAAATCGATAGTATAAACAGGCTTAGAAATATTTTTTTCATAATGCATTATTGTTTATAATTGGCATAATAGAATCTCACAACCGGCGTTTCGGTAACAATCATCTGGTCGTATGACAAATTCATGTATGGAACGCTTAAAAGCACCTGTTGTCCTTTTTGTGAGGTGGAGTTTATAGTTTGCCGTTGATAGTATTCTGTCATATCAAATACAAACATACTTTTGTTCGGGTTTGTCTGATTGATTTGCAACAGACCGTTGACCGGGCTGTCAGAATTGTTTGCCAGTCTGCCGGTGATTCTATTTAACTCATCTGTGGTGTAGACGGTGATGTACGGCGGAAAACCGAGCGGCAGTTTTTCGATATACTGCACGTTTACTTCCATCTGTGCTTTGATGATTGTAGAGTACACCTGATTTTTGGGCACTTTCGGCAACTCCAGTTTCACCATATAGCCAGCCAGACCTTGGGTAATGGCTTTCTTCGCTTGGTCCAGAGATACTGTGCAGGTGTCGTCTACCAGACTTTCAAACGGTGTTCCCTGTCTGTCTGTCTTAAATAAATTGAACTGCATATTCAATTGCGAGAGAGGGAATCTCAGTTTTTTTATGGTCGTATTCTCCCGGTAGTTAAATTGTAAATACAAGCTGTCTGCTCTTGCTTTGATGGAGAAAAGACAAGTATTGTCTTCGTCCGGAACGATAGCGAGCCCTTTGAAGTACTCCAAAAATTTCAAGAAAGCGAACTCGCTGCTGTTGCTCATCTCATAGATATCATCCGTGCGTTTGTAACGAATTCTTTCAAACAGGTCATGCGCGAGGGTATCGTCTACGCGGAAATAAGAGTTGTTGATGCCCGAAACGGTCGGAAGAAATTTGTTTTCAGCGATGCATGAATCCAGCTCTATCGGTGTATTGTTATAAAAGAAACCGCCTCTTTCGTAGTCGAATTCCGGAAGTTTTTTCAACTGGTATAGACGCAAAATCTGTTCTTTACGCTCGAAAATGGTGTCTCCCCACATGTTTCCGGCATAGGAGATGTGAAAAGTGGTGGAGTCAAGCACTGCGTTGGCTGCAATCTTGGGATAGCTCGCCGGAGTAATCTGGAAACACGGAGTTGCAGTAGTGATGCCTCCCTGTGGCGGAGTTTCTACGTCCTGATATTTGCCGACAATGAGTTTGGATATGACATTGCTGCTGTTGCCGTATCTGCCCATCGAGGTGATAAACGAGTCAAGACGGACGGTCGCTACGGAGGTTATCGGGATCTCCATCTCTTCAATATAGTTTCCATTGACCACCATATCCTGCCCGATTGTCTTCAAGTCGTTGTTGCAGGCATATATAAGGAATAGTGCGCCAATGAGCCCCAAACATATTCGCTTCATAAATCTTTCGTTTATTATTGATAATTGGCTGCGAAGGTAAAATTATTTTCTAAAAATTCCTTGCCTGTCCTTTATATTTTACTAAAAGTTAACGAACCGGCAAGGTTTGTTGCTCCATATACAAAAAATGGGATGCATCTGCATCCCATTTTTTTCATATTTTTATCTGACTGTTAATAGTCATTGTTGTCATCTTCTTTAATGCCCGGATAGAACACCCAAGTAGAGTTGTCGTCCGATGTAGAGATAGACGAACCTCCGGTAGTGATATAGCCATAGCCTCCGTAAGAAAAGCCGATAGCTCCAAAACGGGTAATCATAGCAGAAGGGAAACCGGTCACTTCGTTCCAACGGTCTCTGTTGATATCATATAACCAGCAAGATCTTTTGTTTCCGCCTGCAATAAAGCCTTTTGTTACGCCTCTGTCATCAGCGGCAAAGGCAATGGCATAGCTGCGTGGTATATCATCATAACCATCGTTCCATTTTCCTTTAGTGTCAGCTATCGGCTCTTTTCTATGCCATTCCCCGTCGAATAAATGTACATCGGTGCAGGCAGATCCTGCTGCTCCCAAGCAAACGATAGTACGATTGTCGATTGTGAAAGTTACAGCACCTACACGGCTGTTGCCCGGGAAGTTGGAGTCACTCCATTTCCCGGTTTTAGGGTCGTAGCAGAAGATGGTTTTGAATACACGGTTTTTCAACTGACCGGTACCAACATATCCTTTTCCGTTATGAGTAAATGCGATACCGTCAGCAAATGAACATTCTTCCGGATTCTTTTCAAAATCGGTGATGTCAATTTTTTTGTATTCTCCGTTATCTTCTTTTATCCATTCTTTTTTATCCAAATCAAACAGATAGAAGTCGCTGAAATACTCTTCTTCTGTATGTCCTGCAAAAGTGCCGCGGTATCCGGCTCCTACGTAGGCAATACGGTCAATGACGAAAGCCACGGAACCTTTACGTCCTATATTTTTTCCATTTTTGTCTTTCTGTGGGAAATCACCTTCTGGCACTTTCTTCCATCCGGCGCCATTATAAACCCAGAAATCTGTCATATACTGGTCGGCATTCGTTGTCAGGTTGCTGTTATAGCCCATGCCGATATAGACGTCTCCGTTTTTAGGGTCAGTGAACGACACGGCACACACGCGGTTAGCTCCTGAGAATTCCACTGATTTTGCCCAGTCTCCATGTGTATCATCGTTTGAATCGCAGGCAACAAAGAACAAGCTCATCAGAGCAAGAAATAATAAATTTAGTTTCTTCATACGTTGTTTTTTATCATTAATGACTTTTATTTTTCTCATAAAACAGGGCAAAACTACATAATTTTTAGTGAGATTTGCAAGAAAATCAAAAGATAAAATCACTCAAACAGGAAGATTACATATTTTTAACTAAGTCTGTTTTCTCCGAAAGCGTTTTTTTATTTCTCCCTTTCGCCTCTCACAGGCGTCCCACCGATGTCTCACTCACCTCTCACGTTTCTCCGTTCCTCCCCCGTTGTTCCTCCGAAGCTCGTCCGAACCGGAACGGGTTAGCAATGGAGCAGCTTCCCACCGACATCGGAGGATTGAGGGAGGGGTGTAGGAGGTGTCGGGTAGGGATGTATATGCAAAATAATGGGAGGAAAATTTGGAAAACCTCTGTTTCCGGCTATATATTTGTAGCCGTTGAAATCAGTTGGAGATAAGACTATGTTGATGAATAGAATCCGGATAATTATATTTTTTTTGTTGTTGGCAACGATGACTGTCAAAGCTCAGTGGAACACCGGCAGTATGCTGCGGATGGGGCAGAATGCCATCTATTTTGACGACTATGTGAGTGCTATTGAGAATTTTAACGGAATCATCCGGGTGAAACCCTATTTGTCGGAGCCTTACTTTTTTCGGGGGCTTGCCAAGCAGAATCTGGACGACCACGAAGGGGCTTTGTCTGACTTTACAAAGGCTTTGGAATTGAATCCCAATTATTTCCACGCCTATCTCTATCGGGGGGTGGCATTGAGCAGTATGCAGCGTTTTGAGGAGGCCCTGGAGGATTTCAATGAGGCTATCTCGCTCGATCCTGCCGCGGCGTATGCTTATGCCTATCGGGGAATGACAGAGGCTGCCATGGGCAGGTATAAGGAGGCTGAACGCGACTATTCCAAAGCATTGATGTTGGACGACCAGTTGCTGGCTGCTTATCTGAACCGTGCCATGGTGCGTGAAAAGCTGGAAAAGTGGGAAGGGGCCATGGCCGACTGCAATGCGGCAATCCGTCTGAATATGTTTTCCGATGATGCCTACGGATTGCGCGGATATCTCCATTACCAGCAAAAGGATTATCACAATGCCATTGAGGATTTTAACCGTGCCTTGAAAGCCAATCCGGAAAACAAACGCATTCTGATGAGCCGCGCCATGGTGTGGTATGAGATGAAAAAGTATCCGGAGACTCTGGCAGACTATTCCCAAGTGATCGGTATAGACAGTAATTACATTTATGCTTACTACAACCGTGCGCTTTTGCGGGCAGAGGTGGGCGAGACCAACGCTGCCATCAGCGACTTGGACAAGGTGGTGGAAATGAATCCGGACAATATCCTTATATTTTTCAATCGCGGATTGCTGAAAATGGAAATCAAGGATTGGTATGGTGCATACGATGATTTCACCGAAAGTATCCGTCTGTATCCTGATTTTGTGAAGGCCTATCTGGTGCGTTCGGCTGTAGACGAGGAGCTTAACCGGATGGAGGAGGCGGAAAAAGACCGTTATGCAGCCATGCGGATTATGGATCGTTACAAGCGGATGAAGGCAGGTGACAGAAATGCGCTGGTCGATACGACAGCCAATTTCCGCAAGTTGATAGACATCAATGCTCGTCAGGACGAAGTGCGGGATGTCATAAACGGACGGGTGCAGGACAAGCGTGTCATCATCGAATTGCAGGATGTCTTTTTTGTTCAGTATCTGAGCCTGGATTCCTTGCGGAGCGGTAAGGTGCAATATTACAACAAGCATATCATGGCTTATAATCAGGCTCACAATTACCGTCCTTCGATTACCGTGTGCAACAAGCGTCCGGTCTATCCGGAGGGCTTTGTGCAGACAAATATCGGCGAATTGTCGGTCCGTATATCCGGGACGGAAAAGGCAGACGACTATCTGTTGCGTGGAGGTTTTTATCTGAGCAGCGGCGACTATCCGGCGGCAATCGCCGACTTTTCGGCAATCACTGCCCGTGAACCGGACAATCTGCTGGCATTGTTCAATCTGGCAAATGCGCGGATGATGATGTATGATTATATCGAATCTGTCGACGACAAGACTCCGCGTGTGGTGGGTGAGCGTCCCAACGAGATTCGGAAGGTGGATTATTCGCTTGTACTGGAAGGTTATCGCAGGTGTCTGGAAATCGACCCTGATTTCGTGTTTGCCCGTTTCAATATTGGAAATGTCTATGCCAAGAACGGCGAAATAGACAAGGCGATAGAGGCTTATACACAAGTTATCCGACAGGATAGAGAATTAGCGGAAGCCTATTTCAACCGCGGTCTGTTGTATATATACATCGGTCAGAAGGCTCAGGCGAGTGCCGACCTCAGCAAGGCCGGCGAGTTGGGCATCACAAGTGCATATAACATCATCA
>CAMDJC010000010.1:0-73685 GCA_945900015.1 uncultured Odoribacter sp. | reverse complement strand
TATTAGGGCTCATTGGGGACTTGCACCCGTTAGCTAATACTCATGCCGAGCGTACTATAAGAAAACCTCAAAGCAATGCTTTGAGGTTTTCTATTTCAAATAAACCAAAACTTAAAGTTTCGCTTTTATAGCACGAGAAGCTTCTTCATATCCTGGCTTATCAAGTAGAGCAAACATATTATTCTTATATGCCTCTACTCCCGGCTGATCAAATGGATTCACACCCAACATACTGCCAGAAATGCCACAAGCAAATTCAAAGAAATAAAATAATTGGCCTATATACAAAGCGTTTAATGTCGGCATAATTACTTTCATATTAGGAACTCCTCCATCAACATGAGCAATCTGCGTACCTAGTTCTGCCATTTTATTTACTTCATCTACACGTTTCCCTGCCAAAAAATTTAATTTATCCAAATTCGCTTCATCAGCAGGAATCTCCACTTTATAATCGGGCTTAGCAACAGAAATCACTGTTTCCATAAGAAAACGTACGCCTTGCTGAATATATTGTCCCATAGAATGCAAATCTGTAGTAAAATCTGCACCAGCCGGGAAAATTCCTCGATTCTCTTTTCCTTCACTCTCACCATAAAGTTGCTTCCACCACTCTGTGATATAATGTAATTTAGGATGAAAGTTCGCCAATATCTCTACAGCATAACCTTTACGATACAATGCCATACGGGCAACAGCGTATTCTAGAGCCGGACTGACTTCTTGAGCCAAACAATCATTTCGCATATCGATAGCTCCTTGCACTAACTCACGGATATTAAAACCTGCGATAGCAATAGGTAATAATCCAACAGGAGTAAGGACAGAGAATCTTCCACCTACATTATCAGGAATCACAAATGTCTTATAGCCTTCTTGATCTGCCAATGTGCGCAGAGCTCCTTTCTTTGCATCTGTAATTGCAACAATTCGTCTTCCGGCTTCTTCTCGCCCCACCTTCTTTTCAAGCAATTCCTTTAATAAGCGAAAAGCGATTGCCGGTTCTGTCGTTGTTCCTGATTTAGATATCACACAAATGCCAAACTCTTTGTTTCCCAAATAATTTTGCAACTCATAATAATAGTCTTCGCTAATATTATGTCCAGCAAAAATAACTTTCATGCTTGCTGATTCATAATTATGAAAACTATTAGACAACGCTTCTATGACAGCACGCGCACCCAAATACGAACCTCCGATACCGATAACGACAACAACTTGTGTACGCGCTCTCAAATTTGCTGCTGTCTTTTCAATGTCTGCCATTTCCTCTGTAGAAATATCTACAGGCAAATTCAGCCACCCTAAAAAATCATTGCCTTTACAAGTTCCTTCCACCAATCCCTTCATTGCCTTTTGAGCCTGTGGCATTAAGGCTGCAAAATCTTCTTTGTCAACAAATGAGCAAATTTTGCTGTAATCAAATTTAATACGTTCCATCTCTATTTAAATATTAGCGTGTTGTTCCTTTTCTTTTAGTAAGTATAGTTTTTATTTCTGCAGCATCTTCATAGCGCTCTTCCTTGATTGCCTGTTCAAGTATATCTTTCAATTGAGCATCAGACAATTGGTCAATACTATTTTTTACCTTACTTTTAACTATATCCCTATCAAGATTCGGACTTGGTAAACAAGTCTGTTCTACCACTTCGCGTGTTGCATATATGGGACATTTATATTCCAATGCCAAAACGACAGCATCCGAAATACGGGAATCCAACTTGATTTCTCGTCCATCTTTAGTCCGAAATAATAGTTCAGTATAAAAGATTTTATCTTTCACATGTGTCACAAACACCTCTATTAAATCAACTTGCAAATTATCTAATAGCGTTTTTGCAACATCATAAAATAAAGGGCGACATAATGTTTCGTTTTCTAATTTTACAGCGATAGCCTGAGCTTCCGACATACCTATAATAATAGGTATTTTACGATGCATTTCGTCATCCTCAAGCACCAATGCAAAGCCTCCTAATAACGCTATCGTATTAGTGAACCCTACAATTTTTAGCTTGACTCTGTCTTCCATGCTAGTGATCAGTCTTTTTTAGTTGATTCAATTTTTTCATGCATACACAAGCAAGCCCCCCCAAACTGGTTTCTCGATATTTTGCCTGCATATCCAATCCTGTTTCTACCATTGTTTTGACAACTTCATCAAATGTCACCATATGACGTCCGTCGGAATAAAGAGCATACAAAGCAGCCTCTCTAGCCTTCTGAGCAACAAATGCATTACGCTCGATACAAGGAATCTGTACATATCCTAATACCGGGTCGCACGTTAAACCAAGATTATGCTCAAAACCCATCTCTGCAGCATATTCTATTTGCCGTATAGTTCCTCCCCATATTTGTGTTGCTGCAGCAGATGCCATTGCACATGCTGTGCCTAGCTCGCCTTGGCAGCCGACTTCTGCTCCAGAAATAGAACCATTACTTTTTACAATATTACCAATTAAACCTGCAGTCGCCAATCCTCGTATGATACGATAGTCAGGCATATGTTGGTCATGTTTCATAAAATACATCAATGCAGGTAATACTCCAGATGCGCCACAAGTTGGAGCTGTTACGACACATCCACCACCAGCATTTTCCTCCGATACAGCTAAAGCTGCCGCAAAAAGCATTCCCATAGGACGAGAAGATCCTACAGACTGCATTGCTTTAATATTATATGAACTTGCTTTTCGTGCCAATTTCAATGCTCCAGGCAAAACTCCTTCTGTTACCAACCCTCTCTCTACAGATTCCTGCATTCTCTGCCAAACTTCTTCAAGATAAACAAAAATCTCTTCGCCCTCGTATTTCTGTACGTAATCAACAAACGTGCATCCTTCATCCAAACACCAATGCATCACTTCCTCCATGGTTGTCTTTGGATATACATCGCCTCCATCGAAGGTTCCTATTTCATCCCACAAGGCTCCACCTCCCACACTATAAACAGTCCAGCTATCTGTAACGGTATCACCATTAATTGCCTCAAAAAGCATCCCATTCGGATGCTTTGGTAATGTAATTTCCGGTTGCCAGATAATCTCTGTATTTTCCGGATGTGACACAACTTTCAATATTGCAGTATCTGTACCGTGACCACGCCCGGTTAAGGCCAAACTACCATAAAGTGTCACTCGTATTTTATCCGCATCTTCGTGTTTTTCATTGAAAAATTTTGCAGCCCGGCTCGGACCCATGGTATGACTGGAAGAAGGACCATATCCAATATTGTAAATCTCCCGAATTGATTTCATAATAAATAATTTAATAAAAAAATAGCAGACCTGTAAGCCGGGTTCTGTACCTTGCGGTTTCTATCATTTATCTACTCTGCAGATTGCTCTGCAGCTCTAGCAGCCTACCCCCCGGCATTGGTCGGGCAAACCAAATGCGCCGGTATACATGGCCTTGCAACTCGTGAGACGTACGGCTACTGCGATCACCCGCAGCACCGGTGAGCTCTTACCTCACCTTTTCACCCTTATTCTTAAGCCTTTCAACTATAGAACGGTTCTTTTCTGTTACGCTACTATGCCCTCACGAACATCTTCCCGTTAAGAAGCACGATGCCCTGCGTTGCCCGGACTTTCCTCTCTTCCAAGACGGAACAGCGATAGAACGGTCTGCTATTGTAACTTTTAACTGTCTATTTTTCTAAGCACAAAAATAAAAAGATTTCATGGAAAGTAAAGTAAAAATACAAGAAATTAAATGCTAGTCATTATATTTGCGTAAACAAAATCTCTTAGGGATGATAAAAATCTGCATAACACTGCTTTTATTACTATATGCAATCAGTGGTTTTACACAGAGCAAGCAGCTAGTTGGCACCATTTTTTACCAAGGTGACACCATCCCTCATGTGCTTTTGGAATCTGCAAATATCTACGGCAGAGGGCGCCATGCAGCGCGCTATTTCCGGCGAGAGAAACGCAATCTCCGTTTGGAATACAATGTACGTAAAGTATATCCCTATGCTCGTATCGCAGCCAATAAAGTAAATGAAATCGAACGACGTCTTTCACAAATAACAAAAGAATCAGAGCGAAGAAAAATTCTCAAAGAGGAGTATTCTCAATTGATGAAGACATTCAAGGCTCCGTTAATGAAATTAAGTATCACACAAGGAAAAATTCTCATCCGTCTTATCTATCGAGAAACAAACCATACCTCCTTTGCTCATATTCGGGAATATCGTGGTACCGTCAATGCCTATTTCTGGCAATCAATAGCCCTAATATTCGGTAATAATCTGAAAACTGCATATGATCCCCAAGGCGAAGATGCTGAAATTGAAAAAATCGTCCAGAAAATACTGCAAGGGAAGTAAAAACTTTTGCTAACTTTGCCTATAATTAGGCAAACCTGAACATAAACCGGTTATGACATTTGAAGAAATCAGAAAAGAGATTAAAGCAAAAAAGTATAAACCCATCTATTTCTTTTGCGGTGAAGAGCCTTTTTTTATCGACCGTTTGACGTCCTTGTTGGAAAACACCGTTTTGCCGGAAGATCAAAAGGCATTCGACCAGATGGTTCTGTATGGTAACGATGTCAACATGCGCACTGTCACCGACACTGCACGACGTTTTCCAATGATGGCAGAAAAACAAGTACTCATCATTCGGGAAGCACAGAATATCCAGGATTTTGATTTGTTGACACCATATATCGACCATATCCAGCCTGCAACCATTCTTGTCTTTGCTTACAAAAACAAAAAGCCGGACAAACGTAAAAGTGTTTTTCAAAAATTAGCACACTCCCCTAATTGTGTCTATTTTGAATCGGCCAAACTTTACGACAATAAAGTACCGGAATGGATTATCAACTATTGTAAGGAACAGAAATATAACATCTCTGTTAAAGCTGCCGGTATATTGTCTGAAAGTTTAGGTGCAGATTTAAATAGAATTGCCAATGAAATAGATAAATTGACGCTTTTGCTTCCTCCTGGGGGAGAAATCAAAGAATCACTGGTTGAAGAACATACTGGTATCAGTAAAGACTTTAATAGTTTCGAACTATTAAATGCCGTCATACATAAAAATGTACTAAAAGCCAATCAGATTGTCAATTATTTTGAAGCAAATCCCAAAAACAATCCGATGGTTCTCACCATCTCCACCCTATTTCGCTATTTCTTGAATCTTCTCACTTACCACTACCAAAAGAGGGAAACACAAAATATACAGGAAATGGCAAAAATATTAGGAGTACATCCATTCTTCATGAAAGATTATACGGAAGGCAGTCGTATATATAGTGCCAAAAAATGTGCAACTGTAATTTCACTGCTACGTGAATACGATATGAAATCTAAAGGTGTTGGTAATACTAATACATCGGCAGGAGAATTGTTGAGAGAATTGATTTTTAAAATCATGCATTAATTATTCAAACGTAGAGAACACTATAATATATAATCTAAAAACAGAAAAATTAACACCTGCAGACAATCAAATATTGCAGAAATAATCAATAAGAATATAATTTTTTACAGACAGTGCTTGGCAATGTTGTGAAAATAGAGTAATTTCGCTCAATTTTTAAAAATACTACAGAATATGGCTCATTACATTAAAGAAGTATCACGTACATTTGGAGAATATCTGTTAATTCCGTCACTCACAACCAAAGAGTGTACTCCCGACAATGTTTCCCTGAAAACCCCTATCGTTAAATTCCGCCAGGGAGAAACCTCGGCAATCCAATTGAACATCCCATTTGTATCTGCTGTCATGCAGGCTGTATCGGATGATGGTCTTGCAATAGCTTTGGCTCGGAATGGTGGATTGTCTTTTATATTCGGCTCACAACCTATCGAAAGCCAGGCAGAAATGGTTCGCCGCGTAAAAAAATTCAAAGCGGGTTTTGTAGTGAGCGATTCAAATCTTCGCCCGGATGCAACCCTGCAGGATGTTGTTAACCTTACAGCAGCTACCGGTCACACCACAGTTGCAATTACCGATGACGGAACTGCAAACGGCACATTGCTTGGTATGGTAACCAGCCGTGATTATCGTCTAAAAACAGACTCATTAAGCAAGCCGGTATCAGAATTCATGACTCCGTTTGAAAATCTGATTGTTGGTAAAGTAGGTCTTACTTTAAGCGAAGCAAATAGCATTATCTGGGAACACAAATTAAATTGTCTTCCGATTATTGACGAACACCAGAAACTTCAATATTTTGTATTCCGCAAAGATTATGACAATCATCAGGAAAATCCTTATGAATTGTTAGATAGCCACAAAAAATTAGTTGTTGGTGCAGGAATCAATAGCCGTGACTACAAAGAACGCGTACCTGCGCTTGTTGATGCAGGTGTTGACGTATTAGTAGTTGACTCATCAGACGGATTTTCTGAATGGCAATACGAAACCATTCGTTGGGTGAAAGAAACATACAATGACGAAGTAAAAATAGGTGGTGGTAACGTAGTTGATAAAGAAGGGTTCCTTTACTTGGTAAAAGCCGGTGCTGATTTTGTAAAAGTAGGTATTGGTGGTGGTTCTATCTGTATCACACGAGAACAAAAAGGTATCGGCCGCGGACAGGCTACAGCTCTTATAGAAGTATGTCAGGCTCGTCAGGAATACTTTGAACAGACCGGAATTTACATCCCTATTTGCTCGGATGGTGGTTTAGTACATGACTATCACATGACCTTAGCTCTTGCAATGGGAGCCGACTTCTTGATGATGGGACGTTATTTTGCACGTTTTGACGAAAGTCCTAGCAAAAAGTTGTCTATCGGTAACACCTATGTAAAAGAATATTGGGGTGAAGGTTCCAACCGTGCTCAAAACTGGCAGCGCTACGACATGGGAGGTAACGTAAAAGCAGCTCTTAAATTTGAAGAAGGAGTTGATAGTTATGTTCCGTATGCCGGTAAAATGAAGGACAATCTGGAACTTACATTAGGTAAGATCAAATCAACAATGTGTAGTTGCGGTTCTATCACTATTCCGCAATTGCAGGAAAAAGCAAAAATCACCCTAGTATCATCAACATCTATTGTTGAAGGTGGTGCACATGATGTGATTTTAAAAGATACAAAAATTCAATAACACCTGAGTGAAGCCACAAATTGAGTGGTTTCACTGACTGGTGTCAGTGCAATATAACCGGATTTTATCCGGTTATTTTTATATACGGCAGGAAACTCTTGACATAGACGCTGATGCTCTTTCAATGCTTCTCCTTGTCTTGAATGAAAAGTTATGGTAAACTCCCCTTTTGTGCACACATCCAAATATTTACTACTTAAATACAATGCCACAATACCCATGTTACACCGCAAATTAATCTCTACACAGGGTTGCACTCGCACTACTCCTTTTTCATCTCTGTACGCCATCATATCCACACCCAAATATCCCCTGTATGTAGGATAAATCTTCTGCAACACCGTGGGCATATACACCAATAATTGCTTTAAGATATCATCCCCCAAAAGAGATGCCAAATGATTTTCAATATTACTCTGAGCACCAACGTAATTATCTCGATATTCCCCATACTCTCCAGTCAAAAAACTTGACCATCCAATAAAAATTATCCCTTGCTCAGTAGCTCTAAATTCCATGGCAAAATCTTCCACTTTGTCCAAAAAACATTCAAGCATCACATAACCCTGTTTTTTCAAAACACCCTTTATCCATTCTCCTTCTTTATCAGATACACCATCCTTCAAACGCAACAAACCTTTTCCGGATGATGACCAAGGAGCTTTTACTAACCAACTACCATGTCTGGCTTTATCAATAACTTCTTCTAAGGAATTACATATATATGGAATGGTGAAATCATGTGCGACTATATTATTTTTTGCTAAAAACAATAATGCTTCGCAAGCATTCCTTCTACTATACCACTCCTTTTGTGCCAATTGCCACTCGTCTCCCAAACATCTTTCTGTCATCCAATGGCACATTTTAGGACTCATTCCCCAGGGGGCTCCTACTAATTTTTCAGGATAGCCAGATAGTTCATCAAGCAAAATAGCCTTACAATCCACTTGTAAATTATTTTCAACAGCCAATTTTTCTTCTACCAAAACACAATCTCCATCCTCACCCAGATAAGCTGGAAGATAAGCCAAATCCCGCATCATTTTTTTTACATTTGAAGGTGGCATATAAAACTTTCCCCCATTGGCAATAGCCATCTCACAATCACAATTAAAAATATACAAGTTCTTATTCTTCATATTCCAAAAGACTACTTATCAATGTTTTGATTTTAAGATTCATGACATTAAAAATTGAGAAAATACAAAAATAAGCAATAAAAACACGGAAAACAAATCGAAAAATAATCTTACCTTTGCACAACAAACACCTATCAGAATTTGTCATGCACAATTATCGTTTTGTTTTTATCATTATTGCCCTGACAGCTCTATGTTCAGTCACCCATGCACAAACCCGTATTTATGAAATGAAAAAATTCGGTCTAAAAGCCGATTCTAAGAAAAATGCAGCACCTGTCATCCAAAAGGCTCTTGACAAAATCAAGACACAATGCCATTCCACAGATAGTATCATCCTTCGCTTTGAGCCGGGACGATACCATTTTTATGAAAAAGGAGCAATAGAACGTGAATATTATATTTCCAATCACGACCAGACAAACCCTAAAAAAATAGGGATCACACTGGAAAAACTGAAGCACTTCACTCTTGATGGTCAAGGTGCAGAATTTATCTTCCACGGACGAATGTTGCCACTCTCTCTTCTGCACTCAGAAAACTGTACACTAAAAAATTTCAGTATAGACTTTGAAAATCCACACATCACACAAGTACAGATAATTGAAAACACCCCGGACAAAGGCGTTGTTTTTAAAGTAGCAGACTATGTAAAATACCGGATTACGGAAACAAACGAATTTGAGGCCTATGGTGACAGTTGGACAACCCGTCCCTCTACGGGAATTGCATTTGAAGAAAAGACCAAAAGAGTGGTTTACAGAACGAGCGACCTAACCTTCTCCACCCGGGGCATCCAAGAAAAAGCTCCCGGTATTCTACAGGCTCCCGCCTGGAAAGATTCCCGCTTGATTCCCGGAACTGTGGTTGCCATGCGTACTTACGAACGTCCGGCGCCGGGACTGTTCCTCGCTCATAATGTAAATACCCGCCTGGAAAATATCCAAATACACTATGCAGAAGGAATGGGACTCCTGGCTCAACTATGTGAAAATATCACCCTCGACCATTTTTCAGTCTGCTTGCGTGGCGAAAATGATACCCGCTACTTCACCACCCAGGCCGATGCCACTCATTTTTCCGGTTGCAAAGGTAAAATCATCTCCTGCAACGGACTTTACGAAGGTATGATGGACGATGCCATCAATGTTCACGGAACCTACCTGAAAATTGTAAAGCGAATCAACGACACCTCTTTAGTAGGACGATACATGCATCCTCAGACATGGGGATTCGAATGGGGGCGCCAAGGCAATCAAGTGCAGTTTGTCCGTTCTGCAACAATGGATTTAATCGGCAAAAAAAACCGAATAACCTCCATCCGTCCATACGACAAAAATGAGATACAAGGAGCTCACGAATTCATCATCACCTTGGCACATGCCATAGACACCACTATTCATGAAAAAACAGGATTCGGTATTGAAAACCTGACATGGACTCCGCAAGTCATATTCTCCGGCAACACCATCCGGAACAACCGAGCACGAGGTGCCTTATTCAGCACTCCGCAAGACGTCCTCGTTGAAAACAATCTCTTCGACCACACGTCCGGTACTGCCATTCTTCTATGCGGAGACTGCAATGGTTGGTACGAAACCGGTGCCTGCCGTAACGTCACCATCCGAAACAACCGCTTTATCAATGCACTGACCAGCCTGTTTCAGTTTACCAATGCTATCATCTCCATATACCCGGAAATTCCAAATCTGCAAGCTCAGCAAAACTATTTTCATGGCACAGTTATCATTGAAAACAACCTTTTCAACACATTTGATGCCCCCATCGTATATGGAAAATCAGTAAACACAATAATCTTTCGTCACAATACCATACAGAAAAACAGGTCTTACTTCCCGTTTCACTGGAACCGCCATCGCTTTTTCTTTGAACGGGTAAACAATGTAATGATAGCCGACTAGTTTTTCCGTCTCCATACGATATAATTGATATACTCACCTGCGGGATTTTCTACGTCAGTAAAAAATATCCGCAGGTTATTTTTATCTGTATACCCACCCCAAATTTCAGAAGCACCAACTAAATAAATAGCATTCCATACCCCCCAATCCACCAGGGCCTGTGAAAAATCGTGAAATGACTCCCGGGTCTGCGTTTCTACTATCACAAAAATTCCACCCCCCCAGTTCACACAAAGCTCTCCTGACTGCTTTTCCTTTAAACAATCCACTTATAATTGCCTTTGTGCTTTTTGTGATTTTCTACAATCTTCTTGATGCAAGACAAATTGTTTTAGCTGCTAGTTTTTCTGCCGCCTCTTTTGTCTTTATACTTCTAGGGTTAGGTCTTATCACTTTTGACAAGGACTGGATGAAAGAACGACATGAATTAGAAAGAAAAGAGAAAGACAAAATTGCAAACTGATCTCTATCCATTTCGAAGCTATTCATCATATACCAATTCCTTTATTGTCGAATATTGAGCATCATACCTGGTCATTGGCGTATAGGCCTTTTTGCTAGAATGAAAATGGCTAGCATTTAATTCGGATGACGAATCTATATCAACAACCAAATACATTTCGGTTGTTTTTATATTACAATACCGCTCTTCTTCCACTTCTCCTGCATCCTTAAGTTCACAAGCTCCTTTCACCGCAAACAGATGTAGGTCTTTGTCACTGCGGTGATGAAACAGCACATACCCGATACGCTGAAGATTCTGCACGATTTCCATGCTGTCCTTGTTGTATTTGATGCCGATGGCCACTTTGCCATGTGAAAGAAAATGCATACTCTTCGTGGCATATTGCTCCATCATCACCATCAATATTCCGTCCTTTTGTCCTTCTTCCGAAGGTACCGCCCCTTGCGATAACACTTCCTTCAGTGCATCCTCCGGCTGTGTGCCGAGCGGGCAGTCACTCAGATAGAAGTGTTTCTTCAGTTCCTGGAGTAACTGCCGGTTCTCGGTTTCGTATTGGGGAGCATTGTCCAAAGCCAGCGAATAGATGCCGGAGTCGGCAAACGGCGTATAAACCTTGCCGAGCAGTTCCTTGAAATGCTTTTTGATATACGCTTCTCCGTCCACGTCCGGATGTGCCTTCATCACATGAAAGTCGTAGTCCTTTTGCAGCCACTCCTGTATTTCCGTACGGAACTTGTCGCGCACCTTGTCTTTCCATACCTGCTTCTGACTGCTGTTGTTGCGGGCATAGAGCGACAGCACAAAAAGGAAGTTCACGTCGTAGTGGAACAGCAGCAGGGTGTCGCGGTCGAACAAGCGATTGGCAAACTGCACCTGTTTGTGCTTGTTTTTTCTTCGGTCGGTCTTTTCGATGCCGTCGTTGCCATAGTCGAACTGCTCGTCCATCTTGGCCGACACAAAGAAGTTGGGGAGGATGTTGTAGCCCTCCGTCACGTCGTCGCGTAGCTGAATGCCGGAGGACGGGGTCTTTCCGTTGTTGAATATATCCAGGTTCCATTGGATGACATTCCTGGCATAGGTATATTGCTTGTAGATGGATTCCGAACCCAGTTCGTGCCCCATCTTGTAGTACTTGCTGTCACCGATGTAGTACGTCTGTTTGGCTTCGCTGTCAATCAGGCTTTGCGCCGTAAACAGGTGGTCCACAATCTTGCCGTCCTCCTGCTTCTTTTCCATGCCGTCCGGCAGCGGGTTGTCGCCCACCAGCTCGTCGATGATGGCTTCAAACACGATATGAAAGCTCTTTACCAGCAGATACTCGCGCTGTTCGGTATTGATATAGACCTGCCGGGCTTCGTCGAAGAAAGCGTAGCACAAGTCCCATAGCTGCAGGGCCTTGTCGGAAAAGTACTTGTACTTGATTTGCCGCAACCGGGTCTTGCCGAATCCGTTCAAGTAAGTTTCAAACCGTTTGCCGGTAATCAGCTGAAACTGACAGCAAAGTTCTTTGGGAAAGCCGTAGGTGTCGCCCATATAGTTCAAGATTGAGAAGAAGATGACCAGCAACTCTTCATCGAAATTGATCTGCCGTTTCTTGTTCACCGGGTTCAGATAGATGGGCTGTCCGTTCTGCACCAGGGCCGTCTGCGTGGCAATGGTGCGTGTCCAGTTGATTTTGTTCAATCCGCTATGCAGGTTCTTCACGATGAAGAAGAAAAAACTCTGGTTCTCACGGTTGAACTGGATGAGGGAGAGAAGAATATCCAGATACGTGTTACTCAATCGTCGCTTGCCGTTTCCCACATGGGCAATCTTCGAGTGATACACGATGTCAGTATCATTCCGCTTGTCGTTCTTATACACTACGATGGCTCGGTAAATCCACACAGCGAACTTGTAGAGGAAGTTGCGTTCTTCGCTGTTCAGCGGATTCTGTTCTTCCAAGTTGACGATGTCCTCCGGCATATATTTTCCGAAAGCCAGTTCTTTGCCAGGTTTGCCCTTCAGCAGCACCTTGGGGAGAATGAACACGCAATCCTTCAGTAGCGTATTGTAATAATAACCTACATAGTGGATGTACACACGACCTTCCACATTCACCAAGGCATCCATGCCATGGAGAATGTCTTTCACGTCGGCCACCTCGTACGGATATTCTTCAATCAGTATTCTCATAACAATCTTGTTTTACTTGTCATCCCCAAGGAGTAGGAGTAACTCATCGTCAGTCTGGTTGAACTTGTCAAAGTCACTGTTAAACAGTTTGTCTTGAATCACCCGGTACTTTTCAAATTCAGTTTCAGCATATTGCTTGGCAAACTCATAACTTATCTTGCCGGCATCCGGTAACAACGGACGCTCGTCACTTAAAAGATAAGCATCAATACGTGTAGCCCAATCCTCCATGGTCATGGGTATGTGCCGTTTGGCGCGTCTTTCTGCAAACTCCAATACAGCTGTTACAATACTGCCCATGTCTTCCAATTCGTTTTGCATCAAGTAATTCTTGGCAATACTTACATCTGTCTTGACAATCTTTCCGTCCGGTGCATTTTCCCAGGAGGTCAGCCCCATGTGCTCCTTTCCGGCATCGGCACGTGCCACGATGAGTTCTGCAGCTGTATGCTCATGCACGGCATAGTGCATCTTATTCTGAATTTTACGGAAGAATTGCCGGGTAGTGGGCGCATCTTTATTATAGTCTATGCTCGTGGCATAGATATCTGTCAGTTTCTGATAGAATCGGCGTTCTGACAAGCGTATCTCGCGTATCTCTGCCAACAAGTGTTCAAAGTAGTCTTCACCGATAAACGAGCCGTTCTCCATCCGTTTTTTGTCAATCACATAACCGCGCAAAGCAAATTGGCGCAGCACATAGGTACACCATTGCCGGAATTGAGTGGCGCGAATGGAGTTTACGCGATAACCTACTGAAATGACAACATCGAGATTGTAAAGCATAACCGTACGTTTTACCTCACGTTCTCCTTCCATTTGAACTACCGAGGATTTCTCGGTAGTTACCTTCTCTATCAGTTCTCCTGTTTTGAAAATGTTCTTCAGATGCAGGCTAATATTGTCGGTGGAGCAATCGAACAAAGTGGCCATAGCCTTTTGAGTGGCCCAGATGGTTTCGTTCTTATACAACACTTGGATGCCTTCTTCTTTTCCGACAGCTACAAAGGTCAGAAATTCTGCCGTACTGTTTCTTATTTCATGTTTTTTTACCATAATTAGAGAGAAACATTAGTGATTTCTGAAGTTTCTTCTTCGTCCTCTGATTCGGAAGGAAGAGGTTCCAAACCTAGGTTTTTAAGAAACAAGGCTACTTTTTCCGTTTCCACCTTGGCATCTCTGCCTTCTTGAGTATAGAATTTGTCGAAGCTCAGCTTGCTGCCGTCCTCATCGTTGAAAATAGCATCGCCAAACTCGTAGTCCTTGAAAACATCATTCCACAAGTAGAAGATAACCTTACCGACAAACTTTTGGGCGGAAATCACGCCGTCTGCAGCCTTGCAGAAGAAGTAGCCCAGTTTCTTGTCCTCAGAGCTGGTCATGGTGCCGATTTTCGCATTGATAAGTTCCAGGAAGTGCCACCAGTCGTAGTGATGGCCGTTCACCTCAATGGCCCATTCCTTATAGGCATTCGAAATGGGCATGTACGTCCAATCCCAACGACGCTTGAAGGCGCTGTCGATGGGGAACAAGCTTTGGTCGCTCGTGTTCATGGTGGCCCAAATATACAGGTTGCTAGGCAGGAGCAGAATGTCTCCACGCATCACTTCTTCCGCCACATTTCTACCCTCATACAGGTCGTTCAGCACCTCCTTGTTCGTCAGTTCCATACCGCTGAATGCCTTCTGCAGTTGTCGCTTCATATCGGCATCCGCCTGGATGGGATAATCTGAAAATCCGCTATCATTGCGGTCAAGTAGCTGAAACAAGTCCCCGAAGATTTGGGCACAGTTGCCTCGGTTGATTTCTTCGATCACCAGGAATTGTTTCTTGGGTTCGCCTTCAGCTTCAGCATACTTCTTCCATGCTTTCACATAAGCTTGCAGGAAGGCTTGTGCCACGAACTCATAGACAATCTTCGATTCCTTGCGTTGAGTTCCGTCCGCATTCTCCACCGGTACGGCCTTTGTACCGATGACCGTCATCACCGTTTCCTCGATGGTTGTCGGCTTGTAGGCCCCTACGAAAGTGGAGTAATCCGTATCCGGATGGAATGTAGTACGAATAACATCTTCTCCCCCTGTTGTATGGTTAATGGTATAAGACTTTCCGGTACCGGGTGCTCCGTAGAAGATTTGCTGGAGAGAATTTTTATCTAAGTTTTTTTTTAGACTATAATTATCTGGATTCTCAGATGATTGTCCTCTTGCTTTATTTATAAAATATGCACGAGCCGTGGTGAAACATGCATAATGTATAATACTGCCAGACCTCCAACCTTGATTTTTCCCGTTATCCTTCTCTACAAAATCTGAGTTATTTAAAAGGATATCTACTATTCTTGATACTTCATCAGGGTCTGTAATATCATACATGCTATCAATATTCCTCCAATTTTCAGGACTGTAATCAAAAAGTTTATCCACTTCCAAAAAAGACAGAAAGCTTTGTACCGCTGTTGCTTGTAGGTTATATCCCCTCTCCGTCCTTCTAGAAGATCTTGCAATATTGGTTAAATAAAATGTAAATTCTTCTTTAATTTCTTCTCGCACTCTAATCGTCTCTTCGTTGATATCATTTGCTTCCATTTTTTCTTAAGTTATTCAAACAAAACTAATTCGGTCAGTTCAACATCTAGTAATTTAGCTATTTATATTTGGCTTGCTAAAACTGTAAAATTAGCATTCGTACACTATTTTTTAACAGCGCCTTACATACAAAAGTACGAATTAAATCTCATATTATTTTGAATCTACGCACAAATAAAAACAAAAAAGTAATAACACTTCTTGCTTTTAAAGTTATCTGAAAGCGAATGCTTTTATCAGTGATTATTGGATGCATAGTATTCATAATCCTCAGCATTTTCTGCCACCATAGAATTTTTCTCTTCACCAACATCATATCGCTTGATCTCTCGATTTTTCAGGAAAATTCGATAAAGCATATTTTCTAAAGACTCTAATGTTTGCTGTCTGGCTTTCGGCTTTAGCTGACATTCCCATACAGTAATACAATGCCATCCCATAGAAGACAATTGCTGTCGTTCCTCTAAATCCCTATCCCGGTTCCTTTCTATTTTCTTTTGCCAAAACTCAACGTTCGTCTTGGGAAGAACGTAATATTTGCAACCTTCATGTCCATGCCAAAAGCAACCGTTTACAAAAACCACCGTTCTATATTTACGCAATACAATATCCGGATGTCCAGGAAGCCGTGGATGATTGAGCCTGTACCGGAATCCACGGCTGAACAAGAATTTGCGCACCAGCAATTCAGGTTTTGTCCCTTTCCCTTTGATTGCTGACATACAACGGTGTCTTTGTTCTTTTGTTAGCTTATCCACCATACAACGATTTTTTAATAATCATAAATCTTCAGGCAAGGGAATAACAAGTATAGAGTCACTGCACCGTATGCCGTAGAATACGTCACGAACCCGCCCCTGCTGAGGTATCAGAACACCCTTCTCTACCAGATCTTTTATATCGCGTATTGCTGTATCTGGTGATACCTTTACACGTTTTGCCCAGTTCTTAGCCGTTAGTTTTCCGGGACAACCATCCAAATATAAATTCAAGACTTCACGTTGTCGTTCAGACAGGACTATTTCGGCATGAGTCTGCCAGAATATAGCCTTGTTAAGAACTTTCGACAAGGTTTCATCGGATTGCTCGATGGAACGGAGCAGACAATCAAGATACCAGACGATCCATTCTGTAATCTCGCAATCCCCTTTTTGTGTTTTCTCCAATATGTCGTAATACTGCTTTTTATCCTTGTTTATCTGATGAGAGATACTAAAGAAACGCATCTTTGAGTTTTCTGCCTGTGAAAGTGCCATATCAGCAATGGCCCGTCCTACTCGTCCGTTTCCGTCATCAAAAGGATGAATACAGACAAACCACAAATGGGCTATTGCCGATTTTACATAGCCATTATGTGCATCTGAATTGAACCAGTCCAGAAACCGATTCATTTCTTCGTTTATTTTTTCAGGAGGAGGTGCTACATAATGTACCTTTTCCCGACCGAACATTCCGGAAATAACCTTCATCTCTCCACTGCGGTATCGGGCTACATCAATTTTGATTGGACCGCTCCATCCGGTAGGAAACAGACAATTGTGCCAGCCGAAGAGTCTTTCATGGGTAAGCGGAATGTTGAAATTAACGGTTGCGTCAAGTGCCATTTCAACTACTCCGTCTATATAACGTGAAGATTCTGTCGGATTCGGTAATAGCACTCCAAGTTTGCGTGCTACAGATGAACGTACCTGCTCATTGTTCAATTCCACACCTTCAATTTCTGATGATGCAATGATATCATGGGATATGGATTCAACCACGGCAGCCATCTTATCGTTAAAACCGATTACATTGAGGCGTCCCATCAAATAACCGACAGCCTTGTTTACCTTGTTCAGTTTCTCGCCAATAAGTTCTTTGTTCCACGAAAGGAAGGTCATTCTTTATATTCATATATATACATAGGCATCATTGTTTTCTGCAAATATACGATTTTGTGGATAATTAACCGCAAAATTTGCGGCTTATTATCCGCATGAAGCAGTAAAAGCCAACTTTTTTCAGAGGAGAACAATTCTTGCAAATGAAGTGATGTCTCCCTCGATGCTTGCCTTTTCCAGAGCTTCCATATATGCAGAGCGCTCATCTACCGTGATAACCCGCCATGAATACCCCCCTGTCACCAACATCGTATTCATGATGAAACGGGCTGTACGTCCGTTACCATCCATATAAGGGTGGATATATACAAAGAAGAAATGCCCGAGTATACGGGCATTGATGGGACTTTTATTAGTACTAGGTTATGGAATCAATTAGTATATACAATTGGGGGATTATTAGTATTTACATGGTGTAGTGTTATTAGTATATACACAACACAAAGATATTAGTATTAATCTAAAATTGCAGGATATTCCTTAAAAAAATCCCTGTATTGCCACCATATCGTTCGATCTGCCCTCCGAAAGCCCTTCTTCTTATCTCCCATCCAGGTCTCACTGATGTCTCACTCCCCTCTCACCGTTCTCCGTTTCTTATCCGAAGTTCCTCCGAAGCTCATCCGAACGAGAAGCCGGGAGCTACGGAGAAGCAACGAGGGAGGAACGGATAAACCGGGGAGATGATAAAAAGTCAAGATTTTTTTGAAGCTGCCTATTGACAAACGCTCCCGGATGTTGTATATTTGATTGGGTTTAAAATAATTTTCGATATGGCTATAGAACTGCACAAAATCTACAAAAGACAAAAGAGTGACCGAGATATCTTTCAGGAGTTGATGCCTTTTAAAATCAAGGAAATCCTGCTGATTGCCAACTATTATGATGCCTATACCATCGAACGGGAAGGACAGTTTACAGATAAAATTGCAGGGGCCTATCTGCAGGTGAATCTCTATACCGCCCCTCGCTTCACGGCTGTAGCCAGCGAAGAGGAGGCTCTGAAGGTGTTGAAGGAACGCCACATCGATTTGATTATTATTATGGCAGGGCTTGACAAGCAGACGCCGGTGAATGTGAGCCGGCACCTCAAGGAGCTTTATCCGGAGGTGTGCCAACTGATGCTGGTGAACAATAATGCCGACCTTGCCTATTTTCATACGATTGAAGAACAGCTCTATCAGTCGGTGGAACAGCTTTTCGTATGGAACGGCTCGACAAAGATTTTTCTCGCCATGTCGAAATGTATCGAGGACAAGAAGAATCTGGAAAAAGATACCCGTCTGGGAGATATCCGAATTATCCTGCTTGTGGAAAATTCTGTACGTTATTACTCTCGCTACCTGCCGCTGCTCTATACGGAGGTGATGACTCAGACCCAGGAACTGATTTATTCAGAACCGCAGGATCGGGATATGAATACCGTGATGACGATTCGCGCAAGACCTAAGGTGATTCTGACCACAACCTATGAGGAAGCCGTGGAGGTGATTGACCGCTACCGGGAAAATCTGATTGGCGTGATTTCGGATGTCAGGTATAAACGCGGCGGGGTTGAGGATGAGGAAGCGGGTATTTCGTTGATCCGCTATGTCAAAGAGACAGGCGGCGGTATCCCCTGTATGCTGCAAAGCCAGGAAGAGGAGAATGCTGCCAAGGCGGAAGCTCTGCATGCTGCATTTATCAATAAGAATTCTCCTACATTGGCACACGATATCCAGGCTTTTATCAAGAATTATCTGGGATTCGGGGATTTTATTTTCCGCAATGCCAAAGGTGAAGAAATTGATAAAGCAACGTCCATTGAAGAGTTCAAGGAGAAGCTGTTAAGTATTCCGGATGAGTCGCTGCTCTACCACTCTGTCCGAAACGGTATCTCTACCTGGCTGATGGCAAGACGAGAAATCACACTTGCCCGCCATTTACGTCGTTATCGTTGGGAGGATTTCAAGACCCCTGAAGAAATCCGGCAGTTTATCGTACATGCGATTGAAAGTGCAGAGTTGAAAAAAATCAAGGGAAGAATCATCAATTTCAACCCGAAACTGGTGGATTCCAACCGGTATATCTCCCGCCTCGGCAAAGGTTCGTTTGGCGGCAAGGGACGCGGAATGGCATTCTTGTCGAATTTTATTGAGAATGTGGACTTTAAAAAACTGATACCCAACCTCCCGATAGCCATTCCCAAAACAGCGATTATCGGAGTGGATGAATTCGACCATTTTATCGACAACAATAATCTGAGCGAAATTGCCTATAGCGACAAGAGCTATGAGGAAATAAAAGAGGCATTTATACAGGCTGAGTTAACGTCCTGCTTGAAGGAGAAATTAAGAAATTATCTGGAGGTGATGAAAAAGCCGCTGGCTGTGCGCTCTTCCGGCTTGTTTGAGGACTCGCTTAGCCAACCTTTTGCAGGGGTTTATTCCACTTATCTGATACCAAACAATGATGCGGATATAGTGCGAAGAGCATTGGAATTAGAAAAAGCCATCAAGCTGGTATTCTCTTCTATCTTCACAGAAGGGTCTAGAGCCTATTTCCGTGCCATTGGCAGTATGATTGAAGAAGAGAAGATGGCGGTCATCATCCAGGAGGTGGTCGGCAATGAATACGACGGTAAATATTACCCCAATATCAGCGGAGTGGCACAATCGTACAACTTCTACCCTTTTTCCTATATCAAGCCGGAGGACGGGTTTGCCGTACTGGCCTTAGGGTTGGGGGCATACGTTGTGGGAGGCGAAAAGACCTACCGCTTCTGTCCCCGTTATCCCAAGCTTCAACTGGCTTCTATCCAGGACATGATGCGCGATTCTCAAAAGTATTTTTATGCCATCGATTTGAAAAACAAGGCATACAATCTGGAACATGACGGTGAGGATGCAGCCATCAAAGCATACGATTTGAAGACAATTGAAGAGGATGGAAACCTGACGCATTGTGCTTCTGTCTACGACTTTATGAACGATAATATAACCTATGACTTTAATGTCATGGGCGCACGCATTGTCAATTTCCCGAATATTCTGCAATATGATTATATTCCGTTGGCTTCCACTCTGGATACACTGCTGGATATTTTCTCGCAGGCAATGGGATCGCCTGTGGAAATGGAATTTTCAGTCAACCGCGAAAACGGGGAATGGATTTTCTATGTGCTGCAGATTAAACCGCTCATCAAAAACGAGTATAACCTGGATATAGACACGGAAGAAATTGATATGGACAAAGCTGTATTGAAAGCCAACAAGGGTATGGGCAACGGCAAACTGACCAATATCCGGGATATTGTCTATGTCGATCCGGATAAGTTCAATTACCTGAAAACTGAACAGATGGCTGAAGAGGTGAAACATTTCAACGAGCAGATGGCCGCCAATGATACTCCCTATATACTAATCGGTCCCGGACGTTGGGGCACCCGAGACCGATTGACCGGTATTCCTGTATTATGGTCGGACATTTCCAAAGCCAAGGTTATCGTGGAACAGGGACTGAAAGATTTTCCGCTGGATGCTTCGCTGGGCTCGCATTTCTTCCATAATGTGACCTCCATGAATGTCGGCTATTTTGCCATCCCCTACGATTCGGACAATTCGTTTATCAATTACGATATTATCCGACGCCAGGAGCTGGTGGAAGAAACAGAATTTGTAAAGCACGTCCGTTTCCAGGAACCCGTTACGATTTATATGGACGGACGGAAACAGACCGCCGTTATCACCGAATAACCGGAGTCCGTCACTCTACGGTGACGGACTTTGCCAAATTCCTTGGCTGGTCGACATCGCGTCCCTTGTTGACAGCAATGTAGTAAGCCAATAACTGCAAAGGTATTGAGACCAATACAGGAGCAAACGGCTCGGCAACCGGAGGCACTTCAATGCAATAGTCGGCCATTTCCCGCACCACTTTATCTCCTTCTGTCACGATGGCGATGACTCTCCCTTTGCGTGCTTTGATTTCCTGTATATTGCTGATTGTCTTTTCATAAATGCTATCGGCGGTGGCAATGGCTACGACCGGCATTTCTGCATCAATCAAGGCTATAGGCCCGTGTTTCATTTCGGCTGCCGGATAACCTTCGGCATGGATGTAGGATATTTCTTTTAACTTGAGAGCACCCTCTAAAGCTGCCGGATAATTGTAGCCGCGCCCCAAATAAATAAAGTTGTGTGCATAGGTGAATATCTTGGAAAGCTCCTTTACCTCCTCTGCCCGCTTTAACACCTTCTCTATCTTTTCCGGAATGGCTTGTAATTCTTTCACCAGACGGATAAATTCTTCTTCTGAAAGGGTGCCTCTCTGACGGGCAATAGTCAAAGCCAGCATGGACAATACCGTCACCTGACCGGTAAATGCCTTTGTGGATGCCACCCCGATTTCCGGCCCCACATGGATATACGAACCGGAATCCGTAGCCCTTGGAATAGACGATCCGACAGCATTGCAGACTCCATAGATAAAAGCACCCTTTGATTTTGCCAATTCGACAGCAGCCAATGTGTCGGCTGTCTCTCCGGATTGGGAAATGGCAATGACAATGTCATCGGAATGAATCACCGGGTTGCGGTAACGGAACTCCGAAGCATATTCCACTTCCACCGGTATGCGGCAAAAATCTTCAATCAGATGCTCGCCAATCAAGGCTGCATGCCAAGAGGTGCCACAAGCTACAATAACAATCCGTTTGGCATTTAAAAACTTCTCCTTATTGTCAATCACTCCCGACAGGACAACCTGGGTTCCCTCGACATTGATGCGCCCACTGGTGCAATTTAAAATAGTCCGGGGCTGTTCATAAATCTCTTTCAGCATGAAATGAGGATAGCCACCCTTCTCCAGTTGGCTGAGATTCATAGCCAATTTCTTTACCTCCGGCGTAATCTCCACATTATTCAGATTGACCACTTTCAATGCCTCTCCCCGACGGATAATAGCTATTTCTTCGTCGTTCAGATAAACAACCTGATCCGTATATTCGATAATAGGTGTCGCATCAGAAGCCAAAAAGAATTCATCATCGCCGATTCCCACAACAAGCGGGCTGCTTTTACGGGCTGCAATTATCTGATCCGGGTTGTCCTTGGAAATCACAGCAATGGCATAAGCTCCAACGAACTGCTGCAAGGCCAGTTGCACGGCAGTACAAAGGTCTGTCTGATTGGTTTTCATGATGTATTCGATGAGATATACAATCACCTCCGTATCCGTACTGCTGCGAAATTCATATCCTTTACGCTCCAACTCGGCACGAATCACACTATAGTTCTCGATAATACCGTTATGTATCAATGCCAATTCTCCGGAGGGAGAGTAATGGGGATGGGCATTTACATCGTTGGGTTCGCCGTGAGTGGCCCAGCGTGTATGCGCTATACCGACAGAACCTGAAATATCTTTTGATTGGGCAAACCGTTCCAAATCTGCCACCTTACCTTTGGATTTATATACATTGAGTGCTCCTGTCCCGGAGAGCATGGCCACCCCTGCACTGTCATATCCTCTATACTCTAATCTATGCAGTCCTTTTATAAGAATCGCATAGGCATCTCTGTTACCTAAATAACCTACAATTCCACACATATTTTTTAGTTTACAAATTAATTACGCCCGCAAAAATATAATTTGCAAAGAAATAATCTGCTCACCAAAAAGATATTTTTATAAAGTTTTTTATTACAGAACACTCTGATAATTATAGAATCGTATGTATTTTCAAAACCATATTTTACAAAGTAAAATTTTATTCTTTCTCCAGGATTCTCATAAAACATTCTTTACAATCAAAGTCGAGCCGGAAGCAATGTTTATCGTTATAAAGCCATAACGGAAATTCCAAATCGGCATTTTTATTCTTCTTGCGACAACGACCCAATTCATGGAGAATACAATAGCGCGTATGCATCAGATCGCGACCGGAACCGGTCTTACTTTTTTCAAAACCGGTAGCAACCGTCTCAACCTGATGGTCATGATAAAACTCTGCAGCCTTTTGATTGACTACATTCAAATGCCAATCGGCCAATAACGGATAGGCAACGTCAGTATCTTCTTTGCCCGGAAGCATCACCTCACGACTTTCGGCACGGATGGCTGTCAAGCGGTCGAGCAATGCCCTGCGCAACAAATTAGCCGCTGCTGCCGGTACAAAAAGAATTTCTTCGCTCAAATAATCCACCGATTCACATACATATTCAGTGTCGCCACATTTCATCAATTGCTGCAGCAAGCGTTCCTTTTGCTGAGGATTGGAGGCTGTTTCAAATACGTCTTCTGATATCAAATCGGCAGTTATACCGTCTTCATCACAAACCGACAGGTACAGGCGAGCCTGCTGTACCCTGACTTCCATGTGTATCCGAATTTTGCGTACTGATTTAGCTTTTTCCAACTGAGTAACAAACCGATGGTCGTAATTACGGAAAAGAGTTGCGCCAGGTTTTACTTCTGCCCGCTCATTGCAGGTAAGCCAACTACCATCGACTGTGTTCACCCGGATGCCTTTCAATTCGCCATTTTGCAGATAGCACAACCCGTCTCCATTATTGATGGCTTCAATCGCTTGAACTTGCATCCGGTTGCCTTTCACCTGCAACACCTTCCCTATTTGCTTACCCATAGACTTGGGTGTGTCGGCATTGACAAGACCGGATTCCCGCTTCACCATAAAATAAGAAGAGTAACCCCGATTGAAACTTCGCTCCGGTTCGGCATGAAAACCGGAAATCACCTTACCGGAACCGGTACGCCTGATATTCGGAATGGAATTCAATAACGAAGAGTAGTGATTTGTCACATTAGACACATAGTTTTCATCTTTCAGACGCCCTTCTATTTTAAATGAATCGACCCCGATATCCACCAAATCCTTTATATAGGAAGAGAGATTCAAATCCTTTAACGACAGGATGTAACGGTTATCCACCAAACGTTTGCCGGAGTTATCCCGCACGGACCATTTCATCCGGCACGGCTGGGCACACTCTCCCCGATTGGCTGAACGTCCGAACATATATTGGGACAGGTAGCATTGACCGCTCAGACTGACGCATAAAGCTCCATGGATAAAAACTTCCAACTCTGCCTTGACGGAGCGACGCACTTCACGAATCTGCTCCAACGAAAGTTCGCGCGCCAATACAATGCGCTGGAAACCCATTTTATCGATAAATTTGATACGCTCGATATCATAATTATGCATCTGAGTGCTGGCATGCAAGCAAATCGGCGGCAAATCCATGCGCAAGATACCCATATCCTGGACAATCAAAGCATCGACACCAATCCGGTAAAGTTCGTGTATCATTTTCTCTGCAGCCTCCAGTTCACTATCATACAAAACAGTATTCAAGGTCACAAATACCCGGCAATAATAGCGGTGGGCATATTCCACCAATCGTGCAATATCCTCCAGACTGTTGGAGGCTGCTTTGCGGGCACCGAATGCCGGCGCACCGATATATACGGCATCTGCCCCATTATTAATGGCAGCAATTCCTATACTCAGGTCTTTTGCCGGAGACAGCAGTTCCACTCTCTTCATATTTTTTCTTATCGGATTTCTACTATTTTTCTATGGATACATTTGCCAGTTCACACCATTCTCCATTTTGAATTACCGGCAATTCCAATAACCGGCAATTCGGAAAATGACGTTCGATATATTGTCGGATAATCGTGATGGAATCGTTTTTAATCCATTCACTATCATTCGGGAAATCATTATAAATGACATGGCTGACATTGATGCCACGCAAACGGCATAATTCCAGACTCATCAAGGTATGGTTGATACTACCCAGTTTGGAAGAAGAGACTAATATCAACGGATGACCGTATTCCTGAATATAATCAATGGTCAGGTAATCACGGGTCACCGGTACATACAATCCTCCGGCCCCTTCCAGCAATACAATATCATACAAGGATGCCAGCTTTTCGGTTGACTGATGAATTCGTTTGACATCTATATCCACTTTGTCAATCTCGGCAGCGAGATGCGGAGAAGCAGGATAAGTCATCACATACGGGCAGGTGGTTCCATCCTTATCCACCTCCTGCGGCGGGATACCCATGATTTCACGATGTTTGAGAATATCTTCGGAAATACCGACACAACCGGTTTGAATAAACTTCTGAGTGATTACCTTCAATCCTTTGGCTGACAATGTACGCGCCAATACGCCTGTCGCAATGGATTTTCCGGCATCTGTATCAATGCCGCTGATAAAATAAACTGCCATAGATAATTATATTATTTCAAATTATATGATTGCCAATAAATACTGACAAAAGTACTAAAAACGGAAGAAATAAATTAGTCATTTTAAAGATTATTGCTACATTTGCCTAATTAGGATTAATTGACACTCATAAAAAACTAATTGTAAAACGAAATGAAAGCGAGAAATTTAATCACAGTCTGCATGCTTGGTGGAAGCATTATATTTTCAGAATGCCTGTTTTCAGGTTGTGCAAGTATGAACAATACCGGTAAAGGAGCTTTAATCGGAGGCGGTAGCGGTGCTGCTGTCGGAGCAGGTATCGGTGCAATTATCGGCAAGGGTAAAGGGGCTGCCATCGGTGCTGCTATCGGTACTGCCATCGGTTCGGGAACCGGAGCTTTAATCGGCCGCCGTATGGACAAACAGAAAAAGGAATTGGAGGCAATTGAAGGGGCAAAAGTAGAAAGCATCAAGGATGCCAACAATTTACAGGCTATCAAAGTCACTTTCGACAATGGAATCCTTTTTGAACACAATCAGACCAGTCTGAATGCTTCTGCCCGCGAATCGTTGACTAAGTTTGCCAATTCACTGAAAAACTCTCCGGATACAGACGTAACTATTTACGGACACACCGACAACACCGGAACTTACGAAGTGAATGTAAGAATTTCAGGCGAAAGAGCCAATACGGTAGCCAATTATCTGGTTAATCAGGGAGTGAGCAGAGCACGTCTTACCACCAAAGGAATGGCATATGACCAGCCGGTAGCAGATAACAGCACAGCTGCCGGGCGTGCACAAAACCGCCGTGTAGAGATTTATATCAGTGCAAACGAAGAGATGATCAAGAAAGCTGAAGCCGGACAATTATAATCATTCTTTATCGGTTAGCAAACAGATAAAAAAGGTTGGAAACGCAAAAGCATTTCCAACCTTTTTATTTATACTGCATTCATAAGCCTTTAAGCAATCAAAGCTGCCAATGCAATGGAATTCAATTTTGTCTCTACACTGTCGCCTCTGGAAGACAATACGCAAGGAACTTTAGCTCCCATCAACATGGCACCCAATTTAGCGCTACCCAATTTTGTATTGGTTTTGTAGAATACGTTACCGGATTCAAGGTTCGGGAATACCAGACAGTCAGCATCTCCAGCCACCGGAGAATAGATTTTCTTAATATCAGCAGCTTCTTTATCGATTGCCACATCCAATGCCATCGGACCTTCGATGATAGCACCCGGAATCTGTCCGCGTTCGTTCATCTTGGCCAAAATAGCAGCCTCTACTGTAGACTGTACTTTCGGCAACACCTGCTCGGTCGGGGTAATCAACGCAATTTTCGGTTTTTCTACACCCAACTTAACGGCTGTTTTAGTTACGTATTTGATAATAGCTTTTTTCTGGTCTAAATCCGGACACGGAATAATAGCCACATCACTTACCACCAATAATTTATGGTATGCTGGGCACTCCATTACAGTAACGTGAGAAAGCACTTTTTCACTTACGATACCTTTCTCCTTATTCAAGATAGCACGCATATATTTGTCTGTGCTGACAAGTCCTTTCATCAATACATCAGCCTCACCGTTGCGAATCATAGCTACTGCAGTTTCTGCTGCTTTCACGTCGTTCGGTTCGTGAACGATTTTAAAACAAGTGGGATCGTAATCGTTTTCGGCGCACACCTGCTTGATAACTTCTGAATCGCCAACAAGAATACCTTCAACCAGTCCGGCTTTTACTGCCAAGGATACAGCTTCAATTGAATGACTGTCATTTGCATAGGCTACCACCAAGCGTTTTTTAGTGGTGTTTCCTTTCAATACTTCATAGATATCGCTAATCTCTTCAATTTTCATGATTTTACCTATTATTTGATTATAAGTTGAAACAAAAATACATATTATAATTCAAATTCAAAAGATCGCTTCACAAAATATTCCTCATTGTGCAATCTTTTCTTTTAGAATTACTTTTTATTACCTTTGCAAACGCTAAATTAAAGTAGCATTGAACACACTTCAAAAAAATATTAATGCACTCTATCTCATCAAGGTATCCAAATGGTTTACCTTGATTATGCCGATTATTGTCCTGTTTTATGAGGATAACGGTTTGGGATTAAAAGAGATTTTTCTTTTAAAAAGCGTTTACTCCATCGTATCGGTGTCATTAGACATTCCGACAGGCTACCTGGCTGACGCTTGGGGGAGAAAAAAATGCCTGCTGACCGGTTGTCTGATTGCTTTCGGCGGCTTTGTCACCTACTCTTTTTCATATACGTTTGGAGCTTTTTTATTGGCAGAAGTGTTGCTTGGAATCGGGCAAAGCCTTGTGTCTGGTGCAGACTCGGCCTTGCTTTATGACACCATGCTCCACTACAATCGGGAAAGCGAATATTTAAAATATGAAGGGAAGGTGACCATGGCTGGAAATTTCTCAGAGGCCTTCGCCGGTATATTCGGCGGTCTATTGGCAGCTGCTTCTCTCCGACTGCCTTTCTATTTTCAGACAGGAATTGCATTTATCGGTATTCCGGCAGCCTTGGCATTGAAAGAATTTAATGCACAAGTGCATATTGTCAATCCGGTGAAAAACATCCTGCATATCCTGCATTATTCATTGGTGGAGAACAAAAGCCTACGATACGACATCCTGTTTTCCGGTATCATCGGGGCCTCTACCCTCACAATGGCCTGGTTTGTACAACCGGTGCTGATGAGCATCGAGCTGCCGACCAGCCTGTTCGGCATCGTATGGACCGTACTGAATTTAGTGGTAGGCATCGCAGCTCTGTACTCTGATGCTTTAAGTGCCCGCCTGGGAGAAAACAAAACATATACGTTGATATTGGTGTTTATTACCGGCGGCTATATCGCAACCTCATTAAATCTTACTTATGCAGCTTTGGGTATCCTGTTTTTATTTTACATCGTGCGCGGATTTGCCACTCCTATATTAAAAGGATATATCAACCGCCAGACCTTTTCGGAAATGCGGGCAACAGTACTCTCAATCAGAAATTTCATCATCCGGTTGATATTTGCAGTCATGGCTCCTTTCATTGGCTGGCTGAATGACTGTTTTTCCCTGGCTTTTGCGCTTCAGATTACAGCCTTGATTATCTTTGTGCCCGGATTGATTTTCCTGATACTGCAATGGCGGAAATGAGAACCTTTGCGCCAGAACATTTTTTTACTTGGAATATTCAACATTTTTGTTTATCTTTGTTACGGATTTAATCAAAAGGGGTGCCTTAAGACTACGGGCTGAGATCATACCCTAGAACCTGATCCGGGTAATGCCGGCGTAGGGAGAAAAGAGTAATCATTCCGACATACCGTCATCTATACATGCTCTCCTTGGATAATCCATAAACTAAACAAGGAAAAATCATGCAAATATTTATCAATGACATTCCAAGTGAGTGTCCGGAAAACATTACGATTACCCAGTTGCTTGCCCAACAAGAAATTCAACCGGTAAACATAGCCGTAGCAATTGACGATGCTGTTGTTTCAAAAGCAAATTGGGATACGACCGTGCTCCAGGACGGTAGCCGTATTATCATCATCAAAGCCGTACAAGGCGGATAAACAATTCTATCTGTAATTTCTTAAATCAATATACTATGGAAAAATTTAGTGTTACTGTTGGACCCCTACCCGGTTCTGAAAAAATATACGTAACAGGTTCTCGCAGCGACATGCGTGTACCGATGCGTAAAATTAAAATGTCGCCGACGATTGATTTGGACGGCAATAAAGTAGAAAATGAGGATGTTGTAGTATATGATACCTCCGGTCCATATACCGACCCGACTTATACAGTGGATTTGCAAAAAGGATTGCCCAAACTCCGAGAGAACTGGATTGAGGAACGCCAAGATACCGTAAAACTCGAAGGCTTAAGTTCTGAATACGGCCGTATGCGCCAAGCAGATGCTTCACTGGACTCTCTGCGATTCGAGCATGTGAATACTACTCCCCGCGTTGCTCAAGAAGGCAAACAAGTGACCCAATTATATTATGCCCGCCAAGGTATTGTCACTCCGGAAATGGAATATATTGCCATCCGAGAAAATCAATTGGCAGACCAAATTCGGGAAAAATATAAAAAAGAAAAAGGCGACTCCTTCGGTGCTCACATTCCAGACTATATCACTCCGGAATTTGTCCGTGACGAAGTGGCTGCCGGACGTGCAATCATTCCTTCAAATATCAACCACCCGGAATGCGAACCGATGATTATCGGCCGTAACTTTTTGGTGAAAATCAATGCCAATATCGGCAATTCTCCTGTCACCTCTTCTATCGCCGAAGAGGTTGAGAAAGCTGTTTGGGCTTTCCGCTGGGGTGCAGATACCATCATGGATCTCTCTACCGGTAAGAATATCCACGAAACCCGTGAATGGATTATCCGCAACTCTCCTGTACCCGTAGGCACGGTACCCTTATACCAGACCTTGGAAAAAGTGGGCGGCGACGTAGAAAAACTGAATTGGGAGATTTTCCGCGATACATTGATCGAACAGGCAGAACAGGGCGTTGACTATTTCACTATCCATGCCGGATTACGTTGGAAACATGTACCCCTGACATTGAAACGCCTGACAGGCATCGTATCACGAGGCGGTTCAATCATGGCGCATTGGTGTACAACCCACAAACAGGAAAGTTTTATCTATGAACATTTTGAAGAGATTTGCGAAATCCTGGCTAAATATGATGTAGGTATTTCTTTAGGAGACGGATTGCGTCCGGGATGCATTGCCGATGCTAACGATACAGCACAAATCGAAGAGCTGAAAACCTTGGGCGAACTTTGTGAAATTGCCTGGAAACACAATGTACAAGCAATTATCGAAGGTCCGGGGCATGTGCCTATGCACAAAATCAAAGAGAACATGGACTTGCAATTGAAATATTGCCATGAAGCGCCATTCTACACTCTCGGACCGTTGGTGACAGATGTTGCTCCGGGATACGACCACATCACTTCAGCTATCGGAGGCGCTATGATCGGCTGGTTCGGAACAGCCATGCTATGCTATGTAACCCAGAAAGAGCACCTTGGTCTACCAAACCGCGATGACGTAAAAGAAGGAGTGATCACATTCAAACTGGCAGCCCATGCAGCTGACTTGGCAAAAGGACATCCGGCAGCTTATTTCCGTGACTATGCCATGAGCAAGGCTCGTTTTGAATTCAGATGGAAAGATCAATTCCATTTAGCATTGGATTCTGAAAAAGCCATCAAATTTCATGATGAAACTCTGCCAGATGAAGGACATAAAGAAGCACATTTCTGCTCCATGTGTGGGGAACATTTCTGCTCCATGCGTGCCAGCAAAAAATTGCGAGAAAAAATTAATAACAAAGAATAACCCCAGCGGTTATTCAGTAACTTGATATGAAGGTTATTGTCATTACATCTCCCGAAAAAGTAAAAGACGAAACGGTAGTCTGTAATCTTCTGTTCGCCCAAGGATTGGAAATACTGCACCTGCGCAAACCAGGTGCAGATATTTTCACCTATGAGAATTTTATACAACAGATCGAATCACGCTACCGCAATAGAATCGTTGTGCATGACCATTTCGAATTGGCAAAGCAATATCACTTACGGGGGATTCACCTGAAGTCAGGGCAAGCTACTCGCTATGGAAAGTATTCTAACATGAAAGTCAGTATTTCGTGCCATAGTGTCGAAGAGATAAAGACATTGCCCTTCCGTGCAGAATACTGCTTTCTGAGTCCGATATTTGACAGTATTTCCAAACAAGGTTACCAAAGCCATTTTGAAGAACTGCCGGATTTGTCAGAAATCAATATCCCTATTATAGCACTCGGCGGTATTACTCCAGAAAAAAGAGATTTATGTCGAGAAGCTGGTTTTAGCGGTATCGCTGCCTTAGGTTATATTTGGGAATGTCCGGAAGAAGCAACTCGCCGCTTTACACGGCTGAACACACCATTTGTTTTAAGCATTGCCGGTTTCGACCCTTCATCAGGGGCCGGTGTAACAGCCGACTTAAAGACGTTTGAAGCTAATGAATGCTACGGAATGGGCGTTTGTACTGCTGTCACCTTTCAAAACGAGGATACCTATAGTGGTACACACTGGATGACTCTGGCAGAAATTATTCGCCAATGTGAATTGTTATTCCAACATCACCGACCAGAATTTGTCAAAATCGGTTTGATACAAGATTTTGATGTGCTACAGCATCTTGTCATTTGGCTCAAAAAACAAATTCCTGATGTAAAAATAGTCTGGGATCCTATTTTAAAAGCCAGTGCCGGCCATGTTTTTCACCAAAATCTACAAGAGCATTTGCAAAAAGTATTGAATGACATTTTTTTGATAACTCCCAATACCGAAGAATTACATCATCTTTTTGGAGATAACGTAAATACAGAAATGCTGCAACAAATTGCAACGAATAACAATGTCAACATTCTTTGGAAAGGCGGGCATAATTCTGGAGCAATCACAACAGACCAATTGATTACACCGGATGCAATCTATTGCCATTCTCTACAAAAAAGCAGGTATACCAAACACGGCACCGGATGCATTCTCTCATCTGCACTGCTCGCACACCTTGCCAAAGGAGAATCTCTTGAACAAGCAAGTAGTGAAGCACAGCTTTATGTATCGCAGGTTATTGATAGCAATAACAGTCTATTAGGTTATCATACACTTCATAAAATGAATACAATATCACGCCCCACTCCATGTGAGTTATCAGTACAATATATCACTGCTCCCAAAGATGGTATGTCTCTTTGCGAACAAGTAGAAGCCGTATGCCGCGGAGGCATGCGCTGGGTTCAACTCCGTATGAAAGGAGCCTCTATAGAGGAATTCCTACAGACAGGAAAAATTGTGAAAGAAATCTGCCACAAGTATAATGCTTTATTCATTATCAATGATAATGTAGAAGTGGCGCGACAATTGGATGCAGACGGCATACACCTCGGGAAAGAAGATATGAATCCTTTGCAGGCAAGAGTTATACTTGGTGAAAACAAAATCGTTGGAGCTACCTGCAATACCTGGGAAGACATTATGTTGCGCCAAGAACAACGAGTGGACTACATCGGTCTGGGCCCCTATACTTTTACAACTACCAAAGAACGCCTCAGTCCGGTATTAGGTTTGGAAGGCTATCAACGACTTGTAAAACAGATGCAGGAAAATGATATTGACATCCCCGTTTTCGCTATTGGAGGAATAACCGAACGTGATATTCCTTCCTTAATGAAAACAGGAATCCAAGGGATAGCCCTATCCGGCTTAATTAAAAATAGTAATAATCTAACTATCAAAACAAAAGATATTATATCATTAATTAATACTTCAAATAAAGAATAACTCAAAAAATCAATTCATATGAAACCTTTAAAAATAGCAGACAAGACTTTCACCTCACGCCTTTTTACAGGTACAGGCAAATTCGCTTCTAATGAAAAAATGCAAGAAGCTATCGCAGCATCCGGCAGCCAAATGGTGACTGTCGCCATGAAACGTATCCGCACCGAAGATAAGAATGATGATATGCTACATCATATTTTACAACCGGGCATTCAGTTGCTCCCCAATACATCCGGTGTTCGCGATGCAAAAGAAGCTATTTTTGCCGCACAGTTAGCACGAGAAGCTTTCGGAACTAACTGGCTGAAACTTGAAATACATCCTGATCCCCGCTATTTGCTGCCAGATCCAATAGAGACCTTGAAAGCTACAGAAGAATTGGCTAAAATGGGCTTCATCGTACTTCCCTATTGCCAAGCAGATCCGGTGTTGTGCAAGCGCTTGGAAAACGCAGGAGCAGCCACAGTGATGCCTTTAGGAGCCCCTATCGGTACAAACCAAGGATTGCAAACTCGAGAATTCCTTCGCATCATTATTGAACAGAGCAATATACCCGTTGTCGTTGACGCAGGAATCGGTGCACCTAGTCATGCAGCAGAAGCAATGGAAATGGGCGCAGACGCCGTGTTGGTTAACACAGCAATAGCCGTCGCAGACAATCCCATCGAAATGGCAAAAGCTTTCAAGATTGCCGTTGAAGCAGGTCGCATGGCTTATGAAGCCGGATTAGCAGGCAGAAGCTATACAGCTGAAGCTAGTAGCCCATTGACTGCATTTTTAGGATAAACGATAAAAATTGAAAGAGAAATTACAATATGTTTTCAGAAGAATTAGACCAGTATTCCTGGGAAGATACAACCAAGCAAATCTATTCAAAGACTGCTGCAGACGTTGAAATCGCCTTAGGAAAAAGCCATCCGGATATAGATGACTTCATGGCACTCGTATCGCCAGCTGCCGCCAAATATCTTGAACCAATGGCAGCTTTGAGTCAAAAATACACTTTACAACGCTTCGGAAAAACGATGTCGTTGTATATTCCACTCTATATTACCAACTCATGCACCAACTTCTGTGTGTACTGTGGTTTTAATCACGATAATCCTTTTCAACGCACAATTCTAAACGAAGAAGAAATCGTGAATGAACTTCACGCTATCAAAAAACTGGGTAATTTTGAAAATCTTTTGATAGTTACAGGAGAAAATCCAAGGGATGCCGGAGTAGATTACCTAGAAAGAGCGTTGCAATTAGCACATCCTTTATTTGCTAATCTTACAATTGAAGTGATGCCGCTTAAAGCAGAAGAATATGAACGTCTTACCCATGCAGGATTACATGGTGTAGTATGTTTTCAGGAGACTTATAACCGAGCCCGCTACAACGTATATCACCCCAAGGGAATGAAGTCTAAATTTGAATGGCGGCTAAATGGATTTGACCGTATGGGGCAAGCCAATGTACACAAGATAGGTATGGGTGTTTTAATCGGTCTTGAAGATTGGCGTACAGACGTAACGATGATGGCTCGTCATTTACGTTATCTGCAGCGTACTTATTGGCAAACCAAATATAGCGTGAATTTTCCACGTATGCGTCCATCTGAAGGCCATTTTCAGCCCAATGTTGTCTTAGAAGACCGCGAACTTGCGCAATTAATTTTTGCCTTCCGTATCTTTGACCATGATGTAGATATTTCAATTTCAACTCGCGAAAGTTCTAATTTCCGAGACAATATCTTGCCTCTGGGAGTAACTTCTATGAGTGCCGGTTCAAAAACAGAGCCCGGAGGTTACTGCACACATCCACAAGCATTGGAACAATTCCATATCAGCGACGAACGAACCCCGGCAGAAGTGGCTGCAGCCATCCAAGCAAGAGGTTATGAACCTGTATGGAAAGACTGGGACAATTGGCTATAATTTCAAACAATAAACCTAATATGGAACATCTAGCGAGTGAACGATATACACGCCATACCATTTTAAAAGAAGTTGGAGAAAAAGGCCAAGAAATCATTTGTAATGCTAAAGTATTAGTAGTGGGCACCGGAGGATTAGGTTCTCCGGCCCTATTATATTTATGTGCAGCAGGAGTAGGAACTATCGGAATATTGGATGATGATATTGTATCAGAAAGCAATCTCCAACGACAGATATTGTATGACTCTAATTCCGTTGGTCAACCAAAAGTTGAAGTTGCATCTCGTAAATTACAAGCACTGAATCCAATGTGTGAGATTTTCGCCATGCAAAAACGCCTGACGGCATCCAATGCAGATGATATTATAGCCAATTATGACGTGGTGGTAGATGCAACAGATAATTTACTTTCCCGCTATACCATTAATGATGCTTGTATCCATACCGGAAAGCCATTTGTGTATGGTAGTATCTGCGAATTTGAAGGTCAAGTATCTGTTTTCAATTACAAAGAAGGCCCAAATTACCGCGATTTGTACCCTTATCATAAAGATGTTGCAGACTTCAGACAACCCTTAGGTGTAATTGGAGCCTTGCCCGGCGTTATTGGCTCCATACAAGCTTCTGAAACGATTAAAATCATTTTGGATAGACAAGATACCTTAAGTGGAAAACTATTGCTTATAGATCTTTTGAAAGGCACTTTTCATACATTTAAAATAAACAAAAATAAAGATGAAATTAGAAAAAGCGGAGATGAATAGCTCTCCGCTTTTTACTTGTTCTATTATCACAATCTTAAGCTATATTGCTTCCAATACTGCTTGAAAATCATGAATAACCCTCCTCCGACCCTCATTTTTCGAATACCATAAATCAATAATTTCACACTCACAAATATGGCTATTCAAAGAACTACTCATTTTTCTACGATTTCACACTTTCAATTTTACTATTATTCTTATTTTCAATATTAGAAATTTCTACCCAATTATATCCTTTAGACCTTTTTTGCCTTGTGAACTTAATTTTTGAGCAAAGAGAGGAAATATAATAGTGTCCATCAAGTTCATAATGGTTCATTTGATATTTTTTAACAAAAAAGACCATCTACAAATCACAAGGTTATTTACGTTAATTTACAGATAATCAATATGCTATGCAATATTATCGGCCGACCTAAAAAAAGATCGACCGCTACATAAATTGAATATACCAAATTATCAAATAAAAAGATTCACATTTGCATCCTCTGCTCTTTCCAAATAGGTTGCAACACCTCCTACACGCACGCCATCCAATAATTCTTCTGCTTTTATTCCCATCACATCCATTGACATCTGGCAAGCAATAAATTCAACTCCATTTTGACTGGCCTGTTCTATCAAGCTCTCTAAGGAGTCTATTTGCTTTTTCCTCATTATTCCACGCATCATACGAGACCCTATTCCCATCATATTCATTTTTGATAATTTCAGTTTACGACTACTTGATGGCAACATCATCCCAAACATCTTACCCATAAAATCTTTTTTCACAGGTATAATAGGTTTACGTTTTATGACATTTAACCCCCAAAAAGTAAAGAACATAGTCACTTTACGCCCAGTAGAAGCTGCTCCATTAGCTATTACAAATGATGCCAGTGCTTTATCTAAATCATTATTGAAAACTACAATTGTCTTGCCATCTGCTTTTTTCAGAGTAGGATTGCAAGCAGCCTCACCTCCTTTTTCCAATAAAGCTGTAATAATTCCTTTCTCACGAGACAAAGAAACCAATTTATTGCCAGTCATTTTAGCCCAAGATTCAACATCTCTAGCAAAACCTGCATCTGTTGCCCTAATTTGCAACCGTTCTCCAATAGCCAACCCTTCAATTCCAGATTTCAATTTCATCACTGGACCAGGACATTGCAATCCACAAGCATCAACAGAAATTTGGCGAATTGATTGATTGGAATTATCTGCAGCCTTAGTTGTCGGCTCATTGTTATAAGGCTCAGAACATTGCTCTGCCGTAGAGAGAGCATAAGTCTTTAAACCTCCTGTCAAATTATAAACATCATATCCATGCTGTGTCAAAACCCTTGATGCTATGTAGCCACGTAATCCAACAGCACAAAATACAACAACCGGCTTATCTGTCGGAATTTCACCCCAATGGCTACGTATTTCATCTAAAGGAATGTTGACGGATCCTTTTATTGTATTAAGAGCACACTCGTCCTTAGTACACACATTTATAAGAGTAATTTTATTTTTATCCATGGCTTGCAATTCTCTCCAACTGATACTTTTTACACGCTCATGAATGATATTATCAGCCACAAATCCTGCCATATTAACCGGATCCTTAGCAGAAGAAAAAGGTGGTGCATAAGCTTGTTCCAATTCAATCAAATCATATATACTTCCCCCATTTCGAATAACGGCAGCTAACATTTCCAAACGCTTATCTGCACCTTCATAACCAACTACTTGTCCTCCCAGTAAACGTCCAGAATTCGGAGAAAAATTAATTTTAATGGTCAATTGCAAAGCATTTGGATAATATCCTGCATGAGAAGAGGCATGAATAATAGTTGTTAAATAAGGAATTTCCAATCTTTCAAGCATACGGGCTGATAACCCAGAAGCACCTACTGTCAAATCAAATACTTTTGCAATAGCAGTACCAATAGCTCCTTTATAAATGCTGCAATTACCATTAACAATATTATCTGCACAAATTCGTCCTTGCTTATTTGCAGGTCCTGCAAGAAAAGCAAGCGAAGAATGGTTGCTAATTGGATTTTTGAATTCAATCGCATCTCCTACCGCATAAATACTAGGATCTGAAGTCTGTAAATACTCATTTACCCATATTCCTCCTAGTTCTCCAATTCTCAAACCAGCTTCTCTAGCTAAGCGAATATCCGGACGCACTCCTATAGAAAGAATAACTAAATCAGCTTGAAGATTACGTCCACTTTTTAAGGCAACTTGTAATCCTTCCGAATTTTTATGAAATGAAGCAACAGCTTCCTTCAATAATAAACCGACCCCTTTTTCTTTAAAATGCTGATGTACGGTAGCAGCAATCTCAAAATCTACTGGAGTCATAACTTGCTCTGCCATTTCTACAACAGTCACTTGAATTCCCAGCTGATGCAAATTTTCCGCCATTTCCAATCCAATAAAGCCAGCTCCAACAACTACTGCCCGCTTTACTTGGCGATTAGTAGCCCATTCTTTTATTCTATCAGTATCAGAAACATTACGAAGAGTAAAAATACCTTCTTCACCAATACCTTCCAAAGGAGGGCGCACAGGTTCTGCACCAGGAGAAAGGACTAACTTATCATAACTTTCATAGTAAGTACGTCCAGAAATTAATTCAACTACTTCAACTGTTTTTTGTGCAACATCTATTCTCTTTACTTCACTTCCTACACGAACATCTATATTAAATCTTGCATGGAAACTTACTGGAGTTTGCACAAAAAGACGTTCACGTTCTTCAATCACTCCTCCAATATAATATGGTAGCCCACAATTTGCATACGATATATACTTACCCTTTTCAAAAAGAATAATTTCAGCTTGTTCATTCATTCTCCTTAAACGTGCTGCAGTAGATGCACCGCCAGCCACTCCACCAATTATCAAGTATTTCATAGTATCTAATTATTTATTATTTAAATATTAAAATATACATTTATATAAATAGGCAATAAAATAGAAAAGCAAATACTAATCCCTATTCTACTCATTGCATTTGAGCATACAACGCATAACATTAGTCACTCTATCGTCAGCTAACCGATAAAAAGCATTTCTTCCCTCCCGACGAATCTGTAGAATACCTTTAGCATACATATCAGTTAGATGATGAGAAATCAATGCCTGACTACACTCTGTCTGTTCACAAATATCAGACACACTTAGTTCGCCATTTCTCGATAGTAAGCAAATAATGGCTAATCGATTAGGATGCGCAATTGCTTTTAAGCTATAAGCAATTTGCTCTAATTCTTCTTTTGTAAAACATCTTTTCCCCATATTCTCTTATATTAATGGCACAAATATATAAACATATATTTGTGCATACAAGTAAAACACAAAAAAAAGATGCCTTTTATTCTAAAGGCATCTTTTATGTTCATAAAGAAATACTTATTTCTTCAAGGCTTCTTTTACCTGGTCAGTAGTGACCATTTGTTCTTTGAAAGTATAGGCACCAGTCTTCGGAGACTTTACCATTTTAATTACTTTCGCATAACCTCTACCGTCACCGGTTTTCAGGGTTGCAACTACTTTCTTTGCCATAGTTCAATTATTTAATTTCGCGGTGTAACGTTACTCTTTTCAGATACGGATTGTACTTTTTCAGTTCCAATCTTTCAGGTGTATTTTTTCTGTTCTTGGTAGTAATGTACCGTGACATTCCTGGTACGCCGGATTCTTTTTGTTCAGTACATTCAAGAATCACTTGCACTCTGTTTCCTTTACTTTTCTTTGCCATCGTCAGTGATTTTAAATAGTTTTAATTAATCCAGCTTCTGTAGCTTGTTTCAAACAAGCACTCAGACCTTTTTTGTTAATCAAACGAAGACCATCGGCTGAAACATTCAGGCGAATCCATCTGTCTTCTTCTGGCCAATAGAAATTTCTTTTGAATAGGTTGATTGAAAATGTTCTCTTAACTCTTCTTTTAGAGTGAGAAACATGGTTACCACCCATTGCTCTTTTTCCGGTTATTTGACAAACTCTTGACATCTCTCAGTATTTTTTTATAAACGCTTTCCAAACAGAGTGCAAAGTAAATGCTTTTTTTTTATATAAGCAAGTATGTCAAGAAAAAAACGCATACTTTATTCAAAAAGATTTTCTCATTCCACATTGCGAACATTATTCCATGAGTTTTGCTATCTTTGCCGGGTGAAATAATTAAATCTCATAGTAATGATTAAGCACATTGTATTTTTCAAATTCAAATTATCACCAGACAAGGAATATCAAATGAATGCTATTAAAGCAGAATTAGAAAAATTACCTGCCACCATCAAAGAATTAAAAGAAATTCATGTAGGTATAAATATCAATCCTGCAGAACATTGGGATCTTAGTTTAGAAGCTATTGTTGAAGATATGGCAGCTTTAAATACTTATGCTATGCACCCAGCACATCAAGCTATTGTAAAAAACATGATTGCTCCAATTAAAGAAGAACGTGCATGTATTGATTACATCCAATAATCCTCCGGCAGGAATAATCCTGCTGCGTGTGCTTGTCAAACCACGTAAAAAACAAGAAATATGCAAAAAAATATATCACTCCCCTTTATGTTTATGGGGATTCTTTTCAATGTTTGCCTTGTCGCATCCAATCTTCTAGAAACAAAAGTTGTTCAACTTGGTCCAATAACAGCAACAGCTGGATTAATTGTATTTCCAATATCATACATCATCAATGACTGTATTGCTGAAGTATGGGGATTCAAGAAAGCAAGACTAATTATTTGGAGCGGTTTTCTTATGAATTTCCTCGTAATTGGTTTTGCTCGACTAGCCATTATGTTACCGGCAGCACCTTTTTGGGAAGGAGAAGATAGTTTTAATTTTGTATTCGGACTTGCTCCACGTATAGCCATAGCTAGTCTATTAGCTTTTCTAGTTGGTTCTTTTTTAAACGCTTACATCATAAGCAAAATGAAAATAACAACCCAAGGTAAATATTTTTCCCTGCGAGCTATTACTTCTACAATTATAGGTGAAAGTGCTGATTCGCTAATATTCTTTCCCATTGCATTCGGTGGGTTAATTCCAATCACAGAACTATTGGTAATAATTGGAACCCAAGCTTGTTTAAAATCAATATACGAGGTAATTATATTACCGGTCACAATCCATGTGGTGAAATACGTAAAACGCATAGACCACACAGATGTTTACGACCGTAATATTTCTTATAATATCATTCGACTTAAAGACATATAATAATTAGCACCTACGCTGTAAAAAATGTTTACAAACAGATACCAACATTCCTATTCCAACCGAAATAGCTCTTTCATCTGGAGCCATTTTCGGATTGTGAAGAGGAGGCATACTATCCTGCTCTGGAGGACAAATTCCTAATGTCCAAAATGCACCCGGCAATTTCTCTAAATAAATAGCAAAATCTTCACCCAAGGTCAAAGGAGATAATTCTACAACTTCCGCTACTCCAATAGCAGACTCTTTTACCAACTCTGTCCATTCTGCAGTATTCACTAAAGGAGGAAGTCCACTCCAAGGCATATTGGGAACAAAACGGCATCCATACAAATCACATATTGCAGGAGATTTTTCATTTATCAAATCAAAGATATGATGGCGCAATGCATCATTATGAGTACGTACGGTCCCCTTGATTTCCACCTTATCAGGAATCACATTATTTGCTGTGCCGCCATGAATAGAGGTAATAGACAAAACTGCCGGCTCAAAAGGATTTCGGAATTTAGTTATAATCGTTTGATAAAATTGAATCAATGCGGCTGCAGCCAATATCGGATCCGAGCCTAACTGAGGCATAGCAGCATGAGTTCCTTTCCCCTCAATAGTAAAAATTATATTATCTGAAGATGCAAAAAAAGCTCCAGAACGAATACCTATTTTACCGATAGGTAATCCAGGAAAAACATGTTGTCCAAAAATTGCTTGCGGTACAGGTTCTTCCAATAAATGCGGCAATAATAAACGCGCTCCTCCGGGGCGTTTTTCTTCACTGGGTTGAAATAGTACTTTAATCGTTCCTCCCAAAGAATTTTCTATTTCTTTCAAAGCAAGCAAAGCCCCCAGCACCATAGCCATGTGCATATCATGGCCACAAGCATGCATTTTTCCTTCATACTCTGAAGCATAAGGTAATCCTGTTTCTTCATGTACCCACAAGGCATCCATATCTGCACGTATTGCAACACAAGGCTCACCTTGTCCAATAACGGCAATTATACCTGTTTCATAAGTTTTATAATCAATACCATTCTCTTTCAATATATTGATAATGTAAGCTTGCGTTTCTATCTCTTGAGTCGATACCTCAGGGAAACGATGGAAATGACGCCTAAATTCTATCGATCTATTTATAATTTCTTCATTTACCATGGCTACTCTCTAATTTTAATTCTGCAATCATCCAAACTATCAATAATAGCTAACGACTCAACATGCACATAACGACTACGTAACAAATCTCCTCCTTTCTGAAACGCTTTCTCAATAATGAATCCCATACCTACTAATTCTGCTCCTGCTTGGTCGATTAAATCAATCATACCATTAGCAGCATTCCCATTAGCTAAAAAATCATCTATAAAAAGAATTCTATCGTCTGGAGTCAGAAAATCTTTACTGATACAGACCTGGTATTCCCTGTCCTTTGTAAAAGAACGAATAGTCGTAGATATCATATTTTCCATTGTCTTCGGCTGCTTTTTCTTTGCAAAAACCACAGGCAACTCCATTAAATACCCAACCATAATAGCAGGAGCTATTCCACTAGCTTCAATGGTCATCACCTTATTAAATCGGTCTCCAGCAAATCTTCTGACAAATTCTATAGCAATCGACTTCATCAATACCGGATCCATTTGGTGATTGATAAAACTATCAACTTTCAATATACCACCAGGAAAACATTTACCATCCTCAAGTATACGTTTTTTCAATAATTCCATATTCTTATTTTATTAAAAAAATGAGGCTGCCTTCAGGCAACCTCATTCGTCACAGGCAGCCTTGCGGCTGTTTTATTTTACTTTTTCTTCTATCCACTTACGAGCATTTATGAATGCTTCAATCCAAGGACTCACTTCATCTTCCTCACGACCTTCTGCATAATAAGCCCAGTTCCATGGATAAAGAGAACGCTCCAAGTGAGGCATCATTGCCAAATGGCGACCATCTTTACTTACAATACCAGCTGTAGCATAAGCTGAACCATTTGGATTTCCTGGATATGCATCATTGCTATATTTCAAAGCAATTGAATACTCGCTTTCCGCATAAGGTAACTGGAATTTACCTTCACCATGAGCAATCCAAACACCCAATCGAGCTCCTTCCAATGTTTTCAATAAGACTGAATTAGTATTTTGAATAGTCACATTCACAAATCCTGATTCTAATTTATGTGAATCATTATGCAACATCTTTGGCATTTCAGCATGCTCCGGATAAATTAATCCCAATTCTACCATTAATTGGCAACCGTTACAAATGCCCAAACTCAATGTGTCTTCACGCTTATAGAAATTTTCCAAAGCTACACGTGCCTTCTCATTAAACTTAAATGCACCGGCCCAACCTTTAGCAGAACCTAAAACATCAGAATTAGAGAATCCACCCACAAAAACAATCATATTTACATCTTCCAATGTCTCTCGTCCGCTAATCAAGTCTGTCATGTGTACATCCTTCACATCAAATCCGGCCAAATGAAGCGCCCATGCCGATTCACGTTCACACTGGCAACCTTTTTCGCGTATCACAGCAGCACGAATTCCTGATTTAGATTTACGATTTAAATCCAATGCAAGATCAGATAATTTCCCGGTGAATCCTTTCGGAAATTTATACTTCAACTCATTGTGCTTATAATTTTTATATCGCTCTAAAGCTTTCACTTCTCCGCTTTGACGACGTTCCAACAAATATGATGTTTTAAACCACAAATCACGCAAAGAAGCAATATCCAATGACCAAGAAGCTCCGTCTTTCTTGATATTCAACTTACCAGCCTTACCTGGTTTACCCAAGAAACCATATGCCACTCCTGCTTTTTCCAAGATAGCAGAAACTTTCTTAGCATCTTCATCCTTAATCTGAAGCAATACTCCAGGATTTTCAGCAAACAAAATCTTGATAATATCTTTTTCTGCCAAGAAAGAAAAATCGACATCCATACCTGCCCGATTATCTGCAAAACACATTTCCAACAAAGCAGTAATCATACCACCGGCAGAAATATCGTGACCTGCAAGTACCATACCTTCTGATACCAACTGCTGAACAGCAGTAAATGCCTCTACAAAATAAGCACTATCTTTAACATCTGGTACATCCTTTCCTACCTTATTTAAAATCTGGGCAAAGCTAGAACCACCTAATCTTAACTTATCAAATGAAAAATCTATATATACAATTTCTGTATTAGAATCATTCTTCAAAACAGGAACAGCAATCTTTCGGAAATCACTCACCTCTCCTACTGTTGATATAATGACAGTTCCCGGCGCATACACTTTCTTATCATCATACTTTTGGGTCATTGAAAGCGAATCCTTACCTGTCGGTATATTTACGCCCAATTCAATGGCAAAATCACTAGCTGCCTGTACAGCCTGATACAAACGTGCATCCTCCCCTTCATTGCGGCACGGCCACATCCAGTTTGCAGAAAGAGATACTCCTTTCAATCCTTTCTCAATAGGAGCCCATACCAAGTTGGTCAAAGCTTCTGCAATCGCCAGGCGAGAACCTGCCGGAGCATTAGCCATAGCAGCTACAGGAGCATGTCCAATAGAAGTAGCTATACCGCGATGACCATTATAATCCAATGCCATTGCAGCAGCATCACTCAAAGGCAAGTGCAAAGGTCCCACACACTGCTGACGGACTACTTTACCAGAAATAGAACGGTCTACCTTATTTGTCAACCAATCTTTACAAGCTACAGCCTCAATCTGCAACACCTGTTCCAAATATTCCTCTAATTTATCTGCGGAATATTCAAGATCGCTATATTTTTCCTTTACAGTCTTGTCCTCCATTATCGTCTTTGGAGGATTTCCGAACATATCTTTCAATTCCAAATCGATAGGTTTCTCATGCGTTTTAGCATTTTCAAATGTAAAACGATGGTCGCCTGTCGTTTCTCCAATCACGTACATGGGAGCACGTTCACGATCTGCAATACGTTGCAACATTGCAACATCTTTTTCTTTCATCACCAGTCCCATACGCTCTTGCGACTCATTACCGACAATTTCTTTAGCAGACAACGTCGGATCGCCAACCGGCAATTCCTCCATATGAATCAAACCGCCAGTTTCCTCCACTAATTCAGAAAGACAGTTCAAATGACCGCCCGCACCATGGTCGTGAATAGAAACAATTGGATTTTCATCACTTTCAGCCAATGCACGGATTGCATTGCAAACACGTTTCTGCATTTCAGGATTCGAGCGCTGTACAGCATTTAATTCAATTGCACCAGCATAGACACCGGTATTCACAGATGACACTGCACCGCCACCCATACCGATACGGTAGTTATCACCTCCCAGCAATACTACTTTTTCGCCAACTTCCGGTGTTTTCTTTAAAGCCTGTGTACGATTTCCAAAACCTATACCACCAGCCTGCATAATTACCTTGTCATAGCCATAGGTATTTCCGTTTTCTTCGTGCTCAAATGTCAACAAAGAGCCACAAATCAGAGGCTGACCAAATTTATTTCCAAAATCAGAAGCACCATTAGAAGCCTTGATAAGAATATCCTCCGGTGTTTGATACAACCACTTACGCGGATTAATTTTCTGTTCCCATGCACGAGAGGCTTCCATACGAGGATAAGAAGTCATATACACAGCAGTACCAGCCAACGGCAAGGCAGCCTGACCTCCTGCAATACGGTCACGGATTTCACCACCACTTCCTGTAGCAGCTCCATTAAACGGTTCTACAGTTGTCGGGAAATTGTGCGTTTCCGCTTTCAATGAAATAACCGTATCGATATCTTTCATTTCAAAATAATCAGGCTTATCATGTGTATGTGGAGCAAACTGCACCACTTTCGGTCCTTCAATAAATGCGCAATTATCTTTATAAGCAGATACAATCCTATTCGGATTCTCTTGCGATGTTTTCTTTATTAATTTAAACAATGAAGTTTCTTTTTCTTCACCGTCTATTACAAATGTTCCGTTAAAAATCTTGTGACGGCAATGTTCTGAATTCACTTGTGAGAAACCGAACACCTCTGAATCAGTCAAACTACGTCCTAATTTTTTCTCCAATCCTTCAAGATAAGCAATTTCATCAGGATTTAAAGCCAATCCTTCCTGTTTGTTATATTCTTGAATATCCTTAATATAAACTACAGGTTCCGGCTGTTTATCTATCATGAAGATTTGTTGATCAAGTTTCTTATAGGAAGCTTGCAACATCGGATCGAAACCTGCTTTCTCATCGTCCGTTTTGATAAATTCCTCTATTCGCACTATACCGTCAATACCCATATTCTGAGTAATTTCAACAGCATTTGTACTCCACGGAGTTATCATTTCCCGACGAGGACCAATAAAAGTTCCATCCAGCTCTTCTGCCTGCACTTTACGTGCACCACTGAACAGCCATTCTAACTTATTTACATCTAGAGGATTCTCAGACGTCTGATAATGTACGGCATACACCGTTGCGTCTTTCTGATAGAAAACTATAGCCATGCTTATATTTTAATTTTATTTCACGTGAATCAATATGCAAAGATAACATTTTCATCACGAATACGCTATAACACAGAAATATTTTAAAAAAAACGGGACCTATTTCAGGTCCCGCACAGAATATTATTTTATAAATCAGCAATTTAAACTACTCCATATAGAGTTTTAATTCCTTTGTTTTTTCTTTTAATTTCACTTCAACACTCTTCATGCCGGTTGCAGAAACATAGTTAACTGTATATGTCTGATTCTTTTTCAACATAAAAGTTAACACATCATTCATATCCTGAGTCGGACCTGCTGTACGACCGCCTCCCATTTGCAACTTACCGTGAAATACATCCAAGTTCGTTGCTACGCGATCTTCAGATTGTTTGTCATGTTTTTTATCCTTGAAAGCCGTCACACGCAAAGCAACATGATCTCCATCTTTAGCAATTGCAGAATAATGCTTCTGATATAAATCCGTATATCGGTCTGTTACATTTTCAGCATAAACATAGCGGATGTTTTCATCCCAAACGAGCGGGAATGAAATCCCTGTAGGTTTGAACGATGATGCATAAATTGCCTTATCCGGATTATTCTTCACTGCCTGTCCGGCATCTGCAAAAAACCAAGCGTTATCCAATTGTCCGGGAAAATAATATTCAGTAAAATACCACTTACCATCAGCCCATACTTCTGTCCAATTATGGTTTCCACGTTCATCATGCCAATTAGGAGTTCCTGCAACACGTGAAGGAATACCGACAGCACGGAAAGCGTCTGTCAACAAGATAGACAAACCGGTGCATGATGCCATGTGCTGACGCATAGACTCAAATGGAGCCTGATCTGGTTTTTCGCGCTTCGTATTATAATCTACAACAACTTCATCACGGATATTTCTATTCACAGAATCTATTGCTTCGAAAATATTAGTACACTTCGCTACATATTTACTGAAACGCTCATAAAATTCTTTTCTCCAAGACTCACGTTTTTCATTCAAACTAACATACGGCAACACTTCATTCAAGAAAATACTGTCAGGAATAGCCTTTGCCCATGGGAACTGTTCTCGTGCCTGGTATGCATAAGCCGCATTTTCCAAAAGAAAATCAGCTTTCAAACTCTGCAAATCCCTTTCTGGCATATACGCAATTAAAAAAGCCATCCCCTCTTTTTGGTTTTCAGGAGCATCTTTTAAAGCTTTCTCCAATTCAACCGCATTATTCCCGGCTTTTTCAAAAGCCTTATCCAATAACACATGGTATTTTTCCGGCACACCGGCATACTTCCCTCCCGTGCAAGCAAAACAGCACAGGGCCACAAACAATAAAATGTACTTCATATCTATTTTTGATTACTAAAATATTTCATAAACTGCGCTCTTTCATAACGCTCTGCATGATCCGCATCCGCATAAGTCATCATACCCCTAAACTCATCAATCGTCTTAAATCCCTTCTTATCCATCCAATTACTGATTGTTTCATTCATAGTGCTAATCATTCCCAATCCCTTTTCATACAGAACAGAGCAAACCTGAACAGCTCCTGCTCCTGCCAACAGCACCTTGATAGCTGCTTCACCAGAATGCACTCCGGTAGACGTACAAAGCTCAAGTTTCTTATCCTTTCCACACAAAATTCCCGTCCATCTTAAAGTGGTGCGCAATTCTGCCTCCGTACTGAAAATAGAAGCCGACCCCATTGTCATCTTTTCAATATCAATATCAGGCTCATAAAAACGATTGAATATCGTTACAGCATTGGCTCCATACGCTTTCAATTTACTGATAAACGCTGGCAAATTTGTAAAATAGGGACTGATCTTTATGATAATCGGTATATTCACCACAGATTTCACATGCTTGATAATTGCATAATACAGCGCTTCCACCTTTGCACTTTCAACAAATTCATCGGTCGGCAAAATAAAGGCATTCAATTCCAAAGCATCCACTCCGGCTTTTTCCAATTCGCAAGCAAAATTAATCCATTCGCCATCATCCAGACAACTGATGCTACCTATCACCGGAATATTCAATTTCTCTTTTGCTTTTTTGACGAAATCTATATACTGCTGGATAGTATTGGCACGTATATAGTGCTGTATATAATCTGTTGCTTCCGGATATCCCCCATCACCCAAACTATGGGATGCCTCTCTATTTATCTGCTCCTCAAATATTGACTTCAGAATCACTGCTCCAACACCATTGGCAGCCATTTCTTCCAGTTTCCCCAAGTCGGCAGTCAAACCGCAACTACTTGCAATAATCGGACTTTGCAACTCCAAGCCGATAAATCTAGTTTTTAAATTTGCCATACTATATAAAGTTTATGTGTTGATTCTTATTTATTATAAACTCTTTCGCCAAAAATAGAACTGCCAATACGTACCAGCGTACTTCCTTCTTCCACAGCTAACTTATAATCGCCGGACATGCCCATGGACAATTCGCAAAAATCCTTGTTATTACAAAAATATTTGTCACGCAAACGTACAAAAATATCATGCAAATGACGGAATTCCAAACGAACTTTTTCATTATCGTCAGAATTTGTTGCAACACCCATAACTCCTACAATACGGACATGAGACATTTTTTTATACTCCTCGCTTGACAACAATACCTCTGCATCCTCCTCTGTCATGCCCGATTTTGTTTCCTCTTCCGCTATACGGAATTCAAGCAAACAATCAATCACACGCTCATTTTTTGTTGCTTCCCGTTCTATTTTCTGCAACAGTTTCAAGCTGTCAACGGAATGAATCAGTGAAACAAAGGGTGCTATATACTTCACATTTTTCTCCTGCAGCTGACCGATCATGTGCCATTTTATATCAGCCGGTAACACTTTATGTTTCGCAGCCATTTCCTGAGGCCGATTTTCACCGAATACCCTCTGTCCTCCCGCATACGCTTCTTCTATATATTCAACCGGTTTTGTTTTAGAAACAGCCACCAGACACACCTTTTCCGGGAGTGTCGCTACTATATTTTTAATATTTTCTTGAATACTCATTTTTTATATAACTTCCAACATTTAATAACAAAAGCCTTATTCTCCAATAAAACCTTTATCCTGCAAATATATAGCAAAATAACAAATCCTAACAAAAAAACAGAACACTTTTCCGATTCATCTTTAATTTCTATCTTCGCACAACGAAAACTATGAGTCAATGTCAAGATATTTTATCGAATTAACATACAATGGCAGCAACTACCATGGCTGGCAGATTCAGCCGGGAGCTCCTACAATTCAAGAAGAACTGAATAAAGCATTGTCCACACTGCTCCGCCAAGACATTTGTGTTGTTGGGGCCGGACGTACAGATACCGGAGTACACGCATCGTTTTATATTGCACACTTCGATACCGAAATCCATATCCCCCATATCGATCAACTAGTATACAAACTCAACCGACTGACCGGGAAAGACATTGCCATTTCGCGCATCTATTCGGTTTCTCCGGAAATGCATGCTCGTTTTTCGGCTATATCCCGAACATACAAATATTATATAAATAAAGAAAAAGACCCGTTCACCTGTGCCTTTGCATGGAAAGTACATCCTCTACCGGACATTCATCTCATGAATAAGGCATGTAAAGTGCTATTTGACTATACCGATTTTACAAGTTTTTCCAAATTGCACACCGACGTCAAAACAAACAACTGTACCATCATGCAGGCTCATTGGGAAGACACGGGCAAACAATTGATATTTACTATCAAAGCCAACCGTTTTTTACGTAATATGGTACGTGCCATTGTCGGCACTATGTTAGAAATAGGACAAGGAAAAATCACCGAACAGGAATTACGCACAATCATCGAATCTAAAAACCGATGCAATGCCGGAACCTCTGTCCCCGGTCATGCACTTTTCCTCTGTGATATTGAATACCCCACTAATATTGAAACAACAACAGAATTATGAAACGAATCATCATTCTTTCTCTTTTCATCCTTTCCTCATTTTTATCAGGAAAGGCATTTACTCTGTCCCCCAATGCAGAAATCAGCATCTTGACATGCTCTCCGGGATCAGGATTATATTCACTATTCGGCCACACGGCCATACGGGTGCAAGATTCCTCAGCTAATTTTGACCAAGTATTCAACTATGGAACATTTGATTTTCAAACGCCTCATTTCTATTTAAAGTTCGCACAGGGATTACTGCCATATCAACTGACTCACACATCCTTTGAACATTTTATGTATGCATACAGATACGAAGAACGCTCTATTTTCTCCCAACGTTTACGCTTGGATTCACTACAAAAACAACAACTCTTCAATTTTCTATTGGAGAATTACCGACCGGAAAACCGCACCTATCTTTATAATTTCCTATTTGACAACTGCACCACACGCAGTCGCGACATTCTGCAAAAAAGTCTGTCTACGGAAATCAGCTGGAACACAATCGACCAACATAAAAACTTCTGGAATCTGTTAGATGAATACCTATATGCATCCCCTTGGGTACAATGGGGCATCCATACGATTCTGGGGCAAAGAGGAAATCGGGAAGCAACTACTCTCCAATACATGTTCCTGCCCGACTATCTTATGTATGGATTAAAAACAGCCACCTTCCAACAACAACGCTTGGCTGATGATGTAGAGATTCTCTATGAAGCTCCACAAAGAGAATTAATCTCCCCCTGGTATTTGACTCCCATTTTCATATTCAGCATTAGTTCACTGATAATCATTATCTTATTATGGAAAACCCAAAGCACATGGCTGCTCAACATCATCACCTTGATTATGTTTCTTTTTTCAGCAATCGTCGGTATTCTGATCGTTTTCCTTGGAGGCTTCACGGCACATCCTATCACAGCTCCCAACTGGAATATCCTATGGGCAAATCCATTGAATCTCTTGGCTCTCATTTTTATTTTAAGAAGACACATTCCGCATTTTATCTCCGTCTATCTTAAAATTTATATGAGTATCCTAGTTGTTGCTATTCCCGCTTGGATTATTTGCCAACCTGCTGTACCAGTGGCATCTATCGCCATTATCATACTCATGATATACCTTTGCCTGGCATTAAGGTCAAAGAAAAAATGCATTGACAGATAAAAAAAACGCTCTATATTTTGTGTTTTATCAAAAATGCCCTATATTTGCACTCGCAAAACAGACGATGGTGTCATAGCTCAGTCGGTAGAGCAAAGGACTGAAAATCCTTGTGTCCCTGGTTCGATTCCAGGTGATACCACAGAAAAAAGCAGTTATTTCGGTAACTGCTTTTTTTATTTTCTATATCTAAAGTAAATTTTAATCAACTGCATCGGCATTTTCAGCAAATGGGAAAAACGTATTTTACTATCCCCCTGCTCCACCCACACATCTAATGGAATCTCATGAATAATATGGTTATAATCTGAATGGCTGTTACGCAACCGAAGCAAAATTTCAATATCAAACAACCAATGTGATAAAAACGGCTCAGCAAAAGCCTCTTGTATAATATCAGATGCAAAAACTTTAGCTCCGCATTGTGTATCATAAGCATTCAAACGGAACATCAACGAAACAATGCCGGCAAAAATCCGACCGGTGAAATGACGATAAAGTTTACGCTGTATAACGATTCCCATTCTCTCTATTCGCGAGCCCATCACCATAATCGTCTGCTTCTCCTGCACAAAAACACCGATAAGCCGTTTTATTTCTTCCAATGGAGTTGCCAGATCGGCATCCGCAAAGGCAACAGCTCCATAAACGCCCAAACCGGCAACGTGCAACATTCCCCGCCGCACAGCTTCTGCTTTCCCCTGATTGTCCGGATAGCTCACCAAAAACATCCGCCCGGGCATCGTCGCCACCAGATTTCTCAATTCTTCTTCGCTATTATCCTTACTTCCGTCATTTACAAAACACAAATCCATATCCGCCGTCCCGTGAAGGAATGCTGTAAATTCACTCCTTTTCAAACGTGCAGCTTCATTATAACAAGGTATTACGATACAAGCTCTCATCGGGATAAATCATCTAATTCATTTCTTGTTTCAATTTCAACGCCTCAACATTGCCGCTATCCACTTTTAAAGCACCCTCCAACATCAAATCAGTTTTCACGGTATCGTTTATGCCTCGGTAATACAAACAACGCAACACATACAACTCAGAATCATCATTCAGCTCATTCATTTTTGTCAGATATTCACCCGCCTCCTCCATTTTTCCTTCCTGCAATGCCATTCTACATTTCACTTTATAAACTGGATAATAAGAAGGTTGAGCTTTGAGCAACTGTTCCAGAATACCATTTGCCTTGGAATACTCTTTTTGTCTTACCAGCATATCAGCCATTTTCACATAAGAAGATGCCGCCTTCCCCACTTTTGCTGCCACTTCATACAATTGATATGCCTTTCCGAAATTGCCGGTATCTCTGAAAATATCTCCTGCCAATATATGAGCTTTATCATATTTCGGACGGAAAGCCAGCAAACGGTTTAAAGCAACGATAGATTCCTGATATTTCTTCTGTTCGTAAAAGACCAATGCACGCAGATACCAGCCGTCAGCTGACAATTTATTCTCTGCCAGCATACCGTCTGCCGATTTTAATGCTTTGGGATAATCTTTTAAATCGATATAGAGAAGAGCCGAAACATATAAAGCCTCATTCAATCCGGGATGTAAAAGCAAGGCATTTTCCAAAGCAATCTTCGCTTTATCCAAATTTTCTGCCACATAATATAATTTTCCCATCCTTGCCCACACCTCCTCATTGTTCGGATGTTTCTCTACATATTCCTCAAACTTCTTGAGTGCCTCGTTGAATTTGCGCTCTTTTTCCAATTTAAATCCTTCCAAATCCGTCTTGCAGTCCCGCTTGGCAACAAAAGACATAGGATACCCGTCAACTTCAGGAGCAAATAGAGTCCCTTGCAAAGGGAAAAGCCCATTGCGAAGTTGCTCTTCTCCAATATATACATTCCCGAATATCGCATAATCCCAATCCTTGCAATACTTCTCATAATAACGACTGTATGCCACACGAATATTGGTATCATTTCTAAAATAGTATGCCAATTGGTTAGATGCTTGAGTAACAATAATTGTCTTCTTATCTTTCGGTAAATCCGGCAATACATTATTTCCAAACCATTCAGCAGATTCTTTCAAAGAATTGAAATAGTAGTCCGTTTCATAATATCCATAGGCTTTATCCAAACCGCCTTTAAATTCATTGAAATAGACATATTCATTCGGATGATTCTTTATCATGTGCAAAGCCGGCAGGCTCAACAGACACAAAAATATTCCTACCACTAACACTTTACCGTACCCTTTCACCCAATGAACCATCCCGCTCCAAAAACGTCCTCCCAACACCACCATAGGTGGAATGACAAACAACAGATGGCGGATACCTCCATACAAATTGGAATTCTGGTAAATCACCCAAAATACAGGAAACACTGCCGCAAAAAACAGAAAAAAACTGATTAATGAAAATTCCCTTTTCCGGAAACCGGCATATAAAAAATAACCGAAAAAACCGATAAGCATTACAACCGGCATGCCGATACAGATAAACTTCGGAGCATACTGCCAAGGCAACATGTTTGACATCATTTGTTCACCGTCAAAAATAGTGCGCAAACCGATACTGTAGTTGGTAAACTTCGTCAATGAATAGACCACATTCCGCAAAGGATTTGCCAAAGCAAACGGCCATAAGGCTATGCCAAGCAGATAACTGGCAATAATAACCAATAATACCAGTTGCAGAATATTTCCAAGCATTGCCCCATGCTTTTTGAATCTGAGAAATTCATGCAAACCACCGCTTCTGCCAATATAAAACAATCCGGCATACATAAGAAGCATCGGGTAAAGAATCAGTCCTCCGGAACGAGTTCCCAATGCCAAAGCTATTCCTACCACCAATCCCAAAGCGTGCCGGACCTTCACGATCGGAAAATAATCAAACAGACGTACCGTATAGAACAAGGATAATACATAGCCCACCGCAAAGGGTACATCCTTCAAATTGTTCATGCTATGACCGAAGAAACGCGGCGTGAAAAACATCAACAGAATCGAAAACAGACCGCATAAACCTCCTCCCCAACGCAGTCCCAGCAAACCGGCTGCAAGCACACCTAACGCACCAATCAACCCTCCGCAAAAATGCCGTAGCTCATAATAATTCTCTACATCAAACCATCGACAGATAGCCGCCGTAACCACCTGTACGGCATTCCCATATAAATGCAAGGTTGTTTGTGGCTGGTTTAAAGCAGCCTTATCACCCTTGGCAAAATAATCCAGCACATACCCGGCATGCCGATGGTCAACAAACTCGTCGCCCGTCACCCCATAATCCTGACTGACATAGGGCATAAATACAAAAGCGAAACAAGCAAACAGTATCAGCAACATCCGAAACAGCATATCACGCTGTACCTTGTCGTTTTTCGAAAACAAATGGCGGAAAAACATTCCGGATAACAAATACTGTCCGGGTATTTTCCAAGTGTAATTTTTCCACAACTGCCACTTGCCCACTCCGGCTAATTTGTCAACAGCACCGTTCAAACGTACAAAACGCAAACCGCCCACCTTTTGCAGACTATATCCGACACTGACCAAAGGATGACTCCCTAAATCCGAACCTCCATACGCCTTCAAAAAAACATCCTTCCGTCCCACCAACAGGGGAGAATCTGTAATTTCATGATTAGCGCACCATTGATTGCTGAATATTCCCAAATGCAACTTCTGTTTACCACTGGCTACATAGGCGACACTTGAATCCGAAAACTTCTGGTTAAAAAATTGACGCCGATAATCATTGATATCGTTTTCCGACACCCGTTCTTTATCCGCTAAAATGACAATATCTTCAGAAACGTCCGACAAACATTTAAAAAAATCATCTTGTTTGAATGGGGCTTTATCAGAACCTCTTTCCAAATATACAATCCGCCATGTTTGCTTCTGTGCTTTATTTTCTTCCATAATGTATCTACAATCCATTAATACAAAATAACTGCAAAATAATCAAATAAACAATATCCATTCAAAAAAACATTATTACAAAAATTATCACTATATTTGTAAAAGAAAGAGTCATACACAATAATACAAGGCTATGAGCAGGTATGTTACAAATCGGGAAGAGAATCAGGAATTACCGAATCTGCAAGGGATTACAGACAAAGCACTATTGGCTGAAGCTGAATTTGAAGGTTTTCTGATGGCAGAAATCCTCTTTACAGAACAACTGGCCACCACCACTCGGTTTGATTGCAAATACATCCGTTCAATACACAAAACAGCCTTGAAGGAACTCTACTCCTTTGCCGGCCACTACAGAACGGTCAACATGTCTAAAGGAGGCTTTCTTTTTCCATCCTCCCTGTTCATACCCCAAAACATGCAGGCTTTTGAAAACGAAGTTTTGTCACAACTGCCGGATATATACCCCGGCAAAGAAGAACTGATACACGATGTCGCTGTCGTCCATGGCGAACTCTTGTTCATACATCCCTTCCGGGAGGGAAACGGACGTACGGCACGCATCCTGGCCAATTTGATGGTTCGCAAACAAGGGTACGAAGGATTGCGTTTCGAAAGAATTGATTTCAGAGAATATGTAATTGCCGTACAGCATGTCAGCGAGAAAAACTACAAACCCATGGAGAGAATCATCAACTCCATTTTTTGAGTTTTTCATTCACGCGTGCATAAATAGCCTGCACCCGTGTATCCGGAATATTTATTCCTTCTATACGAAAGGAAGCTACCAATGATTCGAGGATTATTTTACGTTCCGTAGGAGGAAGCGACGTTGTCAATACGATATTTTTTTGTACCTTTTTCATAATACAAATATAGTGATTTTCCTCCGTTTTATCGGCAAAAAACCAACTTTTTCATCAAATTAATTTAGAAAACCCCTCATTTTTTCAATCAGGGATTTTCTAATCTCAATATCTGTTTTTTCTTGATAGGCACTGGTCCAGCAAAGCTCGTTTTTCTCTTCTATGATAGAGCCCAATATGTCAGCCAGGCAAACTAAATCATTCATTGTCACATGATTTATAAATCCACCTTCAAGGTACGGCTACCATCCTGATTTTCCGTAAAAGTGCAGTTCACGATATCCTCCGGTAGCAGTTCATCTATTTTTTCAGGCCATTCGATAAAACAACGACAACCTCCATAAAAATATTCCTCATATCCGAAATCCATCGCTTCTTCTATTGAATTTACGCGATAAAAATCAAAATGATAAAGGGATTCCCCTTCACTTGTCACATATTCATTGACAATTGCAAAAGTCGGGGAACTCACATCATCTTCGACGCCCAAACAGCGGCAGACTGCTTTAACGAATGTCGTCTTGCCAACCCCCATAGGGCCGTATAATGCAAATATCTTACGATTGCCGACATACGCGAGAAAACGGTCTGCCACCTCATTGAGCTCTTCTAAAGAGCGAATACTCCACTCCATATTATTTCTTGGTTATTCTTACTCGTTTTGCTTGTTCATGATTCTCTTCCACGGTTTTCACCACCTCTGCAGCCAAACCGGCAAAGGCAGCACCGGTGATACTGTCCGGATTCAATGCTACGGGCTTGCCGGCATCCCCTCCATCACAGATACTCTGTACCACCGGAATCTGTCCCAACAGAGGCAGACCCTTTTCTTCTGCCAGTTTCTTGGCACCTTCTTTTCCGAAGATATAGTATTTGTTTTCCGGTAATTCAGCCGGAGTAAACCAAGCCATATTTTCAACCAGACCCAATACCGGCACATTGATTCCCGGAGATTCAAACATATTGATACCTTTGATAGCATCTGCCAACGCAACCTGCTGCGGTGTGCTCACAACAATAGCGCCTGTCAATGCCACAGTCTGCACCAATGTCAGGTGGATATCGCTTGTTCCCGGCGGCAAGTCGATCAACATATAATCCAATTCATCCCAAAATCCCTGTTCCACCATCTGCTTCAAAGCATTGGAAGCCATCGGGCCTCTCCATACGGTAGCTGAAGCAGGATCCACGAAAAATCCGATTGAAAGAATTTTCACTCCATATTTCTCCACCGGAACAATCATATCCTGATTCCCCACCTTTTCCAAATAAGGCTGCGCATCTTCACATCCAAACATTTTCGGAACAGACGGTCCGAAAATGTCAGCATCCACCAGACCCACTTTATATCCCTGCATAGCCAAAGCAACGGCCAGATTGGCTGCAACAGTCGATTTGCCGACCCCACCCTTACCAGAAGAAACAGCAATGATATTTTTTACCTTCTCCAATGAAAGCGGACGTTCCAAATCATGTACAAAAATGGTCTCGATTTCCACCTCCTTATAATTATCCAATAAAGAGCGACACTTTTTTGTAACGGTACTTACAAAAGGATCTTTTGAATCTTGAAAAACGAGACGGAACATCACCTTCTCATCTTCAATACGGATATTTTGCACCATATCCAATTCAACAATATTCTTGGAAGTACCAGGATATTTCACTTCTTTCAGTGTATCCCTGATTTCCTTCACTTTATCTTGCATCATAATATTTGTATTTTTTTATCGTAGTGCAAAGTTACTATTTCCTTTTATGATATTCTATACTCTCGTATTATAATTTTTCAGTCTTTCGCGCAAATGAGCATATCCGGGACACACACGTCCCACCAACTTCCAAAAATCCTCCGAATGGTTTTTCTCCACAGTGTGACACAATTCATGCAGGATTACATAATCTATAACATCATCCGGCAATTTCATCAACTTCACGTTCAAACTGATATTATTTTCAAAAGAGCAACTGCCCCAATTCGACACATTGTCCCGAAATGTCAGATTTCCATATTTAAAACCGAATTTTTCTGCAAAATGTTTCACTCTAGGCGGCAAATATTGCTTTGCTTCCATCCGGTAAACCTCCACCAAAAACTGCCGGACAATATTTTCTATACGGCTGAACTCCACTTGACCGGGCACAAACAGCGTGATAACATTTCCTTCCAACCGATAAGAAGGTCGTGACTGTTCCGTCTGCTCTATTTTCAGGACATGCAACTTTGTCCTGACTTCGGCACCCGGCCGCAACCCCACTCCTGTATCCTTCTCATATACAGCCATGCTTTTGCGGCTTTTCTCAATCCACTCTTTGTTATCCGATATAAACTTGTACACTTGGCTCTCACTCACTCCATAAGGTACACTCACCCACAATCCTCTTCCCGGTGCCATACGAAGACGCAGATATTTAATATTAGCGCTCCTTCTCACTTTTATTGCTCCAATGCCTGGAATCTCAATATAATCCATACAGACAAGTCATAAAAAAACTGCCCAAACATGTCAGGCAGTTATAGATAAGATGACGCTTGCGCATCATCGATCATTAACAAAGCTTTTATTGCTTAACCAATGCGCTTAATTGAGTGAAAGCTCCGTCTACAGTGGTCATCACTTCTTTGCGGACACCTTTGTAATACCCTTTTCTCTCATTTTTAGCAACTGCCTTACCTGCATTTACACGCTGGCGCAATACATTTCTCTGATTGATAACATTTTCTACAATATCACTGATATCATCGGTACTTTTTCCATAAGCCAGACAATTCAAACAATCGTCAATCACAGCAAATGTCAAATAGTCAATGTCTTTCTTTAATCTCTTAATACTTGCCATATCTATTATCATTTAATTTTTTCCAAATATAAAAAGTTTTCAGCAAACTGCATAATTTTTCTCTGCTTTTTTTGCTTGCAACAAAAAATCCAACGTCACGATTGCAGCCATTGCTTCCACCACCGGTACAGCCCTCGGCACCACACACGGATCATGTCTGCCCCGAGCCTCCAACTCCACTTCATTGCCCTGATGATCCACCGTCCGTTGTCTTACAGCAATTGTAGAAACCGGTTTGAAAGCCACCCGAAAATAAATATCCTCACCATTAGTCACCCCACCCTGTATTCCGCCGGAATGATTGGTTACCGTTCGCATTTTCCCCTCTCTTATTTCCCAAGCATCGTTATGTTCGCTGCCCAACATGCCGGCAGCTCTGAATCCCTCTCCATACTCAAACCCTTTCGCAGCATTGATGCTCATCATGGCACAAGCAAGCCCGGACTGAAAACGGTCAAAGACCGGCTCACCCAACCCGACAGGCACCCCCTTCATCACACAGCCCACAACTCCACCCACACTATCCCCTTTCTCCCGCACCTGACTTATCAATGCAGCCATTTCAGCAGCCTTTCGCTCATCCGGACAACGCACGGCATTCCGCTCCTTATTGGACAAATCCAAATCCTGCCACGGACTATCCAAGACAACGCATCCCACCTGTTCCGCAAAAGCACAGACAGACACCCCACACACCGCCAACACCTGTTTGGCAACAGCTCCTGCCACCACCCTGGCAATGTGTTCTCTCGCCGAAGTTCTGCCGCCGCCACGATAATCCCGGACTCCATACTTGCTTTCCCAGGTAAAATCGGCATGTGACGGTCGGTACACCTCTTTCAGATGGTCGTAGTCCTGACTTCGGCAATCCTTGTTGCGCACAATAAAACCAATGGGCATCCCTGTTGTCTTTCCCTCAAACAAGCCGGAAAGAATCTCAACTTTATCCTCCTCCTGTCTGCTTGTTGAAAGGGCAGACTGTCCCGGTCTGCGTCTGTCCAACTCCTTTTGAATCTCTTCCACAGAAAGCTCCACACCGGACGGACACCCCTCGATGACTCCGCCGACAGCTTCACCGTGCGACTCTCCAAAAGAAGTGAGACGAAATATCTTGCCTATAGCATTTGCCATAGCTGTACTGTCAGAAATTTAGTGACATCCGCCACAACCGCATGAACTCTCCTCTGAGCCGCATCCGCCGCAACTATCCGATCCGCATCCATGGCATCCGCCACATTTATGTGAGTGCAGGGCTTCCAACTCTTCGTCCGTAGCATCCCGTACGCCAACAATCTCGCCTTTAAAGAACAATGTCTTACCGGCCAGCGGATGATTAAAATTCATCCGGACCTCTTCCTCGCCAATCTCCTCGATTTTTCCCTCCAAACGGCGTCCCAGACTATCCATCATGGGCAGTGTGTTGCCTACTTTCATTTCGTCTGCCTCAACATCCTTAAAAATATCTTTCGGCAGGTCTACAATCATATCCTCCTTCACCTCACCATACGCATTCGCAGCAGGAATTTCGAAATCAAATTTGTCGCCTTCGTTCTTTTCCAACAAATTCATTTCGAAATAATCCAAGGTCTGTCCCTGACCGCAAATAAACTCCAGCGGTTTATCTGTTCCAGCCATTTCCAACACTTCTCCGTCTTTCTCTGTTCTCAACTCGTAGCTTACAGAGACAAATTTATTCTTTGTAATCATCTTATTTTATTAAATTAGTTTAGCCACAAAAATAAAACAAACCGCCGTAAAAAACGAATAAATTCCAAAAACCTTACATACTACAGAATAAAGATACAAAAAACGGAACGCTCATATCTATCAAAATACCATGCAGAATAGCTATCGGAATCATCTCTTTGCCGGAGCAATGCGTAATGACGGGCAACACAACATCCATCGAATTTACGCCTGCTGCAGAAATCGGTGCCAGTTTCCCAAAATATTTCCGGATAAGCGGTGCACCAAGCAAAGACATCATCTCACGGAATATATTTGCCAAAAGAGCAATCGTCCCCAACTCCGTAGCCAATTGCAAACCGACAGAAGGCGTTTTAAACTGTGTAATCAGGATGGACGATAAAGAATAATATGCAAAGCCGCTTCCCACTGCCATACAGTCAAAAACACTCCAGCGGCTCAGCAACAGACTCGCCAAGGCAGAAAACAGCAATGTCCCCACAACCGTTCCTACCGGAATAATCAACATTTTCCATCTCAATGCCCCCACCAGCTCTTTCAAATTCTTGTTACTTCCGATACTGATACCCACCTGGAACATCAGGGCATATAATATATACATTGACAAATAATGCACCTCAAAAGGCAAAATACCTATAAAACCCAGCAGACAACCCAAAACAAAAAATGCAGTAACAACCAAACTTCCCTTCATCTCTCTCCTCCTTTCTGAAAAAACAAATTATACACTAACCAAGACACCAGGACACTTCCGCCCAATCCGAAAGCAGCCAATACGGCAGCCTGGCTCCCATACACATAAAGATTTGAAACAATAGCATCATTAGAACCCACTGACACGCCAAGAATAAACAGCATTGTAATAATTGTCAGCGAAATTGAATGCTCAGTCTTTTGGGTAAATTTCAAATTACGGAAAAAGTAACCCAACACCACTCCCGTTAACATAATGGCAATAATGCGAATCATAACTTATACTATTATTGATTAAAAAAATTCCAGCCGCACCCTTCCTGCCCGTCCACATCAGCGACATGGCAGAAAAATCAATCGAATATAAAACAGAAAGATAGAAAAGGGGGAAATTTACATAAATCCAGAGAACCAATATACGCATACCATCCCACTGAAGTTGTAGGACGAAGCTTTCAAATGGAAAGATGCGAAACTTATGCCTGTTCTCTTAGTCATGTTAATGTGATTTTTTCAAGGTGCAAAGATACGCATTAAAAAACAAGATTCCCAACCAAACAACCCACAATATTTTCTAAATATCACTAAAACAAATATGCAGATTTCAACAACGGAATCTTTATCTTTGCAGACTACAAGCAAGGATATATGGCGGACAAAATACAAAACAGAAAAAAGGATGTGTACGAACTGACACACTTGAATCATCTCTTTATCAGAAATGAAATAACGATACCCGGATTTGACGGTTATCAAATCTTGAAATGCGATTTCCACACGCACACCGTCTTTTCCGATGGTCTCGTATGGCCCGACGGACGCATTTATGAAGCCTGGCAAGACGGACTGGATGCTGTAGCAATCACCGACCACATCGAACACAGAATCAACAAAGAATGGCTGAACGGCGACTTGAACGAATCCTATAAAATCGCCAGCCGCGCAGCCGACGACATGGATTTTATTGTCATTCCCGGAGTTGAAATAACCCGCGACAAACCGCTGGGCCATCTGAATGCCCTATTTCTGCAAGATGCCAACCTGCTGGAAAAAGAAGACCCCATGGATTCCATCGCCGAAGCCCGCAAACAAGGAGCTTTCATTATCTGGAACCATCCCGGCTGGCCGGACCACCGTGTCTCCCTATATCCCATCCACGAACAACTGCTTGCCGATAATACCATCCACGGCATAGAAATCATGAACTATAAAGACTTCTATCCGCAAGCCATCCATTGGTGCGCTTCGTTCAAAAAAGCGTTCATTGCCGCCACCGACATCCACTGCACCACCTTAAGCGTCTACAGAAATCACCTGCGTCCCCTCACCTTGGTGTTTGCAAAAGAAAAAAGTCTCGCAGGAATTCGCGAAGCCCTGTTTGCCGGACGCACCGTTGCTCTATTCGACGGCACCCTCGCAGGCCAAGAAAACATCTTATCGCCTTTGGTAAAATCCTGCCTGAAAACAAAACCCATGAAAAATTCATGTATGGCAATAACAAACCAATCAGACCTTCCTTTTCAAATCACCGGTGCAGACCAGCACTATCTTTTACCGGAAAGGAAAACAGTCATCATCATGTTGCCACCGGACAACCTCCTCACCTTCGAAAACTGCCTGATTGATACAGACCTCACACTATCCATCCCCGTCGATGAATTACCATTTCAGTAAAATAACAATGCCGGAAGTGAATCCCTCCGGCATTGTCCCTACTTTTCTATAGTAATTATTCAAAATTATAAGTAAAAAATGTACCGGCAGAATTCAACACATGCCCCTTATAAGTGGCAGCCAATTCAAACTGACCGTTCTGCAGACTAAAGACACTGGTCTTATTCTCTTTATTAGGACTATAAGCTGCAATTGTATTTACATAAATATCACCGGTAATCGGATGTACGGCTATACCGTTATACATTGTCAAAATATCCGATACTTTCGCAGCAATATCCAACACAGCCTCCGTTTTGTTTTCAGAAAACAAATGACGGTACACCGGAGTAACACCAGTCCAACCTTCCAGACTACACATATAAATCGTATCGGCTTTCGCAGTAATATAAGGAGTAGCAAAAAAACCACCTTTTAAAATATCAGCAGCGCCGGCATCTGTAATCTGATTTACCTTTGTACTGTAATTCTCTGCATTCAATTTGACAATTTTAGCCGGATTATCCCCATTAGCACCGCAAGAATACCAAATATTTCCATCAGAAGAACGTATCACACCGGAAATTGTGCCGGTCTCTGCAATTCTTTTTACAATACTACCGTTTTCAATTACAATAATATCGCTTCCAGCAGCAGCAAATACCCTTTTATGAGCCACAGCCATAGCTGTTTTTGTCGCATGTTCGCTTCCTTCTACAAATACAAGCTCCTTAGTCGTAGAATTAAATTTATTTATTCCTTCTTCATCGCGGATATAAATCTCTTCATCGCTCAATACAGCCAAATGAGTTGGAGCAAATAATTCTCCGTCTAATTCATCTTGATGTACTCTAATTTCTTTCAAAGTCTCTGCATTCAAAACCGTGATATACCCTCCATCAAACTGATTATAATTTCCAAGCTGTGAAATAATATACATCTTTCCATCATGGATATACAAATCCTGAGTTGTCATACCCAACCGACGTCCACCGTTTTCCCGGTAGTAAACACTATCGGTCAACACTCCTTTCGGGCTGATAAAACACAGAGTACCTCCTTTCCCCGCATACTGTTGTCCTTCATTCAAAATAAAAGTACCGTACTTATACTTACCGTAAACATTCACCACGGCATCAACAGTAGTTTCCCCTCCTTCATTCACTGCATTCACACTGATTTTACAATCTCCTAATTTCTTCCCGACAAAAGCATATATTGTATCGGCAGCGACCTCAACGCCCTCCACTTTCCAAGTAAAAATAGTATTTGCAATATTTTCCATCTTCACTTTCAACACCAAAGTATCATTTTCTACCACTTCCAATTTTCCGTTTTCACAAACTACATCAAACTTCGGACTTTCAGGCTTCCATCCACCATCCTTGTTATCATCATCATCACAGGAACAAAATAAACTTACAAATAAAAAAGAAACTAATAATACAATATAACTCTTCATATCTATTTAAAAATCAGTTTTAATAATTACCATACAATAAATAGGGGCTGTAATCACAGCCCTTATTCTATTTAATTCATTGGAGCAGCCTCCAGCAAATCCGGACGAGGATTTACGTTTACATGAGACGAATTAATGGTTGAAAAAGTCCATGCATCCCAAGAATTATTTTGCAATTTCTGACTACTTGCTGCATAGTTTGAATAAGAGAAAGAAGCAGGTACGTTTACTCCCGGAGTACCAACCCAATAGGAAGCATACGCTTTATACCAGCCTCCCATCCACAAATCCGCTGCATCAGCAGTTTTCATTTCATCAAAATCATTTCCAGATTTTTCCAGATAAATTCCATCAACAAAATCAGCTTCTGTCAAAGTCAAAGAGGCATTGCTTACCGTAATATGTCCGTCTCCATTACCGTCATAACCGAAACCCTTGATTACAATTTCTCCCCATGCTTTGGCAAGCACTACATACAAACGGGAATCTTGTTTCGCCACAGCCTTTATCATATCCAATCCCACTGCACTACCGCTCCATCTGTATCCCCAAGCCAAAAAACGAACGGAAGTCGCACTTCCTGCCGCTTCTGCCCATTGAATGGAAAGTACAGAACGATTTTCTCCGACACCGGTCCAATTGACAATATCATCAATTGTTGATACCTTTTGTCCGTTTGCACTTTTCATTTCGGGAACAACGGTTTCCTTGATAACGGCATTTTCAGGTTCTACAAAATTATATGCCTCTTCATTACAAGACACCATCATGCCTGCAAACAGGCACATTACAAACGAATAAAATAATTTTCTCATAATTGATTTTTTAATTATTAAACTTTGCTATATTAAAAAAGTTATGTGTAAAATATACATTTGAAGGATAATCCAAATACCCAGAATAATCACGCGAAAGACGTATCATTACATCTAAACTACCCCAATCAGGATCATAATCCCATTTAAAATTAAAAACAGAAATATGATTACGATGGCGATACCCGCCCCATCCCATCAAGGTATTCAGATATACTTCGCCTGTAATAGGGTCTACTGCACAGGTATTATATGCCTGAAAATTAGGACTATTATAGTAATCTTCTGAATCCGGGATGTAATGGAATTTTTTTGCATCCATAGCTTGAGCTGTTTGATTCATGCCAAATATATGACACCAGATTTCTGTCGTGGTTGCACTCATATAAATGGTATCCCCTTTTGCCGTAATGTGGGGGGCTGCCGCCTGGCTGCTCGCCGGATTACGTTTCAATAATTGAGCGGCTCTTCCGCTTAATGTATGGGCATCTATAATTTCGTATGTATCCGGATCCACCTTGGAAATTGTACCGGTTTCGTCCGATACCCACAATTTCCCATCTGACGAAGGAATAATTCCGGATACCAATCCTTTAAACGTTATTTTATGAGAAACTTTTGTTGCCCCTTTTTCTATAACCATGACAGATGGTTCATTTTGATATGTTGAAAACACCTTATTGTGAGCCACAGCCATTGTATTCCAGTGGGCTCCTTCAGAACCTTCCACAAAAGTCATCGTACTGTCAGAAAGACGAAACACACTGATTCCTTTAGCATTACGCATATAAATGTCATCCTTGCTCAAAACAGAAATATGTGTAGGTTGGTTTATCTGACCCTCAGGGAATGAATAACGTAGTTCTTCTTTCAATGTCTCGGCATTCAGAATCGTAAGCCCCCCATAATTTCCGGGAATATCACTCTTCTGTGATACGATATATATCTTATTGTCATGAATAAACATATCTTCTGTCAAAGAAAACAGAGTCTTTTTATTCACAGCTCGGTAGGCATTCGGAGTGATTTCACCTTCCGGACTGATATAAATCAGCGAACCGTGTGTAGCAATCAGCCCTTCATTCAAAATAAAGGTTCCATGCTTATACTTTCCTTCGCGTACAACAATATCAGCTTTCTGTGTAAAGGCAGTGTCCGCATTGCTTACGGTTAAAGCCAAATTATATTTGCCGCTTCTATCCGTTTTGAATACGTAGATAGAGTCTGTTGAAACCTCAGTTTCGTTTACAGCCCATTTAAAAGCTGTAGCAGGAGAATTTGCATTCAGTGCTGCCCGGAATACAAGCGAATCCGTCAACTCCATAGTAAACGTTCCGTTCCCCATCGTTGTTATCGACAAGCCGGTTGATGGAGATACCTGCTCGGTTATGTACGTATTATAAATATTATCATCCGAACAAGATGACAACAGTCCGGCAAATACACCGAACAACAGAACTAAATAATTTGATTTTTTCATTTTTAATAAATTAATTAATTGATTTTATATTCGATTGTCAACAATCATTTCATCGTTATTTATCTGCGGCCTTCAGCAAGCGCGGTATCGGGAGAAGATTCTCTTTTGTTTCGTAGTTGATAGGCGAAAAAGTCCAGGCATCCCAAGAGTGATGCTCTAATAACCTACCGCTTGCATAGAACTGAGAATAGGAATACTCCTCAGACACCAACACAGCCTCCCCTGCTCCCAACCAATAGCTTGGATAAGCCGTATACCAACCGCCCATCCACCAGTCGCCTTCGCTCAACACTTCAAACTCTTCTACGCTTTCACCGGATTTCTGCTTATATACACCTTCACTGAAATTCTTTTCCGTCAATTCAAGCGGCTTCATTTCACGCTCACTGTCTTTGTATCCCTTGTTGCGGATATGTATCTTGCCGTCGCCGTTCCCATCGTAACCGAATCCTTTAATAGCCGTGCCCCAACCATCGGTGGCTACTATCACAAACAGACGGGCATCATTCTTGGCAATGGCTCGAATCATTGTCTCGCCGGTTACATTCGGCTCAGCTCCCCAACGGTATCCCCAGGCTCTGAAAAATACATCCTCGTCTTTCGGATGCAACAAATCTTCCGTCCCGGCACTCACCCACTGGATTGCCAATACCGCTTCGTTGGCTCCGCTGCCGGTCCAATTTGTGATGTCTCCGATTCTGAAACCATTCATCACACGAATGTCCAGACTGTCCGAACCACTGCCCAAATCATTGGTTGCCGTCACTTTCAAACGATAGGTCCCCTCCTGCTGCGAAGAGAAAACATACAGGGTGTCTGTCGACACTTCTACTCCATCCAGATACCATTGCAAACGGGCATGGGAACTGTGTATAATATTTGCACGCAAACGCACCTTCTGACCGGGCAACACCGCCTCTTTCCACGTCAGATTCAAAATAGACACTTCTGCCGCCACCGTATCCGGAGCCACAGGCCCGGGGGTTTCCGTGCCGTTCCCTCCCTGTGGCAATACCGGCTCATCTTCTCCGCTCTCCGAACAAGCAGCCACTCCCGCCGCCAGACAAAGAACGGCTACATAAAACAAATGCTTCTTCATAATTTATTTATCAGTTAAACATATCAAAATTCCCACATCATCGAAAACAGACAGTTGCGCAAAGGCATCGGATAATACTGAGTCGACTCGTAATATTTGTCGAACAGGTTGTCCACCCGCAACTGCGGTGTGATGCGCATCCCGTTGCGAAAGCGATAGCCGTAACCGGCAGTCAGATTATGTACGGGATAAGGATCAGTGGCATACGCTTCGTCCGTGGTGATGAAACGCCGTCCGATGTAAGTGATCTGCCAGGAGAAAAAAGCCCCCTTCCATTCTGCCGCCGCACGCAAATTCCATTTGAATCTCGGCACATAAGGAATCTGTTTCAGATACGAGCCGTCGTCCACATGCTTTTTCTTGCGGGTGCGCGACTGCGACCAACTGAAATTGCCGGAACCCGTAAAACGCCATGCTCCCGGAGTATAGGTCAGTTTGCCGTATAATTCCGTCCCCACCGACCGCACATTGCGGTGGTTTTGCGGTGTCCATATCCATTGGTTGCCATCTTTCGGCAACCACAATATCCAATCATCGATATACATCAGATAACCCGCAGCCTCTGCATCAAAAGACCATTGCCGGTTGAAATCCTTGCGATAAGATACCGCCATATCATACGAATAGCCTTTTTCAGGATGTACATCCGGATTTCCTCCCGGTCTCCAATAAAGGTCGTTCATGCTCGGAAACCGGTAGTTATATGCCACACTTCCCTTCACCTGCAGCTCACGCCCCAATAAATTCGCCACCACTCCCAATGCTCCCGTCGATACTCCCCGGCTGTCATTCTGTTCGAACATATACTGTCCGTTCACAGCCAGCCATGCCACAGGCGACCATTGTACGGCTGCCTGCAACGACACCACATTGCGACGCGCGACTACCGGAGGCTCCACCTCCGGTATGTCGTAAATCACGTCGCCCAACACATACTTAGAAGAATCTATATCCATATAGCTGCTCACCCGCACCCGGTCGTAACCATAGGTGACTGTCACATCCGCTACCAAATTGTCGCAGGGCGCAACGGAATAATCCGCCACCGCCTGCCATGTCTGCGATTTATTGCGGTTTCCTTCCGGGTCGAACAAACCGCCTTCATACCATTTGTCATAATTCTGCCTGTAATACAACCATGCAGCCTTCAAATGCAGGGCATGAATCCCTTTGGCAAAATCCAATCCGGCATACGCCCGGGCATTTACCTCCCATTGCTTCTCGTGTGATGTATTCACCAGCCCCAATGGTTGCGGCAACATGCGGGAATTTTCCTGATACCATCCTACGGCCGTCAGACGCGTATAGGGCGACAGACGAAAATAAGCCTCCTGCATAGCCGCCCACTGCGTATAGCGTGCATCCTGCCGTTTCTCTCGGAAAGGCACATTTGTCAAAATCTTGTTGATATAAGTATAGTCGTTGTCCGAATGCTGATAGTAGTAGCGTGTCTTAAAGCTCGCCCGGGAAGTGCCGATATTCACCTGTCCGCCTCCCGTATGCGTGCCGTAAGAGCCGACCTCTCCCAACACCTTGCCGCTGACACCCCGCTGCCACACCGGATCCGTGAAAAAATTCACACTCCCGCCGATGGCTCCCGTACCGTTTTTCACATGGCTGCTACCATAATACAAACTGATATTGTCGGTGAAAAACACCGGTATCTGCGAAAAATCAAAAGTTCCCGACATCGGCGGCGTAATGTTGATTCCGTTCCAATTGACCCGGGTCTGCGAAGCACCGGCACCCCGGAATGAAGCGGTTGACAAAGCTCCCATCCCCAGACTCTTAATATACACGGATGTATAATCGGTCAGCAACTCGGCCATCGAGCGGGTCTTGTTAGCCTGAATGATTTCAGGGTCAATACGACTGACTCTCGCACCGGCATTGGCTTCATTGGCATGCTGTATACGCCGGCGCACCACCTGCACCGTATCCAACACCCCATACATGGCAATGGAATCGCGCCCCTGCGCCGACACCGGCCGAACGTCGCACAACAGCAACGCCAGCAACAACCCTCCCATACTGCAAAATCCTCTCATAATATATCTGATTAATATTCATATCCCGGAAAATATACCTGGCTCGGATAGACTCCCACCCGATAGCTGTCCACCCGTCCGTCTTCCCGATAACAACGGACATAACCACGCTGTGCTGTATAATCCAGACAGTCGCACAAGTAGACATCACCGGTGGGACCTACGGCAAATCCGTACATCATCCCCACGCCCGGCAAATCACGATAGCGTTCGAACATCCCCGTATCCACATTCAGACGGAAGACACTCTGCTGCTCGTACGCACCCTGACTGTTCGGCACCTCCGAACGGGTGGCAGCATTGAAATAAATCCACGTCCCTGTCGGGTCGATATCCGTACGGTTGTAGTTGATATACCCCAAGGCACCCACCGTTCCCTCCGGCAGCTCTTCACCCAGGGGCAGTTCATATTTTTTCACCACCCGTTCGCGCAGCGGGTCGATACACGCCAGAACAATACCGACAACCTTACCGCCCTGCTTGCGATTCATCAACGCCCACAGCTTGCCATGCTTGTCCTTCAGCATCCGGCAGGTCTTGGTATACTCTTCATTATATACATCCCGCAACAACCGGGCCTCCTCTTTCACAATGCGGTTGGCATCAAACACCAGCAGACCGCGTGATGTCATTCCGAAAATCTTGTTCTCGGCACCAATCAGATATTCAATCCATGCCGGAACGGAAATATATTCCAGGGGCTCGCCATACGGCTCGACGGTACGTATCCTCACCAGCTGATTGCGCAAATCCGACACGACGGCTTCCGTAGGGGACACCGGCACAATCTGCCGCGGATAACCCGCCTGCTTGTATAATATCGTACCTAACGAACGGAATGTCACCGGATCCAAGATTTCCACTTTCTTAGAGTTGTTCATGGCCACGAAATACTTTCCGTTAATCAACGTCACGGACTGTGCCACATCTCCCATCGGACGATGGTTGACATCCTGAAAAGCATCCACCACAACGGTACTGTCCCGATATACGACAGAGAGCGCACCTGCATTGGTGTTCAATAATCCCTCGTTGAGCACCAGACACTCAATCGGAGCGTCTTTCAACGAACCACCCGGATAAAGTCCCGGTTTATCACATGCAGAAAACAATGTCCCGAACAGGACGGCGGACAGAAAACAAAAAAGCCTTTTCAATGACATATCAATCAAAATTTGTCAAGGAAAAAGCACAGAATAGTCACAAAGATACAAGCCTACCGACTGATTCAACGTTCGCCTTCCCCTTGAACGTTAAACAAAAATGTCAATGGCAGGTCTTCTGACTCGTTTCCCTTTCCGGCTTCCTTCCCATCCCGACATGCCGGGACAGTGGACAACGATTACCGAAAAGGTTACAGAAACTCACAGCAGTGGATCTGTTCCGGATTCTCACCGGATTCCCTTTTCATCCGGATACCGACAGTTGATAGTCGGTCCGGAACCAAGACGGCGCAAAAGTACAGTTAATATTTCTTTTAAAAAAATCATTTTACAAAATAATCACGGCAAAACCGATATAGCGCAACAAATAGTTTCACCGCTACCCAAGCGACACCTTTTAGACGTTTACCTACATTCTTTACACTCTGAAATTCCTCTGTAGATACATTGGGGACGTTCTTTTTTCAAAATCTCAGTAATGTAAAACTCTGCAAATTTCTCTCGAATTTCATCTCTTACACGACGAAATTTATCGGTTATTTGTTCATCGGTACCAGTAGCTGTTGCCGGGTCATCAAAGCCAATATGCAGATGATGGTGCACATTTCCCGTAAATATCGGACATGATTTATGCGCCCCACCGCAAACAGTTATCACATAATCCCATTCCTGACAGAGATATTCGTTCACATGCGTGGGCACATGCAAACTGATATCTATTCCAACCTCCTTCATTACTTCCACAGCTTTGGCATTTACTTGTGCTGCCGGAGCTGTTCCTCCCGAATATACGTTAATATTTTCATTAAATGATTGTAAGAAACCCTGTGCCATTGGGCTGCGGCAACTATTTCCTGTACAAAGAATCAATACGTTCATGACGCTCAAATAATATATAAATCAAAAGAAATTCCCAAATACAAATCCTGAAACTGTCGCCATAACGATAACAAGAGCCACATACACAACCGTTTTCCTTGTTCCCAATACGCCACGAATCACTAACATGTTAGGCAACGACAGCGAAGGACCCGCCAATAGCAAAGCCAAAGCCGGGCCTTTACCCATACCAGAAGCTAACAGACCTTGAATAATAGGCACTTCGGTCAAAGTAGCAAAGTACATGAATGCCCCGGTAAAGCTAGCGAAGAAATTGGATAACAACGAATTGCCACCGACAGCCCATTCTATCCAACTATTGGGGATGATACCTGCGATAGAGGTATTACCATGTGTTGAACCCAACAAGAAACCAGCCGTAACCACACCAATAGCTAGCAACGGCATTATCTGTTTGGCAAATCCCCACGAGGCGAACGCCCATTCTCGATTTTCTTCATTGCGCTTATCAAACAAGAGAATGACGGAAAGAGCGGTAATCGCTACAATCATCGGCACAAGCGGAACCAGTTTCGCATTGCCGATAAACAGATTGGCAAGAAGTGCGGAGATAGCTGTCGCTACTGCACCGAGCACCACCCACTGCACTCGAAGTTTCAAAATCCTGACAAGCGACAAGCATAGTAAAAGCGATAAAATTCCAGTTATGTACCATTTATAAGTGAAGATACCGTACCATAGTCCTGTATCGGAAGCCGCAGGTGCTCCCCAATTCGCAAATACGAGAATGAGAACCAGTGTAAAGAAATGAAACGAAGTCTGCCACATCGGGCGTTTTTCGGGAGGTGGAACGATATTCATCTGTTCCTCTTTCTTTACTTTTTCCTCTTTACGGAAAATAAACGACATAGCCAATCCGATAACAACAGAAAATAGTACAGCTCCAACTGTTCGTGCAATACCCATTTCAATCCCTAAAATCCGTGCCGTTAAAATAATTGACAGAATACTGATTGCCGGACCGGAATAGAGAAAGGCGATAGCCGGACCCAATCCTGCTCCCCGTTTGTAGATACTTGTAAAGAGCGGCAGAATGGTACATGAACATACAGCAAGAATACCACCAGAAACGGCTGCAACCGTATAAGAGATCCATTTCTTGGCGTTCGCACCAAAGTATTTAAGCACGGAACCCTGGCTGACGAATACGGCAATGACACCTGCAATAAAGAAGGCGGGAAGCAGACACAACACAACGTGTTCCTGTGCATACCATTTCGCAAGGTCGAGGGTAGCATCTACGGCTGTCATAAACCGCTCGCTTCCGAGCGGTAGGAAGAAGACCGCCGCAAAAACAGCGATCATCCAAAAGAGTATTTTCAATTCATTCCTTGTATTCATAACTACATCTTATATGCCAAATATTTGTTTTATCTCACTTTCTGAAGGAACATGCCCTTTTATTTTCACAGTTTCATCCACTACGACTGCGGGTGTTCCCATAACATCATAGCTCATGATTTCTGTAATATCCTCGATTTTCGTGATCTTCACATCGAGATTATTCTCGTTGATTACTTTCTCGATAATCTGATATGTTGTCTTGCATTTGGCGCAGCCCGGCCCCAGTATTTTTACTTCTTTTATGCCCGTTTTTGTCGTAGCTGCATTGTCCTCACAACAACAAGAGGCTGTCTGTTTTTCCTCTTCCTCTATAATCAGGTTGTTGCCACATGAGCATGAGCAGGGCTT
>CAMDJC010000009.1:0-82520 GCA_945900015.1 uncultured Odoribacter sp. | reverse complement strand
GCTCAGGAACTTATAAATAAAGTTAAATTATAGTGTTGCGGAATTAAGGGTATACAAAATCTTTCCCATGTCCTAATGTAAAGTATACAATGTTGACACTATATACTTTGCGTACATTATCGTAGCTTTCGCCTCTATTGATATATTCTGTAACCAACTTTGATGTTCCCAACAGCATTCTCTGGAAGTAGGCGTATTCATTGTTATTTTGTACTTCAATCAGAATAAGTTCTTTTTTGGAATTTTCAGCAAGAATGTCAACACGATTGTATTTGTCGAATTCATCTTCTTGGTTACTTTCACTTTCCAACAGTTTTTGTATAACAATCTTTTCGTTCAATAAAGTTGTGAGTAAACCTTCAAGTACACTGAAATTTGCTTTATTCCGTAACAGGCGTTTCATGGCCCAGTCAAAGCGGATTACCTGATTTTTATTGTCGTTGTCCATGATTGTGTGATTTGTTGTTTACTACAAAAATAGTGAAATGTATTTAGAGTTTCAATATATTCGTTTATTAGTTTTGTATTAAACCGCTTCGTTCTAAAAGAGCGTCTACTGATGGGGTTTGTCCGCGGAAGCGTTTGTAAAGAATCATGGGATGCTCAGAACCTCCTCGTTCGAGGATGTTTTTTCGAAATGAATCGGCAGTTTCCTTGTCAAAGATGCCATGTGCTTTAAATACTGCAAATGCATCGGCATCCAACACTTCAGCCCATTTGTAGCTATAATAGCCGGCAGCGTATCCTCCACCGAAAATATGTCCGAATGCGGTGGAAAAGCAACTTCCATTGACAGAGGGGAAGGATTCTGTGGAGGCCATGGCTTGAGTTTCAAAATCGAGAATATTGCCTTTAAATGGTGCTGTGATGGAATGCCATGCCATATCTACCATACCAAAACTCAATTGTCGGTCACAGTGGTATCCACTTTGAAAATTGGCTGCTCGGCGGATTTTGTCGATATATTCCTGTGGCATAGGTTCATGAGTGAGGTAATGTACTGCCCAAGTATCAAGCCACTCTTTTTCAAGAGCCCAATTTTCCATGATTTGTGAAGGTAGTTCTACAAAATCACGATAGACATTTGTGCCGCTTGTTGAATTGTAGGTACACCGGGATAACATGCCATGCAGGGAGTGACCGAATTCATGTAGGAAAGTAGTGACTTCGTCAAAGGTGAGCAAGGATGGTTTGCTTGTTGTTGGTTTGGTAAAGTTCATTACAATAGAAACCAATGGACGGATATCTTCAGAGCCTTGATGGTGTTGCCCACGATAATCGGTCATCCAGGCTCCCCCTCCTTTACTTTCGCGAGGAAAAAAGTCTGTGTATAGGATTGCTAGGAATTGGTTGTTGCGGCATATTTCGTATGTCCGGACATCTTCATGATATTTGGGGATGTCCGTGCGCTCCTGGAAGGTTAGGCCATAGAGACGGTTGGCTAGGTCAAATACTCCCTGTTGGACTTTTTCTAACTGGAAATAGGGTTTCAGCATTTCATCGTCTAACGCATATTTCTCCTGTTTCAGTTTATTGGAATAATAGGCCCAATCCCAGCGTTGAAGTGTTTCTGTAAATCCGTTGCGATGTGCAAATTCTTCTACCTCCTGTTTTTCTGCCAAAGCGTGCGGATGGGATGCATTGAGTAATTGTTCTAAAAACTGGTTGACATTGGTTACGGTTTCTGCCATTCGATCGGTGAGCACATAGTCGGCGTAACTATTGTATCCTAAAAGTTGTGCTTTTTCAAGGCGCAGATTGACCATTTGGCGGATAATCTCATTGTTGTCTGATTCTCCACCTTGGTTGCATCGTGAAGAATAGGCCCGGTACATTTGTTCCCGCAGCTCTCGTTTGTCGGCATATTTCATGAATGGAATGTAGCTGGGGGCGTGTAGAGTAAACTGCCAGCCTTCAAGTCCCTTGTCTTTGGCTGTTATAGCTGCCATTTCAATTACACCTTCCGGTAGTCCGGATAATTCGGTCTTGTCGGTGATATGAAGGGTAAAAGCATTGGTGGCTGCTAATGTATTCTCTTCAAATTTCAGACTAAGACGAGATAATTCCATGCTGATTTCACGAAAGCGTTGTTGGGCTTCTCCCTGAAGGTTGGCTCCTCCTTTGACAAATGTCCGGTAGGTATCCTCTAGTAAAGTGTTTTGTTCGGGGGTGAGTTGCTTTCTGTCGCAGTTGTCATAAACGTTTTTGATACGTTGGAACAGCTTCGGGTTCATGGTGATACTGTTGCTATATTCTGTCAGAAGCGGCGAGACTTGTTGGGCTATGGTTTGCATTTCATTGCTGGTGCAAGCTGAATTCAAATTGAAGAATATAGAGGAAATACTGTTGAGTTTTTCACCGCTAGCATCCAATGTTTCTATTGTATTTGAAAATGAAGGAGCTTCCTGATTGGCGGTGATGTCATCTATTTCCTGGCGGGCCTCTTTTATGGCTTGTTGAAAGGCTGGTTCATAATCTCCTAGTTGTATTTGAGAAAATGGTGGTGTATGGTAAGGAGTATCATATGCTTCCAATAATGGGTTTTGTCTTTTTGTTGTCATATCTTTTGATTTGATGATTTATAATGCAAAGATAAAATTTTTATTGTGATGCTTGTAGCAGGAGGATATTGATTATGCAGCGAAGTTAAAAGACAAGTGCTATCTTTATTAAATTTTTACGAGTCTGTGTTTAATTCGAATTTTTGTAATCGTTTTCAGTTGCATATTTATACTTATTGGGGGGATATTGTTGCAAATAGAAGGTTTAATATCTAAATACTGTTAATATTGACGTTAAATTAAGTTTTTCAATAACCCTTTTTGCCCTTTTGGGTGTTTTATAGATGTAGTGAAACTAATAAAAGCAGGTTGATATGAAGTGTAGAATTTTATTTGCAGCAAGTTTGATTTTAATGAGCACATATGGTGCTGTTGCTATAGAAAAAACGACAGTTGAGTTACATACTCTTGTAAAGACTTTTGAACAGAATCCATCGGATGTAAAAGCAACTATTCAATTATTGAAAGAGTTGAACAAACAGGGAAAGTCGGGACAGGAAGTGATAGACCGTTATTTTCAGACACAGAAAGAGGCTGATTATTATAAAGATTATAATTGGGCTATTGTCCGGGATTATGTGACTGATGTTAACGCTCCTCAGTTGCAGTATGTATTTAAAAACTGCGATAAGTTTGTAGAACTTTTTTCAAAAGATGATGTTTTCCAGAAATTGGATAATGTGTTGGTAAATCATTTGGAGCAATTATATAAAAAGAATAAGAATGATTATGAGGCTTCTTTAAAAAAAATCGAAGAAGGCGGATATGAGCATTATGATGTAGTGAGAGATTATTTTTATATCCGTCAGTTGCGAGCAGATAAAAATGCAGAAGATTATTTTTATAAGGCGCGTAAATTGTTTCGTTATTTCCCTGAAAATCGTCAAATGATTAAAGAAATTACTGCTGGTGCATTAGAAATTATGACTGATGTGTCCCGTTTGAAAGTTATACAATTGTGGGCAGGAAAAACAGTAGAATCACAGTCTGATTTTGATGCGATTTGTAATTATGTGAAGATTTCTCAAAAATGTGGCTTTTACGATGTTGCTAAACGTTATGCTTCTGTTGCGAACAAATTGGCGGCAAAGTCAGGTAGTGATACCATGAAAGAATTGGCCAGTGAATTGATGAAAATGATAAACTAATCCTTTTTTAATAAATTTAGACGAGAAGCTGTCCTTTTTCGAGGACAGCTTTTTTTATTGCCAATAGAAATATTGGAATGGATAGAGATCTTAGTTTGTCGAAAGATGAGTGATTTGTTTTGGGATATTGTTTTATCGAGAGTTTTTGCTTATATTTGATATGCTAAATAGAAAGTTTTCTTGTCATGTCGTTGGAAAAAGTAAAACAATATTTTCATGAATTTGGTTTGGAAGACCGGGTAAAGGTTTTGTCTCAATCTAGTGCGACAGTAGAGGCTGCTGCGGTTGTGAGCCGGCACGGATTGCTAAGACAATGTCTTTTTTTGTTGGTAATGAGGCTATATTGATTGTGGCAGCCGGAGATGTGAAGATTGATAATAAAAAATATAAGGAATTTTTTCATCAAAAAGCTAAAATGATTCCTTTTGATGAAGTGGAAAAATATGTGGGGCATGCTCCAGGAGGAGTGTGCCCTTTTGTCATACCAGAGGGGGTGAAAGTTTATTTGGATGTTTCATTGAAGCGTTTTGAAATTGTTTATCCGGCTGCCGGAACCGGAAGTAGTGCTGTTGAGTTGTCAGTAGATGAGTTGTCAAAATATTCTAAAATGCAAGAATGGATAGATGTCTGCAAACTTGTAGAGGTATAGAAGGGGAAATGCTATCGGTTGCGCGTTTTTTTTATCTTATTGTAACAAATATGATGGATTGTTTCCGTAAAATTATTATATCTTTGTCGAGTTTAAGATAAAAGTTAAGGTTTATGATAGTTGCTGTAGATGGATATTCTTCCACGGGTAAAAGTACTGTAGCTAAGTTGATAGCAGCTCGTGTAGGATTGACTTATATAGATACTGGAGCCATGTATCGTGTGGTGACATTGGCAGCTTTGCGATGCAAGTTAATAGATGGGGCAGGTCAGATAGATGAGGAGGCATTGCGTAAGTGTTTGAATAAAATAAAAATAAGTTTTAAATACAATGAAGAGCTAAAGTGTTATGAAACTTATTTGAATGGAGAGAACGTAGAAAGCTGTATTCGAGGAATGGAAGTGGCTGATCATGTAAGTAGTGTGGCGGCTATCGGTTTTGTGAGAGAGTTTTTGGTAGCACAGCAGCGGGAAATGGCGCAAAATGAAAGTGTTATTATGGATGGAAGAGATATTGGAAGCGTTGTATTTCCAAATGCTGATGTGAAGTTTTTCATGACGGCTTCTCCTGACGTGAGAGCTGAACGGCGATTTAAAGAGCTTAAGGACAAGGGAGTGAAGGTGAGTTATGAAGAGGTGAAGGCAAATGTAGAAAAACGTGATTATATAGATTCTCATCGGGAGGTGAGTCCTTTGGTTCGGACGGAAGATGCTGTAGTTGTTGATAATAGCTGTATGACGATTGAGGAGGAGGTTGAAATGATGGTGAAAGTCATTGAGTCCAGGAGATAGGGAAGATAAGTGCACGACGTTATAAGAGTTTAAAGAATGAAAGTAGAGATAGATGAACATTCGGGTTTTTGTTTTGGTGTAGTAAATGCTATACGAAAAGCGGAGCAGGAGTTGGAGAAAGGAGCTCTTTATTGTATCGGTGATATTGTGCATAATAGCTTGGAAGTGGAGCGTTTGAAGGCAATGGGGTTGCAAACAATTGAGCATGATGATTTTGCTAGATTGAAAAATTGTCGGGTATTGTTTAGAGCACATGGAGAACCTCCTGTATCTTACCAGACGGCCCATGAAAATGGTATAGAGATTATAGATGCATCGTGTCCGGTGGTATTAAATTTGCAAGAAAGAATACGTAAATCCTTTGAACAAACTCGGAAAGAAGGAGGGCAAATAGTGATATATGGTAAACGAGGACATGCAGAGGTTGTGGGGTTGGTGGGGCAAACCAATGGAGAGGCTTTGGTTGTGGAGAAGGAGGATGATATAAAACAAATTGATTTTAGCAGGCAGGTGATATTGTTTTCACAAACAACTAAAAGTTTGGAAGGCTTTCAGAAAATTGCGGATTTGTTGAAGGAAAGGGGGGGGGATCTGGTGGTGGTTCACGATACTATTTGCCGAAAAGTGGCGAATAGAATACCGCAGTTGCGAGATTTTGCCGGACGTCATGATGTGGTAATTTTTGTTAGTGGGCAGAAAAGTTCAAATGGGAAGCAGTTGTTTGCCGTTTGTAAAGGGATAAATCCTCGAAGTTACTTTGTGCAAAGTGTAGAGGATTTGCGTCCAGAGATGATTGCAGGGGCTGAAACAGTTGGAATCAGTGGAGCAACATCAACACCACGGTGGATTATGGAGGACATACAACATAAAATAGAACTACAATAGATTTACAAATACTTATAAAGATTATGGGAAAGATTAAAAGAATCGGAGTCCTGACTTCGGGAGGAGATGCACCGGGAATGAATGCAGCGATTAGAGCTGTGGTGCGTGCTGCAATTTTTAATGGTTGTGAGGCTTATGGTATTTATGGCGGTTATCAAGGTTTGATTGAAGGTGAAATAAAAAGATTGCGTTCTCATGATGTAAGCAATATTATTCAGCGGGGAGGAACTATTCTGAAATCAGCTCGTAGTGTAGAGTTCCGTACTCCAGAGGGAAGAACAAAGGCTGCTCAGGTTTTAGCTGAACATCAGATTGACGCCCTTGTGGTGATAGGTGGGGATGGTTCGTTTACAGGTGCTAAATGTTTGGTTCAAGAACATGATATACCTATTGTGGGAATCCCAGGAACAATTGATAATGATTTGTACGGTACAGATTCAACAATCGGATATGATACAGCTGTAAATACAGCTATTGAAGCTGTTGACAAAATCAAGGATACTGCTAGTGCACACAACCGTTTGTTTTTTGTGGAGGTTATGGGACGTGATGCTGGTTTTATTGCTTTGCGTACAGCAATTGCTACTGGGGCAGAAGCAGTATTGGTGCCGGAGGTTGAAACTGATTTGACAGATTTGTATCATTTTATTGAAAAGGATTATAACCCTAAAAATTCAAGTGGTATTGTCATTGTGGCAGAAGGAGATAAATCTGGAGGAGCCTATAGTATTGCTGAAAAAGTTGCACAAAAGCATCCTGATTATGATATCCGTGTGTCTGTGTTGGGACATATGCAGCGTGGTGGTTCTCCATCTCAGTTCGACCGAGTGTTGGCAAGTCAATTAGGAGTTGCAGCTGTGGATGCTTTAATGGATGATCAGAAGAGTATCATGTTGGGAATTATGAATAAAGAAATTGTTCATGTTCCTTTTAATAAAACAATAAAACATACAAAGAATCTGAATCCAGAATTGTTGTCGTTGGTTAGGGTTCTGTCTGTTTAATGTGGTTTGCCGACGTTATAGTACCCCTTGCTGTAGATGGTGTGTACACCTATGCAGTGCCTGATACTCTTGTGGGTATGATAAAGGAAGGTTCGTTGGTATTGGTTCCTTTTGCCGGGAACAAAAAATATACGGCATTGGTGATGAGGATGCATGAGTTGAAGCCTGAAGGATATGAAGTGAAGTTGATAGAGGGTATAGCGGAAGAGCAAGTCAGGTTGTCAGCTATGCATCTTAAATTCTTATTATGGGTTGCCAATTACTATATGGCAACTGCGGGAGAGGTGATGAAGGCTGCTTTGCCAATAGCCTTTCGTTTGGAGAGTTATACGGCTGTAGCAAGGACTGAAGTGGAGATTGATTATGCCGTATTGACGAATAATGAACGGGCATTGTTGGAATTTTTGCAACCTAATGCATATGTGGCGTTGAAAGATGCAGAGAAGTACCTAAAAATCCGAAATGGGATGAATGTAGTGAAGTCTCTTTTGTCTAAGAAGTATGTACAAATCAAAGAGACTGTCGATGAAATGTTTCGGGAGAAAACTATGGCTTTTGTGTGTTGGCAACGACATTTTAGTGAAGTTGAGCTAGGCAAAATATTAGATGGTCTGAAACGGGCTCCTTCACAATATAAGATGCTATGCAAGTGGATTGAGGAGGGAAAAGAGGAAATGGAGCGTGTGGACTTCCTTTATAAAACTGGGGGGAGTGCAGCGGTATTGAAAGGGTTATGTGAAAAGCAGATTTTGTGTGTGCAAGAGCGTGTGGTGAGTAGATTGGGGCAACAAGTAGGTGTTGCTAAGTTTAGTGAATTATCTGAAGAGCAGAGTGGTGCTCTAAATAAAATTCATGGCTATTTTCGAGAGAAAGATTGTGTCTTGCTGAAAGGTGTGACTTCGTCAGGAAAGACGGAAATATATATACACTTGATAAAGGAATGTTTGGCTCGAGGTGAGCAGGTGTTATATATGTTGCCGGAAATTGCTTTGACAGTGCAGATTGTAAAACGTTTGCAGAATGCTTTTGCAGATCAGATTGGAGTGTATCATTCTGGTATGTCAGACCAAATGCGGGCTGAGCTGTGGCGGAAGCAGTGTAGTGATAAACCTTTAGGGTTGGTATTAGGAGTGCGTTCATCTGTGTTTTTACCTTTTTCGCACTTGGGATTGATTATTATAGATGAGGAACATGATACATCATATAAACAAAAAGAACCGGCGCCTCGATATCATGGAAGGGATTCGGCTATTATGTTGGCTAAAATGCATGGTGCAAAAGTTTTGTTAGGTTCAGCAACACCTTCGTTTGAATCTTATCAACATGCAATTAGTGGTAAATATGGATTGGTTGAGCTGAATCAGCGATATGGTGGTGTTTCTTTGCCTCAGATTGTGGTGGAGGATATGAAAGAGTGTCGGAGAAAGAAGATAATGCAGGGAAGTTTTTCTCCTCTTTTGGTGAATGAGATGCGGAAAGTACTTGCGGATAAAAAGCAGGTGATATTATTTCAAAATAGACGAGGCTATTCAACTTATGTACAATGCGAGCAATGTGGTGTTATACCTAAATGTAAGCATTGTGATGTAAGTATGACTTATTATAAAAAACGTAATGTGTTGGTTTGTCGGTATTGTGGTGCTATAATACCGATGCGGCAATGTTGTTCAGAATGTGGAACTGGGCATTATAAAGAGCGAACGCCTGGCACTGAGCGCATAGAAGAAGAGGTAGAACGACTATTCCCGGAATGTCGGGTGGCTCGGATGGATTTGGATGTAATGAGTAGAAAGAGTCGTTTTAGACATGTGGTGGATGATTTTGAGCAAGGAAAGGCAGATGTGCTCATCGGCACTCAGATGGTGACTAAGGGGTTGGATTTTGAAAATGTCAAGCTAGTCGGTGTCATGGATGCTGACAGTATGGTGAATTTTCCGGACTTTCGAGCTGAAGAACGGTCATTTTGTATGCTAATGCAAGTTAGTGGTCGGAGTGGTCGTAAAGGGGAACAGGGGAAGGTGGTGATTCAAGCTTCTAATGTCAATAATCGAGTGTATAAAATATTAAAGGAGGGAGATTATTCTTTATTTTTTAGGCAATTGTCAGTTGAGAGGCAGTTGTTTATGTATCCTCCATTCGGGCGGTTGATACAAGTAGAATTGAGACATAAGGATGTTGTTGTATTGCGGAATTCTGCAAATTGGTTGGCTGGTAAATTGAGAGAAAAATTAAATCATCGTGTCTGTGGACCGGCAGTGCCAGAGGTTGGGCGTATTGGCGGAGTATATCGTTTGGTGATTTTATTGAAGATTGAGCCTGCAACGTCATGTGTCGCTATTAAAAAATTTTTGAAAGAAAATTTTTTGGCAATGAAAAAATTAAAAGATCTGGCTACAGTTAGAGTGTTTTGTGACGTTGATCCATAAAAATTTAATAACGAAAAATATTGAGAGATGAATTTAGATACATTGATGTTAGTTGCATTTGGAATATTTATTGTGTTGCTGGTTTGGCGGGCAAGGGAACGATTGAAAGAAGGTTCAGAAAATCATGAATATAAAATAAATAAAACAAAATCCGTATGGGATATTCCCCGTAAGTGGTGGATGATTGTTCAGGTGGTTATTTTGGGTGGATTATTGTTTTATATGTTACCTTTATTATGGAAAGATTTTCAGTCATTGGAGGAGTGTGATGTTGTACAAGTGGCTTTGCGTTGTTTAGTGTTTATATTCACAATTTACATTTTGTTTGTCAGGATAGGGAAGTGGTTAAAGGAGCATCGGACAAACTCCAAATAGACTTGCTTATTTTTTTTGCAAAACCTTAAATGGATGATTAGAAATTTTTAACGCTTTGTTATTTAACATTTGGGATATGAATTCCTAACTTTGGCGGTAGACAAAGAAAATAGAGAAATTTGGTAAAACAAATTTTGTGAGATTACGTAATAGGAAATAAATAATGATATAACACATAAAATTTAAAGTGATGGATACTGTTGACATAAAATCGTTGAATGAGCGCATACAGCAGGAAAGTTCTTTTGTTGATATGATCAACATGGAGATGAACAAAGTGATTGTTGGACAGAAGCATCTTGTAGAAGGTCTTTTAATTGGTATGCTTTCAAATGGGCATATATTATTGGAGGGTGTACCAGGATTGGCAAAAACGTTGGCAATTAATACACTTGCAACAACAATTGATGCTAAGTTTAGCCGTATACAGTTTACGCCAGATCTTTTACCGGCAGATGTTATCGGTACCATGATATATTCACAGAAACGTGAGGAATTTGTTGTTAAGCAAGGACCTATTTTTGCAAATTTTATTTTGGCCGATGAGATTAACCGTGCTCCGGCGAAAGTACAGTCGGCTTTGTTGGAGGCAATGCAGGAACGTCAAGTGACAATTGGGGATATGACTTATAAATTGGAAGAACCATTCCTAGTTATGGCAACACAGAACCCTGTAGAGCAAGAGGGTACTTATCCATTGCCAGAGGCGCAAGTTGACCGTTTTATGTTGAAGGTGGTTATTGATTATCCGAAGAAAGAAGAAGAAAAATTGATTGTTCGTCAGAATATGGAAAAATCATTTCCAAAAGCTACAACAATCTTAAAGCCGGCAGATATTGTTCAGGCACGTGAGGTTGTGAAAGATGTGTATATGGACGAAAAAATAGAAAAGTATATTATTGATATCGTTTTTGCAACTCGTTTTCCACAAGAGGCTGGATTGGATAAATTTACCAATATGATTTCTTTTGGAGGTTCGCCACGTGCTAGTATTTCTTTGGCTAAAGCAGCAAAAGCTTATGCATTTATCAAGAGAAGAGGTTATGTGATTCCAGAGGATGTACGTGCAGTATGTCATGATGTATTGCGGCATCGTATTGGATTAACCTATGAGGCAGAAGCAAATAATATAACTAGCGAAGATATCATCAATGAAATTCTGAATGCAGTAGAAGTTCCTTAGCAGATGCTTTTACTGTTGCAGAGAATTTTGATGAATGAATAACGATGAATGATAGAAAATGGAAACTTCAGAACTATTAAAGCGGGTCCGGACAATAGAAATAAAAACCCGGGGATTGTCTAAAAATATATTTGCAGGGGAATATCACTCGGCTTTTAAGGGTAGGGGTATGACTTTCAGCGAGGTACGAGAGTATCAATATGGAGATGATATCCGTAATATAGACTGGAATGTAACTGCTCGTCACAATAAACCGTATATCAAGGTATTTGAGGAAGAACGAGAATTGACTGTGATGTTGATGATTGATGTTAGTGGTTCTCGTAATTTCGGTACTGTAACTAAATTGAAGAAAAACCAGATAACGGAAATTGCTGCGGTTATTGCTTTTTCTGCCATTCAAAATAATGATAAAATCGGTGTTATCTTTTTTTCTAATAAGATAGAAAAATTTATTCCGCCCAAAAAAGGTAGAACTCATATTTTGCATATCATCCGAGAGTTGATTGATTTTTATCCTGAAGATAAACAGACGAATATAGAGCAGGCATTACAGTATATGACAAATTCTATCAAGAAACGTTGTACTTGTTTTTTATTGTCAGATTTTATGGATGAAAATAATTTTTCTCATGCCTTGGCTATTGCTAACCGAAAGCATGATGTGGTTGCGCTACGAGTTTACGATCCGCGTGAAAATGTATTGCCACCGGTGGGCATGATGTTTTTGACGGATGCAGAGACTGGAGAGCAAATGTGGGTAGATACTTCGGATCAAAAAGTAAGAGATGGGTATGCGAAATATATGGCTGATTGGGAAAGAGACTTAGATGTGACTTTTAAACGGGCCGGAGTAGATGTCGCTAATATACGTGCTGATGAAGATTATGTTAGAGCGTTGATGACGTTGTTCAAAAAAAGAGCTTAGTGTATGTCGGATTGAAAAATCGATTCTTATGAAGCAGATATTATTATATATTTTTTTGATGGTATGTATCGGAACTCTGAATGCTCAAGATTTTGAGTATGGGGTGGAGTTGGATACAAACTATATGTTGATAGGCGATCAGCAACATCTGACGTTTAAAGTGAGAAGTGCACCGGGGATAAAAATTGTGTTTCCGCAATTGAAAGATACTGTAGTGCAGGGTGTTGAGATTATTTTAGGACCGTCCAGAGATTCTGTTCCGGAAAATGATGGCAGATGGTTATATAGAGAGAAGTATGTAATTACTGCTTTTGATACAGGTATGTATGTGATTCCTCCGATGCCTATTACAATTGAAAGTGATGAGTTTAATAATGTTTTGCGTACTGATCCTGTAGGGTTTGCAGTAAATACATATGAAGTGGATCCGCAAAAAGGGAATTATGATATTGTACTTCCTTATGCTACACCATGGACTTTTTCCGAGGCTTTGCCATATATACTTTGGTGTTTGCTGGGAATTGTTATAGTGGTGGCAGTGTGGTTTCTATGGCGGAGATATAAAAAGCATAAGCCTTTGTTTACTCCTCAAAAGGAAATAATTCCTCCCTATGTGTTGGCAATGCAGTCGTTGGATGAAATCAAGAGAGAAAAACTTTGGCAGGCAGGTCGGGAAAAAGAATATTATACTCGTTTGACTGACACCGTACGTGCGTATTTAGATGGTGAATTTGGTATTTCTGCCATGGAACAAACTTCGACGGAAACTTTAAAAGCCATGCAAGAGTGTGATAAGATAAATTCTGGCGAATGCAGTAAAATTGCAGATTTATTGACAACTGCAGATTATGTAAAATTTGCTAAGTTCACTCCCTTACAGGATGAAAGTGCCCGTTATCTTGATTCTGTCTATGATTTTGTAAATACAACTCATCTGCGTTTGCAGGCAGAAAAAGTAGAGCAAGAGAAAAAGGAGGCAGAAGAACGTAAATTACGAGAGATTGAAGAAAAGCAAACAACAGATGTTGCCGGAGTTAATAATAATAGTGAAATGAAGTAAGATGTTTGGATTCGAATTTGCAAACCCGAAATATTTTCTATTGTTGGTATTATTGATACCAATGATTTTGTGGTACGTTTTTCGAGAAAAGAAATCGCATGCCGATTTACAATTTTCTTCTTTGCGTGCTTTTAAGGGAATAAAACATTCTGGACGTATTTGGATGAGGCATATCCTGTTCGCTTTAGAGGTGTTAGCAATTGTGTTTTTGGTGATAGCATTGGCTCGGCCTCAAGCAAATAATAGTTGGCAGACTTATACAAGCGAGGGTATTGATATCGTTTTGGCTCTTGATGTTTCTGGAAGTATGTTGGCCCGCGATTTTACGCCAGACCGATTGGAGGCTGCCAAGGAAGTTGGAACTAAGTTTATTTTGGAACGTCCTCAAGATAAAATAGGATTAGTTGTATTTGCCGGGGAAAGCTTTACTCAATGTCCGTTGACGACAGATCAGGCTGTGATTGTTAATCTTTTGCGAGATGTGAAGAGTGGAATCATTGAAGATGGTACAGCAATCGGATTGGGATTGGCAAATGCTGTTAATCGATTAAAAGAGAGTACTGCTAAATCTAAGGTGATTATTTTATTGACAGATGGTGTTAATAATCGTGGAGCAATAGCTCCTGCAACGGCCGCAGAATTGGCTAAAACGTATGGTATTCGAGTCTATACAATTGGAGTTGGTACTTATGGTGAGGCTCCTTATCCAATTGCAACTCCTTTTGGAGTGCAGTTGCAGAACGTGCCTGTCGAGATTGATGAAGAGGTGTTGCAGCAGATAGCAACTCTTACCGGTGGACAATATTTTCGTGCAACAGATAATGATAAATTGAAGCAGATTTATCAGGAAATTGACCAATTGGAAAAAAGTAAGATTGAAGTGAAGCATTTCAGTAAAAAAGATGAGAAATACTTTGTATTTGGTCTGATTGGTATGTGTCTGTTAATAGCTCAGGCTGTATTGCGTTATACTTTATTAAGGAAGATTCCTTAGAATTTTGTAGTTGGTTTAAATTAAAGATGTATTGCCATGTTTAGATTTGCACATCCAGAATTATTATATCTTTTGCTTGTTATCCCGTTACTTATTGTTTTTTATATAGTGATGGTCAATAAGAAGAAAAAGGCTATAGCTGAGTTTGGGAACCCAGAATTACTAAAACCTTTGATGCCATTGGTATCTTTTAAGCGAGGGGCATGGAAATTTGTAATGATTCTTATTGCATTGATGTTTGTGATTATTGGTGTTGCTGGACCTCAGTTTGGCTCCAAGTTGCAACAGATAAAAAAGCAGGGAGTGGAATTGATAGTCGTGTTGGATGTTTCCAATTCTATGTTGGCTCAAGATATAAAACCTAATCGTTTGGAAAAAGCAAAAATGGCAATTTCTCGTATGGTTGAAAAATTGTCAGATGATAAAGTGGGTATGATTGTTTTTGCAGGAAATGCTTATGTACAATTGCCGATAACAACAGATTATTCGTCTGCTAAACTTTTTCTTTCGAATATCAATACTGATATAGTGCCGGTTCAAGGAACTGCCATTGGGGCTGCGATAGATTTGGCTGCAAAATCTTTTACTCCAGAAACGGAAACTTCAAAAGCTATAATTGTAATAACAGATGGTGAAAATCATCAGGATGATGCCGTTGCAGCAGCTCGTGTCGCTCATGAAAAAGGTATTACTATCCATACAATTGGGATGGGGTTGGAACAAGGAGCTCCTATCCCAGAGAAGGGTAATCCGGGACAGTTTATGAAAGACGGTAGTGGGAATGTAGTGGTTTCTAAGTTGGATGAGCAAACATTGCAGGAAATAGCCAAAGCTGGAGAAGGAATGTATGTGCGTGCAAGTAATACGGATGTGGGATTATCGAGATTGCTTGATGAAGTAGGAAAAATGGAGAAGAGTATATTAGAAGAGAAGGTATATACCGATTATGCGGAGAAATATCAATACTTTATTTTGATAGGCTTGTTCTTTATTTTTCTTGAATTCATGATTTTAGGGAGAAGGAATAAACGCCTCATGAAGATAAATATCTTTAAAAGAGAGGGTAAATGATTGATGCTAAATGGTAAATGTTATGATAAGAATTGTAATATTAGTTCTGGTGCTTGTTTGTGGAATGAACATAGCATGGGCGCAGCAGGAGCGTAAGTATATTCGCGAAGGTAATGAATTGTTTAATAAACAAGATTTTGAAAAAGCGGAGGTTGAATATCGTAAAGCCGCTGCTAAAAAAGAGAATTCTTTTGAAGCTGCTTTTAATATGGCGGATGCTTTGTATAAGCAAAAAAAATATGATGAGGCTTTAAAACAATTTTCTGCGTTAGCTGAAAAAGAGAACGATAAAAAACGATTGGGAGAGATTTATCATAACATAGGTAATACTTTACTAGCTATGGAGAAAACCAATGAAAGTATTGAAGCGTATAAGGAATCATTGAGAAATAATCCAACATCCGAAGCAACCAAGTATAATTTGGAATTTGCTCGTCATAAACAGCAACAGAATCAGCAAAATCAACAGAAACAAGACCAAAATCAAGATAAAAATAAGGATCAGAAGGATCAACAAAATCAAGAGAAAAATCAACAAGATCAGAACAAGGACAAACAAGACCAGAATAAAGAACAACAAAATAAAGAAAATAGCGATCAGCAAAACAAACAAAATCAAGATAAAGAACAGCAGCAAGATAAAAAAGACCAAAATAAACAGCAGAATCAACCAAACCAACAACCTCAAGAGCAACAAGGAAAAATTTCTAAAGAGGATGCTGAACGTTTGTTAGATGCTCTGCAACAAGATGAAAAGAATGTGCAGGAGAAGGTCCAAAAACAAAAAGCGCAGGAGCAAAAAGCCAAAAGAATGAAGATTAATAAAAATTGGTAATTTTGCAACTTGGAAGTAGAATTTAATTGAAAGCAGATGAAAATATTTGGAATTATTATATTACTGTTTATTGCCAGCTTTGCTTACTCTCAAGACGTAGAGTTTAAAGCCTCTGCACCGTCAGTCGTTGCAACAGGGGAGCAGTTTCGATTATCCTATACAGTTAATCGGAGTGCTTCAAATCTGAAAGTGCCTACTTTTGAAGGTTTTGAATTATTGATGGGACCGAATACTAGCCAGTCTTCTTCTTTCTCGATGATTAATGGTAAAACAACACAAAGTGTATCTTTTATTTACACTTATCTGATGTTGGGCTCGAAAGAGGGTACTTATACGATTCCTCCAGCAACAATAACTGTCGATGGTAAGCAATATAAATCCAATGAATTAACGATTCAAGTAATAAAAGGTAGTAGTAATTCCAATGCTTCGAATGCGCAATCAGGTCAGCATTCTGGTCAACAAAATGGTTCTGCTGCTATTACTGAAAATAATCTTTTTGTAAAAGTTGACGCTTCAAAACGTAGTTTGTATGTGGGAGAAAGTTTGGTTGCCACAATAAAAGTGTATTCTAAAGTTGGACTTTCTAATTTTGGACGTACGAAATTCCCTACTTTTACAGGTTTTTTAGCAGAAGAAATACCTACACCACAGCGAATTGAATTGGTTCGAGAAACTTACAACGGGCAAATATATGATGTAGGAGTTATTCGCAAGGTATTGCTGTTCCCTCAGCATACGGGTGAAATGACCATAGAGCCTTTTGAACTGGAATGTATTGTTCGCCAGAGATTAGCAGGAGGTGGTCATGGCTTTTTTGATGATTTCTTTGGAAATTATCGTGATGTGCGTGCTATGCGTAGGAGTAAGCCAGTGACAATAACTGTTAAAGGTTTGCCTCAGAATGATAAGCCTGTGGGATTTTCTGGGACGGTTGGAAATATTACGATGTCAACATCATTATCTGCCGATACTGTTAGTGCAAATGATGCGATTATGTATAAGGTAACTTTTCAAGGTAATGGTAATTTGAAATTAATGCAGGCTCCTTCTGTAAATTTCCCATTAGATTTTGAGGTTTATGACCCTAAAGAATTGCGTAATGTAAATGTTACAGAAAATGGATTGTCTGGTTCGGTATCTTTTGAATATGTCGTTATTCCTCGTTATTCTGGCGACTATAAGATTCCTGCTGTACGCTATTCTTATTTCGATTCTAAAACAAATACTTATAAGACGATACTGGGTAAAGAATATTCAATTCATGTTCGTAAAGGAGCTGAAAAAGGAAAAACGAATGGAAACGCAGGAGGTGTAGTACAATCTTTTAAGAAAGAAGATATTCGTCAAGTGGGTGCAGATATTCGTTATTTAAAGTCTGGAGATTTGGGCTTGAAGGCCAAAGGTATCCAGTTTTTTGGAACGTTTACTTATTGGTTGTCTTTATTGATTCCAGCTCTTCTTTTTGTTGTGGGTATTCTTGTAAATCGTCAACGTATTAAAGCAAATGCTGATGTCGCTAGAGTTAAAAATCGTGCAGCAACAAAGATGGCTCGAAAGAGATTAAAGTTGGCAGCTCTCGCAATGAAAAATCACAATGCAGAACAATTCTATGATGAGATATTAAAGGCTTTGTGGGGGTACATGAGTTATAAATTGAATATTGATCGAGCTGAGTTGAATCGAGATAATATAAGCGATATTCTGATGCGCAAGAATGTGGTTGATGAACAGATAAAAGAATTTATTGCAGTGCTTGATACTTGTGAATATGCTCGTTATGCTCCTGGTAGTAGTTCAGCACAAGAAATGGATAAAGTATATACGCAGAGTATTGAGGTGATAACAAAATTGGATAAAAATTTATAAGCAAAGAGATGATGAAAAAGATATTATTGCTTCTAACGGTATTGCTAATCGGTATCAATAGTTTTGCTGCAGCAACCTCTTTGGAAAAGCAAGCTGAGGAATTGTATGCGGCGGGAAGTTATGGAGAAGCTGCTGATATTTATACTAAGATACTTTCAGAGGGTAAAGAATCGTCTGATTTATACTATAATTTGGGTAATTGTTATTATAAATTAGGGGATAATACTCATGCTATTATCAATTATGAAAGAGCATTGTTGTTAAATCCAAGGGATATATCAACGCGTTACAATTTGCAGATGGCTCAAAAGGCAATTGTTGATAAAATAGAAGTGCTGCCTGAATTATTTTTAGTAAGGTGGTATAAAAGTCTTGAAACTGCTTTTTCTGCTGATCAGTGGGGATATATTTCAGTTATGCTGTTTGTCATATTTTTGATAATGGCAACTCTGTTTTTTTATTCCCGTTCCATAGCCATAAAGAAAGTGGGTTTTATTGTTGGAATTGTTATGTTCTTCTTTACTATAGGTTCGATATATTTTGCTGCTAAGCAAAATAATCGTATTTCCCAACGGGAATATGCAATTATTACAGCTCCTAGTGTGACTGTAAAAGGTGCTCCCAATGATAGTGGTACTAGTCTTTTTTTAATTCATGGAGGATTGAAAGTTCGTATTGTTGAAGAATTGGGTGACTGGTATAATATTCGCTTGGCTGATGGAAATGAAGGATGGATAGCCAAGAAAGATATAGAAATAATTTAGTATGGATAATTTTATAGTTTCGGCTCGTAAATATAGACCTGCTAGTTTTGATACTGTTGTAGGTCAATTGGCAATTACTTCAACATTGCGTAATGCTATTATGAATCACCAGTTGGCACAAGCATATCTTTTTGCCGGTCCACGTGGTGTGGGGAAAACGACTTGTGCTCGTATTTTTGCCAAAACAATAAATTGCATGAATTTGCAGCCCAATGCAGAACCATGTAATGAATGTGAATCATGTAAAGCATTTAATGCAGGGCGATCGTTAAATATTCACGAATTAGATGCTGCATCTAATAATAGTGTTGATGATATTCGAGGATTGGTTGATCAAGTACGTATCTTACCGCAAGTGGGAAAATATAGCGTATATATTATCGATGAGGTGCATATGCTAAGTACATCGGCTTTTAATGCTTTTTTAAAGACATTGGAAGAACCTCCTGCACATGCAATTTTTATTCTTGCTACGACAGAAAAGCATAAGATTTTACCGACGATTCTTTCGCGTTGCCAAATTTATGATTTCAACCGAATGAAGGTTGGTGATACCGTAGAGCATCTAAAATATATTGCAGCCAAGGAGGGAATAATAGCAGACGAAGCCGCTTTGGATATTATAGCACAAAAAGCAGATGGTGCGATGCGTGATGCACTTTCTATTTTTGATCAAGTAGTGAGTTTCTGTGGTAGAAATTTGACTTACGAAGGGGTAATCGAGAATTTGAATGTTATGGATTATGATTACTATTTTCGTTTGACTGATTATTTTTTCAATGGGAAGGTGCCCGAAGCTTTATTGCTGTTGAATGAAATTATTGAAAAGGGATTTGATGCCGGAAATTTGATTGCAGGTTTAGGAAAGCATTTCAGAGATGTTTTGGTGGCAAAAGATTCTGCAACGGTTCAATTATTAGAAGTTAGTGCAACAATTAAAGCACGGTATGCAGAACAAGCAAAGGTATGTACTATTGATTTTTTGTATGAGGCTCTGAAGGTTATAGAGCAATGTGAAATACAATATAAAGTAAGGATGGAGAAAAGGTTGTGTGTAGAGATAGCCTTTATCCGTTTATGTCAAATTAATGAATTAAAAAAAAAAGCCTGAGGGCTTCTGAATTTTTTGCCTTATTGAAAATAAAAGGCTTTACGGGGAAATTTGGTGAAACAGTTTCTAAAGTTCCAGTTGCTAAGGCTGCAGATACTCCTAAAGTACAGAGTAGTTCTCCAGTTCGCTCTCGGCCGGTATCTTCTTTTAAAATAAAAGATACTTATTCTCAAATGTTGCACGAGCAGCCGGTTGTTGTGAGAGAACAGCAGGAAGAAAAGCATGAGAAGATAGTGGCCCGTGAAGCTATAAATGAAGCTAAAGTGATGGCTGCTTTTGAGCGTTATATTATAGAATATAAGCCAGAGCAAATGGTTGTTATTGCTTTGAAATCTCATCAGCCACTTGTGCAGGGCGAACAAATAACAATATTAGTAGATAATCAATTGCAAATTGATAAGTTGGAAGGTATAAAGATGCATTTCCATCATTCTTTAATGAAATTTCTTAATAACGGATTTATCGCATTAAATTTTGATTTATTTGATGTTGGAGTGACCACTGAAGCGAAGAGATATTATACCTCTAGTGAAAAATTCGAGCATTTTGTAGAATTGAATCCCGTTGTAAACGATTTGAAGCAATTGTTTGGTTTGGAACTCGATTAAATAGAGAGATGGCATTAAACCATCTCTCGTACTTTATTCTTATTTTCGGTTTACATCTCTTGAATTTGCTTGTGCAGTAGGCATTATTACGATATCATTCAGACAAACATGTGCCGGGCGTGTAATGGCAAATATAATCGTGTCTGCAATGTCTTCGTTTGTCAGAGGTGTGAGTCCCTTATAGACATTTTTGGCTGCTGCTGCGTCTCCTTTATAGCGAACAAGAGAAAATTCTGTTTCAACCATACCGGGGGCAATATTTGTAACTTTAATATTATGTTTTAACATATCTGTGCGCATTGCTTTAGATAGTGCATCGACAGCATGTTTAGTTGCACAATATACGTTTCCTCCAGGATAAACTTCTTTACCGGCTATTGAAGCAAGATTTACAATATGTCCGCAATTTTGGGCTATCATAAGAGGGGCAACGGCACGAGTAATGTAAAGGAGGCCTTTAATATTCGTGTCAATCATACGTTCCCAGTCGTCAAGAATGCCTTCTTGGATAGGGCTTACTCCAACAGCAAGACCAGCATTATTTACCAATACGGAAATATTTTTCCATTTATCTGTCAGACTGCCGATAGCTTTATCTACTTCCATAGCTTGGCGAATGTCAAAATTGAGCGTGAGGACATCTACTCCTTTATTGCGTATTTCTTTGGCAAGTGTTTCCAGACGTTCTGCCCGTCTTCCTGTTATGATAATATCAAATCCTGCCTCAGCAGCTTTAAGAGCTGTGGCTTGTCCTATTCCGGAAGTTGCTCCGGTGATGAGTGCTATTTTATTCATTATTGTAAGATTTAGTGCTTCAAATTTATGCTTTTTCGTGTAATTTCTAAACCGTATTTTGAGAAAAGAATGAAAAACGTTATTTTCGCTTTATGCAAAGATTGTATTAAAGCATTTAGGAATAATATAGATTGAACAGATATACTTATGTATAAGGAAATTCAAGTGAGGATGCGCCCATGTGAAGCAGGGGACGAATATGAAGTGAAGAGATATGCAGCAAAGGAATTAAAGATAGCTGCCGAGCGAATTTGTCGTGTGGATGTAGTGCGTCGCTCTATAGATGCCCGCAGAAAAGAGGTGGTTTTTAATATGACATTGGGGGTACATATTGATAAAGAAGAGCATCAGCAAACGGTTTTTGAACCGAATTATCGGGATGTGAGTAATGCCAAACCGGTAGTTGTGATTGGGGCAGGACCGGCAGGTCTGTTCGCTGCTTTACGTTTGATAGAGCGAGGATTACGACCGGTTGTATTGGAGCGGGGGAAAGCAGTAGAAGATAGAAAGAGAGATTTAAATAGTTTGTATAAAACGGGTATTGTAGACGAAGATTCAAATTTTGGTTTCGGGGAAGGTGGAGCCGGGACTTTTTCGGATGGGAAATTATTTACACGTTCTAAAAAACGTGGAGATGTACGGCGTGCGATGGAAATCTTGGTATTTCATGGTGCAGATCCTAAAATATTGGTGGATGCTCATCCTCATGTCGGGACCGATAAACTACCGGGCGTGATTGTAAACATGCGTAAAACAATAGAAAGGTGTGGAGGAGAGATCCATTTTTCAACAAAGGTTACGAATTTGTTGATTCGGGAAAAGCAGGTGTATGGTGTAGTTGCCGGGAATAAAGAGTATGCTGCAGAACATGTGATTTTGGCTACAGGACATTCTGCTCGTGATGTATATAGAATGTTGTACCGTTGTCATGTGGCATTGGAGGCAAAAGATTTTGCTGTAGGATTACGTTTGGAACATCCGCAGCATGATATTGATTGCATCCAATACCATTCTGCTGAGGGACGTGGTAAATGGTTGCCTGCTGCAGAGTATAGCTTTGTGACAAATGTAGATGGGCGTGGTGTATATTCGTTTTGTATGTGTCCGGGAGGCGTAGTAGTGCCTGCTGCTACCGGAAAGGAGCAGCAGGTTGTTAATGGAATGTCTTCTTCTGCTCGCAATACTCCTTGGGCTAATTCTGCAATGGTCACTTCTGTCGGACAAGAGGAATTGCGTGCAATGAATTATGAGGGATTGTTTGCCGGCATGGAATTTCAGGAAGCTTTGGAAAGACGGGCTTGGCAAGAAGGTGGAGGTGGCTTATATGCGCCGGCACAGGTGTTGACCGATTTCTTGGCAGGAAAAGAGGGTAAAGTATTGCCATCTACTTCTTATAAACCTGGAATAAAGGCATCTCTTATCAGTGAATGGTTTCCTGATATTTTGTGCAACAGATTGAAAATAGGATTATCACAATTTGGTCATAAAGCACCTGGATTTGTTTCAGACAGAGCGTTATTGTTAGGCGTAGAGACCCGAACATCTTCTCCTGTCCGCATTCCACGAAATGCACAGTGTATGCATCCGGAGATAGTTGGATTATATCCTTGTGGAGAGGGAGCAGGCTATGCAGGAGGCATTATTTCAGCAGCAATGGATGGTGAAAAATGCGCTGAAAATATAATTGTATAGTGTCTGATTGTGAAGGAGAAATAAATTATTTGCTCCTTATATATTTTTTGGTGAAATCTGTTGTTTCATTCAATAAAATAACTACATTTGCCAATAGATAAAAGGTTTGAAGTTCTAACCCTAAATTTTATAATCATGAATAAAGCTCAATTAATCGATGCAATTGCTGAAAAAGCAGGTTTGACAAAAGCAGATTCTAAAAAGGCTCTCGAGGCTTTCGTAGCAACAGTTGGAGATGCTTTGGTTGCAGGAGACAAAGTTGCCCTTGTTGGCTTCGGAACATTCTCTGTAACTGAAAGAGGTGAAAGAACTGGAAGAAATCCGCAGACTGGAGATACTATTACAATTCCGGCTAAGAAAATTATTAAATTTAAAGCAGGTGCTGAATTAGCAGAGAAATGCTAATTGTAACTTTGGTATAGAAGAAGGGGTGCTTGGATAAACACCCCTTCTTTTTCATTTTTATGGAGTAAAGATATGGTGCAGAAAATTGAGAATTGGAAAGTGATTTCATCTGAATATATAGCTCACGAACCTTGGTTTACAGTTCGGAAGGATAAGGTACAGTTGCCCAATGGCAGTGTGATTCCGTCTTATTATGTTCTGGAATATCCGGCATGGATTTGCGTAATAGCTGTGACAAAAGATGGGCAATTGGTGATGGAACGTCAATATCGTCATGGACTGGGGCGTGTGGATTATGAACTTTGTGCCGGTGTTGTAGATGATACGGATGCAAATCCGGAAGAGGCTGCCAGACGTGAACTATTGGAAGAAACCGGCTATGGTAATGGTAGTTGGCAATTATACATGAAGGCGAGTGCAAATCCAGGAACTCATAATAACTATACTTACTGTTTTTTAGCAACAGGAGTTGAAAAGGTAATGGAGCGTCATTTGGAGCCTACAGAAGATATTGCCGTTGTGTTAATGGAGCCGGAGGTCGTGAGACATTTGTTAGAAGATAGGAAGATCATACAAGCCATGCATGTAGCTCCTTTGTGGAAGTATTTTGCTTTAAATAATAAATAAACAGCATGAAGACGATCAAAGAACAGGTAACATATTTAAGAGGATTTGTAGTAGATGATAAGAATCGGTTATTCGATCGCCTGATACAGGAAAGGACAGATTATGCCACAGTCGTATTGGAAGATTTATATCAGTCACACAACCAAAGTGCTGTGATGCGTTCTGCAGATTGTTATGGCATTCAGAATGTACATTTGATAGAGAATAGGAATCATTATGATTCTACCTCTACGGTTTCACAAGGGGCAAGAGAGTGGCTGACGCTTCACCGGCATCGGAAGTTGGAAAATAATACACAGGAAACAATAGACCATTTGCGTGCCGCAGGTTATAGAATTATAGCCACCACTCCACATACGGATGATGTATTGATAGAGGACCTTGATTTAGAGCGGGGTCCGATGGCTTTCTTCTTTGGAACTGAGTTGACTGGATTGTCGGATTTGGTGATTTCACAAGCAGACGAATTCGTGAAAGTTCCGATGTATGGATTTACGGAGAGTTTGAATATCAGTGTTTGTGCTGCTTTGGTAATGTATAGTGTGACGCGGCGTTTGCGTGCGAGTGACATTGATTGGCATCTTTCAGAGCTGCGTCGGGATAAAGTGTTGTTTCAGTGGTATTGCAATGCCATCAAGGCTTCTGATGAAATATTGGAACGTTTTAATCGGTAAATATATAATGAATGATGAAAGAGGCAGAAGGATTCCGTTGGCAGACGGAACAGTTTGATGATGTAAAGATTTTGCGCTATCAGGTTCCGATGTTTGAACAATTGAGTGCGCGTGAACGGATTTTTATTTATTATCTCAGTCAAGCAGCTTTGGCTGGTCGGGATATTTTATGGGATCAGAATAATTGTTATAATTTGCGTTTGCGCCGGGTGCTTGAACGGGTGATTAATGATTTCCAGGGCGATAGGACTACAGAGGACTTTCAGGCATTTATGGTTTATGCCAAGAAAGTGTTCTTTGCCAATGGTATTCATCATCATTACTCTATGGATAAATTCAAGCCTTGTTTTACGCAGGCTTATTGGCAAGAATTATTGCGTGCTGTCGGATGTGAAAAGGAAGGGCAGGAGTTGGAAAGAATAATTTTCGATCCGGAATATATGTCCAAAAGAGTCTTGTTGGATGCTGATAAGGATTTGATAGTCGGCTCTGCCAATAATTATTATGTCGGAGTCACTCAGAAAGAGGTAGAGTCTTTTTACAAGTCTGTCGGTAATGGGGAACAACCCTCCGTTTCTTATGGATTGAACTCTACTTTGATAAAAGGGGAAGATGGTGTTATCCGTGAAGAGGTATGGAAAATAGGAGGAAAATACAGTAAAGAACTGGAGAGTGTCGTATATTGGCTGGAACAGGCTCTGTCTTTTGCGTGTACCTTACAACAGCAGAAGGCTATGCATTTATTGATAGAGTATTACAAGACGGGGGATTTGCATTTATTTGATGAGTATTCCATAGAGTGGCTCAAGGATACAGAATCATCCATTGATTTTATAAACGGTTTTATAGAGGTCTATGGAGATGCTTTGGCTTATAAAGCCAGTTGGGAAGCGGTAGTGGAAATTGTGGATAAAGAGGCTTGCGAGCGCACCCGTAAATTGGCGGATAACGCTTTGTGGTTTGAACAGCATGCTCCGATTGATAGTCGTTTTAAAAAGTCTGAGGTAAAAGGAGTTACAGCGCGTGTCATGCAGGTAGCCATGTTAGGTGGAGACTGCCATCCTGCCACGCCTATCGGAATAAATCTTCCTAATGCCGAGTGGATACGTGAACGTTATGGCAGTAAATCAGTGACATTGGACAATATAACGTATGCCTATGATATGGCAGCCAGCTCTTCCGGTGTTTTGGATGAATTTGCAGCGAGTGATGAAGAAATTCAATTGGCTCGCGAGTTTGGGTCGTTAGGGAGTAGTCTGCACACCGACTTGCATGAATGTCTTGGGCATGGTTCCGGGAAGATGTTGCCGGGGGTTACCTCAGAAACTTTGCGTAATTATTATTCGACCATAGAGGAAGCGCGGGCAGATTTGTTTGCGTTATATTATATAATGGACCCGAAGATGGTGGATTTAGGGATTATGCCTTCTTTGGAAGTTGCTAAGGCCGAATATAACAGTTATATCCGAAATGGATTGATGGTTCAGTTGACACGTATTTTGCCGGGTAATCAATTGGAAGAGTCCCATATGCGCAATCGTCAGATGATAGCTGCTTGGGTATACGAGAAAGGTCGAGCCCAAGGTATCATCGAGCGTATCGGGCGAAATGGTAAGACTTATTTCATGATTCATGATTATGAAGGTTTGCGTTGTTTATTTGGTGAATTATTGGCTGAAGTGCAGCGTATTAAATCCGAAGGTGATTTTGAGGCTGCCCGTACATTGATTGAGACTTATGGTGTGAAGGTCGACAGTTCGCTGCATGGTGAAGTGCTGGAACGTTATCGCAAATTAGGCGTAGCTCCTTATGCTGGTTTTATTAATCCGGTTTATAAGCCTGTAATGAATGAAGGGGCAATTGTAGATGTTAAAATAGAATATCCGGATGATTTTCTCTGCCAGATGTTGGATTATGGAAAATAAGTGATATAAAAATAACCTTCGGTACAATCAGAACCGAAGGTTATTCTTTTTTCTATGGATTTTGAGGAATTACAATCCCAATACTGCGGTGCCTTGCTTGAAGAAGATATCTTTCGGAATGTTGGCTCCGGCTATGCGGTCAAGGTCTGATTGCAATGTCGGGGTAACAATACCTTTTTCGTTGACAAGTGTTGCAGCTTTCTGAATATTACCGTCTCCTTCTATGGTGATGTATTCTCCTGCGATTACTTCAATGTCTTTTTTCATTTTGTCGAAATCAACGGTGTAATATCCGGTATTTGCATCACGGGTAATAGCTCCGCTTTCCATAAAATGGTTAAACTGCATCATGTTGGCCTTGCCATGTGCACTGGCAGCTCCGAAACGGGTAGAGCGGAAGATACCTGCAATAAAGGTCACATAGTTCTCCATCAGGTCTTTGTTTTTAATCACTCCCCATTCCGCCAGTTTGGTTACGCAATATAAACCTAAGATGTCTGCTTTTCCTTCTTCTATCGAAGTATAGTAATTTTGCAGGGCTGCACGGGTGTCTTGTTTGCCATCCAGTGTATATTTTACTCCCAGACCATGAGCTACTTCGTGGAACATGGTGTTTTCAAAGAATGCATCAAAATTGACATATTTCTGTTGTTCAGGATTGATGACAAGTTTTGAAATCGGCACGACAATTTTGTCAAATTTAGCCTGCATGGAGTTTTTTAACTGTAATTTACGGCTTCCTTTGGCTGCGTGGACACGAGGGTCGTTAGGCAGGTTGATGGCAATGTTCTTGCTTCCTGCGTTGCAGTCTCCGGCGTAGTAAATCACATCGTATGCATTCATGTCTGGGTTAGCGTTAGCTTTTTCTTTTTTATATGCATCGGGTACCGGCAGATTTTCCTGCAGTTTCGGTAAATATTGTGCATATACTGACAGGCGTTTGCTCCAGTCTTTGTCTTTTACCAGAATCTGTCCGGAATGAGAGGCCTTGTATCCAAATAACTGGTCTTCATAGGTTTCAATAGGACCGACAACGAAATCCAGTGTATTGTCTTTCATATCCATCCAGGCTAAGTCGCTGGCCAGGTAGTCATCTGTCAGAAGAGCTTCTGCACGTAATGACAGATATTTTTTCAGACCTTCGTCTTCTGCTAGTTCTGCTGCCTGTTTCAGTAAATTTGCTGCTTTTTTTACCTCTTCCGGATAGGCTTCATGGAAGGAAAGCACAATTAATTTTCCATCCTTGTCTCGACGTACAACGCTGTACCAGTCGGTTTTACGAGGATCTTCCAGCGCTTCGAATTCTTCCTTAGTCATGTCTTTGGGATAGAAGTTGGCACCTGCCGGTTTGGCTCCGATGCCTTCGATGAACGGTTTGTTATCATCCAGTCTGTCCCATGGACCATAGTTGATTGCCAGGTATTTCAAGGCTGCTGAATCTCCGGCGAATTGTTTTAAAAGAGCATCGCGGTCTCCATAAGCATTTTGCCAGAAGATATCTTCCATAATTTCAGCTGTCTGGATTAATAACGGAAGCATTTTCTTTTCGTTTTCAGTCAATTTACTGACATCAGTTGTTAGAGGAAATTCTGCATACTGATCAGCGAGAGCTTGATAAGGACTTTGTTTTGTTTCTTTTTTGGACTCTTTGCATGCAAACACCAGAATCCCTAAAGAGAGGACTAACAGTAGTTTTTTCATGTTTGTAGAATTTAGTTTATAATAAGATTAACGCCCCGATAGGAGCGTTAATCGATACTTGTTTCCTTATCTAATTAATGATTTTCGCGAGCCGAGATGATGGCCATGAAATCGTCAGCTTTCAATGAAGCTCCGCCGATTAAACCACCGTCAACATTCGGCTGTGAAAACAGTTCGTCTGCATTTTTTGCATTGCAGCTTCCGCCATAAAGAATGGTGGTGTCGTTTGCTGCAGTTTCTCCATATTTTGCAGCGATTGTTTCGCGGATAAACTTATGCATCTCTTCTGCCTGTGCGGAAGTGGCTGTTTTGCCGGTTCCGATAGCCCATACCGGTTCGTATGCAATCACTACGTGAGCAAATTGTTCTGCCGACAGATTGAACAAGCCGTTGCTCAACTGTGCTTTTACTACATCAAAATGTTTTTCTGCTTCTCTTTCTGCCAATACTTCACCTACGCAGAAAATGATTTCCAGGTTGTTTTCCAATGCGCGCTCTACTTTTTTCACCAGAATTTCGTCAGTCTCTCCATAGTAGCTTCTTCTTTCTGAGTGACCTAAGATAACGTATTTACAGCCGGTTGAAGCAACCATTGCAGCAGAAACTTCGCCTGTATAGGCTCCTGATACTTCGGTTGCGCAGTTCTGTGCAGACACGGCAATCGCATCAGCCACTTTGTTCACTTCGCTCAAGTGGATAAAGGGAGTGCCAACTACTACAGTTACATGCTTTGGAGCCAATGCTTTCACACGGTCGTTTACTTCCTGTGCCAATGCTACGCCTTCTTGAAGGGTTTTGTTCATTTTCCAGTTTCCGGCAACAATTTTCTTTCTCATGATTAATTCTTTAAAGTGTGTAATATTAATTTATTTGTTTAATGCCTCTTATTGTATTTTTTGGCTAAATAAAATCCCAGACAAGCAAGTGCTCCCAGGATAAAAGTATATATCAATAGTCGGTTGGCATCAGCCTGTTGTTTGCTTAGACTGTATGCCAGCAAGTCTTTGTCTTGTAATTCCTCAATGTCCGGTAAATCTCGGTGTCCCCATTTGTTGATTACTGTTCCCTGATGTAGAAGCACCAGTCCGGGATTCGAACGGACGACTGTCTTTAATTGGGTTTCGTCAGCGGTGCAGAAATCGTAATTCACTGCATGTTTGTCTTTGTATTGCCGGATATCATCATCAACCGAGGCTGTCAGACCGTAAAAGCGAATGCCTTTTTCTTGTGCATAGGCGGCCAGTCTGTTTAGTTGCTGTTGGTTGATTGGATTGGATTGGTTGATATCATAGGTTATGGCTAAAAATGTATAACCGTTGTCTGTCAAAACTTCTTCTGTGATATCGCCCGTTTCCGGATGTTCGATGGTGAAATCGTGAATAGGAGTCTTGTACCCCTCTTTTACGAGTTTTTCAAAAGTGTTCGCATATTCCCAGTTTAGTGTATCTTGCCAGGGATAATTAGCTTCTGTAAAATCTTTCAGCTCGCCGGTTTTCCTGTTTCTATATTGCAGTGTGATTTCATATTCATCGTGTGGGGCTCCGGGAGGAGGAGTCATGCCTTCCGTGATGTTGTTGCCGATGGCATACGGACGGAAATCAATCAGGGGCAGATGTCTGTAGCAATAAAATTCAACACTCAGCATGCCTGCAATGCCCAATATAATGAGTATGCTTTGTTCCAGCACATTGAAGATGGTGCGAAATTTGTCCCTGTTCAAAAAAATACCCAATGTCAACACGAGCAATATCAGGTTCTTCCAGAAAGTTTCCCAATTTGTCAGTGTTAAAGCATCTCCGAAACAACCACAGTCTGACACTGGATTTTTGATTGCCAGAATCAAGGTTAGCGGTGTCATCACTGCCATGAAAACGAGCACGCCCCAAGAGGCTGTCTTTGTCTTGATATTGAGAAGCAGACAAATGCCGACAATGAATTCAAACAATGCCAGTACAAAGGAAAAGAACAGGGCGCTACCGTTCATCCAGCTCATGTGAAAAGCATTGAAATAATCGATGAACTTATAGTAGGAACCCAGCGGGTCGATTCCTTTGACAAAACCGGAGTAGATAAAGAGCACTCCGGTTAATATGCGGCAGATGTTTCTTATGAAATTCATTCTAATTCTATCGGGAATGTTTTGCTTAATTCTCTTCGTTTTCCACAGTCAGACGGATAAGGGCGAATACGGCATAATTAATCATGTCGTTATAGTTTGCATCGATACCTTCCGAAATCAAGGTGGTGCCTTCGTGGTCTTCAATTTGTTTTGTGCGATTGATTTTCATCAATATCAGGTCGGTATACGAACTGATACGCATATGGCGCCAAGCTTCTCCATAGTCGTGGTTTTTGTTGAGCATCAGAGTCTTGGCTTGCTGAAAATAGGTATCGTAGAGTGCTTTTATTTTTTCATGGTCTTCATCGGTCTCCTCACCTCTGCCCAACTCCAGCTGTATCAGCCCCATGATGGAGTAGTTGATGATGCCGATAAATTCCGGCACAACTCCTTCATTCACCTTGCATACACCCTTCTCTTCGATACTGCGTATGCGGTTGGCTTTGATATATATCTGGTCTGTCAGAGAGGTGGGTCTCAATATGCGCCAGGCTGTACCATAGTCTTGCATCTTTTTCAGGAAGATGTCCCGGCAGGTTTCGATTACTAAATCATATTCTTGTGCTGTATCCGGCATGGCTTTGAAATATAAAAATTAGTTGTAATTTTGATACCGCAAATTTATGCAAAAAAAGCAATAAAGAAAAGGAAAAAGTAAAGCCATGAAAACAATAACATTAAATAAGAAATCTCTTGATTTTTCCACTCCGGTCGTGATGGGAATTTTGAATGTGACACCGGACTCATTTTATGATGGCGGCAAATATGTCAGCGAAGTGAAGGTAATCGAACGTATTCACCAGATTGTGGAGGAGGGTGCAGGCATCATAGACGTAGGAGCTTATTCCACTCGTCTTGGAGCTGCTTTTGTCGATGAAAAGGAAGAACTGGCACGTTTGGCATGGGCGGTTGAGCTTGTGAGGAAGTACTATCCGGATGTGGTGGTGTCCATCGATACCTTTCGCTCTGCCGTGGCGCGCGAAATAATCGATTGTCTGGGAGATGTCATTGTCAATGATATTTCCGGAGGAACGATGGATGACGGCATGTTTGATTTTGTTGCCCAATCGGGTGTTCCGTATATCATGATGCATATTCAGGGTACGCCACAGACCATGCAGTTGAATCCGGTCTATGAGAATGTTGTAAAAGATGTTCGTAAATTCTTTACCGACAGGATTGCCATGCTCAACGAGGCTGGTTTTGACAATATCATCCTTGACCCCGGTTTCGGTTTCGGTTTCGGCAAGACCCTCGACCATAATTACGAACTGATGGATGGTATGGATTCTTATTTGGACTTGGAATATCCGATTTTGGTGGGTATTTCCAGAAAAACAATGATTTACAAATTGATTGGTGGCACAGCCAACGAGGCGTTGAACGGTACAACCGTATTGAACACCCTTGCTTTATTGAAAGGGGCATCCATTCTTCGGGTGCATGATGTGCGGGAGGCAGTGGAAGCCGTGAAAATCACTGAAAAGATGAGAAGACGATAACAGATAAAAGGGCTGGCGGCTATTTGCCTGCCATGCCCTTGATATCTTTCAAAACCGGCAACATGGTTTGCCATAGTACAATTCCCACGGTTACTGCGATATTGAATGAATGCTTCGTCCCGAATTGAGGGATTTCGATGCAATTGTCCGAAGCATTGATTACTTCCTGTTGCACGCCTTTCACCTCGTTGCCGAACACCAATGCATATTTCCCCTGCATATTGATGTGGAAATCCTCCAGTGAAGTGGTGTTTTCCGCCTGTTCAATGGAATATATCTGGTATCCCTCTTCCTTTAATCGATGGATGACACTCAGCGTGTCTTTTTGATATTCCCAGTCTACGGCATCCTCTGCACCCAGGGCTGTTTTGTGTACCTCCCGGTTTTCGGGGGTGGAGGTGATGCCGCATAGATAGATTTTTTCGATGCGGAAAGCATCGGATGTGCGGAATACCGAGCCCACATTGTTCTGGCTGCGGATATTGTCCAATACAATCACCACGGGCAACTTCTCGGCCTGTTTGAATTGCTCGGTGCTGATTCTGTGCAATTCTTCGTTTTGTAATTTGCGAAAGTTTTCCATATTCCAGTTATTTGGTTTCCACCAATTCGCCCATCAGGGTGGCAGAAGTACAATCTTTTACTTTGACATGAACTAGCGAGCCGACCTGGATGTCTTTAGCCGGGAATACAATCACCTTGTTCTGGCTGCTGCGACCGAACATCTCGTCCTGGCTTTTTTTTGAAATACCCTCTACCAGCACTTCGAAAGTCTTGCCGATATCCCGGCGGTTGCTTTCAAGCGACCAGCCTACCTGCAGGTCGATTAATTCTTGCAGACGGCGGCCTTTGGTCTCTTCGTCTATGTTGTCCGGCAAGCTCTTGGAGGCTTTGGTACCGGGACGTTCGGAATATTTGAACATATAGGCCAGATCGAAACCGACTTCTTTCATTAAGGCAAGAGTCTGTTGGTAGTCTTCTTCGCTTTCGTTGTGGAAGCCGACAAATACGTCTGTCGAGATGCCGCAATCCGGGATGATGCGGCGGATGGCTGCTATCCGGTCCAGATACCATTCGCGGGTATATTTACGGTTCATGTCTTTTAAGACGGAGTTGCTGCCCGACTGCACCGGCAGATGGATGGATCTGCAGATATTCGGATAGCGTGCGATGGTCTCCAGGGTTTCGTCGCTCATGTCTTTGGGGTGTGACGTTGCAAAGCGGATGCGCATATTGGGAACGGTGCATGCCACACGCTCCAGCAATGCCGGGAAGTTCATTTCCGTGTTTTCGTCTTTGTATAGGTATGAATTGACATTCTGTCCCAAAAGGGTTACCTCCTTGTAGCCTCTGCGTTGCAGGTCGATAACTTCTGCAACGATGCTGTGCGGACTGCGGCTGCGTTCCCGTCCGCGGGTGTATGGCACAATGCAGTAGGTACAGAAGTTGTTGCAGCCGCGCATGATTGAAACGAAACCTGAAATGGAGGTCTCGTCTATACGCGACGGACAGATATCTTTGTATGTTTCGGTCGTCGACAGCTCGATGTTGATGGCTTTTTCTCCTTTTTCTGCTTTTTCAATCAAAAGAGGCAGATCCATATAGGCATCCGGACCCACAACGATGTTTACGTTTTTCTCTTCTTCAAACAGTTTCTCTCCCAGTCTTTCTGCCATGCAGCCCATGATTCCTACCAGCAGATGCGGATTGTGCTTGCGGATTTCGGAAAATCCCTGTACGCGACCGCGTACACGCTGTTCTGCATTTTCGCGAACAGAGCAAGTGTTTACCAGAATGACGTCTGCATCATTTTTGTCCTTCACATGTTCCAGTCCATGAGCTGTCAGAATAGCAGCCACTACTTCGCTGTCTGCCACATTCATCTGGCAGCCGTAAGTCTCGATATAGAATTTTTTTGCCATATAATCTAAGGATTCCTTCTTTTTAGGTAAAATAAAACATCGGATCTCTAATATAGAAATCCGATGCAAAAATAATATTTTCAATTGAGTTAGAAACGGATTCCGAAAGTTATCCGTGCCTCATTGGTTTTTAATTTGTTTTGTGTCGGTTGCGATACGATATCCAAAGAGGGGTCTTCTGCGTCATAATAGGAGTAGAAAACAGTCTCGTTTTTGGTCCAGCGATGCACGAATGCTGCATCACAGTAGAATGTCCCGAAATTAAGACCGATACCTGTAGACCATGATTGGATGCGGTTGTATGATTTGTCTGCCTCGTAATACGGACTGTCCCAGAAACTGTATCCGCCCCGGAGGCTTACAATACTGTTTGCCCGGAATTCTGCTCCGGTCCGGAAATTGTGGGTCGGACGCAGATAGAGCTGTATGGCATCGTTCTCTCCCCGATAGCTGTATCCGTCCGAAGCATTCTCAAGATGGGCGTTGGTGTATTTGATGAACTCGTAATCGGCACTGATGATGGACTTTTGTCCGAGTACGGTCGCTAGTCCTACGGAGGCTCTCCAAGGAGTGCGCATGTCAAAGTCTATGTTCATTTCATAGCTGGGAGTCCAGAAGTTATATGCTTCTTCTCCTTTTGGAGGGGTGATGAAGTAGGAGTCCATAGCGGTACTCATGGTATAGTTCATGCTGTACCACGTCGGAGAATGGATGGCGGCACCGATGCGCAATTCCGGTATCGGGCGGTAGATGATTCCCACTTTGATGTTGGTACCTACGCCGTTCATCTTTTTGTATTCTAAAAAGTTGTAGTAGTCCAGCCCCGAGGGAGAGTTGACATCCGGAGCTTCCTGGAATTGCGAAGTCATTTTATAGTAAATGCTCTGGATGCCTATACTTGCACCGATGTATAGTTTATCCAGGAAATTGGTCCCGAAGGCAAGGGTATATTCTCCCTGATAGCCTTTTTCTTCTATGTCTTTCACCTGCGATACATCCTCATCGGCTCCCAGGATGGAATAATAGTAGCCGGTTTTAGGATCCCGGTTAATCAGATAGGCGTCGTATGCCAGACCGGTGGTATATCCGTCCAGGTTGTCCGGATCCATGTCTCCGGCAGATAGAGCCAGCATATCGGTAAACGAATTGTTGGACACCGGAACAATCTGCCGTGTATTCCGGTTGAAGTTGTTCAGATTGGTATAGTAAAATCCGATATTGAGACCTTTCCAGTTGAATGCGGACGAGTATAGGGATAGCACTCCGCCTAATCCGCCCAGTTGGAAGGCTGTTTTGTTCATTTTCTCACCGCTGGCCTCTGTCTTGGCAAAATTGAGAAGCGGGGTGAAACTCACTTCTGACTTACGGAACACACCGATACCTGCCGGGTTGTTGGTGATGGCAGAAATATCGCCTCCCAAGGCCGTGAAGGCACCCCCCATGGCGGCAGATCGTGCTGTGCCCGGATTTGACTGGCGGCTGAATCTGACAACGTCTTCAAAGTTTTGTGCTTGCGTTGCTATTGCGAAACAGCAAGCTATAGCTGTGAATGCAATTCTTTTCATCTTTTCCTGTTTTTATTCTATTATCTTCTTCTCACCGGTCTGTTGCCTCCGGAGGTTGTCCCGCTGCCCGTAGAGCTTCTTCGTGGAGTATAGGTCTCACGGTTGGAGCTGTTGTTGTTATAGGTAGGCCTGTAACTGTTGTTCGGACGCGAATAGCTGCTGTTCGAACGGGTCGTTGTTGGCCGGCGTGTTGTTGTCTGTGTGGCTGGTCGGGTGGTCGTCTGTGGCCGGCGTGTCGTACTGGGTCGGCGGGTGGTCGACGGTCTGGTAGTTGTTCCCGGTCGCACGGTAGAGTTGTTGCGGTTGCTTGTTCCCGGACGCAACACATTGCCCGTGTTCGGTCGGGTGGCAGGTCTGGTTGTCGTGCCCGGTCTGCTCATGGTGCCGGTGTTGTTTCCGGGGCGGACGGTTGAACCGTTGGGGCGTATGGTGTTGCCGCGGTTGGGGCGTCCGGAGGTCCCGAAGTGAGAGCCGTTATTCGGGCGGATGGTTCCGCTGCCGGATGGGCGTCTGCCGGCTGTCGGACGGGTAGGGAAGCGGCCCGATTGTCCGTTGGGACGTATGCCGCTCACTCCGCCGCCATAGTTCGGTCGTTGACCTGCCAACGGATGTGCCGGACGTCCCGGACGGTTCCAGTTGGGATGGTAACGGTCATACCAGGGGTCGCACCAGTGACCGTGTCCCCAGTGGGGGTGATAGCCGTACCATGGATCATACCAATGCGGATGCCAGGGTCTGCACCATGGGTCGTACCACGGGTCATACCAGCCGCCATACCATGGGTTATACCAGGAAGAGTTCCAACTGAAGCTGAATCCCCAGTTGAAGCGGTTGTTGAATGTGGAATTGAAAGCCCAATTGTCAAAGCGCGGATTGTCCCAGACAATTGTCCAGATGTATTTCGGATAGGTGCCGAACAATAAGGAAGAGTATAGCTCGATGTTTGTATTGCTCGGGAACCACCAGTATCGGCCGTTGTCTGTATATACATTCCAGTCTGTATCAAACGACAGATTCATGGCGATGTCATAACCATTGCTGTTGAAAAAGGCGAAACCGTTAGGATACAGGTTGATAATCCGTTGTATCTCTTCAAAATCTCTTTCGTTGCCTTTATATCCGCCAATCCAATAACCGGTGTTTTCATAAATGGTCTCGTTGACCGTGCGGTTGCCGGCAAGTGTGGATTGAGCCTGCCGGGTCAAGGCATTGATGTCCATATTTTCCACAACTCCGCTACGGGTATTGATGCGTCGTTGCTGCCCTTCTGTGAAATTTCTGGGAGCGACACAGCTGCCTTCCGAGCGGTGTGCTTCATAAGCGTATGTATCGTCCGTGTTTGGATTCTGAGGAAATTCTTCTCCGGTAATCTTTTCCACCTCTTTGACTACCAACGCCTTTTTGCCGGGTACGTAGTAGATGTCGTCTTCCATCGTATAGCTGTGGGCTGTAGCACATGCACCTGCGCCTAAGGCAAGTAATGTTACATATAATAAAGCTCTCATACTATTTTGTTTTAGTTGTTTTGTATTTCTTGTAGCAAAAAATATACCACACGTTCAATGCCTCTGAGTTGCAGCCCGGTGTTGTCACATTATCGTAACAACGCTTAACATTCCCTTCATTTAAATGTTATTTCCCTGTTACAATTCTGCCTCACCTTTGCGGCGAGAAAAAAATAATAGAATTCAATGCAGACAATTAGATTAAGTTTTTGTGTATGTTGCATGGTCCTTTTTACTTCTTTACAAGGATGGTGTCAGAATGCAACTTTAAAAGGTAAGATTACAGACAAAGAAACAAATGAGCCGTTAATCGGTGCCACCGTGCAGATTGTAGGTACAACCTTGGGTATTGCCACCGATATCGACGGCTGCTATGAACTGAGCGTTGAGCCGGGTACGTATCATTTATTGGTGAAATATGTAGGATATAAGGAGTTGCATCGCGAGCAGGTGAAAATCAGCGGTACGACTCTTCTTGATTTTGTTTTGGAAGCCGACCATGCGATGTTGGAGGAGGTATCGGTAAAGGCCCGCAAGAATATGGAAAACGAGCGGGTGTTGCAGATGGAACGCCAGCAGGCAAGTGTGGCTATCGAGAATCTGGGCGCTAAGGAAATGAGTCTGAAAGGTGTGTCGAATGTGCAGGAAGGGGTGAAGAAAATCACCGGAATCTCCATTGCCAGTGCCGGTCAGTTGGTGGTGCGTGGTTTGGGCGACCGTTATAGTACGACCACCTTGAACGGTTTGCCGATTGCTTCTCCCAATCCGGACAATAAGTTGATTCCGCTCGACCTGTTCCCTTCGTCCACCGTACAGAATATCACGGTCAGCAAGGTCTATCAGGCCGGCACGTTTGCTGATTATGCCGGTGCACATATTGATATCGGTACTAAAAGTCAGGGAAACAGCGATTTCTTTTCTGTCGGTTTGAATGTTGGGGGTGCCTTTAATACTCTCGGCAAGGATTTCCGCTATGCCGACCACAAGGGGACAATGCTTTCTACAGACAATATCAAACACCGTTATCTGGATATGTCCTTTGCTGATTTCAAACAGCAGGTGGTGAAAGATGATGTGTTCGGAACGACTTTTGCCATTGATAAGAAAAATGCGCTTCCTGATTTCAGCGGGAATATCGGTTGGGGAAAAAGCGTAGGACGTTTTGATATCCTTCTTTCATTCGGTGCCGGCAATAGTCGCCAGATACTGGAGGATGCCTTTGTCAAACAGCTGACAGCCCAAGGAACGACATTGAATCATTTTAACTACAATAAATATACTACAGAGCTGAAGGTGGCGGGACTGGCTGGTTTGAACTATCGTTTCCGCGAACACGATCGTATCAACTATACCTTGTTTTATGCCCGGAATGCTGTGGACGAATATCTCGAACGTCAGGGCTTTGATTCGGAAGGCATCACTCTCAAGGGAAGTAACAGCATCTTCCATGCCTACCGACTTCTCAACAATCAGTTGGGCGGCCATCATGAATTTGGCAGCCATTGGGAACTCGACTGGGCAGGCTCTTATGGAATGACGGGTAGTGACGAACCGGACCGCCGTCAGGTGATGTTCCGCCACAATGAGGAAACCGGCGAGTTGTCTCTTTTTCTCCTTAACCAGCAGGAGACCATGCGCTACTTCAGCGAATTGGATGAAGACGAAGCGGTGGGTGATATCAAGGGCAGCTATAAATTCGGTGAAAAAAATAAGGTGCGTGCCGGTTTTACCTATAAAAGGAAAACACGCGATTTTAAAAGCGCCAACTTCTATTACGATATGGACAAACTGTCGGATGTGACAATCGACAATATCTATGATACGGACGGTTATCTGAATTTTGACAATGTCGCTAACGGCAATATCTCCATCACCCGGAGCTATCAGGCTCGTAACCGCTATGAAGCGGAGAGCGAAGCTTATGCAGCCTTTGCCGAACTGGATTTCTATCCCTTGCCATCTTTGTTGGTGAATGTAGGCGTACGTTACGAACAGGTCAACCAGCAGGTGGACTACGCCGATGATGCCAGTATCGAGAAGACATCCAAACTGGACAAAGGGGATATTTTCCCGGCGCTCAATATGAAATACACCTTCGATGAACAGAGCAGTTTGCGGTTTGCCTTGTCACGCACCGTTACCCGTCCGGCCTTTGTGGAAATGGCTCCGTTCCTCTATCAGGAATCTTATGGTAGCGCCTCTGTCCGCGGTAATGCCAATATCAAAAACGGATATAACATCAATGTAGACCTCCGATATGATTTCTTCAATAAAGAAAACAGTGATATGTTTTCAGGAAGTCTCTACTTCAAAAAACTGAACGACCCCATCGAACGGGTGCAGGAAGCCGAGGGCGGTTCTGCCGTACATACCTTCCGCAATTCCGATAGCGGTATGGCGATGGGTATCGAACTGGAAATTCGGAAAGAACTCTTCAAGGATTTCAGGGTAGGGGTGAACGGTTCGTATATGTACACCGATGTCAAACTTCCTTCCGGAGGAGGTATCTATACCGACAATCAGCGTGCGCTTCAAGGTGCATCCCCTTACCTGGTGAATGCAGATGTCAGCTACTCGCCGACAGCGCAGAACGGCAACAAGACCATACTGGCATTGGTCTACAATGTACAGGGACCCCGCATCCACTCTGTCGGAATCTTCGAATTGGGCGACAACAAGCAGCTGGCTCTCCACACCCTGGATTTTGTCGGAAGCTACTCTTTCGGTGGCCACTGGACAGCCAAACTGACCGTGAAGGATCTGTTGAACAGCAAAGTACGCTTCCGTCAGGATGTGCCGCAGATTGATTCGAAAATGGATGTTGAATCTTTCCGCCCCGGAACAAATGCAGAAATAGGAATATCATATAAATTTTAATCAAACAGTTTAACATTTAACAACGAGAAAGTATGAAAAAGAAGTATTTGAACTTAATGGTTTTAGCGTTAATGACATCCATGAGTACAATGACATTTACCGCTTGTGATGACGACGACGATAATAACGGTGACGGTTCAGACAACGGGAAAAACGAAATAGTAGTAGCCAACGGCACAGAGTTGAAGGGAGTGGTGGATAACGGTCAGACCGTTGTGTTGAAAGCCGGAAATTCTTTCACTTTAAGTGGCGGTTACACCGTAAAGAACGGCGGTGTATTGAAAATCGAAGAGGGTGTGACCATCACAGCCGTAGAAGATGATGCTGCAGATTATATTCTTGTAGAGCAGGGTGGTAAGATCGATGCTCAGGGAACAGCCGAGAAACCTATCGTCATGACTTCCGAATTGAAACAGCCGAAAGGTTGGGGCGGTATCCATATCTGCGGTTATGCACATACCAACAAAGGAACCGGTGCCAAATCAGAAATCGGTAATGCTCCTTACGGCGGTAACAAGGAAGATGACAACTCAGGTGTTTTGAGATACATCCGTCTGGAATATACCGGATTTGCATTCGACCCGGAACACGAATCCAACGGTGTTTCCTTCTACGGTGTCGGTAACGGTACAACGGTTGAATATATCCAGTCTTACAAGGGTGCTGACGATGGCTTTGAATTCTTCGGCGGTTCTGTAAATGCAAAATATCTGGTAGTGACAGACAACGAAGACGATTCATTCGACTGGACTGAAGGATGGAACGGTAAGGCTCAGTTCCTGGTAGCAACCCAGTTGGGCACCACCGGTGCAAAAGACCAGGGCGACTGTCTGATTGAGGCAGACAACAACGGAGACAACGCTACTGCCACTCCTTGCTCATGGCCTACACTTGCCAACCTTACTTTGATTGGTAACAATTCAGCAGAAGGCAAACGCGGTATCCGCCTCCGTGCCGGAACGAAAGTGAACATCTACAATGCCATCGTAACAGGCAAATCTAAGTGCTTGACTACTGAAACCACACAGACTGAAACCAGCCTGGTAGGCAAAGAATCAAAACTGCAGTACATCACTTTGGCGAGCGATATTGATTGTAAAGAGGGACTTTACTCTAGCGCAAGGTTTACAGAGGATGCCAACCACAACACCATCAACCGTCTGTTCACATTCAGCGACGTGTATGTTGGAACCATCGACGGCGGAGCTGATTTGAGCAGCGACAAATTCTTTACAGCAGCTGCTTATCAGGGAGCGGTGAAAGCAGGAAACGATTGGACCAAAGGATGGACCAAGAAATAAACAACCAATATTTTTATTTTCATTCCGGGTCAGCGGCTGCTATGCGGTCGCTGACTTTCATTTTATTAAAAGATAAAATTCTGGCTGATTAACTGCTTACCTACTGAAATTTTCTTTAAATTTGCTGCCGTTTTATCAAATTATAAAGAGATGGGAAAGTTTTTAACCTCAAGAAGCGAAGATTATTCACAATGGTATAATGAATTAGTGGTAAAAGCCGGTCTGGCGGAACAGTCTGCTGTACGCGGATGTATGGTAATCAAACCGTATGGTTATGCAATCTGGGAAAAAATCCAGCGTCAATTGGATGATATGTTCAAAGCGACAGGACATGTCAACGCCTATTTCCCTTTGTTGATACCGAAGTCATTCTTTTCAAAAGAGGCCGACCATGTGGAAGGTTTTGCCAAAGAATGTGCTGTTGTGACTCATTACCGTTTGAAAAACGATCCTAACGGCGGTGGTGTCGTTGTTGACCCGGCTGCCAAACTGGAAGAAGAATATATTATCCGTCCTACTTCGGAGACCATTATATGGAACACTTATAAAAACTGGATTCAGTCTTATCGTGACCTGCCTATCCTGTGCAACCAGTGGGCGAACGTGATGCGTTGGGAAATGCGTACCCGTATGTTCCTCCGTACTGCAGAATTCCTTTGGCAGGAAGGCCACACGGCTCATGCCACCAAAGAAGAGGCATTGGAAGAGGCCAATAAAATGGTGCGTGTATATGCCGACTTTGCCCAGAACTGGATGGCTGTACCCGTGATTATGGGCTGCAAGAGTGAAAGCGAACGTTTTGCAGGAGCTCTTGACACCTTTACCATCGAAGCTTTGATGCAGGACGGAAAGGCGCTGCAGGCCGGTACCTCACACTTCCTCGGACAGAATTTTGCCAAGGCATTCAATGTGCAGTTCACCAACAAAGAGGGTAAACTGGAATATGTATGGGCAACATCCTGGGGAGTATCCACCCGTTTGATGGGAGCCTTGATTATGGCTCACTCCGATGACAACGGATTGGTATTGCCTCCGAAACTGGCGCCTCTGCAGGTAGTGATTGTTCCCATCTACAAAGGTGCGGAAGGTTTGCAGAAAATCAGTGCCAAGGTACAGCCGCTGATTGATGCCCTGAAAGCTAAAGGCATCTCTGTGAAATACGATGACCGCGACACCCAGAAACCGGGCTGGAAATTTGCCGACTACGAATTGAAGGGTGTGCCTGTACGTCTGGCAGTCGGCGAAAGAGACCTGGAGAACGACACCATCGAGGTGGCGCGTCGTGACACTCTTACCAAAGAGACATTGCCGTTTGCAGGAATTGAAGAATATATCGAAAAACTGTTGGAAGATATCCAGGAAAACATCTTCAAGAAAGCGCTTGCTTTCCGCGACAGCATGATTACCAAAGTGGATACCTACGACGAATTCAAACAGCAGCTTGAGACCAAAGGCGGATTCTTCCTCTGCCACTGGGACGGAACTCCCGAGACAGAAGAGCAGATCAAGGCCGATACCAAAGCAACCATCCGTTGTATTCCGTTTGACACTCCGGAAGAGGAAGGCAAGGACATGGTTACCGGTAAACCGTCTCACCGCAGAGTATTGATTGCTAAAGCATATTAATCAAAGCCATGTCTGTACTTGAGCGTTTTTTAAAGTATGTGAAATACAACACGCAGTCCGACCCGAAGACCGGATTGAATCCGAGCACTCCCGGCCAGATGGAGTTTGCGTATGTATTATGCGAGGAATTGAAAGCCATCGGTCTGCAGGATGTGGATGTCGATGAAAACGGATATGTGATGGGATTTCTGCCTTCCAACATGGAACGCGAAGTCCCTGCCATCGGATTTATCGCACACATGGACACCAGTCCTGAAACATCCGGCAAACATGTAAATCCTCAGATCATTGAAAACTATGCCGGCAACGACATTGTTTTGAACAAAGAAAAGGAAATTTTCCTCACCGTGGAGGAGTTCCCGGAACTGGCACGTTATGTCGGCCAGACATTGGTCACTACCGACGGCAACACCCTCTTGGGCGCTGACGACAAGGCAGGAATCGCCGAGATCATGACAGCCTTGGAATATCTGGTGACCCATCCGGAAATCAAGCATGGCAAACTGTGTATCTGCTTTACCCCGGATGAGGAAATCGGCGAGGGACCGGACTATTTCGATGTCAAAAAATTCGGTGCCAAATTCGCTTATACTTTGGATGGCGGGGAATTGGGCGAGTTGGAGTTTGAAAACTTCAATGCAGCCACGGCAAAAATCACCTTCAAAGGACGCAACATCCATCCCGGATATGCAAAAAACAAGATGGTCAACTCCATCCTGGCAGCCAATGAATTCATTGCCAATCTGCCCCGTAAAGAAACGCCCGACCAGACAGCCGGTTACGAAGGTTTTTTCCATGTGTATTCCATTACCGGAGATGTAGAGACTACAGTTGTGGAGATATTGATCCGTGATTTCGACCGCGAGCGTTTCGGTATGCGGAAAACCGTTTTGGAAAATGGTGTTCGAGAATTCTCCAAGCGTCTGGGTCTGTCTATCGAACTGGAAATCAAAGACCAGTATTTTAATATGCTGGAGAAGATAGAAGCACAGTATTATATTGTCGACATAGCCAAGCGTGCCATGGAGGATGTGGATGTGAAACCGCAGATTGTTCCCATCCGTGGCGGTACGGACGGCTCGCGTCTGTCGTTTATGGGTCTGCCTACTCCCAACATCTTTACGGGCGGGCATAATTTCCACGGACGCTACGAGTACATCCCTGTGCCTTCCATGGAAAAGGCCGTACAGGTTATCGTACGTATCGCAGAACTTTGCAGCAAGCTCTAAAATTTTCAATCGTATATCGGCGGCAATCCTTTTTCGGGGTTGCCGTTTTTTGTGTTTTCTCTTCCAAAACTCCCTCTTTCCCCCCTCTTTTCTCCCACTCAACTATATATCAAATATAACACAAGTATAAGACAACTATATATCAAAGATAACAATCTGTTATCTTTGATATATAGTTGTGTACTATCTGAAATATGTTGACTTTAGACTTAGTCAATTTATGTCCATAAGAAAGTGTGATTAGGGTAATAATTGCATTGTTTTAATCATTCGTACCGGTTTTTAATGCTCGCATGGCGTTAAGTACTGCCAATACTGTTACACCTACGTCTGCAAATACCGCCATCCACATGTTGCTGAGGCCGATTGTGGCAAGTATGAGGATTGCGATTTTAACGCCAATGGCAAACCATACATTTTCGTGGGCAATGCGAATGGTGCGGCGGGCGATACGGATAGCTACGGCGATTTTTGACGGTTGGTCATCCATCAGTACTACATCGGCTGCTTCGATGGCGGCATCGCTTCCCAGTCCGCCCATGGCTATGCCGATGTCCGCACGTTTCAGAACAGGTGCATCGTTGATACCGTCACCTACGAATGCAAGCGATTCCCCTTCCGCTTTTTCGGCAAGCAACCGTTCTAGATATTTCACCTTGTCGGTTGGTAACAATTCTGCGTGATAAGCATCCAGACCTAGTTTGCCTGCCACATTTTCGGCAACTTCTTTGCGGTCGCCGGTGAGCATGACGGTCTGTTCTACACCGAGCCGTTTTAACGAGGCGATGGTAGCCGGACTGTCTTCTTTTATACGGTCGTTGATGACGATGTGTCCCGCGTATGTGCCATCTACGGCAACATGGATAATTGTTCCTATGTGGTGGCATTCGTGCCATTTGGCACCAATGTTGTCCATCATTTTCGGATTACCAACACAAACGATGCGTCCTCCCACGTTGGCACGGATACCTTGTCCGGCAATTTCTTCTACATCTGTAATCCTGCATCCGTCGGTAGCTTCATTCGGGAAAGCCGCACGCAGAGCCTCGCCGATGGGGTGAGTGGAGAAGTGCTCCACATGGGCGGCAAGGTGCAGCAACTCTTTTTCGTCGAAATCTTCAGGATGTACGGCTTCAACGGCAAATTCGCCACAGGTAAGCGTTCCGGTTTTGTCGAATACCATTGTACCCACTTTTGCCAGTGTGTCCATGTAGCTGCTGCCTTTTACGAGGATACCTTTGCGTGATGCACCTCCCAAGCCACCGAAGAAAGTGAGCGGAACGCTGATGACCAGTGCGCACGGGCACGACACGACAAGGAAGATGAGTGCGCGGTGGAGCCAAGTGGAGAATGCCACAGTAAAGCCTTCTTGCGCAAACAGTGGCGGAACTACAGCCAAAAGTAAGGCAGCCACCACTACAATGGGAGTATATATGCGGGCAAATTTTGTGATAAACGCTTCGCTCCGGGACTTGTTTGAATCGGCATTTTCCACGAGGCTGATGATTTTCGATACGGTGCTCTCTCCGAAGCTTTTGGAGATCTTTACACGAATGACTCCCGTGAGGTTGATACAGCCGGACATAACCTCGTCGCCCTCTGATAATTCGCGCGGCATGCTTTCTCCCGTGAGGGCTACGGTGTTAAGTGAGGATGTTCCTTCGATGACTTTTCCGTCAAGGGGAACTTTTTCGCCCGGTTTGATGACAATGATTTCTCCTACAGCAACTTGTTCAGGAGAGATGGAAACGACTTTGCCTTTGCGCTCTACATTCGCCACGTCCGGACGTATATCCATCAGGTGAGCAATGCTGTCGCGGCTTTTGCCTTCAGCATATCCCTCGAAGAGTTCTCCCACTTGAAAGAACAGCATGACGAATACGGCTTCGGGAAATTCCGTCGCTGCGTCCGGCAGGAAGCCGATGCAGAGTGCGCCGAGGGTGGCGATGGACATCAGAAAGTGTTCGTTGAACACATCGCCATGCAGGATACCTTCACCCGCTTCTTTCAAGGTGTCATGTCCGATAAGCAAGTAGGGAATAAGATAGACCAGTAATAGTTGCCAGGTCTGTAAGTCACAATGTTTCTCGATTAGTACAGCACCGACAAGCAGTAGTGCGGTAACGATGATGAGGGCGATTTTTCCTTTCATGCCGCCATGGTGGTGGTGATGTTCATGTCCATGACTGTGTTGATGATTCTTGTTTGCCATAATCCGATTATATTTTGTTTTCTGCAGCAAAGGTAATGAAACAGCAGTGCAACCTTGTTGCAATCTTTTGGCATGATATTTGCTTTATAATTAAAACGTCACAAAGAGGCAACGGGTTTGTAACAATGTCAGTTTATCTTTGTGGCGTTCAAAACAAGAAGACATTTTTTTCATAAGTTTGTATTAGGTTAGTTAGTAGTAAAGGTTTCCAGCTGTGACAGCTCGAAACTTTTTTTTGTTTCTGTCTTGAGCTACTGCCGTGTTAATTTGTTATGATTTTATTTGCAGATGTTGGTGATTTTTACGAATATTGCGTATTTGGGAAAGGTTTAACAAATAAATAGCGTAGTATGAAAAGGTTTTTCTTGTTGGTTTGTATGATAGGCTGTATGCTGTCAATGAACGTGATGGCAGCAGTGGAAAAAGTAACAGTAAAGGGGTCGGTTCGGGGAATTGGGAATGGTGAACTTGTTTTAGTGGATGCGGAACGAGGAGAGATTGCTCGAGTGAATGCCTGTGCAGATGATTTTGTCATAAATGCAGAGGTCGAGACCGGAGATTTACGCTATTATACCCTTTATGCCCTGCCGGTCGGCTCGAATAATTCTTTAGCATCATCTCCTAATATATGTTTTTTTATAGATGCTCCGATGATTACGGTTCGTGCGGAATTGAATGGGGATCGGATGTTGATGGAAGAAGTGGAAGGTTCGCCCGGCATGGATGAATATAATCGGGTTTACGAGTTGTTGCCTTCGATGGAACATTATAGGGAAGCATATCATAATTATTTTCATCTTCGCAGCATCTGTAAGGATACCGATAATAATCATGAGAATTGGGCACGTGTTCAAAGTGCTAGAGAAGAGTTGGATGTGGTGGTAGAACAGGTGTATGAGGAGATTTTTGAAGCGTTGTCCCGATATTCGAAAAGTATGGCATTTGTCACGCAGGTTGCTAAATTTTTTACCGACAGGAACTTTGAGCAGACTGAGAAGTTTTGGGCACAATTGGATTCGTCCGTTTATCATTGCTATGCTTTGAAGCCGGTCAAAGCTGTTTTGGAAAGATGCCGGGCTTGTGCTGTGGGGCATGAGGCGCCGGATTTTGTATTACCTACAGCGACTGGCGAGATGGTGAAACTTTCTTCTTTGAGGGGAAAATATGTGTTGGTGGATTTTTGGGCTTCGTGGTGTGCTCCCTGTCGTCGGGAGTTTCAAGATCTTAAAAGCGTTTATGAGGAGTATCGGGAGAAAGGACTGGAGGTAGTGGGGGTCTCTACCGATCGGTCGGAAGAGGAGTGGCGTAGAGCTTTAGAGGATGAAAAGTTTGAATATCTACAGTTGTACGATGCCAAGGATATAACGACTTCACTGTATAATTATTTCGCTATTCCTTTTATGGTTCTTATTTCTCCGGAGGGGATTATTCTGGATAGGGAAGTGCGCGGATACAATGTCCGTAAGAAAATTGCAGAATATATGAAGGAATAGAATAATAAGACTTTAAAATAGAAAGTATGTTAATATGGAGTCGATTGATGAAACTCGGGCGCATCGGAGATAAATCCAAGTATGCCGTAAGTGTTGACACTGGAGATAATTCTTCCGGCGAGTGTCGGTATGCTGTTGTTGATGTTGAAGTCGGGGTGTCTGATCATAAAATTCATGATATAGGGGCCATTCGTTATGACGGTGCTGAATTTCATAAAGCTTCGAAAAATGAGTTGTTTGAATTTGTAGGTGATGTTGAATATTTATGTGGGCATAATATCATTCATCATGATGCTAAATATTTATATGCGGAGAATGAATGCCATCATGTTTGGGTCGATACTCTTTATTTTTCGCCATTATTATTCCCAAGTCGCCCTTATCATAAGTTGGTGAAAGACGATAAGCTGTTGAGTGACCAGCTTAACAATCCAGTTAATGATTGTAAGAAAGCCTATGAATTATTGTGCGATGAAAAAGCACAATGGCATTTGTTGCCGGAGGGAAAACGCAAAATGTTTGCATCGCTTCTGTATGACAAAGAGGAGTTTAAGGGTTTTTTAAGTATGGTGAAGGCGGAGTATATGACAGGGGGATTGTCTGGTTTGATAAAAGAGCTTTATAAAGGAAAAATTTGCCAACATGCAGACATTGATATGTTGATACAGCAATACCCATGTGAACTGGCATATGCATTGGCTTTAATTGATGCTTCGGATCGTAGTTCGATTACTCCGGGATGGGTGTTGTGCAATTTTCCAAACGTAGAATATGTTATCAAGCTTTTGCGACACAATAGATGTGAAAAGGGGTGTGATTATTGTAATACACAATTATCGGTGCTTGCTAATTTAAAAATCTATTTTGGATATGAGAAGTTCCGTACTTATGATGGAGAACCTTTGCAGGAAAAAGCTGCGGAAGCAGCTGTAAATGGCAAGTCGCTGCTGGCTATATTCCCGACCGGAGGAGGAAAATCTCTTACTTTTCAGTTGCCGGCACTGATGGATGGTGCGTCGATACACGGTCTTACAGTTGTTATCTCTCCTCTGCAATCTTTGATGAAGGATCAGGTGGATAATCTGGCTGCTCGCGGTATTACTGATGCCGTAACCATTAATGGTTTGTTGGACCCGATCTCAAGGGCGATGTCTATACAAAGGGTGATGGAGGGAGAGGTTTCTCTTCTGTACATTTCTCCTGAAATGCTTCGCTCGAAAACGATTGAGCGGATTTTGTTAATGCGACATGTTGTGCGTTTTGTGATAGATGAAGCACACTGCTTTTCTGCTTGGGGACAGGATTTCAGGGTAGATTACTTGTATATAGGCAAATTTATCAAACAATATCAGGAACAAAAGAAGTGTAAAAACTCTATACCAGTGTCTTGTTTTACAGCTACGGCAAAACAAAAGGTGGTGCAGGATATTTGTGATTATTTCAAACAGACATTGGATCTTGATTTGGAATTGTTTGCATCAAAGGCTTCGAGAACTAATTTGTATTATTCGGTTATACATACGGAGGGCGATGACGATAAATATCTGAAATTGAGAAAACTTATTGTGGAATCCGATTGCCCAACGATTGTTTATGTGTCACGGACGCGACGAACGTGGAAGTTGGCAGAGAAATTAACCCGAGATGGTTTTAAGGCATTGCCTTTTAACGGGAGAATGGATGCTGACAAAAAGATTGTGAATCAAGAAGCATTTATGAATGACGATGTGCGTATTATTGTGGCGACTTCGGCATTCGGGATGGGGGTTGACAAAAAGGATGTCGGTTTGGTGGTGCATTATGATATTTCTGATTCGTTGGAGAATTATGTACAGGAAGCAGGGAGGGCCGGTCGCGATCCTCAGCTTAATGCCCGTTGTTATGTTCTTTATGGTGATAATGACCTGGATAAGCATTTTATCTTATTGAATCAGACAAAATTGAGTATGGTGGAAATCAGCCAGGTGTGGAGTGCAGTAAAGAATTTGACTAAAAAGCGTAAAAGAATTTATTGCTCTGCTTTAGAAATTGCGCGGCAGGCGGGGTGGGATGATTCTGTTTCTGAAATAGAAACCCGTGTGAGAACGGCATTGGCAACTTTGGAGCAAGGCGGATATCTGGTAAGGGGAAACAATGTTCCCCACGTCTATGCTACCGGAATTACGGTGAAAAATGTCGATGAAGCAAGAGAACGTATTTCTGCCTCTTTATTATTTGAACGGAATGAAATAGAGAAGGCTGTCCGAATTATCAAGTCGTTGATTTCACAGAAATATACCAATAAAGCCCAAGATGCTGAAACGGCAGAATCACGTATTGATTACCTGGCTGATATATTGGGAATGGAAAAATATGAGGTGGTGTCGGCAGTGGAAAAGATGAGACAGGAGGGGATTCTGGCTGATACGAAAGATATTTCTGCTTATCTGCAGGATGTCGGTGATACGTCTCGTAAATCGCATTTGCTGCTTGAGCGTTTTGCCAAATTGGAACAGTATATTCTTAAACATATTTCGTATGATTTCTGGCAGATTTCATATAAGCAATTGAATGAAAATGCTATGAATGACGGAATCGGAGCTTCCAATGAGAAGGATATCCGGACATTGCTTTATTTTCTTGTCGTCAAAGGATATGTCTCAAAAAAGGAAGATGTCCTTCATAATATAATGATTTGCTCGCGGATAGATTCTGAATTGTTTGTAAAGCGTTGGGAAAGACGGGTGGAAATCTGTCGATTTGTAATCGACTGGTTGTATCAGCTGGCTTCTATTGAAGAAAAGGATACTGAAAATAATGGGGTGGTACAATTCTCTGTTGTTGAACTTTTAAATCAGGTTAAAACGGGACCTCGGTCGCTTTTTACAGAATTGGGGGATATTCAATTGGATGATGTAGAAGAAGCACTTTTGTATTTGTCGAAAATCGGTGCTCTTAAGCTGGAAGGCGGATTTCTGGTGCTTTATAATGCTATGGATATCAGGAGAATCAAGGATAATAAGGCAAGATACAGGCAGGAAGATTACCGAATGCTGAATGAGTTTTATAAGCAGAAAATCCAGCAAGTGCATATTGTAGGTGAATATGCGAATCTGATGGTGAAGGACTATGACGCAGCTTTGAGGTATGTCCGGGATTATTTTCAGATGGATTATGAAAAGTTTATCTCTAAATATTTTAAAGGAGAAAGAGGTGAAGAGATTCAACGTAATTTGACTCCTGAAAAGTATAAGAAAATATTCGGACAGCTTTCTAAAAAACAAATGGATATTATATCGGATAAGGAATCTCGTTGTATTGTGGTTGCTGCGGGACCGGGTAGTGGCAAAACACGGGTGCTGGTTCATAAGCTTGCATCTCTCCTATTACTCGAGGATGTGAAGCATGAACAGCTTTTAATGCTGACGTTTTCACGTGCGGCTGCTACAGAATTTAAGCAACGATTGATGGATTTGATAGAAAATGCAGTCCATTATGTAGAAATAAAAACGTTTCATTCGTATTGTTTTGATCTTTTAGGGAGAATAGGCAATCTTGCAGATGTCAAAGGTGTAGTGGCAAAGGCTGCTGATATGATTAATGAGAGGGAGGTGGAACCGAATAAAATCGGGAAAACGGTGTTGGTCATTGACGAGGCGCAGGATATGGGCGAAGAGGAGTTCAGGCTTGTGAAGGCGCTGATGGACTACAATGAAGATATGAGGGTGATAGCAGTAGGAGATGACGACCAGAATGTATACGAATTCCGGGGATCAGATTCCGGATATATGGAACAGTTGTTGAAAATGTCCGGAAGCCGACTGATTGAGATGACGGAGAATTATCGCAGTGCTCGGCATTTGGTGTGTTTTGCGAATTCTTTTGTTAAAAAAATAGGGAAACGGATGAAAAGCGAACCGATCAAATCTGTAAAGTCCGATGATGGAGAAGTCAGGTTGATACGCTATCGTTCAAAATATATGTACCAGCCATTTGTAGAGATGGTGATGAGCAATAGAGGTGACGGTTCTTTGTGTGTGTTAACTCAAACCAATGAAGAAGCAGCTATTCTAGTTGCTCTTTTAAGAAAAAATGGTGTAAAATGCAAGTTGATACAAGCGATGGAGGGCATTCGTTTTTGGAATATGGCAGAGGTGAGATATTTTTTGAAGTGCGTTGATAAGCAGACAGATTCTTCAATCATCCCTGACGAAGTGTGGAAAGAGGCAAAGAAGGAAACTTTTGAGTATTACGATAAAAGTCTGAGTCTGGTTTATTTGAAACGTTGTCTGACAGTTTTTGAAGAAACCAACCGATGTAAATATTTAAGTGATTTTAAGGAGTTTGTATTTGAGTCGTCTGTAGAGGATTTTTGTGATGTATCGAAAGAGGATGTTGTGGTGTCGACTATTCATAAAGCTAAGGGCAGAGAGTTTGATGATGTATATATGTATGTTACTGCCGGGCATGAGAAAAACGATGATCTGATGAGGCGGTATTATGTTGGAATGACCCGGGCAAAAAAACGGTTGTTTATATGTACGAATAGTGATTGTTTCAATAATTTAGGCGCAGATATAGAGTTGGAAGACAATGGGCAATATGATTTGCCGGAGAAGGTGGTGTTGCAATTGTCCTATAAAGATGTTTATCTGGGATTCTTTAAAGATATAAAACGGGATATATTGGGATTGAGAAGCGGAAATATGCTGATATATAACAATTTTGTTTTATATAATGATGCACATAAACCGGTTGCAAAGTTATCACGGGATATGCAGGAAAAGTTACTGGATTGGAATAAAAAAGGTTATAACGTAAAGGATGCTTCTGTCAGATTTGTTGTAGCCTGGAAACCGAAAGATGCAGCGAAAGAGGAAAAGGAAACGGCTGTTTTGTTGATTGATTTGGTACTTGGTAAATAATAAGTAAAAAAGCGTAGTAAAAAGGGGAGAGATATGTATGGCACTTATGACCAAATGCCATAAATTTGTACGTTTGTAAAAAATGGACTGAAACGTAATGATTTATACTATGCGGATTGTTTGTTCTTTCTTCTTGTTAGTGACGCTGTTGTGGTGTGGCTGTGTGGAGCGGGTGAATGCTCAGGAACAGGAAAAATTGAGATATAGAAGGGAGTTATATTCCGGATTGAAAGGGGAAATTCAGTTGTCGGGTGCTTTTGCCTTGTATCCGATTGTGGTGCGTTGGGCGGAAGAGTTTCGTAAAATGCATCCGGATGTGAGAATCGATATTTCGGCAGGAGGTGCAGGCAAGGGGATTACCGATGCATTGGCGAAGGTGGTGGATTTAGGGATGGTGTCGCGGGATGTTTATCCGCAGGAGTTGGGGAAGGGAGCTTTCCCGATAGCTGTGGTGAAGGATGCTGTGGTGCCTACGATTAATGTGAACAATCCGTTGATAAAAGAAATTTTGGCTACAGGCTTGAAGCGGGATGCTGCTGTACGTATGTGGGCAAAGGGCGAGGTGAAGACATGGGGGGATGTATTGGGGACGGCAAGTAAGATTCCGGTGCATGTGTATACCCGGTCGGATGCCTGCGGAGCTGCTGAGACGTTTGCAGCCTGGCTGGATATCAAGCAGGAAGATCTGGAAGGTACTGCCGTATTCGGAGATCCGGGCGTGACTTCTGTCGTGCAGCGTGACAAGGTGGGTGTCGGTTTTAATAACATCGCCTATGCTTATGATATTACAAGCAAGAAACCATATAATAATATTGCGGTGATGCCGTTGGATTTGAATGGTAACGGAAAAATTGATCCGGAGGAGAATTTCTATGCAACCAGCACTGAATTGAATAAAGCGATAGCTGAAGGTAAGTTCCCGAGTCCTCCGGCACGGAATTTGTATTTGGTGGCACGTGGTGTGCCGGAGAAGGTGGAGGTGGTGGCATTTTTGGAATATGTTTTGACCGAAGGACAGAAGTTCGCTTCGGAAGTGGGGTATGTGGAATTGGCACCTGAAATTTTAATGGAAGAATTATCGAAATTACAGAAGAAATGACTTCGGGAGAGGATTTTAAAGTAGCACAAAAGACATCGGCATTCCGATTGTTGAAGGACAAGATGGCCGGTTCGGTCATGTTTACCTTTACGATGGTGTCGGTGTTGCTGTTGATATTGATTGGTGTGGGATTGGTGATTAAATCGTTGCCTATTCTGGAAGAAAAATCGTTGGGGGAACTGCTGTTTACTTCGAAATGGAAACCCATGAAAGGGGATTTCGGTTTTCTACCTTTTATTATGGGTACGTTGTGGGTGACGGCGATAGCCATTGTATGGACATTGCCGGTATCGTTGTTTACAGCTATATTTCTGACAGAGAATTCACGCTCGTGGGTGAAGAAAGTGGTTTTCCCGGCTTTGGATATATTGGCTGGGCTGCCTTCTGTGGTGTATGGCGTGTGGGGAATTTTGGTGGTAGTGCCTTGGATTTCCGACCATTTGGCCCCGCATTTTGTGGAGTATTCTACCGGTTATTCAACTTTGACTGCCGGAATCGTATTGGGAATTATGGTGCTTCCGCTGATGATCAGTCTGTTTGTGGAGTTGTTTTCTTCGGTGCCCCAGGAGTTGCGTGATGCATCGCTTTCGTTAGGAGCGACTCGTTGGCAGACAACAAAATATGTGCTTTTGAAGAAGACTTTTCCCGGTATTGTAGCATCTGTAACTTTGGCTATTTCACGTGCTATGGGTGAAACGATAGCGGTGTTGATGGTGTGTGGCAATATTGTGCAGTTGCCTGATTCGCTGTTTGACGGATGTTATCCGTTGCCGGCATTGATTGCAAACAATTATGGTGAGATGTTGTCTTTGCCTCTTTATGAGTCGGCTTTGATGTTGTCGGCTTTGATATTGTTTGTTGTCGTATTTGTGTTTAATATTGGTTCGCGGCTGATATTGCGGAAAATTGAGAAATCACTGAATTAAAGAGTGTGACATGAAGATAAAGTTTATAGAGGAAAAGGTGATGAAAGGGGTGATGTTGCTGACAACATTACTGGTTTTTCTGTTTGTAGGCAGTATCTTGTTTACGATTATAAAAAACGGGTGGCCAGCCTTGAATTGGGAGATGATTTCTTCGTTGCCCGGAGGCGGTTTTTATATCGGCAAAGAGGGCGGATTGCTTAATGCCATTGTCGGTTCGCTTTATATTGTAGGTGCTTCGACTATATTGGGTCTGGCTATCAGTATTCCGGTAGTGTTTTATCTGAATGTTTATCTGAAAAAGAATTCAAAACGAGCTTCTCTGGCCCGTTTGGCTTATGATGTCTTGTTCGGGATACCGTCCATTGTCTATGGAGCCTTTGCTTTTACCATTATGATTTATCTGGGTTTGAAGACATCTTTGGCGGGTGGTATTATTGTAATTACGCTATTGATTATTCCGATATTTATCCGGTCGATGGATGAGATAGCTCGAGAATTGCCGCAGGATATGCTGAATGCTTCCTATTCGTTGGGAGCTACGCGATATGAAACGATAAAAGTGGTGGTCAGACAAATTGCGCCGGGTATTGCTACCGCGACTTTGTTGTCAATCGGAAGGGCCATCGGTGACGCAGCAGCGGTGATGTTTACTGCCGGTTATACGGACAGTATTCCAGCTTCTTTAAGCCAACCGGCTGCAACTTTGCCATTGGCGGTGTTCTTTCAGTTGAGCAGTCCGATACCGGAAGTGCAGGAAAGAGCTTATGCGGCAGCATTGATATTGACTATTATAGTTTTGATATTGAGTATTTTGGGACGACTGATAACCAATCGTTTTTCAAAGAATAAAGTGCAGTAATATTGTAATTCCAGATATATGAAGATTCCGTTTTTGAGCAAGAAGATTAAGTGGTATATGAAAGATTGGAATGAAACAGAGCTCCGTAAAGGGAGGTTTCGTCCCGATCAGAAATTTTGCACGGATGATGTGAAGAGATCGAATATTGTGGTGGATAAGTTGAATGTAACAATACAGAACAACCGTATTTTGAAGGATGTTTCCGTGGAGATACCCGACCGTAAAATCACTTGTATCATTGGTCCTTCGGGGTGTGGAAAATCGACATTGCTGAAGAGCCTGAACCGTCTTTTGGATAATAACGAGGATGTGAAAATCAGCGGAAATGTGTTGGTAGACGGAGAGAAATTGTATGCTCCGGGGGTGGAAATTACGCATATACGCCGTAAGATGGGGCTGTTGTCTCAGCGTCCTTGTCCGCTGCCGATGAGCATTTATGACAATATTGCTTATGGCTGTCGTATTCATGGAATCCGCAACCGGAAGAAATTGAATATGGTGGTGCGTCATTATTTACAGTCTGTCGGTTTGTGGGAAGAGGTAAAAGACCGTCTGCACACACCGGCAGCACGTATGTCTATCGGTCAGCAGCAGCGTTTGTGTCTGGCTCGTGGGTTGGCTGTAGAGCCGCAGTTTATTTTAGCGGATGAAGCAACATCGGCATTGGACCCGATTTCGAGCAAGACGATAGAGGATTTGTTTATGAAATTGCGGGAGGAATATGCCATTGTTCTCGTTACGCATACTTTGCGTCAGGCTTTGCGTATAGCGGATTATGTCATTTTCATGTATATGGGTGAAATTATTGAAGCAGGACCGGCAGAACAGATATTCAAGAATCCGCAAAAGGAGTTGACACAGAAATATCTGGCGGGAGTATTCAGTTGATGGAAGGTAAAAAAATGAGCAGTATGGAAAACGGAGCAGCATTAGCCGGAGCGCTGAACAGCAGGTTTGAAGGTCATGGCGCAGAGGCTGTATTGGAATATTTTTTGAAAGAATATAAAGGGGAAGTCGCACTGTCTTCGAGTTTGAGCATTGAGGATCAGGTGTTGACAGATATGATTTGTAAGATAGACCGGACAACCCGAGTGTTTACTTTGGATACCGGCCGTTTGTTTCCGGAGACTTATAGCCTGATAGAACGCACCAATATGACTTATGATATTAAGGTGCAGTTGTTTTTTCCGGATTATCGGGAGGTGGAGAAGATGGTGGGAGAACATGGAGTGAATCTGTTCTACGAAAGTATAGAAAAACGTCGCATGTGTTGTCATATCCGTAAGTTGGAACCTTTGAAACGAGCTTTTGCCGGTTTGAAAGTATGGATATGCGGTTTACGTCATGAGCAATCTGTCACCCGTACGGACAACCACATGGTCGAGTGGGATGCCAATAATGGTTTGTTGAAGGTGAATCCTCTGATTGACTGGACAGAAGAGCAGACATGGGAATATATAAAGCAGCATGGTGTGCCTTATAACAAACTGCACGATCAAGGGTTTCCTAGTATTGGCTGTCAACCTTGTACACGTGCCGTCAAGCCGGGCGAAGATATCCGGGCTGGCCGTTGGTGGTGGGAAGATCCTGCGCATAAGGAATGTGGGTTGCATAAATAACGGGAGGTCAGAGTATGCAGCAGAATAATACTCTTTTCTTTACGCCACCGAAGCATTCGCGGGATTTGTGTATTCCGCAGTTGAAGTGGGAGTTTTTGTGTCATACACTTTATTTGAAGAAGTATCCTTTTTTATTGGGACCAAAGGGATGTGGAAAGTCGTCTGTGGCCATGGAGTTGGCTGAGGCAATGGAAATGGATTTTTATGCCTTTGATATGGGGCAGGCCTTTAAGCCGAAGAAGATGTTTCTTGGAGGGTTGGTGATTGGCGATGAGGGAAAAACAATGGCTGTCAGGTCGGAATTTTTCAAGGCATTTGTTTCAGAACGGCCAACATTGATTTTTTTGGATGAATTGACCCGTATCCCAATGGTGGCTGCCAATTTTTTGATGACCATATTGGATAGAAAACAGTCGTATCTGTATGATGAGGATTCCGGAATTCGTTATAATAAAGGGGAGAACGTACTTTTTGTGGCTGCGGGGAATACGGGTTTTGCATATGTCTCTACCCAACGCTTGGATTCGGCTTTTGAAGACCGCTTTATTAAGGTGAAGCTGGATTATCTAACGGCGGATGAAGAAGCAACCCTGATTTGTGAACGGTATCCGGCTGTGAAACCGGCAGCAGCCGCGCAATTGGCAGAAATTGCCCATCTGTTGAGACAGGCGGAGAGAAAAGAGGCGTTGACGGTGGCGCTTTCTACACGGCAGGTTTTGGATGCTGCTGCTTATATGCAACTCGGATATTCGTTGCGGGAAGTGGTGGAGGAGGTTATCCTGACTAATTATATTATTGCCGGAGAGCATTTGGTGGCCCGTTCTTTAGTGCAGATGGTATGACCGGTCAAGAGATTGAAGAGTTGTTTTATCGTGATGTCCTCGACCGCAGATGGTGGGGAGTCTTTCCGGACGGATTGGAGGTGGTGGATAAGGATTTTCCGGAAACATCCAATATTTATCAGCTGATGCCTGTGTGTGCCAAGATTGCTTTGCACATGGCCGGAGAGCTACCGAGGGTGGTGTTTTCCAAGAATGCCTATGCTATGTCTCGGTTTGATTCGGTGATTATGAATCCCGAGATTCTGTCTATGAAGGTTTCTGAGAAAATCCGTTCGGAGGTATTCTTTGGGCAGTATATTCACCAATTGGGACATTTGTGTTTTAGCCGTGGACGCTATGAGCATTTTCATTGCACTTATCAACAAAAATATATTATTCACTTGCTGGAGGACAGGAGGATAGAGGGAAGGATTGTCAAAGCATATCCGGGGTATTATTATTATCTCCGTGCTGCACGGAATATGGTCTATGTGATGGCTCGAATAAGGGCTGAAAAGGATTTGAGATTTGCAGACCTGGAGGATGTGCGGTGGAATTATCTGGCGACTAAGTTGCTTTATCCGGAGTTACTGTCTGACGATATTTTTGTAGAACGATTGTCTTCGCATAGGAATCGTTTGGCATGGATGGATGAGATGTTGGATGCTGTGAAGGATTATGCAGTGTTGGAACCTCATGATGTGTATGATTTGGCAAGGAAAATCAGTGCCCGTTTTTTGTCTCCCAAGGAGGAGGGACCGAAGATGTTTAATTTTTATTCGAAGGTGATGATGAATTTGCCTTTGGAGGTGGAGGGGGCTCCTGTGGATATGGATGTGAAAATTCTGGATGATTTGTTTTTGGATTTGACAAAGTCGTTGGATTTGACACCGGTATCGGATGTGCAAGAGAGGCAAAGACAGCAGGGGCGAAAAAGGGAAGGGAATCCTCTGTCCGGACGGTATCGAGAGTTGGATGCTCCGGAGGGGGGGTGGATGAAATGGTGATGAGGAGGGCTAAAGAGTTGGCTGCCAAGATTCGATTGAATTTTCTGACTTTTCAGGCAAAAATGAATAAGTCTTGTGTCTTTTACGAGCAGGAAAGCGGAGAATTGGATGAGGATGAGTTATATCAGGTGCATTTTAATTCTCAAATATTTTTAGAAGAGTTGCCGGCTCCGTCGGCTTTGTTGGAGGTGGTGGTTATGTTGGACCTGTCGGGGTCGATGGTGGATGAGCATAAATTGGAAATGCAGTTGGTGTTGTCTGTTGCATTAGCCATTGCTTTTGATGCTAATCCGGATATTCGCTTTTCAATTTATGGGCATCGGATGAAACAGGAGCGGGTTGAGATTGTTAAGTTTTATGAGCCCGGCAAGAGATTGAACTTGAAAAAACTGTTTTCACAGGAGGGAATGTATGTCAATGCTGACGGTTTTGCCATTGGGTATGGCATGCAGAAATTTAGGGCGCGTACACAGAATAAGCTGTTGTTTATGATTTCGGATGGAACGCCGACGGCAGCTGCCGGAAATATGAATCCGCGAATACATGTGAGGGAAATGGTACGGGAGGCGGCACGTCAGGGAATTACGGTGTTGTCTATCGGAATTTCGAATTTTGAACAGTCGGATATGTATGACGAGTTTATACCTTATTCCGGTCCGGAAGTGACGATGCGTCTGGTGCAATGGTTGCGACGGAAATTTTCAAATATTGCAGATGGTGCAACTTTTTGATTGGCTTGCAGATTTAATTGTTCTTTCTCTGTGATATTTTATGGGAAAGTGGGGCAATCAATGGAAATATTCATTATTTTTGAAAGCATTAAATATTCAATAAGTATAATACAAATTTATGGGACAAGAAGAGCAAAAGTTGACCTCCCTTCCTGATAATGCTTATCGGGAATTGAATCCGGGCGAAGAGTATAAGCCTATTATGCCCGCGGGGAGCAAACCGAAGGAAGTGACTCCTTATTCGGTGATTTTCGGTATTATTATGGCAATTATTTTTTCGGCAGCAGCTGCTTATCTGGGATTGAAGGTAGGACAGGTGTTTGAGGCAGCCATTCCTATTGCAATCATAGCTGTGGGGATGGGCAATCTGTTGAAAAAGGATAATATGCTTGGGCAGAATGTTATCATTCAGTCTATCGGTGCCAGTTCCGGTGTGATTGTTGCGGGTGCGATTTTTACATTGCCGGCGTTGTATATTTTGGGATTGGATGCCCAGTTTTATCAGATTTTCCTTTCTTCTTTGTTTGGCGGTCTGTTGGGTATCTTGATGCTGATACCTTTCCGCAAGTATTTCGTTAAGGATATGCATGGAAAATATCCTTTCCCGGAAGCTACAGCAACAACTGAGGTGCTGGTTTCTGGTGAAAAGAAAGGAAATCAGGCAAAATTATTGGCAGTGAGCGGATTGGTAGGTGGTCTTTATGACTTTTGTATCAGTACTTTCGGCTGGTGGACAGAAACTATTTCCACTCGTATTATGGGCTGGGGTGAATTGTTGGCAGAGAAGTCAAAATTAGTCTTTAAAATCAATACTGGTGCGGCAGTGCTCGGTTTGGGGTATATCATTGGTTTGAAATATGCAGCAATCATTTGTGCCGGTTCGTTTACCGTTTGGTTTGTGCTGATTCCTTTTATCAGTTATTTCGCTGATGGACAGACAGTGGCAGTGGGAGAGGGCGTGAGTATGTTGTTGAAAGATATGTCTGCAGAACAGATATTTACTAATTATGCACGCCATATTGGTATTGGCGGTATTGCAATGGCCGGTATTATCGGTATTGTCCGTTCTTCCGGTATTATCAAGCAGGCACTGGGTTTGGCTGTTAAGGAGTTGGGTGGTAAAAAGGGAACTGCAGAAGTTGCCGAGCGTACACAGCGCGACCTTTCGATGAAATTTATCATGACCGGTTTATTGGCTGTTTTGATTACTACTTTTGTTTTCTTCCATTTTGGAGTATTGGGAAATCTTTTCCAGACAATGGTGGCGATATTGATTGTGTTTATCATTTCATTCTTGTTTACAACGGTGGCAGCCAATGCAATTGCTATTGTGGGGTCTAACCCTGTATCAGGAATGACATTGATGACTTTGATTCTGGCTTCGTTGGTATTGGTGAGTGCCGGTCTTAGCGGAACAAGCGGTATGATGGCTTCCATGATTATAGGAGGTGTTGTCTGTACGGCATTGTCTATGGCCGGTGGTTTTATTACTGACTTGAAAATCGGTTACTGGATTGGTACGACTCCGGTGAAACAGGAAAGATGGAAATTTTTGGGTACGTTGGTATCTGCTGCTACCGTTGCCGGTGTGATGATGGTTTTGAACCAGACTTATGGTTTTGTTGGAGAGAATGCTTTAGTGGCTCCGCAAGCAAATGCTATGGCTGCTGTAATCAAACCTTTGATGGAAGGGGGAGCTACTCCTTGGATGCTTTATTTTGCAGGAGCGGCATTAGCGTTGATTCTTACTATGATTGGTGTGCCTGCTTTGGCATTTGCCTTGGGTATGTTTATCCCATTGGATTTGAATACTCCTTTGCTGATTGGCGGTTTGGTAAGTTGGTTTATTTCAACTCGCAGTAAGGATGAAAAAGTAAATAAATTGCGTCGTGAACGTGGTACATTGATTGCTTCCGGTTTTATTGCCGGTGGTGCTTTGATGGGTGTTGTAAGCGCTGTATTGAAATATGCAGGAGCAGATTGGTATAATACATGGAGCGGCGCTGAGTGGTTGGCTGTAATTATGTATGTAGCAATTATCGCTTATTTTATTTGGGATGCTTGTCGTGCAAAAGAAGAATGTTGATAGGTATTAATTTAATGGATAGATATATGGAATTAAAAGAACGATTTTTGAAATATGTCAGTTTCGACACACAGAGTGATCCGGAGAGTGAGACATATCCTTCTGCTGCAAAGGAGTTGATTTTATTGAATCATTTGGCAGAGGAGATGAAAGATTTAGGCTTGGAGGATGTGGAAGTTGATGCCAATGGTTATGCTATGGGAACTATTCCTGCTACACCGGGTTATGAAAGTCGTCCGGTAATAGGGTTTATCTCGCATGTAGACACAAGTCCAGATATGAGCGGAGCCAATATTAAGCCTCAGATTATTGAAAATTATGACGGTAATGATATTCGGCTGAATGAAAATCTGATGATGCGTGTGGCAGATTTTCCGGAACTTAGTTTTTATAAAGGCCATACGTTGATAACAACAGACGGGACAACGCTGTTAGGTGCTGATGATAAAGCCGGTATTGCTGAGATTATGACGGCTGCTGAATATATTATGGCGCATCCGGAGATTAAGCATGGTAAGATTCGTTTGGGATTTACTCCGGATGAAGAAATAGGCAGAGGTGTTGACTTCTTTGATGTAGAACATTTTGGAGCTAAATTTGCCTATACTATTGATGGGGGTTTTGAAGGAGAATTGGAATACGAAAATTTTAATGCTGCAAGTGCGAAAATAGAGGTACAAGGTCAAAATATTCATCCGGGATATGCTAAGGATAAAATGATCAATGCGTTGCAGGTTGTAGCTGAGATTAATACGATGTTGCCTCCATGTCAACGTCCGGAGCATACCGAAGGATATGAAGGTTTCTATCATTTGGTTTCTATTAAAGGAGAGGTGGAATGTGCATCGTCTGAGTATATTATCCGAGACCATTCGCGGGAAAAATTTGAGGCTAAAAAAGAATATATGCAAAAAATAGTCGATCTTTTGAATGCAAAATATGGAGCAGGGGTCATTAAGTTGACATTGAAAGATCAATACTATAATATGCGAGAGCAGGTTGAACCGTATCCGGAAGTGATAGACAAGGCTTTCCAGGCAATGAGCGAGGCTGGAGTGAAACCGATTGTTCGTCCTATTCGTGGCGGTACGGATGGCGCACGCTTGTCTTACATGGGACTGCCTTGCCCGAATTTATTTACCGGGGGTATGAATTTCCATGGTAAATATGAATATTGTTCTTTGAATACGATGGAGAAGGCGATGAATACTATCATTAATTTGATTGTTTTGTGGGGTAAATAATCACAACCTTTTTTAATATGGCAGCCTGTTGAAACTGTAAGGTTTTGACAGGCTGTGTTTTTATAAATTATGAATATGAAAAAAGTCTATGGTTTGTACATATTGCTGTTTTTGGGTATGTCCGTGGGATGTCGTATGACGAGCAAAGATGCTGTGGTGTATGATGTCGGTGTTTCTAAGGAATTAGCTCAATGGCGTAAACAGACAATTGAAAATTTGAAGTATAGATTATCATTTGTCGTTCCTGAAGAGAAGAGCATATCGGTAGCTGGAGAGGTGACTATCGGGTTTGAATTGGAACATTCGCAAGAGGTGGTTTTGGATTTTCGTAATGCAGCAGACAATTTGAAGCATGTGGTAGTTAATGGTGAAGTGTCGAATTATACTTTTAAAAATGAGCACATTATTATTCCTCAGGATGAATTGAAAATCGGACAGAATGAGGTGAATATTCAATTTATTGCTGGCAATCAGTCGTTAAATAGAAATGATGAATTTCTATATACTTTATTGGTTCCGGATCGGGCTCGTACGGTTTTCCCGTGTTTTGACCAGCCGGATTTAAAAGCTGAGTTTATACTTTCGTTAAATGTGCCTAATGGTTGGCAGGCTGTTTCAAATACGAATAGAATAGGGCAAGAGACGATGTCGGATGGTTCAAAATGGGTCCATTTTGCTCCGACGGAACCTTTGAGTACCTATCTGTTTTCTTTTGTTGCGGGGAAATTGTCATGTCAAGAATACGCAGAAAAAGGGCGGACAATTGCGGCTTATTATCGTGAAACTGATCCTAAAAAGGTGGCGCAGTTGGATACTATTTTTAAACAGGTGATGTATTCATTGGAGTGGCTTGAAAAATATACAGGAGTACCTTATCCTTTTGCAAAGTATGATTTTATTATTTTACCTGGTTTTCAGTATGGTGGAATGGAACATACGGGAGCAACTTTGTATAATGATACGCAGATGTTTTTAAGTGAAAATGCAACTTTGGATGAGGAATTGAGTCGAGCCAAGTTGATAGCTCATGAAACGACACATATGTGGTTTGGTGACTATGTTACAATGGCTTGGTTTGATGATGTCTGGACAAAGGAGGTCTTTGCAAACTATTTTGCAGCCTGTATTTGTGAACCTCTTTTTCCCAATGTAAATCATTCGTTGAATTGGTTGCGGACATATACGCGGGCTTCGTTGTCGGAAGATCGCACACCTGGTACAAATGCTATAAAACAAGCATTGCCTAACATGAACAATGCCGGGCTTGTATACGGACAGATAATCTACAATAAGGCTCCTATCATGATGAAGAAGATGGTTGACCTTATGGGGGAGGAGTGTTTTCGTAAAGGAATTCAGGAATATGTGCAGACCTTTGCTTATAGCAACGCCACCTGGGAAGAATTGGTGGAAATTATGGGTAAACATACGGATGTTGATTTGAAGGCTTTCAGCCAAGTGTGGGTGCATGAGAAGGGAATGCCACATCTTTATTTTGTGCAAAAAGGTGATGTGCTGAAGATTATACAACAGGACCCATATAAACGCGGATTTACATGGCCACAGAGTTTTGATATCCGGCTTTGTGGCATAGAAGATTCTATATTGAATGTGCAGCTTACTGATACCGTGACACAAATAAAGTTGCCTTTTATTCCTGAGCAAATATTGCCTAATGTGGATGGAAGAGGTTATGGATTGTTTATTCCAGATGCTAAAAGTTTGGCTTGGATGTTATTGAATTGGTATACAATTTCTGATGATACGGAGAGATTAGCTGTTTTGATGACATTGTATGAAAATTACTTGGCCGGTAATATTGCTGATTATGAATGGCTCAATTCTTTGTTTAATGGGATTGTAATAGAGAAAAATCCATTGATAGCCTCATCTGTTGTATCGTATTTTTCAATGCCTTTACAAACATACCAGGGTATGGAACGAACTCTGGCAGAGAAAAAGCTTTTACATATTGCATTGTCGCATGCTCTTGGCTCTTGCCGGACTCAATTGATGCGTGTTTTAATTGCCAATCACGTTTCTCCTATGCTCAGTGAGCAGCTTTATGAGATTTGGAACAAACAAAATAATGAGCAGCTGAATGAAAATGATTATACAACATTGGCATATGAATTGTGTGTACGTTGTCCTGAGAAATGTAATGATATCCTTTCTACGCAAAGGATGCGTATAACGAATCCAGACCGTCTGCGTCAATTTGATTTTATTTCACGTGCAGTGGTTTCAAATACTACTCAATTAGATCTTTTGTTTAATTCTTTGCTGATGGCAGAAAATAGGCGAATTGAGCCGTGGACTGCAATGACATTGAGCTATTTGAATCATTTTAGTCGTGGTGATTATGCTGTAAAGTATATCAGACCTGCTCTGGAGGCTTTGCAAGATGTCCAAAGGACTGGTGATATATTTTTTCCGACAAATTGGACTGTTTCTTTACTTTCACAGCATAGAAGTAAAGCAGCGTGGTTGGAAGTGAATAAATTTCTTAAAGAACATCCTGATTATCCTCAGCTGTTACGTACTAAAATATTACAGGCAGTGTATCCTCTTTATCGTTTGTATGGACGGAATTAGTTTGTAGTTAAATGGGTATAAAAAAAAGTCTTCGTTATTTAACGAAGACTTTTTTATACTAGTTGTTCTGAAATTATCCAAGGAAGGATAACAGAATACCGGCAGCAACAGCAGAACCGATAACTCCTGCTACGTTCGGACCCATAGCATGCATTAACAAGAAGTTTCCAGGATTAGCTTCCTGACCTACTGTTTGTGATACACGAGCAGCCATAGGAACGGCAGATACTCCTGCAGAACCAATCAAAGGATTGATTTTGTTCTTCAAGAATAAGTTCATGAATTTTGCCAACAATACGCCACCGGCAGAACCCATACCGAAAGCAATGACACCGATAACGAGAATTGCTAAAGTCTGGAAGTTCAAGAAAGCTGCAGCTGTTGTAGTAGCACCTACTGAAATTCCTAAGAAAATAGTAGTGATATTCATTAATTCGTTTTGTACAGTCTTGCTTAAACGCTCAACGACTCCACTTTCACGCATCAGGTTTCCTAACATCAAACATCCGATTAGCGGAGCTGCTGACGGTAACAATAAAGATACGAAGATGGTAACAACAATCGGGAATACAATCTTTTCTGTTTTGGATACTTTTCTCAATTGTTTCATTACGATTTCACGCTCTTTTTTCGTTGTTAACGCTTTCATGATAGGAGGCTGGATTACCGGAACCAATGCCATATAAGAATATGCAGCAACGGCAATCGGACCTAACAAGTTAGGAGACAATTTTGAAGTTAAGTAGATGGCTGTAGGACCGTCAGCTCCTCCGATGATACCGATAGAACCTGCTTCTTGGAAATTGAATCCCAGACATAAAGCAGCTAAGAAGGTAGCAAAGATACCAATCTGTGCAGCAGCTCCTAATAAGAAGCTTTTGGGATTAGCCAATAGCGGGCCAAAGTCAGTCATTGCACCTACACCAATAAAGATAATACATGGGTAGATTCCTAATTTAACACCTAAATAGATGTAGTCCAATAATCCAACATTGTTTGCATCTACGAAATTTGCCCAATGTACATGTCCTCCCTCAAATAGTTCAGCATGATACAAACCTGCTCCCGGAAGGTTGGTTAACAACATACCGAATGCGATAGGCAATAATAAAAGCGGTTCGAATTTTTTAACGATAGCGAGGTAAAACAAAATGCAGGCTACAGCAATCATTACCAAGCATAGCCAATTACCGTCAATCAAGCGTGCAAAACCCGTATCGTTCATGAATTTCACCATACTCTCGCCCAGAGACATCTCTTCTGCGCTGGCAGTAAATGGTGTAATGAATAGTCCTAGAAAGGCTGCTATTCCTAAAAGATATTTTTTTATTTGTTTCATTGCTAACAAGTTTTACAGTGAAATTATGCCAAATCAATCAGTCTGTCATCCTGTGCAACAGCCTGTCCCGGAGTTACATGAATGGCTTTAACTTGTCCATCCTTGTCTGCCATGATGTTGTTTTCCATCTTCATGGCTTCCATGATAATCAGGATGTCTCCACGTTTCACTTGGTCACCTACTTTCACGTTAATGCTAGAAATAGTTCCTGGTAGCGGTGCTTTGATGCTGGCTCCAGAATTGGATACAGGTGCTGATACGTGAACCTGCTGAGCTGCCGGAGTAGTAGATACTGCATTTTTGCGTGCTACCGGTGCAACTGTTGTATTTTTGCTTTCGTAGGTCACTTCATAAGAAATACCGTTTACTTCTACATTTGCTTTCTTATGATCTGTAACATCCACTGTGACATCGAAATCATTTCCGTCTATAGTGATTTTGAATTTATTCATATCGTTGTTTATTATTTACTTGATAACTGTGTTTCTCATGCTGTAAATTTTTGAACTCCACGGAGAGTAGCGTCTTTCTACTTCTTCGATTGTGATTACATGGGGTTCTTCATCGTGAGCGTCAAAATACAAGTGCATAGCCATTGCAATAGCCGCTTGTTCGTGTGGTGTTGGATGTGTATCTGTTGTAACGGCTGCTGCAGGAGCTGCTGCAACTGTTTTTTTCTCACCATTTATAGCACTGGTAAGTTTGGTTTGCAGATTAATAATCCAAATTAACACAATCAACAGCAAAAATACTGTTCCGATTCCAATCCCTGTAACCAGGAGTGCAAAACCCCAGTTAATTGCTAACATCATCATAACTTAAGATTATAAAGGTATATTAGAATGTTTTTTCATTGGGTTGGTTACACGTTTTGTCTGTAATGACTGGAATGCACGGATTACACGGAAACGTGTGTTGCGCGGTTCAATAACGTCATCAATGTAACCATAAGAAGCTGCTTTGTACGGATTAGCGAATGCTGAATTGTACTCTTCTTCCTTCTCTGCAATGAATTTTGCTTTTTCTTCTGGATCTGTGATGGCTGCTACTTCTTTGCCATACAATACTTCAATTGCACCCTTAGCACCCATTACTGCAATCTGAGCAGTAGGCCATGCATAGTTGAAGTCTCCTCTTAATTGTTTACATGACATTACGTCATGAGCACCTCCATAGGATTTACGCAGTGTTACAGTTACTTTTGGCACAGTAGCTTCTCCGTATGCAAACATCAATTTTGCACCATGAGTAATGATTCCGCCATATTCTTGAACGCGTCCAGGCAAGAATCCCGGTACATCTACCAATGTCAAAATAGGAATATTGAAACAGTCGCAGAAGCGTACAAAGCGGGCGGCTTTACGGGATGATTCAATGTCCAAGACTCCGGCATAGAAGCTTGGTTGGTTGGCAATGACACCTACAGAGCGTCCGCCCATACGGCAGAAACCGACAATGATGTTACGAGCATAGCGTTTGTGAACTTCCAAGAATTTACCATTATCGACAATAGCCTCGATAACTTCCAACATATTGTAAGGTAAGTTCGGATTATCGGGAATCAAGCTGTTCAGTTTGTCTTCCAGACGGTCAATCGGGTCTTTGCAAACAGTCATTGGTGCCTCTTCCAGATTGTTAGAAGGCAGATAAGACAATAAATCACGAATCAAGCTGATTCCTTCTTCTTCATTTTCTACCATGAAGTGCGATACGCCAGATTTACTTGAGTGTACTTCAGCACCACCTAAGTCTTCTGTTGTAATATCTTCTCCGGTAACTGTTTTAACAACTTTCGGACCTGTTACGAACATATATGATGTCTGATCTGTCATTAAGATAAAGTCTGTCAATGCAGGAGAATATACAGCTCCACCAGCACAAGGACCGAAAATAGCAGAGATTTGAGGAATAACTCCTGATGCCAAGATGTTGCGTTCAAAAATTTCAGCATATCCTGCCAATGAGTTAACTCCTTCCTGAATACGTGCGCCACCAGAGTCATTCAATCCAATGATAGGAGCACCTACAGTCATGGCTTTGTCCATAACTTTACAGATTTTCTGAGCCAACATTTCAGAAAGGGCACCACCGAAAACTGTAAAATCCTGTGCAAATACAAATACTACTCGTCCGTTTACTGTACCTTGTCCTGTAACAACACCATCTCCTAAAAATTTGGTTTTTTCCATGCCGAAGTTGCTGCAGCGGTGAGTTACAAACATGTCAAATTCTTCGAAGCTGTCTTCATCCAGCAACATGGCGATTCTTTCACGTGCAGTGTATTTGCCTTTTTTGTGCTGAGAGTCAATACGCTTTTCTCCTCCTCCTAATTTAGCTTTGATACGTAAGTCAATCAATTCCTTGACTTTATCTTGATTTGTGGCCATAATATTGAATTGTTGATTTGAAAATATTTAATTATAAAGATGCCCTGAATTGAAAATTCGAAGATGTGAAAATGTAAATTGCCTTTCGTTAGTGGGTATCACATTTTCACATCTTCGCATCATTAAATCTTTAAGTCTTTTTATTTTTTACCGCAAAGTTCAGTTAATACTCTGTTGGTTGATTTCGGATGCAAGAATCCAATCTGCAAACCTTCTGCACCCTTACGCGGAGCTTTGTCAATTAATTGGCATCCTGCTTCTGCAGCTTCATTTAATGCCTGTGCAACATCCTCTACTGCGAACGCCATGTGGTGCATACCGCCTCCGTTTTTCTCTACGAATTTGCCGATAGGACCTTCTGGGTCTGTTGATTCCAGCAATTCAATTTTTGTTTGTCCTACCATAAAGAATGCTGTTTTTACTTTCTGGTCTGCAACTTCTTCCACTGCATAACATTCTAGACCTAAAACTTTTTCATAGAAAGGAATAGCTTCTTCCAAACTCTTAACGGCAATACCGATGTGTTCGATATGTGTTGGTTTCATAATTATAATAAGTTATTAATTAAAGAATATATTTTTAAATTGTTTATTTTCAAATTATTATATTTCAAAAAGCTACTTTCCACACGTTTATTATGATTTCTTAGAATGTCTCTCCTTGAAAATCGTTTCAAAATTACAGATTGTAATTACGATTATCAAGGAAAATCGAAAGTTTATTTACAGTTTCTAATGTTTAGAATGATTTTAAATAATGTTTGGTCTTCAGATGTGTTTTCATTTTTTCGTTAGTCATTTTTGTATTCGAATTCCTTTTGGTTTTTTTTGTGTTACGCTAACTTTTTTCATTGTCCTAAATAGATTGACTTTTAAAGAAGTAAACTTATATTAGTAAGAAATAGCAGAATGCTTTTGATATTTTGTTTTTGTATGTCAAAATTTCTTTTTATCTTGTGACACCTTTTTAAATGACATTTACTAACAAATTAAAGACATGTTTGACAAAAGTGTTTACGCAAGCAGACGAGCTCGTTTGAGAGGAAAAATGGGCAATGGTTTGGTGTTGATTCTGGGGAATGGTGAAGCTCCGGCAAATTATACCGACAATACTTATAAATTCCGCCAGGATAGTTCCTTTTTATATTTTTTTGGTATTAATCAACCTGGTTTTGCCGGAGTTATAGACATTGATAGTGGAGATGAATATATTTTCGGTAATGATGTCGATATGGATGACATTATTTGGATGGGGCCTCAGCCAAGCGTTAAGGATATGGCAGCAGAAGTTGGAGTTGAAAAAACTGCGCCTTTTGCGAATTTGTCAGATTACTTGAAACAAGCAATCGCAGCAGGACGTCGGATTCATTTCTTGCCTCCTTATCGCTTCCGTAATAAGATTTTGATAGAAGATTTGTTGGGAATACAGCATTCTTTGGTGAAAGAATATGCATCATTGGAGTTAATCAAAGCTGTTGTTTCTTTGCGTTCTGTGAAAGAGGCTTGTGAAATTGAAGAGATTACAAAAGCTTGTAATATCGGTTATGAAATGCATACAGCTGCTATGCGGCATTGCAAGCCTGGTGTGAAAGAGCAATATATTGCGGGTGTATTGGAAGGTATCGCAGCGTCTTATGGAAGTGCTGTATCGTTCCCCGTTATTTTATCGCAGAACGGTCAGACATTACACAATCATGATCACAGTCAGATTTTACAAGTAGGGCGTATGATGTTGACTGATGCCGGTGCTGAAAACAATATGAATTATTGTTCGGATTTTACGCGAACGATACCTGTTGGTGGAAAATTCAACAGCCGTCAAAAGGATGTTTATAATGTTGTATTAGCTGCTAATAATAAGGCTATCGAAATTGCAAAGCCTGGTGTGACTTATCAATATGTGCATCTTGAAGTTTGTAAAGTGTTGGCGCAGGGATTGAAAGATTTAGGCTTGATGAAAGGCGATATCAATGAGGCTGTAGCTGCTGGTGCTCATGCTCTTTTTATGCCTCATGGATTGGGACACATGATGGGATTGGATGTTCATGATATGGAAGATCTTGGTCAAATTTATGTGGGTTATGATGATGAAACTCGTCCAATTCAACAGTTTGGCACCTCTTCTTTGCGTATGGGACGCCGTTTACAGGAAGGTTTTGTGATTACTGATGAACCGGGATGTTATTTTATACCGGCATTGATTGACCAATGGAGAGAACAGGGTATGCACAAAGATTTCTTGAATTATGACAAGATTGAAACATTCAAGGATTTTGGCGGAATACGTCTGGAAGATGATATTTTAATAACTTCTACAGGTTCTCGCTTTTTGGGAGATAAACGTACTCCAATTACGGTAGATGAAGTGGAAGCTATTATGGCTGAATAATTTAAATGTAAAATAGTTACATGCCCACCTAAGTGATAGGTGGGCATTATTATAAGGTGTATATATGAAAAGATGGCTATAAATAGCCATTTTTTTTACACTTTATTTTTCATTCAAATGAAAAACTATTAATTTAGGCGTTTCTATGATGAGATAGTATTGATTATTTAAAATATTGAACCTATGAAGTTTGTTGTTTCAAGCAATACACTGCTGACTCGTTTGCAGGCGGTGAGTAAGGTAATCGGAGGTAAACCGGTGCAGCCTATTTTGGATAATATTCTATTGGTAGCTTCTGAAGGAGCGTTGTTTGCTACTGCTTCTGATAAGGAGACGACTATGGAGGCCAGAATTGAGCTGGATAGTATGGAAGAAGAAGGAAAAATTACTATTCCGGCAAAAATATTGTTGGATATGTTGAAGGAATTTCCGGAACAACCCCTGTCATTCGATATTAATACAGCAAGCAATGAGGTGAAAATCATTTCTGAAAAAGGAGAATTTTCTGTTATGGGAGAAAATGCAGAAGATTATCCGATACAATCTGCTTTGAATGATAATAAAGCTGTTTTTTCAACTAAATGTGGGTTGATGCTGGATGGTATTTTAAAAACCATTTTTGCTACGGCGAATGATGATTTACGTCCGGTTATGAATTGTATCTTGATAGAGATGAATGAAGATAACTTTACATTCGTCGCTTCAGATGCTCACAAATTAGTGCGTTATAAACGTTTTGATGCAAAGAGTGAGTGTGGACAGTTTTCTTTGATTTTGCCTAAAAAACCGGCTTTGATGTTGAAAAATATTCTCCCGAAAGATGATTCGGATTTAAAATTGGCTGTCGGAGACAAAATGGCTCGTTTTGAGTTTGGTGATTATAAGATGACATGCACGCTTGTGGAAGGACGTTTCCCGAATTATAATGCTGTTATTCCTCAGAATAATCCGAAGAAGATTGTAATTGAGAAAAAAGAATTTTATAATTCATTGCGTCGTGTATCTGTGATGGCAAATCAGACAAGCAATTTGGTGAAGTTTGATGTTTCTGAAGACAAACTTGTTATTTCTGCACAAGATTCTGATTATGCTATGTCCGGACATGAAACATTGGCTTGTCAATATCAGGGCGAAAATATAGCTATCGGGTTTAAATCTCCTTTCGTGTTGGAAATTTTATCTAATATCACATCTGATGATGTCGTTTTGGAATTGTCTGATCCTACTCGTCCGGGATTATTCCTTTCTTATGAAAACAAGGACAATGATGAGGATTTGTTGATGTTGTTAATGCCAATGATGGTTTAGAAAGTATAGTTGATTATGAAATTGAACTTGGCAAATCCGATTGTTTTCTTTGATTTGGAGACAACCGGTATCAATATTGCAAAAGATCGGATTGTTGAGATCTCTGTGTTGAAAGTTTTTCCAAATGGAAAAGAAGAGCAGCGAACAATTCGTGTAAATCCGGGTATGCATATACCGGAAGAGGCGTCTAATGTACATGGTATTTATGATGATGATGTGAAGGATTGCCCACAGTTCAAGGGAATAGCCAAAGAGTTGGCTCATTATATTGAAGGGTGTGATTTGGGCGGATATAATTCTAACCGTTTTGATATTCCTTTGTTGGCAGAGGAGTTCTTGAGGGCTGATGTCGATTTTGATATGAGTCGTAGGAAATTTGTTGATGTGCAGACAATTTTTCATAAAATGGAGCAGCGCACTTTATCTGCCGCATATCGATTTTATTGTGATAAAAATTTAGAGGATGCACATACGGCAGCTGCCGATACTTTGGCTACTTATGAAGTGTTGAAGGCTCAGTTGGATCGTTATGGCGATAAATTAGAGAATAATATTGAGTTCTTGAGTAAATTTTCAACACAAAATCGAAACGTGGACTTTGCCGGTTTTATTGTTATTAATGATAAGGAGGAAGAGGTTTTTAATTTTGGAAAGAATAAAGGGATGTCTGTGGCAAAGGTGTTGAAAGAACAACCGGGTTATTATGATTGGGTGATGAAGAGTGATTTCCCATTATATACAAAAAAAGTTTTGACACGAATTAAGTTGCGGGACAGTGGCTTGTTGAAGTAGTATGATAAAAAAGTAGCAGATAAGATAAAACGTAGCGGATTGGTTTTGTACCTTGGCTACGTTTTATTTTTGTCAAATGAAATAATATAGAATTTTGATTAAATGACAGATATGAAGACAAATCAGTTATCTCCTTTTCAACAGGGGGTTGTCGGTGTGCAGTTTTTATTTGTAGCATTTGGAGCAACCGTGTTAGTTCCCTTATTGGTTGGGCTTGATCCTGCGGTAGCTTTGTTTACTGCTGGAATAGGCACTCTTATTTTTCATTTGGTGACTCGTGGTAAAGTACCGATTTTTTTAGGGAGTAGTTTTGCATTTATTGCGCCAATTCTTGAATCAACTCGGTTGTATGGGATGCCAGGAACTCTTTGTGGATTGGTTGCTGTTGCAGGAGTTTATTTTTTTATGAGTTGGCTGATAAAATGGCGAGGGATTAGTTTGATTGAACGACTTTTCCCACCCATTGTAATAGGGCCGGTTATTGTTTTAATTGGTCTGTCGTTGGCTGGTACGGGAGTGAATATGGCAAAGGAGAATTGGTTGTTGGCTTTATGTTCTTTACTTACAGCCGTATTGGTTTCTTTGCGAGCCAAAGGGTTGTGGAAGTTGATCCCTATTTTTTTAGGTATCATGGTTGGTTATATTGTAGCCGGCTTGACGGGCAAGGTGGATTGGCAGTTGATAGCAGGTGCACCATGGTTTGGATGGCCGCAATTTGTGGCTCCTGAATTTTCCTGGAGAGCGGTATTGTTTATGGTTCCTGTTGCTATAGCCCCGGTTATAGAGCATATAGGGGATATTTATACAGTAAATGCAGTGACAGGTAAAAATTTTGTGAAAGATCCCGGTTTGCATCGTACAATGTTAGGAGATGGATTGGCTTGTTTGTTTGCGGGAATTGTAGGGGGACCTCCTGTTACAACCTATTCAGAGGTTACGGGAGCGATTTCGTTGACGAAGATATCTGATCCCCGGGTGATACGTATAGCAGCAATTGCGGCTATTTTGTTCTCTGTGGTTGGTAAGGTGAATGCTTTATTGAAATCTATACCGTCTTCTGTTTTGGGAGGAATTATGCTTCTGCTGTTTGGTACGATTGCATGTGCGGGTATCAGTAATATGATACAGGCTCGTATTGATCTGACTAACACTCGCAATATGATAATTGTTTCTTTGATTTTAACAGTTGGAATCGGTGGTGCTATTTTGAGTTTTGGGTCTTTTTCTATGTCCGGTATAGGGTTGGCAGCTTTGTTGGGAGTGGTGCTTAATCTTGTTTTGCCGGCAGAGAGTCGTAATACAAAGAAGAATGAAGAGCAAAAATAGATAGAAAGAATTAATGGTATATTATTCAAATAAAAGGGATTAACTTTGATAGAAATACAGGTTAATCCCTTTCTTTTGTTATTGACATTTTTGTGTATTTGCGATTTGAATTAATTTCACTCAAAGTTGAAAAATATCGTATTGCATGCTTTGATAAATAGAAATAATTGTACGTGACTAAAAAATATTAGCATAAATATTATGTGTGTATTAAAAAATATTCTTGTTGATAATCTGTATGATATGCAATTTATTGAAGATTTGTTAATTGAAATATTGAAAAAAATGTTCACAAAAGAGGGTTATTTGTGAATAATGGAACAGTTTTTGATATTTTTATATTTCGGTATGATTGTACAGGAAGAATAGATGTATATCGGCGTGTTATTTTTAATGTGATAGTTTAGAAACTTAAAAAAAATATTGACGTATTTGTCTGTGCATAAATGAAAATATACATTAAATAGTAGTTATATGAAGTTAAAATGGATTGTCATTCTCGGTTTAGGCGTAGTGACAGTAAATGCTTGTAAGAGTAAGCAGGCTGATTATCAGAACATTCCTCGTCCGGTACGAGTGATGAAGGTGGAATCTTTTGGGCGTATGCAGAAAGTGTATACCGGTGTTGTTGAAGCAGAAGAGTACAGTAAGTTGGCTTTTAAAGTATCGGGTCCGCTTATTGAAATGAATGTGCAGGAGGGACAAAAGGTGAAAAAAGGTAGTGTGATTGCAGCTGTTGATCCTTTGGATTATAATTTGCAGAATGAGGCAAATAAAGCTGCATGGTTAACTGCTAAATCGCAGTTGGAGCGCAATAAGCGTTTGTTGGCGATGCAGGCTATTTCCCGTCAAGAGTATGAAATAGCAGAAGCTGATTATATTCGGGCACAATCGGCTTATGAAACATCAAGTAATACTTTGAAAGATACAAAATTAGTGGCTCCCTTTGATGGATTTGTGGAAACTCGTTATGTTGAGAACTATCAGAAGGTGCAGCCAGGAGAATCGATTATTAAATTGGTGAATCCGGATAAACTGGAAGTAGGATTTATATTGCCTGAAATTAATGTCCGTTTGACTCGTGAAAAAATGCAGGTAGAAGTAGAGTTTGATACTTATAAAGGACAATGGTTTAAGGCTAAAGTTAAAGAATTTGTAGATGCTTCTCCAGACGGAAGCGGTATTCCGGTACGTTTGGCTATAGTGGATACTGCTTTTGCTCGCGATCGCATGAATATTTATCCTGGTTTTTCATGTAGAGTGCGTTTAAATATAGATAATAGTTTTGGAGAAGGTTTTGCAGTTCCTATGAGTGCAATCTTTAAAGATCCGGATACTGGCGAGACTTCCGTGTGGTTGTATCATGCAACACAGGGTGCTGTAGAGCGTCAACCGGTAAAAGTAGGTCAGGTTTTTGGAACAGATTATGTTGAGGTCATGTCAGGATTGGATGCTGATGACGTGATTGTTGTGGCCGGAGTGAATTATATAACTGCAGGACAAAAGGTGTCGTTAGTGGAAAATTGAAAAGAGGGAAGAGATGAATTTAGCTAAATATTCATTGGATTATCCAAAAGTGATTTATTTTTTCTTGGCGGTGATGTTGATTGGTGGTGTAATGGCATTTGGTTCGCTGGGAAAGAAAGAGGATTCTCCGTTTGTCATTAAGACAGCGGTTTTGATTACACAATATCCGGGAGCTTCTCCTAAAGAAGTGGAACAATTGATTACAGAACCGGTTGAGCGTGAAATACAATCCATGCGTAGGGTGTACAAGTTGAAGTCTGATTCCTACTATGGAATGTCTAAAATTACAATCGAATTAGATCCTGCAACTCCGCCAGAAGAAATGCCTCAGATGTGGGATGAACTGAGACGTAAGGTTTTGAATGTTCAGGCTCAGTTACCGCAAGGTGCATCGGCAATCAAGGTGTCGGATGACTTTGGTGATGTATTTGGAATTTATTTTGCTCTGACTGCTGATGACGGATTTTCATGGCACGATCTTCGAGATTGGGGACAGCGTTTGAAGACTGAGTTGGTGACAATAGAAGGTGTTCAAAAAGTAGCTCTTTTTGGTGAGCAGACTGAAGTGGTGAATGTTTTTATTTCCATGTCTAAATTGGCTAATTCAGGAATCAATTTGAATACTTTGATGCAAACAATACGTTCGCAGAATGAGTTGGTGAATACTGGAGAGAAAAAGGCAGGGAAAATGCAGTTGAGAATTTTGGCAACAGGTACCTATAAAAATTTGACTGATATTCGTAATCAATTGATTGTAACAGAATCAGGAAAACAAGTTCGCTTAGGAGATATTGCTGATGTCGAGAAAGGGTATCTGGAACCGCCCGGAACCTTGATGCGCGTCAATGGTAAGCGGGCTATAGGTGTCGGTGTTTCGACTGCATCTGATTATGATGTGGTGAAAGCTGGAGAGTCTGTTCGTGCCCGTTTGGCTCAGTTGGAAGAACAGATGCCTGTGGGTATAGAAATGGTGACTCTTTATCCCGAAGACCAAATTGCTAGAGAAGCAAATAATGGCTTTATCTTGAACTTGGTGGAATCAATTGCGATTGTGATTTTTATCATTTTGTTGGTAATGGGAGTGAGAGCAGGGTTACTGATAGGTAGTTCATTGATTTTCTGTATTGGAGGTACGTTATTGATTATGCAGTTTATGGGTGTTGGTCTGAATCGTACTTCTTTGGCTGCTTTTATTATTGCTATGGGCATGTTGGTGGACAATGCCATTGTGGTAACCGATAATGCACAGATTTCTGTAAGCAGGGGTATCCGGCGTCGTCAGGCTTTGATAGATGGAGCTACAACACCTCAATGGGGGTTGTTGGGTGCTACATTGATTGCTGTTTTTTCTTTCTTGCCTTTGTATTTGGCGGCTTCGTCTGTGGCAGAAATGGTAAAACCATTGTTTATTGTGTTGGCTGTTTCTCTTCTTTTGAGTTGGGTTTTGGCATTGACTCAGACAACGACCTTTGGAGAGTTTATTTTAAAAGATAGTACTGGAGATATTGTAAAGGATCCTTATGATAAACCATTCTATCATAAATTTGAAAACATGTTGCGCTTTTTGATTCGTTTCAAGAAAACAACGCTGTTGATTATGATTGGATTATTCATGTTATCTATGGTTGTGATGGGATTGCTGCCGCAAAATTTCTTCCCGAGTATGGATAAGCCTTATTTCCGTGCTGATTGTTTCTTGCCGGAAGGCTATAGTATTCGTGAGACAGAAAAAGAAATGGGTAAAATCGAGGATTTCTTGCTGCAACAGAAAGAGGTAGTGAGCGTTTCTGCTACTTATGGAAGTTCTCCTTTGCGTTACTATTTGGCAAGTACTTCTTTTGGCCCTAAACCTAATTTTGGCAATTTGTTGGTTGAACTTAGCGATAAGAAATACACAGCAGATGTTGAAGCTCGTTTGAATGAGTATGTCCGTATTAATTTCCCCGATATTTTAATTCGTTCATCGTTATTTAAGTTGTCTCCAGCAGTGGAAGCTAATATTGAATTTGGTTTTATTGGTGCAAATATTGATACGCTGGCTAGATTAACAGAACAAGCTATGGCTATTATGCGCAAGTGTGATATGGTAACAGATGTGAAAAATAGCTGGGGAAATAAAGTTCCGGTTTGGGAACCAGCCTACTCTCAGGAGCGTGGTCAGCGTTTGGGAATATCTCGTCAATCTGTAGCCTATTCGTTAAAAATAGCAACGAATGGCTTGGCTTTGGGTGAGTTTAGAGAAAAAGATTTATTTATGCCGATATTGTTGAAAGAAGAGAATATTTCGACATCTGATATTGACAATATGAAGACTTTGCCGGTGTTCTCACAATCTGGTTATCCGGTGCCGTTGGCTCAAGTGGTGGATAGCTTCGCTTTTGCTTACAATTATAATGTGATTAAGCGCTATAACCGTGAAAAAGTGATGATGGCACAATGTGATTCCAAACGTGGAGCAAATACGATGGCGGCATACGCTCAGGTGAAAAAAGCTTTGGAAAAGGAAATTGTATTGCCTCAAGGCTATCGGATGCAGATTTTTGGAGAAAATGAATCCCAAACAGAATCTAATGCTGCTATTGGTGCTAATATGCCTTTGACATTTATTCTGATGTTTATTGTATTGCTTTTCTTATTCCATACTTATCGTAAACCGGTTATTATCTTGTTGATGGTACCATTGATATTTATCGGTGTTGTGTTTGGTCTGGTGGTAACAGGCAAGATGTTTGACTTCTTTGCTTTGTTGGGTGTATTGGGACTTGTGGGTATGAATATAAAAAATGCGATTGTGTTGATAGACCAAATCGGAATCGAGGAGCAGCGTGGATTGCCGCGATTGGATGCTATTGTAGAGGCTACTAAATCTAGAATTGTTCCTGTTGCTATGGCTTCGGGTACAACAATTCTCGGTATGTTGCCGTTGTTGTTCGATGCTATGTTTGGTGGTATGGCTGCTTGTATAATGGGCGGATTGCTGGTGGCAAGTTTGTTGACCATTTTTGTGTTGCCTGTAACATACAGTTTGCTATTTAAAATAAAAAATACTGAGCGGCAGACCATGAACGAATAAAGATGAAGAATATGAAAAAATGGATATTAATTTTTATTGGAACGATACTTGTTGGTGGTGCATTTGCACAGAGTTTGTCTTTAGAGGAATATAGAACGCAAGTTTTGGAGTATAACCAGGATTTGCAGAAAGCTCAACAATCTGCTGAAGGTGCTCTTTATTCATTGAAAAGTATCAAAACTGGTTTTTTCCCGCGAGTAGATGTTTCAGGAAACTATTCCTGGCAATTTGAAGAAATAGATTTTTTGCCAGGAACACCATTGAAACACGATAATTATGGTGTGGAAGCTGGAATTGTTCAGCAGATATACACAGGAGGAGCTGTGCGTAAACAGCATGAAGTTGCAAAATTGCAATATGCTATTGCACAGTTAGCGGTGGAACATACAACGGATAATATTGTTTATGCGGCAGATGTATGTTATTGGACATTGGTTGCAAATCAAAATTTATTAAGAATTGCAGAAGAATATGTAGTGTTGATTAATGAATTGTATGGAATCGTAAACAAGCGTTTTGAAGAGGGTGCAATTAGCCGGACAGATCTTTTAATGGTGCAAAACCGTTTGAAGGAGGCAGAATTGCAGCAAAATACTGCGATGACAAATTATCGTATTGCATTACAATCTCTTAATATTATGGTGGGAGCAGATCCTGACAGAGAAGTGTTTTTGTCAGATACCATTCGACACACATTGCAACAGCCTCAAGAACAAGAATTGGATAAAGCCTTGGAAAAACGAGCAGATTATCAGGTTGCAGTGAAGAATGTTGAAGTTGCAAAAATGCAGACACGTATGGCTCGTTCAGAATTCTTACCGCAAATAGTTGTAGGAGTGAAAGAAAAGTACGGAACCCAGTTGCTGAATGTAAATGGAGATCGGAAATGGGCTACTACGGCTTATGCACAGGTGAATATTCCTGTTTTTCATTGGGGAAAAATGCGTAAAGAGGTGCAGAAAGGACGTTCTCAAGAAGAGGTTAGGGAATTGGAACGTACTCAGTTGCGTGATCAGGTAAATAAAGAGCTTAGTAAAGCTTGGGTGAATATGACAGAGACTGCCAATCGATTGGAAATTGTTCGTTCTTCATTGGAGATAGCTGAAGATAATTTGGATTTGAATACATTCAGCTATAATGAAGGGAAACTTCCGATATTGGATGTGCTTTCTGCTCAGGCTAGTTGGTTGCAAGCGTATACGAATGTTGTTTCTGTGAATTACCAGTATAAAGTAGCTATAGCAGAATATATGCGCGTATTGGGAACCAGATAAAAAAAACATAGACAGCCTAACAAGTGTAGGCGATGGTTAAATAAATTGGAATGTAGATGGATTCGTGATTAAAATGGAAACATCTTAAGTGTAACTTCGTTATTAGGGAAGTTAGTTCTAAATTTTTTAACCATGAATAAGATCGTGAAGAATATCACAACGGGGCAATTAGCCCTTATGACCGCGGCGGCTGTTATCAGCCTTCGCGGTCTGCCTATGATGGCACAAGAGGAGATGACCATGTTTTTTTACATTGGTTTTGCTACTTTCCTGTTTTTAATCCCTGCTGCTCTTGTGGCTGCTGAATTAGGTAGTGCTTTTGCTGCTGAAGGTGGTGGTGTATACACTTGGGTGAAGGAAGCATTTAATAAGCGGATGGGATTTACGGCGATTTTTCTTCAGTGGATTCAAAATGTTGTATGGTATCCTACTGTTTTAGGGTTTGCTGCTGCCTGTATTGCATACATGGTCGGAAAACCAGAACTATCACAAGATGGTGTATATGTTGGAGTATTTGCCATTGTGATGTATTGGTTGGCCACCCTTCTTACTTTTATGGGTACGTCTTTTATTTCAAAGATTACCAGTCAAGGATTTTTGATAGGTACTGTTTTGCCGGGTGTCATTATCATTATTGTGGCATTAGTATGGGTAATGGGAGGTAATCCTGTTTCTTTTGAGCATATTCCTGACACAGTATCCCAGATTGTCAATGTAGAAGCTGGACATGCGCATCCTCGTTTTTTTCCTCACATGACGGGAATGAGTGATATAGCATTTTTGGCCGGTATTCTTTTATTATTTGCAGGTGTAGAAGTTCATGCCGTGCATGCGCAGGAATTGAAAAATCCTCAGCGTCAATTTCCGGCTGCTATGTTATTGGCTGCTTTAATTTCATTTGTTTTATTTACTTTTGGTTCGTTGGCGGTAGCTATTGTTGCACCGTATAAAACAATTAATCTGCAGTCTGGTGTATTGGAAACCTTTCATGATGTGTTTGCGCATTACAATGTGAGTTGGTTGACTAATGTAATGGGATTACTGACAGCATTTGGTGCTTTAGCAGGTGTTATGTCATGGATTTCAGGTCCGAGTCGAGGTCTTTTATGGACTGCCAAAGAAGGGTTGTTACCTGATTTTATGAAGAAAACTAATAATAATGGAGTGCAGATTAATATATTATTATTACAGGGTGCTATAGTGACTGTTTTGTCATCATTGTATATTGTTATGAAAGATGTCAGTGTTGCATTCTTTTTGCTGACTGCTTTGACAATTGGTGTTTATTTAGTGATGTATATGATGATGTATTTGGCTGGCATTAAATTACGCTATACACAACCTGATCTGCCCAGAGGATATAAGGTCCCCGGTGGTAAAGCTGGAATGTGGATTGTCGCAGGTGTTGGTTTTTTGGCGGTGGTTTTTTCTTTCATAGTCACTTTTTTCCCGCCATCCCAATTACCTGTTGGCAGTCCGGCTTTCTACACAGGTTTGGTAACTGTTGGAACGGCATTCTTTGTCATAATTCCTTTTGTTATTAGTGGTATTATGCTAAAAAAGAAATCTTGATGAAGAAAAAAGTCTCATTTTGTTTGGAGTGTATTATAAAAAGCGTATCTTTGCACCGCCAAACCGTAAAAATGAGTGTTGGTCCAGTAGCTCAGCTGGATAGAGCAACGGCCTTCTAAGCCGTAGGTCGTGGGTTCGAATCCCGCCTGGATCACGAAAGAAGGTGTGTCGTAATGCACGATGCACCTTCTTTTTTGTTCATTACTATACA
>CAMDJC010000008.1:0-84203 GCA_945900015.1 uncultured Odoribacter sp. | reverse complement strand
TTTATATCAGGCTCCTCTTCGGTTATCCGGTTCGTATTCTGAGCTCCGGCTGACATTACCATGCCTGCAAACAAAGCTATGAATGCTAGTTTTTTCATATCTGCTTCTGTTTTTACTTGTCGTAAAAGTAAATTTTTAATCCATGTATTTTTTATGATTGCTGATAAGATTTACGGATTTCTGTTCACCGATTTGAACATTCAGCCATACAGAGCCTTGTGTGCATACGTTTTCATAACTGAAAATTAATTTTTTACCGTCCGGCTCCTAGTACGGATTGTTGGAAAAGAAAGTGTGGAGACGGTTCACTTATTCGTATTAGAGGTTCTGGTAAACCCGGAAGCAAATAAATAAAACAGTACCCCACACCTATATCGTATGTTGGTATAACACACAAATACAGATGATGAATGTGACCGCTTTCCCTTGCTTCCATTGAAATGTACCAGATTTCTAATACAAGGTTTCAGTAAAACACTTTCATCTATTATGTCTGGTTGCAATAGCAACCGTGCAAATATAAATAATGTTTTTTACCGGAGCACATTTGGGGTACTGATATTTTTGACAAAAATAATGTAGAAAATGCATGAATGTCTTACGATTTGAGAATAATTTATTGGATTGTTGGTCGGTAGATTCACTTTAAATCTGTATCTCTCTGTTTGCCTCTATTTTCCTCCCGCTTAAATGGTATTCTCCGTTAACTTAAAAATATATCAAAGATAACAACTTGTTATCTTTGTCTTATAGTTGTGTTATATTTGATATATGTTTGTGATATATTTAAGAGGGAGGAATGCGGGAGGTTTGTGGGATGGGAGCAAGGGAAAGGCTGCATAATCTATAAAAACTTTGGATTTCTTGCACGAATGGTAATTTTATTTGTATTTTTACATTATCGTAACGGTGGTTACGGTAATGGAAGTTACGATAGTGTTTGTAAATATGAGATTTTTTGATAGAGAAACAGAATTTGAAAAGCTTGGAGAAACGGATATGTAGTGAAATCAATAATATGGTCTGTTCATGTCACTGAAATAGAAATTCCGCAAGCGGAGATGCCTATGTGCTAACTCCGTTTGCGGAACGATGTATTATAGCAAATAAATTACTTGTCTTTAGTTTTCTTTTATAGGGTTGGGAAGGTCGGCTGCCGCATCACCCATCTGTGTAAGGTATGCATCGTACATGTCAAGAATCCAGGAATCATTCTCGTCCACCTGTTTTTTGTGCAATTTTCTGTCCGGACCCTTAAACCAGTTTTTGCAGAATTTCTGCAATCCTGGATATTTGTCCTTCATCAATACAGAATTTACCAACATGTAAGGGTATACGATTCCTTCCGGGTCATTGTGGAACCGGATACCGTAATAGGTCTGGAGGGATCTGCTCATGCTGTTCACTCCTGAAGCGACCCATACTTTCCACCAGTAAGTTGTAGCGTTCTTTCCCGCTTTATTGACACATAGTAGCCTTTGCATTGTATTGTAACGGCTTTTGAAATTAGGATTGGCAAGAGGACGAGATTCCCAACGCAGACCATCCGGATGGTTTTCTGTTATCTCTATATAGTCTATACAAGTCACCTCTTCCGCTGTGAACTTGATCGGATCTTTGCCGTCGGGAGTTTTTGAAATCTTGAATGAAAAATTCTCTTTTTGAACAAAGAGTTCTCGGCATGCCATCCTCTGCTTACATAGCCTTCGACTTTCTCTCCGGACTTGAGGGTTACAATAACATGGTTACTCTCATCCTCTTCAGGTTCTTGGGCACTTGCTGTCTGGACGACGCAGAAGGCTGTTAGGGTTAGTAGAAATGATAATAAATAGTGTTTCATGACAATATGTGATTAAAGTTGTGTTATTCGCCCGACTTATACTCCATGAGCATCAGCACCGTATTGTCCCGTTGGGTTCTTGAATTCAGAATGATATCTGCCATGGTCGGATCGTCACTGACATATGCGGCAATCTTTTTACGGAATTTGTTGTTCGCCTTGCCGCCGACTTTTCCCACCGGTGTGAAATCTGCTTCTCCAGTCTTTTTCAGACAGTAGGTGGTTTTTGAAGAAATCAGCCCAATTCGTTGTAAGACCTGGATACCGCCATTTGTATCTATGCCGTAACCTTTGGTGGAATAAACCCCGACGCTGATCTGTGGTGTTTCGACATATATCCACAGCCAGCCAAGGCTTTCTGACGGAACGAACTTGCGGACGTGTTCAGGTGTGGCCGGATGCCAGACAACGATGGAATCAATCTGGGCGGCATTGAAGTTCTCTCTGACTTCTTCTTTTCTGTATGCGTTCCGGAGGAATACTGTCTTGCCCGAGCGTTTTGGAAGTTTAATCCTGTCATTTTTCCGAACATTCGATGACAGAGCCGTTTTTTAAATAGATGCGGCCTATTACGAAAGATGCTGCATTTGCCGCTGATACGATTGATAGAAACAAGAATATCAGCAATATGGTCTTGGTTGCATTATGTTTCATAAACATGAATAACTTTATACACAAAAATATCAAATATATTCCAGACAACAAAGCAATTATGCTATTATTTTATGAAATAATAAAAGAAAACCGCCCGATAGCCATGGCTGCCGGGCGGTTCAATTGTGATGAAAGAATTTTTATTGTTTGTTTGTAGCTTTCAGTGCGAATTCACGTCCGGCACGCAAACCTTTCAAGTTCATTTCAACAACCTCTTTTCCCTTGCGGGCAAAGATGGCACGGATACCGTCCTCGAGATATTCAAAAGGAATTTCGATGAATGGAGAAGCGGCTCCCAACATAACGAAGTTGCTGGCACGTACGTTGCCGGTCGCTTCTTTGGCAATGGTATCGGCATCAATCACTACATGGTGGGGAAGTGCTGCCAAGGTTGCTGACAATACTTCTGTATCCGGGTAGTTGGGGATGTTGATAAACGGTGTGGCATTGGTCACTACATAGCCGCCTTTACGCAGGTACGGAAGATAACGGAGTGCTTCCATCGGTTCTACTGATAGAATGATGTCTGCTGTGCCTTTGGCTATCAGGTCGGAATAAATCGGTTTGTCTGAAATACGCATGTACGATTGTACATCACCACCACGCTGGCTCATTCCGTGAGTCTCGGCCTGTTTCATGTATAGGTTGTTGGTCAGTGCTGCTGAACCCAGGGCAGCTGCGATGGACAGGATTCCCTGTCCGCCTACGCCTGCTAATATTATGTCTGTTTTCATACAATTTGTCTTGATAATGAGAAATTATTTTTTCTTTTTTGCGTCTCTGGTAGCTTTCTGGATACATACACGACGCGGAATGATGACAGATACTCCTTTGTATTCCAATTCAGTGCGGATAATCTGACACAATTCTTCATGGTTTTTCGGTACAGGAAGCAGTACACGGATGTGTTCCGGTTCTACACCGATACCTCTACAGATGGATTCAATCTTGCCTAATGCTGATGATTCCTGACCGCCGGTCATTGAAATGGATTCGTTATCGGAAATGATGACGGTGATAGGAGTCTTTTCGTTTACAGCATCCAACAGACCGGTCATTCCGGAGTGGGTGAAGGTTGAGTCGCCAATCACTGCTACGGTTGGGAATAAGCCGGCATCGCAAGCTCCTTTGGCCATGGTGATGGATGCACCCATGTCAACGCAACTGTTGATGGCCTGGAATGGAGGAAGTGCACCTAAGGTGTAGCAACCTATATCTGAGAATACACGACCTTCGCCATAAGTGGCAATTACTTCGTTTAATGCTTTGTATACGTCTCTGTGGCTACAGCCGTTACACAATGCCGGTGGACGGGGAGCAACGATTTCTGGTACCGGTGCGCCTTCTGTTGTCGGCAAGCAAAGAGCTTTGGCTACTAAGTCCGGATTCAATTCGCCATCGCGTGGGAGGCTGCCGTCCAGACGTCCCAGGATGTTTTCATTGCCCGGATAGCCTTTCAGCATGTTTTCAACCATTGGATAGCCCTCTTCCAATACCATGATTTGTTTACATTCGCGCATCAGGCGTTTGATCATTTTGCGAGGTAATGGATATTGGCTTACTTTTACAACCGGATATTTGCATTTGCCATCGAAGTTTTCCATTAAGTAGTTGTAGCCGATACCGCAAGCTACGATACCCAATGATTTGTCTTCTCCGTCAATGTATTGGTTGAACGGTGATTGTTCTGAAGCTTTTACGAAATCTGCCTGCTTTTCAAGCAACAGTCTGTAGCGTTTGCGGGCAATGGCTGGCAACAGGACGAACTGACGCTTGTCTTCGGGCAGGTGAAGATGGTTTTCTGCCAATCCTTCGCATGGTTCTACTCCTGAGCGGGAGTGTGCCAAACGGGTGGTGATACGCATCAATACGGGGCTGCCTACTGTTTCTGACAGGGCAAAACCATAGCGGGTCATGTCGTATGCTTCCTGCTGGTTGGACGGTTCCAGAATTGGAACTAATGCAAATCTACCATATTCTCGGGAATCCTGTTCGTTCTGTGAAGAGTGCATGGAAGGGTCGTCTGCTGCTGTGATGACCAGACCTCCGTTGGCTCCCGTTACGGCTGCATTCATGAAGCAGTCTGCTGCTACGTTCATACCTACGTGTTTCATACATACCAAGGCGCGTTTGCCGGCGTATGACATTCCGAGTGCTGATTCCATAGCTGTTTTTTCGTTAGCTGCCCAAGCACGGTGTACATTGCGTGCGATGGCTTCTTTGGAACCCTGGATATACTCGGTGATTTCTGTTGAAGGAGTTCCCGGATATGCATATACTCCGGAGATACCGCTGTCGATTGCTCCTTGGGCAATCGCTTCAACACCTAATAATAGCTGTCTTTGCATAATTTTGTTCAGTTTTATTGATTTTAGTGTCAAATTTCAAGAAGTGAATATGGGGTAATTAGAGGCCCCAGTGGAATTTTAGTGACCTCATTATGTATGCTAATACAAAATAATATTCGCTCGGACAATACATAATGTATAGTATTTGTGTTAAAACGTTTGCGAAGATAGGGATATTCTTTGAATAATGCAAGAACCGGACAAAATATTCATAGTTCCCAAATATCCCAATTTTTTTCTGCCTGTCCGAGTAGCATGGCATAGCCATTGCACGTATGGGCTCCTGCTTTTTCTCCTTTTTGCATAAAGGTTGTTATTGAAGGATTGTAGACCAGGTCAAAAAGATAATGTTCCGGTGTCAGTAGCTCATAGGGGATGGGGGGACAACTTTGTATGTCCGGGTATGTGCCTAATGGGGTGGTATTCACGATGAGGCGATGGGTGGAAAGGTGGTTGGCAATATCGGCATAACCGATTTGTCCCGGCTTTTGAGGGGTACGGGATACGGTGAGGGGGGTGATGCCGAGAGTCTGGAGGGCATAACGTATGGCTTTGGCTGCTCCGCCGTTGCCCAGAACGAGGGCTTGGTCGATTCCTGTAGGAATAAAGGCTGTCAGGGCGTTCCGAAAGCCTTCCATGTCGGTGTTGTAGCCTGTCAGGTAGGGGCGTCCGTTTCGGTATTCGACGGAAACGCAGTTGACGGCTCCAATGGCTTGTGCCTCTTCGCTGATATAGTCCAGGTAGGGCAGTATGTTTTCCTTGTGGGGAATGGTGACGTTGAAACCGCGCAGATTTGGGATTTGCCCCAGAAGATGGGGCAAATCTGTTATGTCTGCTATTTCAAATGTCCGGTATTCTGCTTCGATGGATTCTCGTGCAAACCGTCCGTTGTAATATGCGGGAGAATAGGTGTGGGTGAGCGGATAACCCAGTATACCGAATGTTTTCATGGTGTTATGCTCGTTTGTCACTCATTTTGCGGCCGAGAGTTTCGATTCCCCAAATGAGAAGGAAACCGGCTATGCACATGAGGATTGCTTGCCATAGCAATGGGTCGCTACCGGTCAGTTCGCCGAAATGTACCGGTGAAATATTGCTTTCTACCAAGGCTTTTTCCACTCCGTGGCTGTCTGTGTAGGTCTGGAGTGTCTCTTTCCAAGGCCACACTTTGTTCAGGGAACCTACCATAAAGCCGGTCAATAGGGATACGGTGGCAGTATGATGGTGTTTGAGCAGCCATGACAATAAGTGGGAAAAACTGGTAATCCCTGCTACGGCTCCTACTGCAAAAAGCAACAGTACGCCGATGTTGAAGGCGCTGACGGCTCCTAATATGTAGGTGTATTTACCCATGAGCAGCAGGATGAATGCTCCTGAAATACCGGGCAGTATCATCGCACAGATGGCAATGGCTCCTGAAAGGATGATGAACCACCAGCTGTCCGGGGTTTCTGAAGGTGTCATCACGGTAATCCCATAGGCTATGACGGCTCCCAGAATGAGCGATATGACCGTGAAGATGTTCCATTTTTTAATCTCTTTGGCTACCAGTACAGATGAAGCAATGATAAGCCCGAAAAAGAACGACCATATATATATAGGATGGTTTTCCAATAACCAGGTCATCAGTTTCGCTAGAGAGAATATGGAAATGCCTATTCCTGCTATGACTGAAATGAGGAAATTGCCATTGATTTTTTTCCAGAATTCCGCCAGCTTGAACTTTAACAGCAATTTGACAGCCTGCAGGTCGACAGCCTTGATGGAGTCAATCAATTCTTCGTAAATACCGGTAATGAAAGCGATGGTGCCACCGGAAACTCCAGGCACAACGTCTGCAGCTCCCATGGCGCATCCTCGCAATATTAATAAAGGGTAGTTTCTTTTACTCATCGTCTTATTACATTTCTGTGTTCAAAACGGAAAAGGTCGAAAACGGTCTTCACCGGCGTAAAGGTGGATAAAGGCACCTCTACAAAGACGGTAATCCAGTTGGCCATGGCTCCGTTCCATAAGCCGGGCAATTCTTGTACTTTGATATCTTTGCCCTTGTATGACTTGGCGGTGATAAAGCCTTGGTCTTCGTCAATGAATTTTTCAAGGTTGAATTTTTGACCTTTATAGTTTTTCGTGGCACATACAATGTCGACAGGATTGAAATGGGTCGATTGCTCAAATATTTCTTTTTGTCCTTTGTCTTGTATGTTGATTTGTGCCGATTCTACAATCATCAGGCGTGAACTTCCGTCTTTTGCCTTTACCCAGAAAGGTCCGCCTCCGGGCTCTCCTTCGTTCTTTACCATTCCGCATACACGTATCGGACGGTCTAAAAGGCTTTTCAGGTGTTCGATGCGTTCTGTCTGGTTTTGGAATGTTTTGCCTTCTGCCTCTTTGTAGCCGACAGATGTCAGGTAGCTTTCGATTTCCAACAGTTGCTCTTCTGACGGTGTGCCATTCAGGATGGCCAGGAAGTCGAATACTTTCTGTTGTACATCAAGCAGTATGCCGGCCAGTATCTTTTTGTATTTTACGGTATCGTTTTTGGCACGGTCGGGGATTACATTGTCTATGTTTTTGATGAAAATGATGTCTGCATCCAGTTCGTTTAGATTGTGGATGAGGGCGCCGTGACCTCCCGGACGGAAGACAATCTGTCCCTCTTCATCACGTAGCAGATTTCCTTCTGAATCGATACTGACCGTGTCGGTTGAAGGCTTCTGGATAGAGAAACTGACATCATATTTTACACCGAACATCTTTTCAAAGACTTTAGTCACTTTTTTCAGACGAGCCTGGAACAAGTTCTGATATTCTTCGGATACGGTGAAATGAAGCCGGGCTGTTTTGTTGGCGCTGGCATACATGGCAGCTTCGACAATGTGTTCGTCAAATGCCGTGCGCACGAAATCACGGTAGATATGAAAATCGATCAGCCCTTTGGGGGTGTTGCCATAGTTGAGCCCTTTTTTGGAAAGGATGTATTTCAATATTTCGTTGAAATCCCGCTTTTCTATCATTTTGTTGATGTCCTTGCCGTCTTTCCACATGACATTGGCTAGGTGTTCGTAAAAAGGAAGTTCGTCCAGTTTCTCAAAGAAATAGTGCATGCTTCCCGGCTCTTTGTGTTGAACAAAATCAAGAAACTCTTCGGTGGTGCCGTGATAGTTGTCCATAAATGCAAAGAGGTCTTTGAACATACGGGTGGCAGACCCGGAGGCTGGCACCATTTTGATGATGTCGGTATTTTCGCGGGCTTGGTCGTAAGTCTCTATCAGGTGTTCTTCTTCTTCCGGTGAGGTGTGGATGATTCCGTTGTCTGTAGTGGCCGGTTCGGAGAGGTTTATATAATCAAAGCCTTTTTGGAAATTTGCCAGCTGGCGGTCAATGGCTTCTGCTTTGATGCCTCTGTGCTCAAAATTATGAAGGTCTTCTTCTGTATAGGTCATTGTCTCATTTTTTTAGATGGTAAATCTTCTTCGTCTTCTTCTTCATCGTATACATCCTCCTGGTTGTCCAGCTCGTTTTCATAAAATTCTTCGGCTTCCTCCATTAGGGTGTCGATGTCGTCTTGACTGAGTGGTTCTTCGTCAATCCAGTAAATTTTCTGATTACTGTAGAAACCGTCCAGATCGCATTGAATAATACAGCGTGGGTTTTCTGTGTGTACGACGTAAACTAAGTCGAGTGCCTCCTGTGAATTGTCGGCGATAAGGAATTTAGGTAACATGTTTTTTTTATGTTTAAATTTCAAGGTTATAAGGGCAAAGGTAGAAAAAAGAGATGAATAAATTATCTGTTTCGAAAAAAATATATTATATCTGAATACTGTGTGTGATATTTGAATTTGTTATTTATATTTGCGCAACTTCAAATAGTTAGGTCTATGATGAAAGTCGCTATTTACGGAAAGAATATTGGAGAGGAATATTTGCCGGCTTTGCAGAATCTGGTGGCATGTCTGAGGAAACATGATGTTAAGGTGGTGTGTGAGGTCGGTTTTGCGTCTTTGTTGCAGACGCGTTTCGGATATGCTCCCGGTTTTGAGGATTTATTCGGGAAAAGTGTTTTGCCTGCGGACGAGGTAGGTATGTTGTTGAGCTTTGGAGGAGACGGCACATTTTTGGATTCGGTGGAATATATCCGTGACAGCGGTGTGCCTGTGTTGGGGGTGAATAGCGGACGTCTGGGTTTTTTGGCTAATGTACGTGCGGATGAAATTGACAGGGCTGTGGAGTGTATTGTCCGGGGACAGTATGAGTTGGAGCAGCGTGAGATGTTGCAGTTGAATGTAGACGGCAGGGAGATGCAGGGTTTTGATTATGCGTTGAATGAGGTGGGTGTACAGAAGGAGGCTACAGCTTCGTTGCTGAATATTCATGCATATATCGGTGATGTCTTTTTGACAACCTATTGGGCTGACGGTTTGGTGGTGGCAACACCTACGGGTTCGACGGCTTATTCCATGAGTGGTGGCGGTCCGATTGTGAGCCCTGAGTGTCATAATATCATCCTTACGCCGATTTGTCCTCATAATTTAAGTATGCGTCCGTTGGTGGTGCCGGCTGATGCTGAGATTCGGCTGAAAGTGGAGAGCAGGTCCGGGAATTTTATTCTGAGTACGGATTCGCGTATCCGTCCGATGGAGGATTCTTGTCGTCTGACAATCCGACGTAGCGATAGAAAATTGAATGTCGTGAATTTGCCGGGACATAATTATTATGAGACTTTGAGGAGAAAATTGAAGTGGGGAGAAGATGAAAGGAATGAAAAATGGCGGGGTTGTCGTGAATAATCGTGATTTTGTTTTTATCTTTGGGCGTTTTTTGTGAAAATAACAGATTCTATGAGTGATATACAGAAAGAGATTGTTGCTGCGGGACTGCCGGAACATGTGGCTATTATTATGGATGGTAATGGCCGTTGGGCGCAAGAACGTGGCTTGGATCGGGTCTATGGTCACAAGGCTGGCGTTGATGCAGTGAAGAGAGTGGTGGAGGCTGCCGGGGAAATTGGGTTGAAATATTTGACATTGTACACCTTTTCAATAGAAAATTGGAATCGGCCGAAGGCTGAGGTTGATGCGTTGATGGGGTTGATGGTGGATGCCATTATTCGGGAAACTCCGGATTTGATGCGGCAGAACGTGCGCATTCAGGTGATCGGACATACAACGGATTTGCCGGAGATGGTGTGGAAAAAAATGGAAGGATTGATTCAGCAGACGGCTGGAAATACCGGTGTGACTTTGATTTTGGCTTTGAGCTATGGTGCCCGTTGGGAGATTTTGGAGGCAGCAAAAAAAATGGCAGAAGATTATAAGAATGGAAAGATTGCTGATTTAGAAGGTGTTGGAGATAATTGTTTTGCCAATTATCTGACTACGGCAGGAATTCCTGATCCTGATTTATTGGTGCGGACCAGCGGAGAATGCCGGTTAAGTAATTTCCTTCTTTGGCAGTGTGCTTATACTGAATTTTATTTTCTCGCTAAATTTTGGCCTGATTTTGAAAAAGATGATTTATATTTGGCAATCCGTAATTTTCAAAAACGTGAACGGCGTTTTGGCATGACGGGTGAGCAAGTAAGTAAAAAATGATATATGATTGGTAAAGTAATTCTTGGTATACTGATAATTTTTTTTGCTGTAGGAAAGGTCGTTGCGCAGAATTCAGGCACGACAGACCATCCGGAAGTGTTTTATTCAAGTCCTAAAACCTATGTGATTGGGGGAATCGAAGTGACCGGATTGGGCGACCAGTATGACCCGGGTACGTTGATTCAGTTGGCCGGTTTGCAGTTTGGTAGTGAAATTAAAATCCCTGGAGATGCTATTACAAAAGCAATTAAGCGTCTGTATTCTCAGGGGTTGTTTTCGAATGTTACGATTTCTGTTGACCGAGTGGAGGGGAATAAGGTGTTCTTGATTATGAACCTGACTGAGCGGCATAAGTTATCGGGCATTAACTATATCGGTATTAAAAAGTCGGAGGAGACTAAAATTAAGGAGAAAATCAATCCGCTGCCGGGTACTCAGGTGACCGACAATATGATTTCCAATTTGAAACATATTATTGAGAAGTACTTTAAGGAGAAGGGGTATTATAATATGGATGTGAAGGTGTTGCAGCGGGATGATCCTAATGCACCGAATTTCGTGATATTGGATGTGTCGGTGGAGAGAAAGAGTAAAATCAAAATCAGCGAGGTGGTGATTACCGGTAATGAAGAGGTGAAAGACCGCAAACTGAAAGGGGCGATGAAGAAAACGAAAGAAAAGAGCTTGGCTAATTTCTTTAAGTCGTCGAAATATATTGAGACCAATTACGAAGATGACAAATATAATTTGTTGGATAAGTATAATGAATTGGGATACCGTGACGCCTCTATTATTGCGGACAGTGTGGTGCAGGTTTCGCCAAACCGGGTGAAAGTCTACATCGATGTAGAGGAGGGAAATAAGTATTTCTATAATAATATCACCTGGGTGGGAAATACGGTGGTGGATTCCGACAAGTTGTCCCGTCTTTTGAATATCAGCAAGGGAGATACTTATAATAAAAAGTACTTTGAAGAGCGTTTGAGAGAGGATGAAGATGCTGTAGCCAATTACTTCTATTTGAATCAAGGCTATCTGTTCTTTCAAGCAATGCCGATTGAAACGGTGGTCGGTAAGGACTCGATTAATGTGGAAATTCGTTTGTTGGAAGGTCCGCAGGCAACGATAGACCGTGTCATTATTAAAGGTAATGACAGAACGCACGAACATGTAATTCGTCGTGAACTTTATACCTATCCCGGTGAATTGTTCAGCCGTGAAGATATCATCCGAAGTGTACGTGAGTTGGCTAACCTGGGACATTTCGACCCGGAAAAGATTGTTCCGAATCCGGTGAATCCGAATCAGGAAGCGGGAACGGTGGATATCGAATATAATCTGGTGGAAAAAGCTAATGATAAAATAGAAATTTCCGGAGGTTGGGGTGCCGGTATGATTATCGGTTCTATCGGTTTGACCTTTACCAACTTCTCTATGCGTAATATCTTTAATTGGGAAACATATCGTCCGTTGCCACAGGGTGATGGTCAGATGTTGAGCTTGAAGGCGCAGACCAATGGTAAGTATTACACTTCATTCAGTGTTTCTTTCCGCGAACCGTGGTTGGGCGGTAAAAAGCCAAACTCTTTGAGTGTGTCGGCATATTATTCTCGTCAGACAGGTTATTCCAGCAACTATTATAAGTCTTATTTGGTGGGTAATTCTCTGAAAGCAAGCGAGCGATTTGATGAAAGCCAGAGAATGTCAACATTCGGTTTAAGTGCCGGTTTGGGACGACGTATTAAATGGCCGGATGACTATTTTACCATGTATACAGAGGTGTCTTATCAACGTTATATGTTGAAAAACTGGGCATATTATATCATCCAGGACGGAAGTTCAAACAACTTGTCATTTGCCGTACAATTGCGTCGTAGTTCTATTGACAATCCGTTGTACACCCGTCGCGGTTCAGACTTTACTTTGGGTTTGACCTTTACACCTCCTTACTCTTGGTTTACAAGCAAGGATTATTCAAGTCCTAATATCAAGGATAGAGATAAATACCGTTGGATTGAGTTCCACAAATGGAAATTCCAGGGCAAGGTGTTTATGCCGCTTGACAGAAATGAAAAACTGGTGTTGTATGCCGGAGCTCAGTATGGTTATTTGGGACATTTCGACAAGCATAAGCGTTCTCCGTTTGAAGGATATGAGATGGGTGGTGACGGTATGTCCGGATATAGTTTGTATGGACGTGAGTATGTCGGTTTGAGAGGATATGAGAATGGTGCGTTGACCAATGCAGGATCCAGCTTCCTGGCTCCGAATTCTTCGGATGCAAGTCTGTATTCTAAGTTGACCATGGAAGTGCGTTATCCGATTTCATTGGCTCAGTCGGCTACAATTTATGCATTGGCATTCCTGGAAGCCGGTAACTCTTGGTATGAGTTGAAGGATTTTGAACCGTTCAACCTTTACCGTTCTGCCGGTGTCGGTTTGCGTGTGTTCTTGCCGATGTTCGGTCTGTTGGGTATCGACTGGGGATATGGATTCGACAAAGTGCCCGGACGTGACGGAGCTGCAGGCTCACAAATCCACTTTGTATTGGGCCAGGAATTTTAATGAAATCCTTGGTTAGTGGATTTATTTTACTATTTTTGTGACACGATGATTATTGAAATAGAAATAAAAACCAGAAAGTATGAAGAATATGATTAAATTAGTAGCGGTTGTCGCATTTTTATTAACCGCAATGGGTGTCTCTGCACAGGTGAAATTGGGACACATTGAAACTCAGAAATTGATTCAGGCAATGCCGGAAATGGCCTCTGCCCGCAAGACAATGGAGACTAAACAGGCTGAGATAGAAAAAGAATTGACAAATATGCAGGAGCAATTTAAGGTGAAGTTGGACGAATATTCTAAAAACGGAAAAACCATGTCTGACGTTATCCGCGCTTCTAAAGAACAGGAACTGCAGGAACTGCAGCAGAGAATCCAGAGCTTCCAGCAGATTGCAATGGATAATTTGGAAAAAACACAGGCAGAATTGATGCAGCCGATTATGGATAAAGCCTTGAATGCAATCAAGGCTGTGGGTAAAGAGAATGGTTTTACCTATATCTTTGATATGAGTCAGGGAGGTATTCTTTTCAATGCAGACAATACAGAAGATGTACTTCCTTTGGTAAAGAAAAAATTGGGTCTGCAATAAGATTTATCAACGATATGGAGGCCGCCTTTTAGGCGGCTTTTTTTACTTTTATACGTTATGAAGCAGGGAGAATGTATCGGTGTGTTTGATTCCGGTTACGGTGGTCTCACGATTTTAAAAGAGATCATCCGGGAGTTGCCACAATATGATTATATTTATCTGGGGGATAATGCCAGAGCTCCTTATGGCTCCCGCTCGTTTGAGGCTGTATATCATTATACAGGCGAAGCTGTGAGAAAGTTGTTTGAGATGGGATGCCGTCTGGTGATTCTGGCTTGCAATACGGCTTCTGCAAAAGCTTTGAGAACAATACAGCAAGTGGACTTGCCGTTGATAGATGCACACAAAAGGGTGTTGGGCGTGATTCGGCCGAGTGTGGAGGCGTTGGCTGACTATTCGGAAAACGGACACATCGGCATATTGGCCACACGCGGTACGGTGGCTTCCGACTCATATCCGATAGAAATAGAGAAATTGTTTGGAAAGGAGAAATTCCATATCACACAATTGGCTTGTCCGATGTGGGTGCCGTTGGTTGAAAACAATGAGTTGTCCGGTGAAGGTGCGGAGTATTTTGTTCGGAAATATTTGAACGAACTGTTTACTGCAGATCCGCTTTTGGACACGATTGTTTTGGCCTGTACGCATTATCCGTTGCTGCGTCCTTTGATTCAACAGATGGTGCCAGAGCATGTGCGGATTATCGGACAGGGGCATATCGTTGCTGATAGTTTGAAAGATTACCTGTTGCGGCATCCGGAGATGGAAACTTGTCTGTCGAAAGGAGAAAGTGTAAGTTACTATACTACAGATAAGGCAGAAATATTTGAACGGACGGGCGGAGTTTTTATGGGAGAAAAAATTATCTGCCGACACGTGCAAATATGTTAAGATAATATGGTTGATAATAAAATTTTATTATCTTTGGACTAAGTAAAATCTCTAGTATGACAGAACAAGAACAGATAAGAGATGCTTTTGAAGATTTGTTGAAGTCTTTAAGAAAAGATACGATAAAGGAGGATATCCAAAAGATAAAAGAAGCTTTTGAGTTTGCTAATGAGGCACATAAGGGAGTGCGGAGAAGGTCAGGAGAGCCTTATATCATGCATCCGTTGGCAGTGGCTAAAATTGCTACAAAGGAAATTGGTTTGGGTACCACTTCGGTGATTTCTGCATTGTTGCACGATGTGGTGGAAGATACGGATTACACGGTGGAGGATATTTCCAATCTGTTTGGCCCTAAAGTGGCCTCCATTGTGGATGGGTTGACTAAGATCAGCGGTGTGATGGGGTCGGAAACCAGCCAGCAGGCGGAGAGTTTCCGTAAGATGATTTTGACGCTGGCAGATGACGTGCGGGTGATTTTGATTAAGATTGCCGACCGTCTGCACAATATGAGGACTTTGGCTTCTATGCCGGAGCACAAGCAGGTGAAGATTGCCAGTGAAACGCTTTATATTTATGCTCCGCTGGCTCACCGTATGGGATTGCATGCCATCAAAACCGAACTGGAAGATTTGAGCATGAAGTATGAGCATCCCGAAGAGTATCAGGTGATTGCTAAAAAAATCGAGGCTTATAAGAATCAGTTTTCTGCTTTGTTTGAGGAGTTTATCAAGCCTATACGTCAAAAATTGGCTGATAATACCTATGAATATGCCATTACTGCCCGTACAAAGAGCGTTTATTCGGTGTGGCTGAAAATGCAGAGACGCAATATCAGTTTTGACGAGATATATGATTTGCTGGCAGTGCGTATTGTCTTTAAACCAAAAGAGGGAGTGCCTGAAAAATGGCAGTGCTGGAATATCTATTCTTTGATTACTGATATTTATAGTCCGAAACCGGAACGTATACGAGATTGGGTGAGTGTGCCGAAAGCGAATGGGTATGAAGCTTTGCATTTGACTGTAATGGGGCCGGAAGGACAATGGTTTGAAGTGCAGATCCGTTCGGAGAGAATGGATGAGGTGGCTGAAAAAGGTTTGGCAGCCCATTGGAAATATAAAGGGGAGGGTGAAAGTTCTGAATTGGATAAATGGCTGGCAGGAATCAAGGAAATTCTGGACCAGCCGGATGCTACGGCCTTGGAGTTTTTGGATGAGTTTAAATTGAATCTTTTTACAAAGGAGATCCGGGTGTTTACCCCGAAAGGGTATATGCGCACTTTGCCTAAAGGCGCTACGGCACTGGATTTTGCCTATGACATTCATACGGAAATTGGTAATACTTGTATTGGAGCTAAGGTAAATCACAAGTTGGTGCCGATGAGCCACAAATTAGCCAGCGGAGATCAGGTTGAAATATTGACCAGCGACAAACAGAAACCACAGAAGGAGTGGTTGGATTTTGTCGTAACAGCCAAAGCCAGGACGCACATTAATGCAACTTTTAAGAAAGAAAAGAAGGAGTTGGTACGCTATGGTATCAATACGTATGAAGAGGTGGTCAAAAAATTGGGATTGCCGCCAACTTCCGAAACTCTGAACAAGGCTTTGTTGCATTATGGGCTTAATAACCGGGATGATTTATATGTGGAAATCGGTAAACGGATGATTGCCCCGGAAGATCTGGAAAAGGCATTGAAAAAGCGTCCCGAAAATAAGTTTATCAAGTACTGGAATCTTCAATTCTTGTGGAATGGCAAAGATTCCGAGGGGAAGAAAAAGGGAGGACAAGAACAAGGTATCGACCTGAATTCTGATTTTACGATTGCTCCTTGCTGCAATCCTATCCCGGGAGATGATGTGGTGGGTATGAACATTGCCGGAACGAAGGTGACGGTGCATAAGCGTTCATGTCCGGAGGCGATTCGCCTGATGGCCAGTTTCGGTGATAAAATTGTACCTGTCAAATGGGTGAGCCACAAATTGATGTCTTTCTTGGCTGTGATTAAAATTACAGGTATTGATACTCCGGGAATTGTCAGTGAGGTGACCGGACTGATTGCCAAAGAGGAGAAGGTAAATATGCGGATGATACATGTGGAAGCCCGTGATGGAATTTTTGAGGGAATGATTCATCTGTATGTCCATAATACTGAAGATTTGGGACGGATTGTGTCGCAGATAGCTACGATTAAGGGAGTAGAAACTGTGTTGCGTGTAGAATCTGATGATAAATGATAATAGATAGGGCGATTATTTTGATATGGATGAGATAAAGGAGACGGTTAAAGAGCTATTTACAGCTTATTTGCAGGAAAAAGGACATCGGAAAACACCGGAAAGATATGCTATTTTAGATGAAATATATTCGCATTCAGGACATTTCGATATAGAGTCTCTCTATATGTTTATGAAGAACAAGAATTATCGGGTGAGCCGTGCAACGCTTTATAATACGATTGATTTGTTGCTGGATTGTAAATTGGTGATCAAACACCAGTTTGGCAATAATATTGCTCAGTTTGAAAAAGCGTTTAACAATGAGCATCACGAACACCTGATTTGTCAAAAATGCGGGAGAGTGGAAGAGTTTTCTGATCCCCGTATAGACGAGGTTGTAGCGCAAATGCAGGAAAGACATCAATTTATTGTGCACCACCATTTGCTGTATGTCTACGGAATATGCAAATCTTGTGCAGAAGAAGTTGATGGAAGTTGTTGATTAATTGAGGAAATTTGGCTACTTTTGTGCGTTTGAGTTCAAAAGTATTAAATGATTGAACATTAGCTTTATAATATTTATAAACAATTTAGATGATGAAAGTTGACGTATTGCTTGGATTACAATGGGGAGATGAGGGAAAAGGGAAAGTGGTGGATGTATTGACACCCAACTATGATGTTGTAACTCGTTTCCAGGGAGGACCGAATGCCGGTCATACATTGGAATTTGAGGGACAGAAGTATGTACTTCGCTCAATTCCTTCAGGTATTTTCCAGGGCGGTAAAATGAATATTATCGGTAATGGTGTCGTTTTAGACCCTATATTGTTCCGGCAAGAAGCTGAGGCTTTGGCTGCAAGCGGACATGATTTGACAAAACAATTGTGTATCTCTAAAAAAGCACATTTGATTATGCCTACGCATCGTATTTTGGATGCCGCATATGAAGCAGCCAAGGGAGATGCCAAGGTGGGTACAACCGGTAAGGGTATCGGACCGACTTATACTGACAAGGTGAGCAGAAACGGTTTGAGAGTGGGAGACTTGTTGCACAATTTTGACGAAAAATATGCAATCGCCAAAGGAAAACACGAAGTGATTCTGAAGGGATTGAATTATGAATATGATGTTACTGCTTTGGAAAAAGAGTGGTTTGAGGCATTGGAGTATCTGAAGCAATTTAAACTGATTGACAGTGAACATGTAATTAATAATTTGCTGAAAGAAGGGAAAAGCGTTTTGGCGGAAGGTGCACAAGGTACGATGTTGGATGTTGATTTCGGATCTTATCCTTTTGTGACTTCTTCTAATACCATCTGTGCAGGTGCTTGTACTGGTTTGGGTATTGCGCCCCGTACAATCGGTGATGTATATGGTATTTTTAAAGCATATTGTACACGTGTCGGTGCAGGACCATTCCCTACTGAGCTGTTTGATGAAACCGGAGACAGATTGGGACAGTTGGGACATGAATTCGGTGCAGTGACCGGACGAAAACGTCGCTGTGGGTGGATAGACCTTGTGGCTTTGAAATATGCCATTATGGTCAATGGTGTGACAAAGTTGATTATGATGAAGAGTGATGTGCTGGACACTTTTGATACGGTGAAGGCTTGTGTGGCTTACAAAATCAATGGACAGGAAACCGAGGAATTTCCGTTTGACATCTGTGAAGAGGTTGAACCGGTGTATGTTGAATTACCGGGATGGAAGACTGATATGACGCAGATGACTTCGGAAGATGAGTTCCCGGAAGAGTTTAATGCTTATATCAATTTCCTGGAAGAGGAATTAGGGGTACCTATTAAGATTGTTTCTGTCGGTCCGGATAGAGAGCAGACTATTATTCGCAATGAAGAAGAATAATAAAGGGAGCCTATGGGCTCCTTTTTTATTATGATATATATGTTTAATCCCTTTTTTATGCTGCAAGCTTTTATTACTCTGCCGTTGACGAATCCTGTGTTGATTTTTGCGGTGATACTTTTTATTATATTGTTGGCTCCGGTGGTTTTGCACCGTTTGAGAATTCCCGATTTGATAGGATTGATTTTAGCAGGAGCCTTGATAGGACCGAATGGTCTGGGAATTATGCTGAGAGACAGTAGTATCGAGTTGTTTGGGACGGTTGGCCTGTTATATATCATGTTTATAGCAGGTTTGGAGATCGATATGGCAGATTTGCGGAAGAATTATGGAAAAACTTTGACATTCGGTGCTTATACATTCTTAATACCCATGATTGTCGGTACTTTGACAAGTGTCTATTTTTTGAATTTTTCATGGCCGACTTCTATTTTGCTTGCCAGTATGTATGCTTCTCATACACTGATTACTTATCCGATTGTCAGTAAATATGGGATAACACGGAATAGAGTGGTCAGTATAGCGATTGGCGGTACTGTAATCACTTGTATCTTGGCTTTATTGGTATTGGCCGTTATTGTGGGAATGTCGGTCGGTGAAATCAATGAAACTTTCTGGATAAAATTGGGGTTGTCTAGTATTGCTTTTACAGCGGTTGTTTTGATTGTATTTCCAATTGTCGGACGTGCTTTTTTTAAGCGTTATGATGATTCTGTCGGACAGTATATTTTTGTTTTGGCATTGGTGTTTCTGGCTTCTTTTTTGGCAGAAGCTGCCGGTTTGGAGGCTATTATCGGGGCTTTCCTGGCCGGATTGGCATTGAATAAACTGATACCGAATACATCGGCATTGATGAATCGGATTGATTTTGTAGGCAATGCGATTTTCATTCCTATTTTTCTAATCGGAGTGGGAATGTTGGTAAATGTCAAGACTTTCACTGCAGGATGGAATGCCCTGTTGGTGGCAGGTATGATGTGTGTGGTGGCTACTCTGACAAAATATGCCGCTGCATGGTTGACCGAGAAGAATTTTAAGTTGACCCGCGATGAGGGTAGTCTGCTGTTCGGTTTGAGTAATGCACAGGCAGCTGCGACATTGGCGGCTGTATTGATAGGTTATAAGGTGGTGTTGGGGACAGATGCCGATGGGAATCTGATTCGTTTATTGAATGAAGATGTATTGAACGGGACTATCATCATGATATTGGTGACATGTACAATTGCATCGTTTGTCACACAAAGGGCTGCTCAGAATATTGCGATTGCTGAGGTAAGCGGCAGTGCATCTACAGATAATGATGCTGAAGAAGAACGGATATTAATTCCATTGAGCAATGAAGAGAATGTTGGAGAGCTGATAACGTTGGGGGCTGCTATCAAGTCGCGCAGGAATAAAGCCCGCATGACAGCTGTCAGTATCATTAAATCGGAAAATAATGATCCGGCGGCTTCCAAACGTTCGGAATTGTTGTTGGAAAAGGCTGTTAAAGTGGCTGCTGCAACAGATCAGCATATCAGTACCGTATTGCGCTATGATTTGAATATTGTGAATGGGATACGGAATGTGGCTAAGGAGAATAAAATTACAGATATTGTATTGGGATTGCGTACGGGTAAGTATATATCCGATGAGTTTTTAGGTAAATTGACAGAGGAGGTGCTGGCTAAATGTGCGACAACGACTATCGCTTACAGACCTATGCAGCCGATTGCAACGGTAAAACGTTGCATTGTTGTGATTCCTGAAGAGGCAGAAAAGGAAGTCGGGTTTCCATATTGGTTGCTGAGTATTTGGAATATAGGTAAAAATTTGGGGATGAAATTCATATTCTATGGACATCAGGATGTCTTGGATATTTTGAAAATGGTGAATGCCAAACATACGATTGATGTTGAGTGTAGAGAGTTTACAGATTGGGATAATTTTTCAGAGGTGGCGAACGCCGTGCAGGATAATGATGCGTTGGCTTTGGTGATGAGCCGTCCAGGATTCCCATCCTATTCGCGGCATATGGAATATGTTCCGACTTATATTAATAAATATTTCAACACGGTAAACTGTATGCTAATCTATCCTATGCAGATGGGTGTAGGTGATGATTCTACGACATTCCATAGTATTTCAATGATAAACCGAGTAGAGAGTATGGAGGGATTGGTGCAGGTGTTGGGTAAATTATTTAAGAAAAATAAATAGTAAAATGAGTATATACCTATTTTTAGGTATTACAGTAGCGGTGTAGATTCTTTATCTTTGTGGGCAAATATGAGGAATAATGGATAACAGTTATTTGAAACTTTCAGATATAGCAACGGGAGAAGAGTGTGTGATTATCAAAGTGCATGGGCATGGCAGCTTTCGCAACAGAATCGTGGAGATGGGGTTTGTGAAGGGCGAAAAAGTTTTGGTGATTAAAAATGCCCCTTTGCACGACCCGATAGAATATAAATTGATGGACAGCCATATTTCTTTAAGAAGAAGTGAGGCTTCTCTGATTGAAGTGGTGCGCATTTCCAGTGAAATGCATGAAGGGTTTAATGGTACATTTACAGAAGATGATATTGCCCGGGAGGTGCATGAGAGATCACGAACGATCAATATCGCTTTAGTAGGAAATCCCAATTGTGGAAAAACTTCTTTGTTCAATCGCGCAACCGGAATGCGAGAGAAGGTGGGAAATTACAGTGGTGTCACCGTTGATGCGAAACAGGGTGTTTTGCATCATAAAGGTTATACGATAAATCTGATTGATTTGCCAGGAACTTATTCTTTGACAGAATATTCTGCTGAAGAAGTGTATGTCCGGGAGTATATTACCAAGCATCATCCGGACTTGGTGTTGAATGTAGTGGATGCTTCTAATTTGGAGCGGAATCTTTTTTTGACAACTCAGTTGATTGATATGAATATTCGTGTCGTGATGGCATTGAATATGTATGATGAGTTGCTTGCAGGTGGAGCCAAATTGAATTATACTTACCTGGGACAACTGATGGGGATTCCTATTATTCCGACCACAGCATCTCGGGGAATCGGTATTGGTGAGGTGTTGGATAAGATTATAGAGGTGTTTGAGGATAAGGCGAAAGAATCTCGCCATGTGCATATTAATTATGGACAGGAAATTGAAGATGCAATTAGCCGGATAAAAGCAGTTGTTGTATCGAATAAAAATATTACGGACATGTATGTTCCGAGGTATGTGTCCATAAAATTGCTTGAGAATGACAGTATCATGCAGGAGCAATTGCATGCGGTACCAAATTATGAGCAGATTATGGCCGTGGCAGAGAAAGAGATCGGACAATTGGAAAAAGAGTATAAAGAAGATACCAAAACGGTTATTACGAATGCTAAATATGGGTTTATCCGTGGGGCATTGCAGGAAACCTATAATCCGGGCGAGAAAGATAAACGGCAGTTGACAAATGCTATTGACGCTTTGCTTACTCATCAATGGCTGGGTTTTCCGTTTTTAATATTTTTTATGTGGCTGACATTTCAAGCAACCTTTTCTTTGGGAAATTATCCTATGGATTGGATTGACATGGGGGTGGCTGCTTTGGGAGAATGGGTTGCCGGAATATTGCCTGAAGGACCTTTAAATGATTTGCTTGTGAATGGTATCATCGCCGGGGTGGGGGGAGTAATTGTCTTTTTGCCTAATATTTTGATTCTTTTCTTTTTTATTTCTTTGATGGAGGATACCGGATATATGGCAAGAGCAGCCTTTATTATGGATAGACTGATGCATAAGATTGGTTTGCACGGAAAGTCATTTATTCCTTTGCTTATTGGATTTGGCTGTAATGTGCCAGCGATAATGGCAACTCGTACGTTGGAAAGTAAACGAGATCGTATTATCACGATGTTAATAACTCCTTTTATGTCGTGCAGTGCCCGCTTGCCGGTGTATATTTTATTGGTTGCTGCATTTTTTCCCAAGAACCAGGGATTGGTTTTGATGTCTATTTATTTCATCGGTATCGTTGTGGCTGTTTTGACTGCTTTGCTGATGAAAAAGACTCTTTTTAAAAATTCATCCGTACCCTTTGTCATGGAGTTGCCTCCTTATCGGATGCCTACGATGCGGAATATTTTGATTCATATGTGGGAAAAGTCCGGGCAATATTTGCGTAAAATGGGTACCATTATATTAATGGCTTCCATATTGATTTGGGCTTTGGGCTATTTCCCGCTGAATCGGGATGCAGAAGTTGGTTCTTCCGAACATTTGGAGCAGTCGTATATTGGCAAAATGGGACGTTTTATCGAGCCAGGACTGGAGCCATTGGGTTTTGATTGGAAAATGGGTGTCAGTATCGTAACCGGTTTGGCAGCAAAGGAAATTGTCGTTAGTTCAATGGGGATATTGTATCATGTGCCGGATGCAGAAGAAAATACCCAAGGTTTGGCAGAAAGCCTGAAGAGTCAGGTGGATTGTGAAGGGAATCATATCTTTAATCCGTTGGTGGCTTATGGCTTTATGCTGTTTATTTTGATATATTTTCCTTGTATGGCCGTAATCGCTGCCATAAAGAAAGAGGCCGGCTGGAAATGGGCATTGTTTACGATATTCTATACGACCGGTTTGGCATGGATTGTTGCTTTTTGTGTTTATCAAATCGGGAGTATGTTTTAAGCTATGGTGCAGAAGATTCTTGTATATATTATTATTGGAATTGCTGTTGTCGGAGCTTTGCGCTTTTGTTACAGAAAATTGAAAGCCTTGAGGAGGAATAAAACATGTGAAGGATGTCATTCATGCCCTTTGAAAGGTAGGTGTACGATAGAAAAAAATAATAGCTCCTGTTGTCATTGACATTGGGAGCTATTTATTTTAGAATAGTTTCAAGGTGATTCTTTCCGCTTCTTTCCGGCGTCGGATTCTATCTTTTTCTCCTTTCCGGAAGACATAGACCAAGCCGTATTCTTCACACAGCCTCCGTTTTTCTTCTTCATCAGGGATGTTTTCAAAGTGATGTTCGATTTCATTCCATAATTCAAGGATAAGTGCATCGGCTTCTTTTCTGTATTGAGCTACATTATAACTCTCCCGTGCTGTGTTGGTCTGAAATTGTTTTTGTCGGGTGTAATGTTCTTTGAAATTTTCAAAGTTTACTCGTACAACAGCGATGGTAGGATTGTATATTGTGTTACCATCCCGTTTGAGAGCGCGCTCTTGGTCGCCTTTGATGATTTTTTCTCCCCATTCCAATAAATCTTGTTCTGTCAGTAGGGGTGGGACTTTTGAGCTTTTTTCATCCAGACCGTAATAAGTTCTGACAGATGGTTTCATTTCTCCCCTGGCAATGCAGAAATTCAAAACTTGGATAAAGTGCGAGATATATAATCGTGCTTTTTTGGCATATTCGGAAAATTTTGGACTATTGCCGAATTGTTTTTCTTTTGCCAGATTGGAGGTCTGTATAGCAACCTCGAATTTGGGTAAAAAGAATTCAATCTTTTGTTTTAAAGCAAAAGAATAGGCGATTGTATCTATTTCAAGGTCTTGTCCTTTGGTCAAAGCTCCTTTTAAGGCTCTAATTCTTGCCGCATCTGTATTGGGTAATCTTCTGTAAGGCATGAATTTATATTTTATATGATTAGAAATTCTACTAATGCGAAGGTAGTAAAAATAAATAACTAAAACAATATTCGTAGAATCGTTTTGAATAACTTTATATTTTACTCTTTTATGCTCTTGTAGTTGTTGTAGATGTCTAAGACCCGACGGACATAGTGGTAGGTTTGCGGACCATTACAGTAGCCATTTTTTGCTAAAGAATCCTGGTAATATTGTTTTTCATTTTTATGTCGCATGTAAAAATCTACGTTATTCTCCCATAAGTAGGGATTTTTACCATATTTTTTTGTCAATCTAATAGCATCAAGGATATGACCGGGTCCAGCATTATATGAGGCTAATACGAATTTAATGCGCTCTTGTGGATCAGCAATATAAGAAGTTAGGTATTTATCTAGGTATTTAAGATAGGAAACACCTGCATGGATATTGCTGTCTGGACGAAAATAGTCGAATACATGGAAATGTTCAGCCGTTTCCGGAATGATTTGCATTAGCCCATAAGCACCGAATTGTGATTCTGCTTCGGGATTGAATTGTGATTCTGAAAAGACAATGGCGGCTAACAAGCGCCAATCCCAGCCTAGACGTTTGCTCTCTTTCTTTAGCAGCTCATCATAAGGGGAGATTTTGCCTTCGCGGAGTAGTATGTATTTGGATTTGTTACCAATGGTTGTTTTGCTATTATTGAAATAGCGCTTGTAAAGATATTGTAATTTTCCTTCTTGGCGTATTTTTTGTAGCCAACGATTGATTTCATCGGTCAATAAGTCTGCTTTTTTATTGGAGACCCACGATACCGATATGTCATTCTTCAATTTGGTGGTGAAGTCTAGGTTTTTCATGGAAAAACTACTAGCGCGGGCGATATTTTCGTCAACAACAGTATAGTGAATGACTCCGGTTTCGACTAGGTGTAATAAATCTTCATTGAAGATTTGGTCTACTTCCCGTATATGTATTTTGATATTTAGAGAGTCTTCCAATTGTTCCAATGTCTTTTTATAAGCAGGAAAATTTTTAGGAATAAAGATTTCTTTGCCATCCAGATTTTTTAGGTTTCCTATTGGAGAGTGATTTTTGTTTTGCACCAAGACTTCATTCGTCTTAAAAAAAGGATGACAGAATCTGAGTTTTTCCTCTCTGTCCGGAGTGGACGTCATGCTGATTGCCAGCAAATCATATTTTTCGTTTTGGAGGTGGTGTATGGCTGTATCTGGATTGTTGTTGATTTCTATAATTTGTAAATTTACCATCAGGTAATCTGCAAAATCTTTAGCCAAGTCATAATGAAAACCACGGGAGATTCCTTGATAAATATAGAAATCGGTAGTGTTGTAGAAAGTGGATATATTTAAAGTTCCCCGAGTTAAAATTTTTTCCAAATACGAAGGCTCCGGAAGTATCATTTCCGAAGATGCCGTATGAGTAACATTGCACCCTATACATACTAATATGCTTATATACGTGGCAATTCTTTTGAATGTCATTTTGTAAAAATACGAAAATAAACGGATTAATCAAAGAAATCCCATTGAATGCCGAATTTTAACATTGCAGGATTGATAGGATAATCGGCTGCACTGAAAAAGTTGCCATGTTGTTTGATATGGAAATTTACGTGTTCGTATTTGACAAAAATGTGTGCCCGTTTGATATTGAGGTTCAAGAAAACATCTGCTTTGGGATAATTTCCTGTTTTATATTTCCGTTGGTTATAAAATTGCATGATAGCAGGAGCATAGTTGTCTGCATAAAATTTTGTATTATAATACAAGTCGAATCCTATCTGCAATTGCAGAGCTCTTTTGAATAGGTGATTCTGGTAGTAGTTGTGTGAATATAATGCAATAGCTGGAAGTGAAAGAATGTCTTCCTGTGTGCTTTTCTGAAAATAAACAGATTGGTCAAAATAGAAGTGACCTGCACGGAATACCTCTTTTGCCCAAGCAGATAATATAATCAGGGTTTTGCTGGTTTGTTGAGGCATAATGGTGGAATCGAAATATACATAGCTGAAGATGTTTGTAAATCCGACACCTAATTCTGTGCGTAAACGCTTGTTTATGTATCGTCCTTCTAAATTGATGGTTTTAATAGCTTTAAAGTCGTTATCCCAAATATTATGGTTGCCGACATATAAATCTAGAAATGGATTGACGCTTTGTAATTCAATTTTCGCATCAGCCCGCAAGAAGCTACTTTTGTCTTTGCGAAGCGCTTGACTGATAAAACCGTCAACTTTGAAATTTCCGGCGTAATACCCTAAGATGCCGATACGTCCTGCAATATCGTAATTCAACATGGCATTGGTATCTATGTTGAAGAGCCCGGCAGTAATATAGGTACCCATATAGTTTTTGGAGCCTTCTGTAGCGGTGTGGGAGACTGTATCAAAGTTTATAACTTGTTCATATTTGTCTCTTTTGAAATCCAAACCGGCATATATCCCAGGAAGGTATTTATATTTGGGGTGTTCGTTTACGATGAATTTTGCAGAGAGGTCAATCATCTTGCTTTTATAGTGGTCTGATGTTTTGGTGCTGTCAAGATACGTATGCCGATAAAAGTCAAAGTTGATGCTTCCTTCTTCAAATTTGTGACGATTGTTTTGGGTGCGGATGTTGAGAACTGCTTTGGCAGGATAAACTTCTGAAGTATCCTTATCATGGATCACTTGCTTCGGTTTTCCAATGTTGTATTGTCCTTGTACGTTGAAGTTAATAATTCGAAAGTTATTATATACTTCATCCTGACCTAACCAAGTTTGAATGTTTTCAGCTTTTTCGATAGAGTCTGTGACATAAGTTCGGTCTTGAATACCACCATTTTCACGAATTTCACCTTTGTGTTGATCAAACATAAAGGAGGCAACAATTCTGTCACGTTCATAAGACGAAAAAAGCGAAAAGTTGGATATTTTGCTTTTTTGATTTGCGTATCGTCCGTCACTTGAAATAAGGTGGTAGCGAGCTCCGATATTCCAAAACGGATTGATGTTTTGTGAATGCCAAGCATCAATCATATTTTCTGCTTTACCTTTTCCTCCTCCAGTGAAATATTTAAGTCGAGTGTATGGAGTGGTGGTATTGAAGTTTATGGCATCTTCTGGCATGAAAAGAAAGCTGCGCAGGTAGGTTAAAGGATAAAAATCTTCTACTGCGTTTCTTTCAATGAAAATGTTGGATTCGTATGGCGAAGGAAAATTTCCTAAATAAGTATTGGAAATGCTTTTTTTGAATATATCATTGAAATTATGAATTCCGTCTTGTAAAGTATCTAAGGGTACTTCTTGCGGATATACGCCGTTACGCATCCATTTCCACGTATATCTATAGTGTGGAACGTTCTCTTGGGGCACAGAATCACGCTCAGACTCTTGCATTCCATGCTCGTCATTGTAAGAGTTATAGTCATCAAATTCGCTCTGTGCCAGACAAATAAGATGCAAAAAGGTCAATATGAATATGCTGATAATTTTTTTCATCGCTGCAAATATACGCAAACTTTTAAAACTCTCATAAATTAGTTACTTTTGTACCCTCAGAAAAATGAGTTTTTAAAGTACATGAGAGTGGGTTGTTGTTGTGAATGCTTCGCTCTTGTGGATTTTGTGGACTTTGTAAAAAAGACATTTATGGAGAAAGACCAACACATTGTAGAACCCGAGGAAGAAAAATCATTGAACTTCATCGAGCAAATTATTGAAAAGGAAATCGCAGAAGGTAAAAATGGCGGAAAAGTACATACTCGTTTCCCGCCGGAGCCTAACGGTTACTTGCACATTGGACACGCAACTTCTATTTGCCTCAACTTTGGGTTGGCGGCTAAATACAACGGTAAGTGTAATCTGCGTTTTGACGACACAAATCCTTCGAAGGAAGATGTTGAATTTACTGATGCTATCCAAGAGGATATCAAATGGCTGGGATTCCAGTGGGATGGAGAGGTTCATTATGCTTCCGATTATTTCCAGCAGCTTTATGATTGGGCTGAACAAATGATTCGTGATGGGAAAGCATATGTGGATGATCAAACGGCAGAAGAAATCAGTGCCGGGCGTAAAACTATTACGGAGCCGGGAGTGAACAGTCCTTATCGTGATCGTTCTGTTGAAGAAAATATGGATCTTTTCCATCGAATGAAGGCTGGAGAGTTTAAGGAAGGCAGCCGTGTATTACGTGCAAAAATCGATATGGCATCTCCTAATATGTTGATGCGTGATCCGATTATGTATCGTATAATTTATTGCAGCCACCACCGTACAGGTGATAAATGGTGTATCTATCCGATGTATGACTTTACTCATGGGCAGAGTGACTATTTGGAGGGGATTACTCATTCTATCTGTACTCTGGAATTTGAAATTCACAGACCGCTTTATAATTGGTTCTTGGATGAATTGACATCTACAGAATATCGTCCTCGTCAGATAGAGTTTGCCCGTCGCAATTTGAACTATACTGTGATGAGTAAACGTCGTCTGTTGGAACTGGTGCAGAAAAAATATGTATCGGGTTGGGATGATCCGCGAATGCCGACTATCTGTGGCTTGCGTCGTCGCGGTTATACTCCGGAATCTATCCGCATGTTTGCTGAAAAAGTTGGAGTAGCACGTCGTGAAATCGTTGTGGATATGGCATTGTTGGAATATTGTGTGCGTGAACATCTGAATAAAACCGCTCCTCGTGTTATGGCTGTACTGGATCCGGTGAAGGTGGTGTTGGACAATTATCCAGTGGGTCAGACTGAAATGGTGGAAATTGAAAACAATCCGGAAGATCCGACAGCTGGTTCCCGTCAGGTAGCTTTTGGCAGAGAATTGTTTATTGAACGGGATGATTTTATGGAAAACGCACCGAAAAAATTCTTCCGTTTAACCCCGGGACAGGAAGTGCGTTTGAAAGGTGCTTACATTATTAAATGTACGGACCATATTGAAAAGGATGAGGCTGGCAATGTGACTGTTATTCATTGTACATATGATACCGAAAGCCGTAGCGGTAGTGGTAATGAGGCTGCTAACCGGAAAGTGAAGGGTACGTTACATTGGGTGGCTGCAGATGATGCTATTGAGGCAGAAGTCCGTTTGTATGACCGTTTGTTTAAAGATGAAGATCCGGCAGGACATAAAGATGTTGACTTTAAAGAATTTATTAATGAAAATTCTTTGCGGGTATTGACGGGATGTAAATTGGAATCCAGTCTTAAGACTTCGCGTCCTGGTGATCGTTTTCAATTTCAGCGTTTAGGATATTTCTGTGTAGATCCGGACTCTAAGGATGGTAAATTAGTAATTAATCGCACTGTATCATTAAAAGATACATGGCAAAAAATGAATAAGTAAATGAAGAATAAGAATCTTTTGAAGGAGATAAAACCTTATTTGATTATCACCTTCGGTATGTTAATCTACTCTTTTGCTGCTACAGGATTTTTAGTGCCTCATAAAATTGTAGGTGGTGGTGCAACGGGTATTTCTACTGTGTTGTTTTATCTGTTTGGTATTCCAGTGGGTGTGGGCTATGCTTTGGTAAATATCATTTTGTTGGTTATTGCCATGAAGATATTGGGCCCCAAGTTCGGTATCAAAACGATTTTTGCAATAGCTGTTGGTAGTATATTCTTGGGTATTATGCAACCGCTGATGCCTGTGGATGGTATTTTACCGGATGAAAAGTTTATGAGTACTATCATTGCTGCAATGTTGACAGGTCTTGGTATTGGAATCGCCATTTCTGTGGGCGGTAGTACGGGTGGTACGGATATTATTGCCATGTTGGTGACAAAATATCACAATGTAAGTCCTGGAAAGATTTTAATGTTCTGTGATTTTTGTGTAATTGCGATGACTCTGTTGATTTATGATCATATTGACAGAGAGGCTGTCGGAGGTTTGATATATGGTTATGTCATGATGGGTATCGTGTCCTTTACAGTCGATTATGTATTGACTGGTAAGACACAGTCGGCTCAATTGTTTATTTTTACAGATAAATTTGATGAGGTGGCTCGTGAATTGACGAATCAAGTACATCGTGGTGTTACTCTTATTGATGCTAAAGGATGGTATTCCGGGCAGGATAAAAAAATCATCTTGATTGTAGCTCGTAAACATGAGGCTTCTGATGTTTTGAGAATTGCCAAACAAGTTGATCCCAATGTATTTATGACAATGGCTCCTGTGATGGGTGTGTTTGGTAAAGGATTTGATGAAGTGAAGGGTGTGAAATAATACGTCTGATTGTAAAATTAAAATCGGGTTATAAGCAAGGAGGGCTTATAACCCGATTTTTTTATGTAAAACAAAATGGAATATCTATAGAGTGATTTATTTGCATATCAGTTAAAATGTATATATTTGCCTCCTAAGTTGTAAAAAAAATCATGGAAGAAAAAGATATCTTGTTCAGTGCTATAAAAGATGGTGACTGGAAGGCATTTACTTCTTGTTTTCAGCAATATGCCGAACAATTATATCTGTATGCTTCCGGTTTTCTTGGTGATCAGGAGGAGGCTCGTGATATTGTGCAAGATGTCTTTATTTATGTATGGGAAAACCGAGAAAAACTTACTTTTTCAGAACACTTCTCTGCTTATTTGTTTCGTGCAGTCAAACATGCTTGTGTTGATTACAAACTTCATGAAAAAGTGAAGGAACGTTACCAGAATGAAAAGAAACTGGCGGATGAGTGTGAAGATGTATATGAGGATGATTTTGACGAACAATATTTGCGTTTGCAGCAGGTAATAGGAACATTGCCACCTAAATGCAAGGAGGTTTTTATTTTAGGTTGTGTGGAAGAATTGAGCTATAAGGAGATCGCTGAGCGTTTGGATTTGTCAATAAATACTGTGAAGACACAGATGAAGATTGCCTATAAAAAAATCAAGTCAGATTTCGGAGATGGGAATGTGATGTTGTTGGGTGTGTTATTTGGAAATTGGTTGAATTGAAAGAAAAATCAAAAAAACATTATTTCTTTTCACCCTGAATAAGGTGTTACTCGCTTTTTAATAAACGGAAGTAAAAAGCGAGATATGACTAAGCAAGAAGAAAAACAGTGGTTACGTGCAATTCTGGAGGGGCGGGTAAAGCCTGGAGATGAAGAGTGGAAGCAGGTACGTGAAGGTGATGATTTTGAGGGGGTTCGAAGATCTATACGTAAACGAGCTGGTTTGCATTTAGAAAATCGAGAAGATGATTTAGAAGTTATGTGGCAAACGATAGAGAGTCGTTTGCAGCAGGATTGTGTTTACAAAAATAATAAACAGCATCGAAGATTATTGGTTTGGACTTCTTGGGCAGCTGTTGTTGTGTTATTAATCTGTTTGCCAATTTTGTATGGGCGTAGGGAGAAAAAAGAGCAACAACCGATATTTACGACAGCATCTTTGGCCAAGCAAGAAATTGTGTTGGTCATGCCGAACGGAGAGCGCAAGACATTGGATGATCAGAATGAACAGGTAGTCGTGAATGAGGATGGGGGGATGAGGACAAATGATAGGACTTTGATTGTAGAATCGGATAACCAAAATGACAAAGAGCCTCAGTATTATACTTTAGATGTGCCCAAAGGAGCCGAATATAGTCTGGTGTTAGCAGATGGTACGAAAGTTTTTTTAAATGCCGGTACAACATTAAGCTATCCAGATCGTTTTGTGGGGAAAAATCGTGAGATAACATTAAGCGGAGAGGCTTATTTGGTGGTGGCAAAGGATGCCAAACATCCTTTTATTGTAAATGCCGGGGACGTAAAAATTCAGGTATTGGGAACTGTTTTCAATGTGAATGCTTATCCTGAAGGAGAGTGGGTGCGAACAACGCTGGTGGAAGGTAAAGTACAAACAGAATGCAATAATCAAAATATCACAATGGAACCCGGAACTCAGGTGGCATATAACAGAATGTCTCAGATTGTGGATTATAGACCAGTGAATGTAGATTTATATACCTCTTGGATTGAAGGATATTATGATTTTGAGGAGATGGAATTGGGTGAGTTGATGCAAACAATTTCTCGTTGGTATGATATCCCTATCGATTTTGAGTCGGCAGACTTGAAGAGAATAAAATTCAGTGGGCGTTTACAACGTTATAACTCTGTTGAACAGCTTTTCAAAATGTTGGAGTATACTCAAGATGTTGATTTTGATATAACTAAATATAGAATTACGATTCGGAGTAAATAAAGAAAAACAGACTGTAGACCTGATCAATCTTCAGTCTGCACTAACAAGATACAGACGGTGTATAAAGTAAATCCGAAAGTATCTATTTATAACCAAATAATATTACAAAAGTATGAAAAAAATGCAAGACAATGTATTGCCATGGCGCTATATGTGCCGTAGTATGGCAATTTTGAGGACTTTTCTTGTACTCTTGATGTTGGGAATAGGTCTTTGGCCCAGTCAGGTTTTGGCACAAGAAAAGACAACTGTAACACTTAATTTGAAAGATGTTACTTTGAATGAAGTGATATCTGAAATAAAGAAACAAACCAATTATGATTTCTTTTACAAAAGTGAGTTGCTGAAGTCAAAGGGACAAGTTAGTGTAAATGTAAAAAACAAAGACGTAAAGGCTGTATTGGAAGACGTGTTGTTGCCGTTAGGGCTGGAGTTTTTAGTACAGCAGAATTTAATTACTATTAGAGAGAAGGCTACTCCCAAAGATGACAATGTGCAGATGATTACGGTAAAGGGTAAGGTGACAGACAAGGATGGTAATCCTGTAATAGGAGCAACTGTTGTGATTTATGGTACTACACAAGGTGTGGCAACGGATATTGATGGTAAGTATACTTTGATGGCCCGTCCGGATGATGTGTTGAAAGTTTCATTTGTTGGATATAAAGCTGAAGTTGTGCCTATAAAAGGGAAAGCTCATGTTGATATCGTATTGAGTCCTACTGCAGAAAATCTGGAAGAAGTAACGGTTGTGGCTTTTGGCCAACAGAAAAAGGAGAGTGTGGTTTCTGCAATCACTACAGTACGTCCGATGGACTTGAAAAGTTCCAGTAGTGACCTAACTAGTAGTTTTGCCGGTAAAATTGCCGGAATGGTAGGGTGGCAGACGGGTGGATTGCCAGCTGCATTGACAGAGGAAGAAATGAATACCAAGTTTTATATTCGTGGTATAACTTCTTTTCAGACCGGAGCAAATGTAGATCCGTTGATATTGTTGGATGGTGTAGAGTCGTCAAAATTGGATTTGGCTCGTATTGCCCCAGAAGATATTGAAAGTTTCAGTGTCATGAAAGATGCTTCGGCAACAGCGATGTATGGCGCTCGTGGTGCTAATGGTGTTATATTGGTGACAACAAAGAAAGGACAAGAAGGAAGTGTTTATGCAACGGCCCGTTATGAAGCAGTATTTTCAATGCCGACCAAACGTTTGGATGTTGTAGACCCGATAGATTATATGCGGATGTATAATCAGGCATTGTTGTCTCGAGACCCACTGGCAACACCCAAATATAGTGTAGAACGCATTAACCGTACACGTTCCGGTAAATATCCTTCTTGGGTATATCCTGCAAACGATTGGTATGATATTTTGTTTAAAAATTTCAATGTAAACCATCATGTCGGTGTAAATATCCGGGGAGGCTCTAAGGTGATTCAATATTATGCGTCAGTGAATTATAATCGAGATCAAGGTATGCTTAAAACAGATAAACTGAATGATTTTGATTGTAATATTACGAATAACCAGACATCTTTCCGTACGAATTTAAATATAGACCTGAAGGCTGGAATCAAATTGGTGATAAACTCATCAACGACGATTGATAAATATCATGGTCCTCTCTCTAGTGTTAATCAGGCTTATGCATTGTCTTTTAATGCATCACCGGTTGATTTTGCACCGATGTATCCCGGGGATGATTATTATTCTTGGCCGGAATTGCGTTTTGGAACAACAGAGGCAAAGCAGACAAATCCTTATATGGAAATTCAAAAAGGTTATTTGGAACGTACTCGTTATTCTACAATCAATAGAGCGGAGTATATTCACAATCTTTCCAGTTTGTTGAAAGGTTTGGAGTTAAGAGCGAGCGTTTCTGTGGCACAAGCGGGTTATTATACAACTGGTTTTATGACCATGCCGGCGATGTTTGCTTTATTAAATTACGATTTTGAGACCGGTAAACACCAATTGCAGGATTTGTCTACTACCAGTAATAGGGCATTGACTGTTAATCATGACGCTTCAACGTCAACAACAGATACTCGTGTTACTTACGAAGCCCGTGCTTTACATACGGCAGCCTGGAAGGAACATCAAACATCTCTGACTGCTGTATTTCAAGCTCAGGATTATACCTTTACACCGATAGACAATGTCTTGACAGGAATGCCTCAGCGTAATATGACTTTTTCTATGCGTGGAACTTATGGATTAAAGGACCGTTATTTTGTTGAAGCTAGTTTTGGTTATAATGCTTCCGAGCGTTTTGCTAAAAGTAATCGTTGGGGATTTTTCCCTGCTGGCGGTGTTGCATGGGTTGCTTCCAGTGAGCCTTTTATGGAACCGATTTCTCATTGGTTTAATTTTTTGAAAATTAGGGCTTCTTATGGTAAAGTCGGTAATGATGGAGTGATATCAACACCTCGTTTTGTCTTTTTGCCAACAATGGTACAGCGCCCTAATATGATGGATCCTGAGGCAGGGAAAGGCGTTATGACTTATAAAAAAGTAGCAGGCTATACGAATGAAAATATCAAATGGGAGGTAGCAGAGCAGGTGAATTTAGGTTTGGAAGCTAAATTTTTTAAAGGAATCGTAGAACTGAATTTAGATGCTTATCAGGAGATTCGCCATAATATTATAGGCTATCGTGCAAATGTTCCGGCTTCATCGGGAATAGAATACAATCAGTTGGCCAATATCGGAAAAGCTCGTTCTCGGGGTATCGATTTTTCAGGAAAGATACAGCATGCATTTAATAAAGATCTATGGGTAATTTTGAATGGAACATTGACTTATAATAAGGTGGTTTATAAAGAGGTCGAAGAGGCTGCTAATAAGCCAGTATGGCAACGGATGGTAGGTAAGGAAATTTCTCAGCCTATAGGTTATATTGCAGAAGGTGTTTTTATGGATCAGGCTGAAATTGATAATGCACCTCGTCAGAATGGAGATGTTTTGCCGGGAGATATTCGCTACCGTGATTTGAATAACGATGGAGTAATTGATGTAAATGATGCTACATATATCGGTTTCCCGGAGACTCCTCGAATTACTTATGGTTTTTCAGGTTTCATTAATTACAAAAATTTTGAATTTAGTTTTGCTTTCCAAGGATCAGGTAAACGTTCATTTTTTATGGATCCTTCCAAATTGTCGCCTTTTGTGGACGATCATGCTATGCTAAAGGCCATTTATGAGGACCACTGGTCTGAGGATAATATGGTGCGCAAACCCTTTTGGCCGCGTTTGTCTACGTTTAATTTGGTACAGCATAATCCGGAGGAAAACTGGTATGATCCCAAAGCAGCTGAGGTTCGTAAGAGTACTTATTTTATGCGTGAATGTCGTTTCTTGAGATGTACTTCTTTGGAATTGGCCTATAATATGCCTAAACAGTTGATGAATCGGTGGAAACTGCAGAATATGAAGTTTTTTGTTAGAGCAAATAATCCGTTTCTGATAACCAATTTTAAAATATGGGATGTCGAATTAGGTGAGAGTGGTTTTAATTATCCTATACAGAAAACGTGGGCAATTGGCCTTAATTTCAGTTTCTAATCAGATAAATAGACGAAAAGATGAAATATTTAAATACATTGTTGGTTGCATTGATTTTACTTCTGTCCGGATGCACATATCTGGATGTGGTCCCTAAAGGAGATATAGAGAGTGTAGAGTCAATTTTTGAAAAGAGAGAATCCGCTGAGAATTGGTTTAAAGTCTGCCATGAGTGGTTGAGTCCGTTTACAGCATCGCATATTTCCAATCCGGCTTACATGGGCGCGGATGAAGTGGTTGCCGGTAATTTTATGAGGCAGCAATTCAGTTATGCTTGGAGTGGATTGTATATTGCAGACGGGATGCAGATGGCACAAAATCCTTATTGTAATATGTGGCGGAAAGATGCTGTTTATAATTCCATTCGTTATTGCAATACCTTTTTGGAAATGGTGGGTAATGTCTACAATATGACGGATGATGAGAAGGTATTGTGGTCTGCAGAGATAAAGGCTTTAAAAGCCCATTATTATTTTGAATTGTTGCGTCATTATGGTCCTTTTGTTGTGGTGACACAGAATGTTGCACCTAATGCTGATATTGATGATATGAAACTACCGCGTAGTCCGTTTGATGTTTGTGTAGAAGAAATTGTTTCTTTGTTGGATGAGGCAATGAAGGATCTGCCGCCAATGAATCAGAAAGAAGCCAGTAGAAAATCATATCATAGTTTGGAGTCGGCTGCAGCATTGAAGGCCATGACCTTATTTTATGCGGCTTCTCCTTTGTTTAATGGTAATCCGGCTTATGCAAATTTTACAAACAGTAAAGGTGAAAAGTTGTTTAATGCAACTCGTGATTCTGAAAAATGGAAACGTGCTGCTATTGCTGCAGATTCTGCGTTACATATTTGTTTGCGTAATGGTAAAAGTTTAATATCAACGACTTCTGGAGATTACGTAAATAAAGATTTGAAAGATGTGATTGCTGATGTCAGTAAATCGTCTTTGGGCTTGAATTTTGAAAATCAAGAGGCTATTTTTATGTTCCATTATGAAAAATTGGATGACGAATCGTGGACTCGTTGGACGCGACCTTACTATAAGAGTACAGACCCGGATTACAATGCTTCCATGTTGGGATGTATTTCTCCTAGTATGAAGATGGTGGAAATGTATTATACTGAACATGGATTACCTATTGATCAGGATAAGGAGTGGGATTATATGTCACGTTATCAGTTAGGTAAAGAGACTAATAAAAAATATAAAAATGTGGTTGAATTGGATGAAAACGTGTTGCGTTTGCATTTACGTCGTGAACCGCGTTTTTATGCTCATGTGGCTGCCGATCGTTGCTACTTTCAGATGGGTACCGGCTTGCCGGTCTTGGTAGAAGCTTATCAAGGCGAACGATTTGGTACATTACAGACTTCTTTGGTGAATTCTTCTCCGCAGAATTTGACGGGTTATTGGATGAAAAAAGGTTCTGATCCGGATGTATCCAACGTGGGATATAAGAATGCATTCGGTCAGGAATACGCTTGTGTGCTGATGCGTTTGGCAGAATTGTATTTGATGAAAGCAGAAGCCTGGAATGAATATTTGGAAGTTCCAGATAAAGAGCATGTTTATGAACCCTTGAATGAAGTGCGTAGACGCGCAGGAATCCCGGATGTGGAGGAAGCCTGGCAGGATTATGCAAAAGATCCGAATAAAGTAAGAACAAAAGAAGGAATGCGTGAAATCATTCATCGCGAATGGGATGTAGAGTTTGCTTTTGAAGGACGTCGTTTTTGGAATTTGCGTCGTTGGTTGACTGCGGAAGAAGAGTTGAATGCCAGTCAATATGGATGGAATATTATTGGAAAAGATGCTCGTCAGTTCTACAATAATTTTGAGGGGCCGGTAGTTGTTTGGACTAAAAGAGAGTTTATTGCACCAAGAGATTATTTGTTTCCAATTCGTAGTGAGGAAATTTTAATTTCCGGTTGTGTACAGAATCCGGGATGGTAATAATTTAAATTGCAGATTATGAAAAAGCTATATTTCATTTTAATATGTATGGTGTGGGCATTGGCTAGTTGTCAGGATGATGAGTCTGTCTTTGATGTGAAGATGCCTGCTGAGGGAATTTCTTTTTATCCGATTGCCGGAGGTGCTGTAATGCATTATAAACTGCCGGCTGATGAGCATGTATATAATATCCAGTTACGTTATCAGGATGCTTTTGGACAGGATGTTATTCGTACAGGAAGTTATGCATGTGATTCTTTGGTTATTGTGGGATTCAATGAGGCGCAGCAAGGAGTGAAGGGATACGTTACTCTGTGTGACCGTAATAATGTCGAGTCTGAACCTTTGGAAGTGACTTTTGATACAAAAGATTCCGGACCGGTGGAGTTTATAAATAATTTGGAAATAGGTCCGGGTTGGGGAAAAGGTTTTACGATGTCCTATGAATTAAAAGAAGATGTCAAAGGAATGGCTCATGTATTTTATATAGGAGAAGATCCGCATTCTAAGCAGATGGATACGATATTGATAAAAAGTTTTGCTTTGACTAAGGGTGCTGTGACACTACAGGATACATTCAAACAAAAGCGAGATTCTTACGATATTGTGGTGAGGGCAGAGGATTTTCGTGGTTATATGGTAAAAGAGCGGATTTGGAAAGATATTTCTCCGCGTGAAGTGGAGAAATTGTTACCCACGATGATGGATTTTCATGATCCGGAAGGCTTGTCTATTGAGGATCCTGCATTCAAATTGGGTAAAGAGTATTTGTTTGATGGGGATACAAAAGGAGAGAAAGGGTTCAGAAAAGAAACTTTTGCTGATTTCTATACCTATTTAGCTGGACCAATGGCAATTTCAACACCTGAGAATCCGGAAAAACCATTGTTTATTATAGATATGAAAGAAGAAAAGTTACCTGCAGAAGTAAGGTTGTATGGAATGCTGGCTGTACGTTCAGATTGGCCTTGGGGCCCTGGTGGATATTATCCGGAGCCAAATAAATATGGACGAATATGGACATCCTGTTATCCGAGTAAATTACCAAGTAGCGTGACTCTTTTTGGTTCGAACTCTATGGATGCAAGTGCAACATGGGAGAAAATTGTTCATTTTGAACAGGAACGGGATGTTGTAAATGAAGAGCGTTGGTGTGCCCGTTGTAATCACATAGATTATGAAAAATATCAAATTTATGATTTTGATAAATTAACATTAGCACCACCTTGTTATTTAACGTTGACTTGTCCGGCAGACGGTAATAAATATCGTTATTTGAAAGTGGTGGTGAATGAGGTGTTTATGAATCCGGATGGTGGGTTCGAGTCTGCTACGATAGGGGCCAATTATGATAAGCATGTTACATTGAATGAGTTGGAAATTTTTACGGCAAAATAATAGGTTATGAAGATGTTAAAATATTTATGGTTAGGCTGTTTACTCCTGACATTTGGCAGTTGCGAAAGTCTGGAGGATACATATAGTGATTATGCCGAAGGCGGAGCTCTCCGCTATTTGGGAAAGTGTAGGGATTTAAAAATAGAACCGGGCTGGAAGCGGTTGATTGTATCTTGGGAAAATCATGTAGACCCGATGATTGATAAAATCAGGGTATCTTGGACCGCCGATGGTATCAGTCACGATACGATATTGGATAAGAATGCGACTTCATTAGATATTTATAATTTGGAGAATAAAACCTATGAAGTTTCTGTATGCAGTATGGATAAAAATGGTAAGACTTCTTTGTCTATTACAGACTATATGCGTCCCTACACGTCAGAACATGAAAATGTACTGGCTTTTACCAAGATTGTCAACAAGCATTTTTTTGTGAAAAATCGCTTGGTGTTGTTCTTTGATAATTGGCAAGGAAATGTTGAGTCTGCCATGTTGAAGTATACATCTGGAGGACAATTGAAAGAATTACAATTGGATAGTGCTTTTGTTACAGACAACGCTTATTTTCTTTTGCCAGATGTATTGGATTCTGATGCTGCTGTGACGGTAGAGCGTAGTGGTCGTTTAGACGGATGTGATGATTTAGTTGTATTTGATCCTCATGAACTAACTCACGGGCGTGTATATACTGCCGGTTTTAGAGAGTTGATAAGAGAAAAATACGGAGTGACGGACATTACGGATGAATTTGTAAATTCTTTGACAAGTTTGGATATCGACTATAATATTGAGACTTTTGAAGACATCATGCATCTTTCATCTTTGAAGACATTGCGTTTAGGTGCTAATCGTTATATGAATGATAAGTATTTGTTTTCAATTGGTGCAGATAGTGAAGTGGAACAATTGGAACGTAGTATGTTTGCTTTAAAGGTTGCGAATGAAGTTTATGGTTTGGAAATTCAGCATTATAATGATCTTTATTTCCCAGAAGGAGAATATGCATTTGTAAAAGAGATGGGAAATCCGGAAATCAAGGAGAAAGAATATTTGATTGCTGACAACTGGAAATATACTTGGTCTGCAAGTGATCCGGATGATGATTTGCAGGTGGATGTCTTGTTTGATAAAGATTCTGAAGTTGGTTGGGAAGTTCGCAGACATATGGCTCCTGTTATTACTCATGAGATTATTGTTGATTTACAAAATGTGAAATCATTGAATGGGATGAAAATCACACAGAAAGATGTTTCTCCCGGTACAAAGCAACATGGAATTTTAGCAAATAGTATAAAGATAAAGCTTTCCATGGATGAGGCTGTTTGGGAAAATGCAACTTATGTTGAGAATAACAAATTAGGAGCAACCAGCAGAGAAGTCACTTTTATTGATTTCCCAGAACAGAAGAGGGCACGTTATGTGAAACTGATAGTTGAAGAACGTCCTTATGGAAACACTCAATATGCAGTATCTTTAGGCAAAGTAAGATTATATTGATATTTTAGGTATTGTAGGATATAATGTCAGAATCAGGCTGATCGTATTCAGCCTGATTCTTTTTTTTATATGGGATTTGTCTATTTATTGTTAGTTGTGCGTTGTTAACAATTATGTTAATGGATTTCTTTTACCTTTACGCTTCTTTCCCCAAAATGAATATTGGGATTGAATAGCAGGCGTTGTTTATGAAGTGATACCAGCATATAGAGGCTGGATTATAGGTCAAATTTATTATAAGTTTATAAGATGAGTAAAGCGAAAAGTGTTTTTATTTCTCAACGAATTTGTTTGTTTTTTTGGGTAAGTGTTTTGTTGTTGGGTTGTAGTGATATTGTTTATGAAGAGAATATACATTGTAACGAAATAGAAAAGCCTTGGGAAACTGATTTTTGCCAAGATACAATCAGTTTTGGTAAGCTTGCTTCGGATTGTTGTCGCTATATATTTCGTTTAGACGAGTCTTCTGCTTCAATAACTGATAATACAAAATATACGTTTCATATTAATGAATTATTGCAGGTACGTGCTACCTCATCAGGAGATTCTATCCGTATTACCAGTTATTTTGCTAAGACAATTTATGGTATAACTTTGGAAATATATTTACCAGAATTAAATCATTATCTGCCGGCTGTTTATTTTGATTCAATCCCTGGATTTTCTCAATTTGAGTTTAAACCGTCATTTATTGGCAAGCGTATTCTTTATAAATGTGCTGATGAAAAATATGTTAGTTTTGAATATCCATATTTGGATATGAATCGTATGACTCCTCGTTTGGTAGGTGATGATGCTCATTTGAAGATGTTGCAGCAAATAGATGCACAATGGAAAATGTTTTTTTCTAATTATGATTGGAGTTCTGAAAATACTGCAGCCAATTGGCGAGAGATGCGACCGATTTTCGCCAGAGAATGGATCGTAATGATGACTAATTATGCTTATATGATGACGACTCCAGAATATAAACATGTGATGGCGAATTTCAGTCGAGTATTCGGTGGAGAATTATGTGATAATGAAAAGACTCCTTTTACTGCTGATGATTATGCAGAAAGACAGAATTACTTCAAGCGACCGCATACATTCCGCTTAGGACGTACCGGAGATCAAGTGAGCGGATTAGGTGGTGGTACAACATTAGGTATTGCCGGATATAATTTTTATGGGCATTATGCTTCGTATAGTGGTTGGGAGGCCGTTGGGCATGAATTTATGCACTGTATGGGATATAGCCATTCTAGCAATATGACTTATGCTGTGAAAGGTGTTGGCTGGACTGAATTTATATGGCAGCTTCATATTTGGCTGAGTAGAGAGAAAAAATTGCCTTATTTAGATAGACATCTGTTGGATTTTACCAATCCGGATTATGTGAGTTATCGTGATAATATGGGTATTAGAGGCGAATTTTTGAATGATGTTGAATTAGAAAAGAAAATCCTGAACTTCTATAATGGAAGTAAATTAGTGAAATATTTTAAAGAAAATCCATTGACAGAAAAATAATTAAGCATGAAAAATAGAAAATACTCCTTATTGTCTGCTTCACGTTTGTTTGTTGCATTGATTTTAGTGTCTTTATTGGTAGCTTGTGAAAGAACAGAGTGCAAAGATATATGGGCGGACTGTTATGTAGAGCCCAAATTGGATACAATTGAAATAAAGAATAATTGGTATCTGGCCGAACCGATGCTTTGTACTGCTGATAGTTTCGATAGCCAAAAGGATTTTGTTCCGTTTAATTTATTTTTGGATGGTGATAATCTGTATGTTGCCAACCAAAAGGGTAAATGTGTCGATGTATTTGATGCTAAAACCATGAAATACAAAAATAGCCTGGAACATGATGGTCGTACAGTTGCTCACGATGTATATGTAAATGGCGAACATATATTTGTTGCTACAGGTGAAATGTGTGCTATTCAGATATTCGATAAGGCAAGTGGAAAATATTTGACTCGTTTAGGTACAGGAGGGTATGGTGGTAAGGTTTCAAAATCCGGTTGTGTAGCTGCGAATGAGGATTTTGTTTTTGTTCGAGATTCAAAAGAACAGAATATTCGTGTTTTTGAGCGGAAGGCGATTTCTGTAGATAAAACGGATAATAACACTGTTTTTGCACGTTTGGATACAAAGGGTTTTTTTATCAATAGTGGTGCGGAACCTCTAAATCATTCTTATGATATGGAAATCATCGGAGATTCGTTGTATGTTTTTTTACATGTTCAAGGCCAGATATATGCTTATTCATTGGATGAGGTAAAACAGAATGCAGTTGTCTTCCCTTCAAAGACCTCTCTGCCTGCAGGCGAAAAAGTGTTTGCAGCTGTCCCTGATAATAAGAATAATACAGTATGGATTTCAATGGATGTAGACGGAAAAAGAATGCTGATAGAAGTTTCTCAAGATGATTTTTTCAATCGTGCATTTAATGCTCCGCTACGTTCATTTATCAGTGATAACAGACACATTTTTCCGGAACAACCAATGATTGCTTTTAATGACGAAATGTTATTTTTTGTATCAAGAAAAAGTGTTGAACGGTGGAAGATTGCTAATAAGCCATTTTATGTGATAACTCCTTTAAAGTAAAGAATAGTCTATTGATTATAGTAAAAATCCCACATTCAACAAAACTTAGAATGTGGGATTTTCTGTAGGATTACATTATTTCGTTATAGGTATAATCATAAATCCCCAACTATAATCTTTATTGGCTGGGATTGTGTAAGCCGGTTCCGGGCGAGCTCCCCAGCTGTTATAGCCTGCAACTCCTTGTTGTTTCATATCAATACATAGCTCGACAAAATTGCGGGGTTGTATATCATTGATATGGGTCATACGGCGAAGACGGTTGTGTGCCCTTGCCGGATTGTGATCAGCAATCTCTTTAGGAGTAAAATTGTTCCATTGATAATCGTGTTGTTTTGCCTCCTCTGAGTCAAAATCTTCAACTGAATTATGTAATGCATTAAATCCCATGGGAGCATCTCCCTTAATCAAGATACCATGTCCGTTTTCGTCTTTCAATGAAATCCAGCGAGTATCTGTATGATGTCCGTTTTCCTGTGGACGGACATATGGGAAATACATGTCGGCAACTGTGGAATTGTAAATTCCAAGCATTGAACCTGCATTACGGTCGGGATAATTTTCCAACGGACCACGTCCGTAGTATTCTATGTGTTTCATGTTTTTAGGAAGGTGTAGGCGCATTCCGATACGAGGAACATTCAAGCCTACTGCAGCTTTGCGTGCAGCTGCGACATCCGGACTGAAAGTGGCTGTACGCGCTTCTTCGGAAAGTTCGATTTCCTTTTCTGTTGCGGTCAACGAGCTGAAGTGTCCTTTTACATAGATGGCTCCATCGGGGCGAATAGAGTATTCTACTGTATAAGGATTGCCGGCAGCTAGCAGGTAGACCACCTTTAAAATAGCGACGTTTTCTTCTGTATGGGTAGAGGTTTCTATCACTTGAAAATCGTGGCTGGATTTTTTCCAAATCTGCAGGCGCTCAGGCATTCCGTTGCCATAATCATTGTCTGTCGGTCCGCGCCAGAAATTGGGTTGCAATCCAAATCCGTCTTGGAAGTATTCAATTCCGTTTACCTGATAGGAAGTGGCGATACCTTGTTTCTTATCGAAAACGAATTTAAGTACACTATTGCTTACAATGATTTCGTTTTCTTGTGTTTCTATATTTGGAACTTTACCTTTTACCATTGGGAATCGTGTAGCTGATTCTTGCTTGAGTGTCGGTATAACAAGTTGTTCTTGTGCAATGGCATAGTTTGCTGGAATTCCCCGTTCTTCTTTTTTCGTATAAACCGTCAGATTGAGTAAATATTCCTTGCCTGCTTCTGTTTTTAGTTTGAGAGGGATATTGATATTTTCAGTCTGTTGGGGAGCTGTTGTTAATGCCAGATTACCTTTGCGAATGGATTTCCCATTGGCCAATAGATTGTACTCAATTCGATATTCGGAAAGGTCACTGAAATAAAAACGGTTGGTAACAATGATTGGAAAATCGGTATATTTACCGACAATCTGTTCTTTTGATAACGCACTTGTAAAAGAGACATTTTGGTATGCATATTTTACTTCTGCCATTGCAGGGTGAGGATTGCGGTCAGGGTTGACAATTCCATTGCAAAGGAAGTTACCGTCGCTCGGTGCATTTTTACCGAAATCTCCGCCATATGCCCAATAACCGCCATCTTTATTTACCCAAAGTCCTTGGTCTACCCAATCCCAAATGTATCCTCCCTGGAGGTTAGGATATTTGTATATTGCATCCCATTGTTCTTGCAGGTTGCCTGATGAATTACCCATGGCATGAGAATATTCGGAGGGTACAACTGGACGATCACTGCCGTTTGCTCCGATTTGTTCCAACCAGGCTGCACTAGGATATTGTGGTACATACATATCAGAGTTCCATTCCCATTGAGCTCGTTCATAACATACTGGACGATTCATGCTCTTTTGTTCTCTCTCCTTTACCCAAAGATAAGTTTGGTAGAAATTGTAGCCATTTCCTGCTTCATTTCCTAAAGAATAGATGATGACAGAAGGGAAGTTCTTGCTTCTTTCGTACATATTGATTGTGCGATCCATGTGGGCAGTAAGCCATTCCGGATTATTGCCTAAAGTGCCTCCTTTACGTAAGTCATAGTACATACCATGCGATTCAATATTGGCTTCGTCGTATACATACAGACCATATTCGTCACAAAGTTCATAGAATCGGCGGCTTTGCGGATAATGACACAAACGGACGCTATTGATATTATTTTGCCGCATCAGTTCAAAGTCGCGGCGCATTAGTTCTTCGGTTACATAATGTCCGGTTTCTGGATTGTGTTCATGGATATTGACTCCTTTCAGCTTGATTGGTTGTCCATTGATAAGGAACACATGATAGGGGCGGCCGTGAGCATCGAGCTGCTGTGTAGTGCTCATTTCGAAACGGCGGAATCCAACTCGTGCCGGAATGACCTCTGTCGTCTGGTTGCCTTGTTTGACATACATGAATAATCGATAGAGGTTTGGATGTTCTGCAGTCCAGGTTGCAACAGTTGGAAGTGTAGCAGAAAATTCCGCACGGTTTGTTTTCCCTGCTTTTACTGGTATGATTTTTTGCTCTGTAGCTACTACTTTACCAACAGGGTCATAAAGTTCATATTGTACAGTCATCACCTCGTCTTGCTTGCCTTTATTCCTTAAATCGGTAGCTAATTTGAAAATACCGTTTTGGTAACTGTCATCCAATGTTGAAACGAGGTGGAAGTCTTGTAAGGCTGTTTTGGGTTGTGACCATAGATAGACATCACGTTCGATACCACTCATGCGCCAAAAATCCTGGCATTCCAGATATGAACCTGTACACCATCTGAATATTTTCAAAGTCAATACGTTGTTTCCTGATTGTAGGTAGGGATTGATATAAAATTCAGCTGTTGTTTTTGAGTCTTCACTATAACCTACTTCTTTACCATTGATATATACGTAAACACCGGCCTTGGCTCCGTCCAGATTCAGATAAATGTCGCGACCTTCCCAGTCTGCCGGTATTTTAAAGTCGCGGCGGTATATACCGACAGGATTCTCTTCCGGGAGAAGGGGCGGTTGTGGATTGCGAGGCTTGAATTCATAACCGTGATTGGTATAGATTGCTGTTCCGAATCCTTGCATTTCCCAGTTGCCCGGCACTTTGATATCATGCCATTTTTCTGTGTTGACAGAAGGGTCTGTAATGTTTTCAGGCAATTGTTTATACGAGTCTGCGAAATAGAATTTCCATATACCGTTTAGCAGCAGATAGTATGGACTTTTTTCGTATTTCATACTTTGTGCCGTAGCTTTGTCCGGATAGGTCATAAAGGCACTACGGGGATACTCTTTGTTGACGGCAACCGTTTTAATATCTTGCCAATAAGGCTTGTTGCTTTGGGCGCGGCATATAGTCATGCCGGTCAATAGCAACATACTAAGAATGAACAAACTTTTCATGATAGTTTAAGATTTGGCTTTTAAATTTGTGCCGAAGTTAGTAAAATAATTAAAAAACATTGCTATAATTAGCGAGGTTTTTGTTGTGTGTATCTGTTTTTTATTCCTTTAAGAAATAGGGATACGTATGATAATGGTTAAATGGTGCTTAATGGTAAAATAAAAAATGCTGTGGCCTTTAAGTGTAAGATTCTTCTTGTATTAGTTTTTTCATGAATCTCTAATAGTCTGAATCATGTTTAATTCATATCAAATCTATATCAAATCCATATTGAATCCTATATGAATGCTATATGAATCCTATATAAATCCTATATAGATAGGATTCATATAAGTAATATATAAGGTAATAACAGCTCTATTTCTGAAGGTGATATGGATTTGAGTGGGTTTTGATATTGTTGAGGGGAGATGATAATATATTGGTATGTTTGCCTTAAAAAAGATGGCTAGGATTAGAATTAAATTACGTGCATCAACGGTTTCTGGAAAACCTGGAACAATTTATTATCAAGTGGCACATAAAAAGGTTGTGAAACAAGTGACAACGGGTATTCATCTATTGGCAGAAGAGTGGAACAAAGTTGAGGAAAGAATTGTAATGGAGGCGTTGATGAAAATACCACGTTTGGCAACTTTGCAGCGGATGATTGATGAAGATGTAGAGCGAATACAATTGATTATACGTTCGTTGGAGTTGTCCGGAGCGAGTTTCTCTACACAAGATATTGTGCAGAGGTTTTCTAATACTAGGGGGGCGGTGTATATATTGGATTATTTGAAAGAACAGGTTGTTCTTTTGGAAGGGAAAGGAAAGCGAAGTACTGCCAAGAATTGGCATAGCACTTTGAATAGCTTTTCCGAATATCTTGGTGGAGTCGACATTCCATTGGGAAGACTGAATGGTGTTTTATTATCGGATTATGAAGAATGGTTGAAAGCCAAAGGAGTGAAACGAAATACCTCTTCTTTTTATATGCGTAATCTGCGCTCTGTCTATAACAGGGCTGTGAAGTATGGGTTTGCAAGGCAGACATATCCATTTAGGAATATCTATGTCGGTATTGACAAGACTTTGAAAAGAGCTGTTGACGAGCAGGTTTTGGCGAAATTGAAAGCGTTGGATTTATCGGGAATGCAGTGGTTGCAGCTTGCTCGGGATTTGTTTATATTCAGCTATTGTACTCGGGGTATGTCTTTTGTAGATATGGCTTATTTGAAAAAGGAGAACATAGTTGATGGCAGTATCCGTTATGTTCGGAGAAAAACCGGACAAATGTTGTCTGTTCGTATAGAAGCGAATGTGTGGTGTATTATGGAACATTATAAGCAAACGGTTTATGGGAGCTATTTGTTGCCTATTATTAGATCGGATAATGAGGCGGTGGCTTATCGGCAATATCAAACCAAATTACGTTATTATAATAAACATTTGAAAATGTTAGCGAAAATGCTAGGGGACAAAGTTGTATTGACATCATATGTTAGCCGACACAGTTGGGCCAGTACAGCTCGGAAGCTTAATGTGCCAATAGCAGTTATTAGTGATGCTATGGGGCATGATTCAGAAAAGACGACTCAAATTTATCTTGCCTCATTGAATGAGGATATTATTGACGATGCAAATGCAAAAATAGTGGCTTCGTTAGATAAAGGAGTTTTGAAAGTTTAAACGGTATTAAATAAAAAATAGAGTTATTGGGAATTAATGCTATGTGGTCTTGTGTGCGTCTTTTTTTTGTGATGCTGTTTTTTGTTTTGTCTGTCGGAATGGTAGATGCCCAACAGTTGGGTATCAAGACAAATGCGCTTTATTGGGCAACTTCTACCCCTAATGTCGGGGTGGAATTGTTTCTTGCGCCCCAATATACCGTTTCGGTGGTAGTAGGCTATAATGCTTTTGATTTTCCTAACCGACAGACTGCCGCCGGTGTCCGTCTCAATCCCAAGTTGCATCATTGGCTCGTTATGCCGGAAGCAAAATATTGGTTTTGCTGCACCTTTGAGCGTCATTTTGTCGGCTTGCATGCATTATATGGGCGTTATAATGTCGGAGGGTTGAGATTCCCGTCTGCATTGGAAAAGTATCGTTATGAGGGATGGGCTGTAGGAGTGGGGGGCAGCTATGGCTACCAGTGGTTTTTGGGCAGACGGTGGGGATTGGAAGCTTCCATGGGGGTAGGGTATGTGTGTTTGAGGTATGACAAGTATGCTGCTGGTGCTTGCGGAGAATTTTCAGGCAGATATGATCGCCACTATTTTGGCCCGACCAAGGCGGCTGTATCTTTTATTTATTATATCCGATGATTATGAATATACGGTTTGTTATCATATTGATAGTATTAAGCGTGAGTGTCAGCTTCCGTGGTATTTCGCAAACGGTCTGTCCGGATTGTAGCGGGCTGTTTCATATTGATACTGCCGCTGCCGAATGGCACGGCGATAGTCTTCGGCTGAGTATCCGTGGTGAAATGCGGAAGCGTTTGAAATCCACCCGCTCATTGCATATACAGCCGTTGTTTATATCGGGAGATGACACCATTCGTTTTCCTGTGCTTTCCTGTTACACTCCGTCGGGGGCGAATTATCGGAAACGGCGTGTCGCTCTTTCCGAGAAAAAAGCGGTTGACGAACGAGTGTTTGTACTTGGGGATGAATGCGAAAGCATTGACTATCGGGCAAGTATGAACATTTCATCCTCCATGCAGGGGAAGATTCGGCTGCAGTATCTGCTTGCCGAGTGTTGCCGTTCAAGCTGTTTGGGAGGTGAAGATGTATATGTATATGTGGAGGAGCGTTTGAGGTCCGGTTTCGGAGTGGGCTTGCCTCTGCCAGTGGCAGTGGTGAGCGTTCCGCTGTATGAGGCGAATGTGACCTCTATAAAGCCTGTCTTGGAAAAAGTGAAGGAGCGTTCGGAAAGTGTGATCTTGTATCTCTCTTATCCGGTGAATCAATGGAAGGTATTGCCTGCATTCGGAGACAATGCTGTGGAATTGGATCGTTATAATCGTTTTTTCAAGCGTTTTGCAGACAATCCGGATGTTTATACGCTGCAGTCTGTCTTTATCAAGGGATATGCTTCTGTTGAAGGCACTTGGAGTTATAATAAGAATTTGTCTCATAAGCGAGCTGATGGAATGAAGGAGTATCTTTGTTCTCAATATGGTGTTTCGGATGAGATTATCAGGATTGAGGGGATGGGAGAAGATTGGTTCGGCCTTCGTAATGTTGTGGAGCAGAGTGATCTTATCGACAAGACGACAATTCTTGATATCATAGACCGCACCCATGTTTTTGAAGGGCGGGAAAAGCGGCTGATGTCTGTCGGTCAGGGTAGTACTTATCGTTATATGCTGTGCCATTTCTTTCCGCAGTTGCGGCGTATGGAGGCTGTTGTCAATTATCGTGTGCGGAGTTTCCATTCCGATGAGGATATCGCCAATATCAATGCAGCGTCGGTAGCTTTGGTGAGTGGAGCGGTGGAGGAAGCCTGGCTGTATTTGAATAGGGTGAAAGACAATCCGCTGGCAGCTAACAATATCGGGGTGTATTATTGGCTTTGCAACCGGTTGTCGGAGGCAGAATGTTATTTTAAGAAAGCGATGGCAATCGAGCCGGAGCGGGCAAAATATAATTTGGAGCAGCTGTACAAGTGGAAAGCTGTATCCGGATTGGATAAGGAGGGCAGAGTGCAATGACAGGAAGGATTGTTGGAGCTTTTGTTGTTTTATTGCTGCTGCCGGTGATTTTCAAATCCTGCTCGTTGGAAGATGGACGTGACGAATGCTGTTGGCAGAACACGGTGTTCTTTCGTTACGAGTACGAGGGAAAGGATTGTTTTCAAGAGTATATACATACAGCCCGTTGGTTTCTCTTTGATGAGGACGGAGATTATGTGCAGGAGATGGAGCGGATGTCTTGTTGTCCGCAGCGTGTAGATATCAGCAGTCTCCGGCCCGGAGAATACACCCTGATATGTTTGGGTAATCTGACAGATTATGGAACATTGGAGGGACATACCGTTTCTGGTTTGGATTCTTTCCGGCTGCAGGAGGGCAAGAGATTCGATACGAAGGGCACTTTTGCTAATGGCGACCGCCTCTATTGGGGCGAGTGTCGTTTTACGGTGGTTGCCGGCGGTTCGAACCGCTTCAGGGGAGAAATGTCGCATGTGCATTGTGTGTTGCGGATTCGTGTGGAATGGGAGCTTGTGCCGGAGTATTCGGATGGTTACCGTTTCACATTGGACGGAGTGGGTGTGGGAATGTCTCTTTGTGGTGAGGGGGCGGATGCCATCGGTGTGCATCGGTTTCCGCCGGTGACGGCTTTTTCCGGGCGTATGTCCGAGCGCAGCGAGCTTCGCCGTTTTGTGTTGCGCTCGGAGCTTGTCTCGCTTCGTTGGGACAATGACCACATTCCCGGATTGCAGCTTTGGCATGAGGATGAGCCTGTTTGTAAAGCTATTGATTTGCAGGATGTTTTCCACCGCTGGAATTGGCATCCAGAGCGTACACCTGTTCAGGAGTATTCCATTCGTCTGTTGATTCGGGCTGATGGGAAAGTGGTTGTCAGCCAAAATCTGGAAGCCGGCGTGAAGGATTGGGCGGATGGAGGAGTTATCGGATAAATAAGGAAATGATTGTAATCAGATAAATGAATGTTTAATTAAAAAAAGCAAAATGAAAAGAAAGCAATTCTTAACAGCGGCACTCCAGGCAGGAATCGCATTGTTGATGTTCTGTGCATGCAGCAGCGAGGAATTCGCGGAGCAGTCTCTGAGTGAAAGTACTGAAAATTCTCGTTTGTATATTTCAGTGAACGTCCCTGCAACGGGCGGCATTGTGGTCGATCGTTTCACCCGTGCCGGAGTGGCGGGAGAAGTCCATGAAAATGAGCTCAAATCGCTGAACGTTTACCTGTTCAAGAAAGGGGCAGGCACCGGCGAGACAGATTATACATTTGCTAAAGAAGCCTCTATCACGCAGTTTGGTGACGGCTCTGATGGCAAGAAAACATGCTCCGTTGATATCGATGCAGAATTGATAGGGGAAACAGTGAAAGTTGTTTTGATTGCCAACGACAAGCCGACCAATGTCGTCCTGACCAAGGATGTAACGACTCTTGAGGCTTTCCGTGCAGCGGTTGCAACAGCCAGCGTTACAGACAAGGCTGCTGCCGATGTGCTTGTTGGCAATAAGACTACCGGATTTCCCATGGCTGTCGTGAGTGAGGATGTGAAACTGACGGCTGCTGGTGCAACGGCTACAGTCTCTCTGGTGCGCAGTGTCGCCCGCATCGACATCAAGCACAACGCTCCGGGGCTTACAATCAAAGCTGTGAAATTGACCAATGTCAATAACAAATCCTGCCTTTTGAGCAAGGCTGCAGCCGGAGTGAATATCCCTTTGTCTGTTAATAAGGTGGAGTTGGCTCCGATTGAAGCTTATACCACTGTTTTGGGAAGCAGTGGGTTGGGACATAGCGAACCTGTCGCAGCCCAATGCGCTTTTTACCTGTACGAGCAGGAGGTTACCGCCGAAGGATCGTCACCTGTAGTGACCATCTACTATGAGATTGATTCAAAGACAGGTAGTCTAGGTGAAGGCATCATATCCGTGAAGTTTCAGAAAAAGCCGGAGAATTCTTGGGTCAGCGTGGTGCGTAATACGATTTATACCATTGAATTGGGAGATGGTAAGCCGTTTGACAAATCGCAAGTCATCGCTACATTCAAGGTGGTTGATTGGATCAGTGGCGAAGAGATTACCGATGTCATTAATCCCGACACGGAAGGACAGAATTAATTAATCGTGTATAACATGTATAAAAAGTATTTTACGATATGAAGATAAGAAATATCATTGGAATTGTGGCATCTTCTTTTTTGATGATGCTTTCAAGTGCTTGCTCGACGGAGCAGGGGCAGGATTGGGGAGAAGAATCTTCGGCAGCTCCCTATTCCGTTCGTTTTCATGTGGGCGGTTCGGCAGTTTTGCCGGTGATCCGTGCTTCCGAGACTCACACGGCAGACGAAAAGAAGGTCGGCTCTCTTTATGCGGTGGTTTTCAAAGATGGCACCAATGCAGCTAAGACCGGCACAAATAATGCTGAGATCGGTACGGAGACTTTTCATAAATGTGTTGAGGTGTTTAAGGATGGTGACTTAACAACATCAGAATATATTTTTGAAGTTGGGGAAGTTGGAGCTTATCAGATCTGTTTTGTAGCTAATCCGGACGCATTGCTGAAGGCTGCAATCGAAGGACTGGCGTCTAAGACTGTAGCGGACTTTAAAAGTCTGGTGGTGAGTCAGGAACCGTCTGCGAAACCGATGCTTATGACCAGCGGTTTTTACGGAGCAATGGTTAGCGGTGTGCGAGCTGCCAATCTGGGAGTGGTGGAGTTGACTCGTGTCATGGCTCGTTTGGATTTGGTGAACAAAGCTCCGGGAGTTACCGTGACTCAGGTGGTTTTTAAGAATCGTGCCAACAAAACCAAGTTGATAGTTGATGCCGTATCTTCGACTGCAGAGTCTAATTTGGAAGCAAGCAAGATCTACTCTCTCAATTTGGAAGGTTCGGTTGATGGTGCTGAATATAAGGAACAGATATACAGCTATGAGCAGTATGGCGCAGATGCACAGGCACCTTCATTGGATATAACTTACACCATTGAGGGCAAGAATTATGTCCATACAGTGGAGTTCAAGAAGGATGTGCAGCCGGTGAATCTCAAGCGTAATCATTTGTATAAGGTGATTTTGACCAACAATTCCGGTAAGCTAAATCTGGAACTTTCGGTTGCCGATTGGAATACGGGAGAGACTTTTGCTGTTACAAACGAGGAGATTTTAGGCGATTTGAAACCTGACTATTCACAGGTGAAAGTCGGAGATTTTATGCTGAAAGATGGGACGGTAATCAGTCCCGATGCTCCTGAATTTGCGAATAAGAAGCAGGATGCCATCGGTATCGTGTTTTATGTGGGAGAGGCTCGTGTGGGAGCTAAAGCAAAAGAAAAGTTGTTTGGCAAGGCTCACGGGTTGGTGATGGCGCTGAAGAATGCAGGAATCCATTTGGCATGGAAGAATGTGAATACCACATCTGGTTTGCCGTTCAAGGAATCCATGAAAGATTGCTACGACGACTTTGACGGCTATGGCAACACGCAGAAAATATATCAGTTGGCTACTACAAACATTGCCACTACTCATCCGGCATTCAATGCGGTGAAGAACTATTCGGTTGCCGCTCCGGAAGGAACAACAGGCTGGTATCTGCCTGCCATCGGCGAGTGGTACGACATTCTAGAGAATCTCGGAGAGGTTCTGATGGATGAAAAATTCAAGACTGATGAATCGTTGAAGAGTACTCAGATGTTGACAGGAAGGATGGTGGACGGTATCAAGGCTGCAAACAATATTAATACAAAACTTCGTAAAGCTACGAGCAACGGCAATGTTGATGAGTTTGATGTAACGTACTATAGTAGCTGTCAGTTTTGGTCGTCGTCAGAGTGTAGCAGCGGATGCGCACGGGACATGAACTTCTATAACCGTGGCGTTCTCTACGTGAACTCCAGTGGTATGACTAACACGAGTAGCTATAGGGTACGCTGTGTCCTGGCTTTTTAATCTATATTCTGCTCATGAGTAGAATAAAATGAGTGCAAATTTGCTTTTGGAGAGGTTTTTGCAATCTTTGCAGTAAATGGTCTACACAAAATTTAGACCTCCTAAAAAACAGATAAATTTTTTATCTGTTTTTTTTGACTGTATGCAAACTGATTTTCTCGCAGATTGCTTAACTTTGTGAATATTCAATATTGAACATCAAAATTGCATGTATTATGAAATATTTGGACCCGAAGGCGGATTTGACATTTAAGCGTGTGTTCGGCGAACATCCCGATTTGGTGATGAGTCTGCTCAATGCGCTGCTTCCCATTCCGGAGGGGCAGGAAATCACGGAAATAGAATATCTTCCGGCAGAAATGGTGCCGGATAATCCGTTGCGCAAGAATAGTATCGTGGACGTTCGTTGCAAGGACAAGTTCGGCAGACAGTTTCTTGTAGAGATGCAGATGATCTGGTCGCCGGAATTCAAACAGCGTGTATTGTTCAATGCTTCTAAAGCCTACGTACGGCAGATCGATACGGGTGAGCAATATGAGCTGCTTCAGCCGGTGTATTCGCTGAATCTGGTGAATGAAGTATTTGAACCGGAATTGGAAGGATTCTATCATTATTACCGTTTGGTTCATGAGGAGCATACGGACAGGGTGATTGATGGTCTGCATCTGATATTTGTCGAATTGCCCAAGTTTAGTCCCCATTCCTATAGCGAGAAAAAGATGCAGGTGCTTTGGCTTCGCTTTTTGACTGAAATCAATGAAAAGACCCGTGCTGTGCCCGAAGACTTGCTGGCGAATCCGGAGGTGAAAAAAGCGATAACCGCTTTGGAGGAGTCCGCTTTTACGGATGCGCAGTTGTTGGGATACGAAAAATTCTGGGACATTATCAGTGTTGAAAAAACGTTGTATGGCAGCGCAGAGCGCAGGGGATTGAAGAAGGGGCTGGAACAAGGTATCCGGCAGGGCATTCAACAGGGCATTCAGCAAGGCATAGAACAAGGAAAACTTGAAGTGGCCAGAACGATGAAATCGAATGGCATGTCGATTGATATGGTCGCTAAATACACCGGTTTGTCTCTTGAAGATGTTGGAAATTTATGAGTATATAAGTTAGTAGAGTTGCATCTCTACCGATAAAATAGTTTCTAGTCCCGCTTTTCTTGGAAAAAAAGAAAGGCGGGACGCTTATTTTCTGGCTTGTTTTATTTTTTCTGGAATAGAATGGAGGTGAATTTATGATTTCTGAAAAAATCTTTATCTTTGTCAGTCTGTAAAAAAGAGAGTTATGTCTGTAATTTTTAGATGTTTGCTTCTTGTTCTCTGTGGGTGGTTGTATGGCTGTTCAACGGATGAGAAAAAATGTGTTTGTCCGCAGGCTCCGGATTATGCGGAAACTTTCATGTGGTATGATGTTCCCGGAGAAAATGGCTCGAAGAAAGAAGTGGATGTTTTTTATGTCTTGCCCACTTGTGTGTGGGATTGGCAGGATAAGGAGGGAACGCTCTATCACTATATGGATGTTCGGGATTCTGTGCAACGGGCAGCAGTGGATGGGTCGAATTTTTTGGCTTATTCGCTGTTCGGCGGTTGTTGCAATTTTTATTCGCCTTATTATCGTCAAATAACAATGGATTCTTGGTTTGAATCGTCAGAGGAGATTGAAAAACGTTATCAGTTGGCGCACGTGGATGTAGTAGAGGCATTTCGTTATTATATGAAATATTTGAATCAGGGACGTCCTTTTATTTTGGCTGGACACAGTCAGGGGGCTAAAGCGGTGATTGAACTGCTGAAGCATACTTTGACACAAGAGGAGTATGGGCGTCTGGTGGCAGCATATGCTTTCGGATTTTCGATAAGTAGGGAGGAATTGGCCCAATATCCTTTGTTGAAGGCTGCAACCGGAGCAGAAGATTGTGGCGTGGTGGTATGTTATAACAGTGTTTCCCGACCGGATGCGTGTTCGCCGTTGTTCGCTGATAATGTGGTGTGTATAAATCCTGTAAATTGGAGGACGGATGGACGTTATGCTCCAGCATCAGAAAATTTGGGTTCGGTTTTTTTTGATGCGACAGGCAAATCGGATACCTTGTTTCGGCAAGTGGGGGTGAGGATGCTGCCGGAGATGCACACGTTGTTGATAGATGGATTGTCGGATGATGATTATTATATTCCGGTAATCGATAGGCTTTTCCCTAAGGGAAATTATCATGTTCAGGAGTTGAATCTCTATTTTTTGAATATCCAGGAGAATATCCGCCAACGAATAACGAGTTTTTTAAATCACTAAATATTTTACAGAATGAAAAGGTTGTTTTATTTGTTATGCTTGTTTGTTTGTTTTGCATGTGATGATAATGATGATAAGGTTGTTGCAGATGTGGATAAACCTTATTCTAAAATGTCTTCTTCTGAATTGAAAAATGTGTTGGAAGAGAATCTGACAGCTCGCGATCAATTGGTGGATGAGTGTAATAAGGCTTCTGTAAAAACAAATAAGGAATTGATGACAATCGCCAGACATTATGATTTTGCTGATTTTATAGATATGAATGGTGGTTTGCAGTCCGCTGCTCGTGCAAAAGCAGAGGAAGAGGTAGTGAAAGGTGTGCTGTTGAAGTGGAACCGGGATAAGAAGGATTTTGATATAACAGCAAATGCAGAACAGTGTTTGGTGGAGATTCAAGTGCCGTCATCGTTGACTGATGATTCCAAAAATGACCTGCTTGTGAAGGTGACAAATGATAAACTGAATGGTAAGTTTGAAATGTTTGTTTATAAAAATGAGACATTGTGGTTTAGCCATATTGTTGAGGTTGATAAAGAGAATGATTTACAAACAGAAGTGATTGTATGTCCGCCATATACAATGAGAACGGAGCTTGCTGTGCGTAAGCAAGCTGCCGGTGGAGATATCATGTTGGGTAAATGGGCAAAGGTTAAGTATGCCAGAGTAACTTGTGAAAAAGAAGGCGGTTTTTCTTATAAGGGAGAGATGAATCTTGTGGAGGATGACCTCTCTGTTTTATTGGATTGCGGCAATGTGCGTTTTACTGGTAAATTTGTGGGATTTACAGCTTTTATGCCTTTGTTGGATGAATTGGTAGAAGATGGAAAGGTGGATATGGCTTTGATGGCAGAATTGTTACGGAATAACTTTAGACAAAACGTAGTGGTGTTTACGGATCGGGATGAAAAGATTGGGGATTGGTATTTCGTTTTTGATGAAGAGTCTCGTAAAGAGAGAAAATTCAAGTGTGTGTTTCAAGATGGAGAAGAGTATATGGGTGTTTGGAAACTAATATAATTGTGTGATTTGATAGAGATATGATTTCAATAAATAATGTCAGTGTAGTTTTTGGTGGTTGGTATCTGTTGGATGGGGTCTCTTTTTTGATTAATAAGAAAGACCGTATTGGTTTGACCGGGCGGAATGGTGCTGGAAAATCAACCACGTTAAAGATGTTGGCGGGTTTGCAAGCTCCTTCGGAAGGTAGCATTGCAATGGCCTCTAATGTAAAGATAGGATATCTGCCACAGACAAAGGTCTATACTGATGGAAATACGGTCAGGAAAGAGGCAGAAAAGGCTTTTGCAGATTTGTTTGAGCTGAAAGATGAGGTGGAGCGGTTGAATATGGAGTTGGCAGGACGGGAGGATTATGATTCGCCGGCATATATGAAGCTGTTGGACAAGATTCATGAGAAAACAGAATTGTTGTCTATGCGTGGAGAGGGGAATATTGACAGGGAAGTGGAAGTAGTATTGAAGGGATTGGGATTTAAGCCGGAGGATTTGGAACGTAATTGTGAGGAATTCAGCGGAGGGTGGCGTATGCGTATCGAGTTGGCCAAAATATTGCTGGCACGTCCGGATGTGTTTTTATTGGATGAGCCGACCAATCATTTGGATATAGAGTCAATTACCTGGCTGGAGTCTTTTTTACAGAGCTATTCCGGGGCCGTGGTGTTGGTGTCGCACGACCGTGCTTTTTTGGATAATGTAACAACCCGGACGATAGAGATTTCGTTGGGGAAAATTTATGATTATAAAGTGCCTTATTCTCGCTTTGAGGAATTGAGGAAGGAACGTGTGGAACAGCAGATGAGGGCTTATCAGAATCAGCAGAAGCAGATCAAGGATACGGAGGAATTTATAGAGCGTTTCAGATATAAGGCGACAAAATCGGTGCAGGTTCAGTCGCGTATCAAACAATTGGAGAAGATTGAACGTATTGAGGTGGAGGAAGAGGATGCTGCCCGTATAACTGTGCGGTTTCAGCCGGCTGTCCGTTCGGGAGAGTTGGTTGTAACTGGACGTTCGTTAGCAAAGGCATATGGCGATTTACAGGTGTTGAAGGATGTGAATTTTGAAATTAAACGGGGGGAAAAGGTTGCTTTTGTCGGAAAAAACGGAGAAGGTAAGTCTACTTTGGTGAAAATGATTATGAACGAGATACCTTTTGATGGGGAACTGAAAATCGGTCATAATGTAAGTATCGGGTATTTTGCGCAGAACCAGGCTGATTTATTGGATCCGGAATTATCAGTTTTGGATACGGTGGATCGGGTTGCAGAGGGGGAAATAAGAAAAAAGATTCGTGATATTCTTGGTGCTTTTTTGTTTTCCGGAGAGGATGTGGATAAAAAGGTGAAGGTGTTGTCCGGGGGGGAGCGTACAAGATTGGCTATGGTGCGTCTGTTGCTGGAGCCGTATAATGTGCTTATTCTTGACGAGCCGACCAACCATTTGGATATGCGGACCAAGGATATATTGAAGGATGCGCTCAGAAAGTTTGAGGGAACTGTCATTGTTGTTTCGCACGACCGTGATTTTCTGACAGGATTGGCAGATAAGGTGTATGAGTTCTCTAATCGGAATATGAAGGAGTATTTGGGGGGGGTAACCGATTTCTTGGCGGCGAAGAAAATAGCTTGCTTCCGTGAATATGAGCAGTTGCATAAATCTGCAGCGTCTGTATCAGTGGAAGAAGTGAAAGTGGAAAAAGAAAGCAAACTGGCTTTTGAGGAACGGAAACAGTTGAATCGCGAGATTAAGAAAGCCGGACAGTTAGTGGAGAAAATCGAGCAGAAAATAGCTCAACTGGAGGAAAGTATTGCAAACATGGAGGACAAATTGGCTGCCGGCAATGTGAGTGATGAATTGTTGAAGGAATATGCTGAGAGCCAAAAGCAATTAGAAAATGCCATGGACGAGTGGACGTCGGCAACAGAAGAGGTGGAGCGATTGAAGGGTGAGTGTAATGATTAAGAAATATAATTAATGATATATGGCTAAATATAGACAAGAGTGTATTTTTGGAATACGTGCCGTGATAGAAGCAATTCAGCAGGAAAAGGAAATTGATAAGGTGATGCTGAAAAAAGGAGTGAGGGGAGAGTTGTTTCAGCAGTTGTTTGCTATGATTCGCGAACGTAATATTCCGTTTCAATATGTTCCGGAAGAGGTGTTTAAGCCTTTTGCAGACAGAAATCATCAAGGGGTGTTGGCTGAAATTTCACCGGTGCCTTATCAGGATTTGACAGAGGTGTTGGATGCGGTTGAGGCAGAAGGAAGAGTACCGTTTGTTTTGATATTGGATCGAGTGACCGATGTGCGTAATTTTGGTGCGATTGTGCGGAGTGCAGAATGTGCCGGTGTGGATGCTGTTGTTATTCCGAATAAGAATTCTGCTAAGATTTCCTCGGATGCTTTGAAGACTTCTGCCGGTGCTTTGTATCATGTGCCGGTATGTCGGGTGCAGAATTTGAAGAAAATTGTTCGGGAACTGAAGTTTCAGCATGGAATTCGGGTGTATGCGGCAACGGAAAAAGCAGAGAAGTATTATACGGATGTTGATATGAAAGTGCCGGTTGCTATTGTTATGGGATCGGAGGATAAGGGGATTGATGAAGATTTGTTGAATATAACTACGGAACACATAAAAATACCTCAGCAGGGTCAGATAGAATCATTAAATGTATCTGCTGCTGCCGCTGTGTTGATGTTTGAGGTGGTAAGACAAAGAAGGGTGTAGTTTTCTTGCAATTGTTTTAAGAAAACTCTACTTTTGTTGAAATTTAAACAGAAGGAATAGTATGGTGAGTATTTCACATGTAGTTGAAGATTTAGTAAAACACAGACCTTATTTGTCGGAATCCTTAGCTGCCGGAATTATCAATGTATCATCGTTGGCGAGACAGTTGCAACCTTCGGTAGAGAAAATTTTAATGCGGGAGGTGAATACCGGAGCTATTGTTATGGCATTGAATCGATTGGCTCCCTATTTACAAGTGCGAGACCAAGTGCAGTTGAATAAGTTGTTGAGTAGTATGGGCGATATTATTCTTCGAAGTAATCTGTGCGATTATACGTTTAAAAATTCACCTACATTGTTGGATTGTCATGTTGAGGTGTTGAAGCACTTGTCTAAAAATGACGAGATTTTTTATACAATGGTGCAGGGGGTTTTTGAAACCAACTTGGTAATCAGTGCAACTATGGAGCATTGGATTTCAGAATTTTTCCGTAATGAAATTTGTTTGTTTGAACAGCGGGGCTTGTCTTCAGTGACATTGAAATTGCCGAAAGGAAATAGTGTGCAGGCCGGTTTTTATTATACGATAATGAAAGAATTGTCGTGGGAAGGCATTAACTTGACGGAGGTGATTTCTTCAACAAATGAATTTACGGTTGTTGTTGACAATGCATTGATTGACAAGACATTTGTGGTATTGAAGAATATCGGTAAAAAATAAAGACGATAGGTATTAAAAGGATTATATAAATAAATACATAAAGTATGTTTGAAAATTTATCGGAAAGACTGGAACGGTCGTTTAAAATATTAAAAGGTCAGGGTAAGATTACAGAGTTAAATGTGGCTGAAACGCTGAAAGAGGTGCGTCGTTCTCTGTTGGATGCTGACGTCAATTATAAGATTGCCAAGGATTTTACCAATAAGGTGAAAGAAAAGGCTTTGGGTATGGATGTATTGACTGCTGTGAAGCCCGGACAAATGATGGTGAAGATTGTTCATGATGAGCTGGCAGAGTTGATGGGAGGAAAGAATGTTGAAGTGAATATTAAGGGTAGTCCCGCTATTATCTTGATGTCTGGTTTGCAGGGTTCAGGTAAAACAACTTTTTCTGGTAAGTTTGCCAACCTGTTGAAGACGAAAAAAGGAAAGAAACCTCTGTTGGTAGCTTGTGACGTGTATCGTCCGGCTGCTATTGAGCAGTTGAAGGTGTTGGGACAGCAAATTGAGGTGCCGGTATATAGCGATGAAAATTGTAAGGAACCTGTGAAAATTGCTCAGGAAGCAATCAGACAGGCGAAAGCTAACGGTAATGATATTGTGATTGTCGATACTGCCGGACGCTTGGCTGTGGATGAGGAGATGATGCGCGAGATTGCTGCGATTAAGGCTGCTATCAATCCGACAGAGACTCTGTTCGTGGTGGATGCCATGACCGGTCAGGATGCTGTTAATACTGCCAAGGAATTTAATGAGTGTTTGGATTTTGACGGTGTGATACTGACAAAATTGGATGGTGATACTCGCGGTGGTGCTGCTTTGTCTATACGCACAGTGGTGAATAAGCCAATCAAGTTTGTAGGTACCGGTGAAAAACTGGAGGCTTTGGATGCTTTCCATCCGGAACGTATGGCCGACCGTATTTTGGGTATGGGTGATATTGTTTCGTTGGTGGAAAAGGCTCAGGAACAATTTGATGCTGAAGAAGCAAAGAAATTGCAGAAAAAGATTTCTCGCAATCAGTTTAATTTTAATGACTTTTTGAATCAGATCCAGCAGATAAAGAAAATGGGAAATATCAAGGATTTGGCATCCATGATTCCCGGCGTTGGAAAAGCATTAAAAGATGTTGATATTGACGACGATGCATTTAAAGGAGTGGAGGCTATTATTTATTCTATGACTCCGGCAGAACGCGAACATCCTGAAATTATTAATGGTTCTCGCCGTATGCGTATCGCTAAAGGTAGTGGAACGACAGTGCAGGAGGTAAATCGTCTGCTGAAACAGTTTGAAGAGTCAAAGAAGATGATGAAGATGCTTTCCGGTGGAAGTAAAATGATGCGTAGAATGCCTGGAATGAGACGATAGTGAATACATAAAACAAAGGATATATGGAACTTATTGATGGGAAAAAAATTGCTGCTCAAGTCAAACAGGAGTTGGCGGATGAGGTAAACCGCATGAAGGCTGCCGGCATGAAAACACCGCATTTGGTGGCAGTGCTGGTAGGTAATGATGGTGCCAGTGAAACTTATGTGGCAAGTAAAGTGAAAGCTTGTCAGGAAGTGGGCTTTAAAAGCACAGAATTGTGCTATGATGCCGATATTACGGAAGAGCAATTATTGGCGGTTGTTGATAAATTGAATAAGGATGATGATGTAGACGGCTATATCATGCAGTTGCCTTTGCCTAAGCATATTTCTGAAGAGAAAATTTTGCAGGCAATAGACCCAGATAAGGATGTTGATGGTTTCCATCCATGCAATGTAGGAAAAATGGTTACCGGACTCCCTACTTATCTTCCGGCTACTCCGGCAGGTATTGTCGAGTTGTTGCATCGGTATAATATTCCGACTCGAGGCAAACATTGCGTTGTGATTGGACGTAGCAATATTGTGGGTACTCCTATGGCAGTGTTGATGTCTCGAAAAGATGAACATGCGGATTGTACTGTAACAATGTGTCATAGCCGTACGTCTAATATTAAAGAGTTTACTTTGCAGGCAGATATTTTGGTGGTTGCTTTAGGCAAACCGCATTTTGTGACTGCAGATATGGTAAAAGAAGGTGCTGTTGTTATTGACGTTGGTATCCATAGAATTCCATCAGATAAGACTAAATCCGGATTTAGATTAGTTGGAGACGTTGATTTTGATGCAGTGGCTCCTAAATGTTCCTATATTACTCCGGTACCGGGAGGTGTGGGACCAATGACGATTGTCTCTTTGTTGCAGAATACATTAAAAGCTTGCAAGGGATTGTGATTATGTTGATTAGGATTGGCTATATAGCCAATCCTATATTTTTATTTAATCTATGGTTCTAAATTATATCTGGATATTCTTTTTTGTTGTTGCTTTTCTGGTTGCGTTTTATCGTTTGGTGTTTGAGGGTGATACTGCGATTTTTGGAGAAATGATGAATGCTACCTTTGATATGTCAAAAACGGGTTTTGAGATTTCGTTGGGATTAACCGGAGTGTTAACTCTTTGGATGGGAATTATGAAGATTGGCGAAAAAGGTGGTGCTGTAGGAGTGATGTCAAAGGTTATTAACCCTTTTTTCAGAAGGTTGTTTCCTGATTTACCAAAGGATAGTCCGGCTCATGGTTCTATTATGATGAATTTGGCAGCTAATATGCTGGGTTTGGATAATGCTGCAACACCCATGGGACTAAAAGCGATGCAGCAGATGCAGGAAGTGAATCCGGATACAAAGGCTGCTTCGAATGCCCAGATTATGTTTCTGGTATTGAATACGTCCGGTCTGACCATTGTGCCTGTTTCTATTATGGTGTATCGTGCTCAGATGGGGGCTGCAAATCCTACGGATGTCTTTATTCCTTTATTGATAGCCACTTATTGTTCAACACTGGCAGGTTTGATTGCTGTGTCGGTTTATCAACGTATTCGTTTGTGGGATAAGGTTATTTTGTCTTATTTATTTGTTTTGACAGCTATTGTTGGCGGAGTTATTGGATATTTTTCTTCTTTGGATAAGGAGGAATTGACGGTGGTTTCGAATGTTGCAAGCAATGTGATTCTTTTTTCCATTATTATTTCGTTTATCGGTATGGCGGCATGGCGTCGTGTTAATGTTTACGAAGCGTTTATTGATGGGGCAAAAGATGGTTTTGCAACTGCTGTCAAGATAATCCCTTATTTGATTGCAATATTGGTGGCTGTAGGTGTGTTTAGGGCTTCTGGCGCAATGGATGTATTGATGGGAGGAATAGCTGGTGTGGTAGAAGGTGTAGGATTTGATGCGGAGTGGGTTGATGCTTTGCCTACTGCTTTAATGAAGCCATTGAGCGGCAGCGGTGCCAGAGGAATGATGATTGATACGATGACAACCTTTGGGGCTGATTCATTTGCCGGGCGGTTGGCATGTACTTTCCAAGGAGCTACAGATACTACTTTTTATATTATTGCCGTTTATTTTGGAGCTGTGGGAATTAAGAATACCCGATATGCGATACCGTGTGGATTGATTGCAGATTTGGCCGGTATTGTAGCTGCTATTGTTGTCGCTTATTTGTTTTTTGCATAGATTATGAAGGGAAAGGTTGTTGTTGGAATGAGTGGAGGGGTTGATAGTTTTGTTGCTGCTTTGATGTTGAAAAGGGAGGGGTATGAAGTTGTGGGGGTGAATTTGGAGTTATGGGGAAGCAGTGATTTGGCAGACGTTCAAAAAATTTGTCAGCAGTTGGAGATTCCTTTATTGATTCGGAGGGGAGAAAAGCTTTTCCGAGAAAAGGTGGTGGACGATTTTGTCGAAGATTATCGTGTAGGAAAGACGCCCAGTCCTTGTTGTATATGTAATAGTTATGTGAAATGGGAGTTGCTGAATCAGGTCGCTGAAGAAATCGGCGCTTCGTGGCTCGCAACCGGTCATTATATCAGAATTGTAGAGGTAGGTGGTAAAAGATACCTTTGTAAAGGTGTTGACCCACAAAAGGATCAGTCTTATTTTCTCTGGGGGATACCTCATCATATTTTGGCGAAAGCATTAACGCCATTAGGAGATTTGTGTAAATCTGAAGTAAAGGCTTGGGCTATTGCCAATGGATATGAGCAGATGGCAAAACGGCGTGAGAGTATGGGGGTGTGTTTCTTGCGGGGAAGTAATTATCGCGACTTTATCCGGATGTATGGGGATTTTAATGAGTTGCCCGGTGATATTTTAAATCAGGGTGGTGAAGTTATCGGAACTCATTGTGGTATTTGTAATTATACGATAGGGCAAAAACAGGGATTGCCTGTTGTGAATGGTAAATCGCTTTATGTTATTGGATTGGATGTAGGGCGAAATATTGTCATGGCAGGAACGAAAGATGATTTATGGTGTGATATGATTTATTTGGATAGAGTCCAATTGGTTGATTCCGATGATTTAAATGAGGAGGTGACAGTTAAAGTGCGGGGAATAGGTTTGAATCCGAAAGGGACGGCGAAAGTGGAACTTTTGTCTGATAATTGTGCTTGTGTGCGTTTGACAGAACCGGCATGGGCTGTGGCTCCAGGCCAACCGGTCGTGTTTTTTCATGGTGATAGGGTACTTGGAGGAGGATTTGTTTGTCGTAATCTTGAATTTTGAAAAAATATTGTCAGATTTTATTGTAGAATTCAATAAAAATTCTTTCCTTTGCACCCGTTAAAAATACGGGTGTAGCTCAGTTGGTAGAGCACTGGTCTCCAAAACCAGGTGTCGGGAGTTCGAGTCTCTCCTCCCGTGCAATTTATTCTCTTGCACGTTTCCATTGTTTTATTTGAGTAAATGTATTCCGCAGTTATTGATTTGTTGGAATGCGAAACCAGAAGCAGGAACCTTTGCCTTCTTGAGAATCCAATCCTATTTCTCCTTCTAATTGTTGAACAATGCTGTGGCAAATGGAAAGTCCTAAGCCTGTTCCTTGAATAAAATTGTTGAATTTGACAAAACGCTCGAATACATGAGGCTGGTTTTCTTGTGAGATTCCCATGCCTGTGTCTTGTACATAAAATTTTATATAATCACCTTGACATTCATAGCCTAAAATAATGTGGCCTTGGGAAGTGAATTTTTGGGCATTGTTAATGAAGTTATTTAATACTTGTTGTATGCGTTTGTGGTCGCTTAAAATATGGCACTCCTTTTTTTCTGGTTTAAATAGTAGTTTTACATTCTGAGGTGTTTTGTCTTTCAATGTTTTGATTGTGTTGCGACATAATTCATTTATGTCAACGGGTTGACGGACAATTTCCAGGATGCCTGCTTCGATTTTTGAAAGGTCTAGAATATCTGAAATAAGTTGGAGTAGAAGTTCGTTGTTTTTTTCAACGATGGCTTGGTATTCTGCTCGTTCATCCGGATCGTCCGTCTCTGCCAGAATATTTGAAAAGCCTACGATTGCGTTGAGCGGAGTGCGGATTTCGTGACTCATATTTGCAATGAACGCGGATTTCAGACGATCGGATTCTTCTGCATGCTCTTTGGCTTGAATAAGCTTGGCTTCTGTGTTTTTAAGTTCGGTGAGATCGTAATTTATGCACAACATTTCTATAATATGTTGTTCGGGAGAGTAGTTTCTCACAATCATATTCATTTGTGTCCATCCGATTTGTCCATCCGGTGACAGGACCCTTACCTCTTGACGCAGTTTTTTGATTTTCCCTTGTATGATGGAGTTCATGGATTGGAGAAGAGCTTGACTGTCATCTGGGTGTAGGTGATTATATATGTTTATGATTTGTGATAGTGGAGTCCCTTCTTCTTCGCCAATGTTGTGATACCAGCTGCTGAGGGCATAGCCTTCGCACGTCAGGGCATTGAAGTGGGCATAACCAACTTTTGCGAATTTGCCGATTAAGCTAAAGAAGTCTTTGAATTCTTCAATTTTGTTGTAGGCTATGGTGGTTTCGGTTCGATCAATATTGATTAATAGATAATTGGTTCGTCTGTTTTGGGCATCATGAAGAGCTGTTCCCTTGGTTTGTATGTTTATGGTTCCTTTTTTATTTGTTTTGTAATAGCCGTTGAGTTTGTCAAAGTCATAGTGTAGTGTAAAGTCTGCGTGTCCGCTTTTTTTTAGTTTTTCTTTGATTCCTTCCGGCATGATGGGGTTATCGAAAATATTGATACCTAATATAGCCTCTTTATTGGTGAGTCCGAAAATCTCTATTTCTCTATCGTTTATGTCAATTAGATAGCCGTCTTTGTCATATAGTTCAATCCCTGCCGGTAGATTGTGGTATATATTTCGAAGCAGTCGTTCTCGATGGTCGAGAGCTTGGTGGGTGGCATATGTTTCTGTAATGTCGGTTAGCAGGCATATTAATTCATCTTTTTGAGGAGAGAAACAGTTACACTTGCAATATTTCTGTTGTTTTTTTAGATAATAATCTCGCTCTAAGGCTTTGCCACTGTTGATGATTTCAGTAAAATCAGAGAGCATGTGGTGATATTCAAAATTGATTTCGCTGATTTTTTTCCCAATGGTATTTGGGTTGGTTTCAAAGATAGAGAAAAAGGTATCGTTGCCATCTAGGAGTAAGTAGTCGATTATTTGATTTTCATCATTATATATTATTTTCAAACGTAAATAGCCGATAGGCATGTGTTTATAAAGATTGGCGAGATATTGTTTTTCAGACAGGGCATTTTCTTCTGATCGGTGAAGTTCCAGACATATGCTGATGATATTGGTGATAGAGGAAAACCATTGGTAGTCTTCATTTTTCCATATATGTTGTTTGTCAGTGATATCAATTCCTGCACAGCCCCATACCCCGTCGCGGGAATACATAGGGACAATAAGAGTTGATTTTATTCCTTGTGCATCCAGATATTTGTATACTTCAGTGGCTTCTTCTGGTAATTCATTCAAATTACTGAGGATAATGGGTGTTGAAAATGTGACAATGCGTTGCCACCACCAAGGAAAGATAGGCATCGAGCGTTCCATGGGATGGCTGAATTTGAAATTTTTATCATGAGCTTGGTAGCGACAGATGTAGGTGTGGTCGGTGTTGTTGTATTCTGCTATGTATATTCTTCCTTTAGGATATTCTCGAAGAATTTCGCTTAGGATATTGTTGATAGTGGTCGTTATATCATCTGTTTTGAGCAAGGCAAATAATGAGCGGGATATACTGTTTTGATGGCAAAACAGATTATTGATTCGTTGTTCGGCGGTTTGTTGGGGCATGCTGTCAAAGGGAGTATTGAGAAATTCCAAGAAACCGGAGTTTTTAATGTTTCCGTTGGTGTCTGTTTTGTGGGAGCATAGTTTGGAACGTACCCACTGGATGCCTTGACAGGTTTGCAGCGGATAGATGTGGTCGTAAATATTTTGAGTTTTGCCGAAGTAGAATTCGTTGACCGTTTGTGTCAGATATTCTTGGGGAATCAATCGATGGAAATTGTCAAAACTGATAATACCTTTTTCGTTGAGACCTAATTTTTTTATGATTATGTCGGAGCATTTGTATTGTTGCTTGTTGAAATCTGCTTCCCACCAACCAATAGAAGCTTTTTCTAATAATTCCAGTATCTGTTCGTTGTCAAAGTTTGCCATTGTTTCTTAGTGCTTAGTTTGAACAAATATAGGCTTTATTTTCCGTTTTATATGGAAATTTTGTTCATTTGCATTATGAAAAATAAGCTTTTTACATCGAACTTTTGTTTTATTTTGGCAGCCAATTTCCTGCTTTTTTTTGCTTTTTATCTTCTGATGCCGGTATTGCCGTTTTATCTGAAAGAAGAGTTTATGGCAGGGAAATCGATGATTGGTTTTATATTGTCGTGTTATACAATTGCCTGTTTGTGTATTCGTCCTTTTTCTGGTTATTTGCTGGATACGTTCAGTCGTAAGCCCTTGTATTTATTAGCTTATTTTGTATTTACAGTGATTTTTGGAGGTTACATGTTAACGGGAGTATTGGCTGTTTTTATAGCTTTGCGTATTGTACATGGATTTGCTTTTGGGATGGTGTCTGTCGCTGGAAATACAATTGTTATTGATATTTTACCTTCGGAGCGAAGGGGAGAAGGGTTAGGATATTATGGGCTAGCTAATAATATAGCCATGAGTTTCGGACCGATGGTAGGACTTTTTATGCACAATACATGTTCATATGAAGTTATTTTTAGCAGTTCTTTATTATCAGGATGTTTGGGTGTGGTTATGGCCGGACTTGTAAAAACTTCTTATAAAGCTCCTGTGAAAAGAGAACCTTTGTCTTTGGATCGATTTTTGTTGGTAAAGGGGATTCCGGCGGGTTTTGCTCTGTTATTGTTATCTATTCCATATGGAATGACAACGACGTATGTGGCTATGTATGCTGATGAAATCGGTATCAGGATATCATCAGGATTGTTTTTTACGTGTATGGCGGTTGGTTTGGCTGTTTCGCGGATTTTTTCAGGAAAGCAAGTGGATAAAGGTCGGATTACTTGGGTAATTCAGTTGGGAATGTATATGGCTGTTGTTGGTTTTGCTTCTCTTTTTGTTTGTCGTTATCTGATGCTCGGTTTTCCCATTCTGACTTCTTGTTTGTTTTTGGTCATAGCGTTGTTGTTGGGGATTGCCTTTGGCACGATGTTTCCTGCATTTAATACATTGTTTGTGAATTTGGCTCCTAATAATCAGAGGGGGACGGCAACTTCTACTTATCTGACCAGTTGGGATGTTGGAATAGGAGTGGGTTTGATGTTGGGAGGTGTTATCGGTCAGGCTTTGGATGGTTTTAATTATGCTTATTTGTTAGGGGCAATTTTAACGGTGTTTTCGGCTGTATTTTTTCATATAAAGGCTGCTCCACACTTTAACGCAAACCGTTTGAGATAATTGAGAAGTTTGTCGCCGATAAGGTTTAAAATCTTTTGTGTTTTATGTCTGAGAATTTAAAATTATTTGTATTTTAGTGGCTTCTAACGTATAGCGAAATTTTAGCATGGGATTATTCGGTTTATTTGGAAAAGCAAAGAAAGAAACGTTGAATAAAGGTCTGGAAAAGACAAAGGAAAGCGTATTTAAGAAATTGGCACGTGCTGTGGTCGGTAAGTCTAAAGTAGACGATGAGGTGTTAGATAATTTGGAAGAAGTGTTGATTTCATCTGACGTTGGTGTTGATACAACAGTCCGGATTATTGAGCGAATAGAGGCAAGGGTACAACGTGATAAATTTTTAGGAACAGACGAACTGAATAAGGTTCTGCGTGAAGAGATTGCCGCTTTGCTTAAGGAAAATACCGTAAATGACAATGATTCATTTGATTTGCCGAATAACGGAGTGCCTTATGTTATTATGGTAGTTGGCGTGAATGGAGTAGGTAAAACTACGACAATTGGCAAGTTGGCTTATAAATTCAAAGAAGCCGGTAAAAAAGTGGTATTGGGTGCTGCAGATACATTTCGTGCTGCCGCTGTTGATCAGTTGGTGATTTGGGCGGAACGTGTTGGAGTGCCTGTTGTAAAACAAGGTATGGGTTCGGATCCTGCTTCTGTTGCATATGATACATTGAATAAGGCTAAAAATGATGGTGCTGATGTTGTGATTATAGATACAGCCGGACGTTTGCATAACAAGATTAATTTGATGAATGAGCTGACAAAAATTAAGAACGTTATGAAAAAGGTATTGCCGGATGCTCCTAATGAGGTGTTGTTGGTATTGGATGGATCTACCGGTCAGAATGCTTATGAACAGGCAAAACAATTTACGTTGGCGACGGAAGTAAATGCACTTGCAATTACTAAATTGGATGGAACAGCCAAAGGAGGGGTCGTAATAGGAATATCGGATCAGTTTAAAATACCGGTGAAATATATAGGAGTCGGAGAGAAAATAGAGGATTTGCAAGTGTTTAATCGAGAAGAGTTTGTAGATTCTTTGTTCAATTGATATGAAGAAGATTTTATTTGTTTGCCTCGGGAATATATGTCGTTCGCCTGGAGCGGAGGGGATTATGAAAGATTTGGTAAGGAAAAACAGGCGAGATGCTAATTTTTATATTGATTCTGCTGGGTTATATGGAGGACATGCTGGTGCTTTGCCGGACGCAAGGATGCGGAAGCATGCCAGTATGAGGGGTTATTCTCTGGATAGTAGGGCGCGGACATTTTATCCTTCTGCTGATTTTTTGGAATTTGATATGATTATTGGAATGGATGAACAAAACATTCGGCAGTTGAACTTGTTGGCAGAAAATGATGAAGAACGGACAAAAATATTCAGAATGACAGATTTTTGTCGTAAATATACAGAATACAAGGAGGTGCCTGATCCTTATTATGAAGGTGCTGATGGTTTTGAATTGGTGTTGGATTTGTTGGAGGATGCTGTCGGCGGATTGTATGAGTATTGTAGTAAGAAATAGATGGGTAAAATAGCGTTCATTCAGATAGGAAAAAGACCGCAGCAGACGATTTGGTTTGCCTGCGGTTTTCTTTTTGTGCTAATTGTGTTGTGGTGGAATTTATTGCCGACGCCTCTGTTTGATAAGCCTTATGCTACAGTTTTGCTGGATCGGAAGGGTGAGATTATTGATATGCAAGTGGCAGCGGATGGGCAGATGCGTTTTGAAGATATGCATGAATTGCCGGAGCGGTATGTGTTGTCGTTACTCATGTTTGAGGATAAGAATTTTATATACCACCGGGGTGTTGATTGGTGGGCAATTGTTAGGGCTTTGATCGCAAATATAAAGAACGGTCGGATTGTGAGCGGAGGTAGTACTCTTTCCATGCAAGTGGTGCGTTTGTTTCGTGATAATCCTCCTCGGACCATATGGGAAAAAATCAAGGAGCTTGTCCTAACTATACGTCTGGAACAAAGTTATTCTAAAAAGGAAATTTTGGAGCTTTATGCAACTCATGCTCCATTTGGTGGAAATGTTGTAGGATTACAAGCGGCTTCGTTGAAATATTTTAATCGCAGTCCTAAAGAGTTGAGTTGGGCTGAGGCTGTTTTGTTGGCAGTATTACCTAATGCGCCCTCACTGATTTATCCTGGTAAAAATAATCTGCAACTGAAAAATAAACGCGATCGTTTGTTGGCAAGAATGCATAAGTATGGTATTATTTCTGATGATTCTTATGAGTTAGCCTTGAAAGAGCCGTTACCGGCTCATTTGTTTGAGAGACCTTCGCTGGCTCCTCATTTGCTTGCTCGTGCCCAAAAAGAAAAGGGGGGAACGGTGGTGTCTTATATAGACGGTATCTTGCAGCGCCAAGTGAATGATATTGTTGAACGTCATGCAGCGATGTTGAGTCAGAATTATGTATATAATGTGGCTGTGTTGGTGGCTTATATACCGACAGGAGAGGTAAGAGCTTATGTCGGCAATAGTAAGGCGCGTGTAGGTAGCCGGGGAAATGATGTGGATATTATCCAAGCAAATAGAAGCTCTGGAAGTATCTTTAAGCCAATTTTATATGCGATGATGCTGCAGAGTGGTTTTATCTTGCCTGATATGTTGGTGGCAGATATCCCGTCTCGCTTTGGAGGGTATGCGCCTTCAAATTTCAGTAAGGATTTCAAGGGGGCAGTACCGGCTTCTCAGGCTTTGGCACAATCATTGAATATTCCTTTTGTAAGGTTGTTGCGTGATTATACTTATGTACGTTTTTATGATGACTTGAAAGAATTGGGATTAAATTCATTGACCCGACCAGCAGATCATTATGGACTGAGTTTGATTTTGGGTGGTGCTGAAACATCTTTGTGGGATATGTGCAATTTATATGGAGGAATGGCTTCTGTTTTGAATCATTATGGGGATGAAGATGGGCAATATTATGATGGAGAATTTTCGCGTTTGAAATTGTGGCAGAAACGTGATTCATTGAGATGTAAGCAAAAGTCTCAGCTATCTGGCATTTTGCAGGCTGCAGCTATCTGGCAAACATTTCGGGCAATGGAGCAGGTGGAGCGTCCGGAAATGGAATCGGGATGGAAGCATTTTGTTTCTGCATTGAATTTGTCCTGGAAGACGGGAACAAGTTTCGGCTTTCGGGATGCCTGGGCGATAGGGGTAAATCCGGATTATGTTGTCGGTGTATGGGTGGGGAATGCTGATGGAGAAGGACGTCCGGGGTTAACTGGAGTTAGGGCTGCTGCTCCTATATTATTTGAAGTGGCCGGATTGTTGCCTTGTCGCCGTCGATTTTATGAGCCAAGAGAAGAAATGAGCTTGACAGCGGTTTGTCGAAAAAGTGGTTGCCGACCTTCTGTTTTTTGTGAAGAATTGGATTCTATTTATGTATGTGAAAATGGAATGCGTACCGGCTTATGTCCTTATCATCAGATAATCAATTTGGATTCTACAGAGACTTGGCGTGTTACTTCCGATTGTGAATCGGTGTATAGTATGAAGCGTAAATCTTGGTTTGTATTACCCCCGGTCCAAGAATGGTATTATTGTAGAACGCATTCTGATTATAAAAAGCTTCCACCTTATCGTCCAGGATGTAATCCTGGTAACGAAGATGTGATGGAGATGATTTATCCACAGCCGGGCGTGAGGGTTTTTATTCCTCGGGATTTTGGAGCAAAGCCTGGAAATGTTGTTTTTGAAGCGGTCCATCGTTCGGCGGATGCGAAAATATATTGGTATATTGATGATAAATATATGGGCATGACTCAAAATAGACACCAAATGGAATTTTGGTTGCAAGAAGGATCATATAGACTTACACTGACAGATCAGGATGGATGCGAATTGAAGCAGGTTTTCCGGGTGGTTGGTAAAGATATTTTATAATATTATCTTGGAGGGACTTTTTTTGGGTGTTTTCATGTTATTATTACGAAAAATTATTACTTTTGCAATCGGTTAATGCCAATTTAGCTCAGCTGGTAGAGCAACGCATTCGTAATGCGTAGGTCGCGAGTTCAAGTCTCGCAATTGGCTCTGATAAGGGAATTTGTTTTTATGAAAGAGGTTATTCATTAACCTCTTTTTTTTAACTATGCATTATGAAAGATTTTCAACACGTAGGGTACAGTAAAGAGGTCTTGGAATTTGTAGCTGTTTGTAAAGAGTTTTGTGATTTTGTAGAAACCGCACCTCAGATGTCTCGTAAAGAATTTGTTTTGCGTTTGCAAAAATTTATCCCGTTGATTTATTTAAAAGGTTCACTTTTACCACAAAGTGAATCAGAAGAAAGTGGATTGACTGAAGATTTTGTGACCGAAGATGATTACAATTATCTGTATGGAGAATTGCATCGTTTGTTGGGTGAATATGATGAGTATCTTGAAGTATTTGATGATAATATGCAATATAGTGAAGCGCCTGTTGTACACTCAATAGCCGAAAAAGTGTGTGATATCTATCAGGATTTGAAAAATTTTATTTCTTCATTCCGCTGTGGAATACCGGAAGTTATTGGAGAAGCTTTGTGGCAATTGAATAACAGTTTTGAGCTATATTGGGGAAAAGTTTGTGTTGGTGTGTTGCGAGCAATTCATCATGTTGTTTTTGAGGTTCGAAGCGAAGATTAAAAAGGATGCCATGGAGAATATGTTAAAGCAAAGCATTACAAAGGAGGAGATTGAGAAATTGCCTTTATTTGTATATGATGGTGAAATTGTGGTTGTAGAGGATGAGGAACAGGTCGATGCTATTGCGGAATCTTTGAGGATGAATTCACTTTTGGGATTTGATACAGAAACCAGGCCGGCTTTTCATAAGGGCGAAGTGTATAAAGTTGGCTTGCTTCAATTGGCAACTCCGGAGGTGGTTTATTTGTTCCGTTTGAATAAATGTGGTTTCCCTACATCTTTGCAATCTCTGCTTGCAGATTCTAGCATTATAAAAATAGGAGTCGGAATTAGAGATGATATCCGTAATTTGAGAAAACAAGGGGATTTTATTCCGGCTTCGTTTGTCGATTTGCAAGAATTTGCAGAAAAGTTCGGTATTCTCGATAAATCTTTTTCAAAATTGATGGCAATCATTTTTGGCGTGAAAATTTCAAAAAGACAGCGAGTGACGAATTGGGATGCGCCTCAATTATCTGAGGCTCAGATTCATTATGCGGCAACAGATGCCTGGGGAGCATTGAAAATGTATCAGCACTTGGTTGCGTTGAAAGAAAAATCGGGTAAGTTATAAGAGTTTTAATGTAGATGCTTATGCTGTGGTTATCAGTTTGTTGTAAGAAAAATGTAACTTTTTCGTATAAAAAAAGCCTGAAAAGTTTGGCAGCAATATAACTTTTTGTACTTTTGTGCTCGGGTAAGTCCTATGCGACCAGCTCCTACAGAACCCTCCAGGGTCGGAAGGCAGCAAAGGTATGTGGTCGTAGCGGTGCGACATAGTAAGCTTACCCTTTTAAAATAAAGAATGCCTCTTTAGCTCAGCTGGCCAGAGCACGTGATTTGTAATCTCGGGGTCGTTGGTTCGAATCCGACAAGAGGCTCAAAAAAATAGGAATGCCTCTTTAGCTCAGCTGGCCAGAGCACGTGATTTGTAATCTCGGGGTCGTTGGTTCGAATCCGACAAGAGGCTCAAAAGAGAAGGGAATGTGGGAGAGTGTAAATGCTGTTATAGCTCAGGGGTAGAGCACTTCCTTGGTAAGGAAGAGGTCGTGAGTTCAAATCTCACTAACAGCTCTGATAGAATTGAGAATGGCGCTATCGTCTAGGGGTTAGGACGTGAGATTCTCATTCTCAAAACAGGGGTTCGATTCCCCTTAGCGCTACTGATTGAAGGACTGGTTTTAAGTCCTTTTTTTTGTGTCTGAACTTTTTTATCTGATTTTCGATACGTGCATTTCAATTGCATTTTTATTTGTGCTACTTTTGTCAGAAAGTAGCTAATTATTTTTCATTATGCAGTCTTATTATATGGATCCAATTGCATTCATTGCAGAGAAAAATGGTGTAGGAAATCAAGTGATAAAGAACATTCTTGAATTATTGGAAGGTGGAGCCACTATACCGTTTATAGCACGTTATCGAAAAGAGCGTACGGGTAATATGGATGAGGTAGGTGTTGAGGCAATAAAGAAGTCGTATGAACAGTTTTTGGAGTTGGAAAAAAGGAAAAAAGCAGTATTGGAGAGCATCCGTGAACAGGAAAAATTGACTTCGGAACTAGAGCGTCAGATACAAAATTGTGTAGACTTGCGGGTATTGGAAGATCTTTACTTGCCTTATAAACCAAAGAAACAGACACGGGCTTTTAAAGCTAGAGCAAAAGGTTTGGAGCCTTTGGCTGCTTTGTTAATGAGACAGGAGCAGGGTGATATTTATACAAAAGCAATGCGTTTTGTGAAGGGGGAGGTTGTGGATGAAGAGGAGGCTTTACAGGGGGCAAGGGATATTATTGCTGAATGGGTGAATGAAAGCGAAGGTGCACGCAACCGTATCCGGAGGATGATAGAACAAAATGCTTTTATTTGTTCAAAGGTTGTCAAAGGGAAGGAGAGTGAGGGTGATAAATTTGCTGATTATTTCGATTTTCGAGACCCTTTAAAACAGTGCCCTTCTCATCGGATGCTGGCTATCCGGCGAGGTGAAAGCGAAGGAATATTGAAGGTCTCTTTGGAGATTGATGATAATAATGCTTTGGAAGGGTTGGAACGTATTTTTATAAAAGGCGAAAATGCTAGTGCTGAGCAAGTGCGAATCTCTATAAAAGATTCCTATAAGCGTTTGCTATTTCCTTCTATAGAAACGGAATATTTGGCTTTGTATAAGCAAAAGGCTGATGAAGAAGCAATCCGAGTGTTTGCAGAAAATTTAAAACAGTTATTGTTAGCTCCTCCTCTAGGAAATAAGAGGGTATTAGGTATAGATCCTGGTTTTCGTACGGGGTGTAAAGTCGTTTGTTTGGATGAAACCGGACATTTGTTACACAATGAAACAATCTATCCGCATCCTCCTCAGAAGGATAGACAGAAAGCCGGATTAAAGATTCAGTATCTGGTTGAATCCTATAAGATAAAGGCAATAGCTATTGGCAATGGAACTGCGAGTCGTGAAACTGAATATTTCATTCAGCATCTTCGCTTTGATTCTGATGTGGCAATATTTGTGGTGAATGAAAGTGGGGCATCTGTTTATTCTGCTTCCAAAATAGCACGTGAAGAGTTTCCCGATTATGATATCACTGTTCGTGGAGCTGTGTCTATCGGGCGACGCTTGATGGATCCGCTGGCAGAATTAGTGAAAATTGATCCTAAATCAATAGGAGTGGGACAATATCAGCATGATGTCGATCAGGGAAAGTTGAAAGATGCTTTGGACCGGGTCGTGGAATCCTGTGTTAATCGTGTCGGTGTCAATGTGAATACAGCCGGTAAGTATTTGTTGATGCACATATCTGGTTTGGGGCCGGTATTGGCAGAGAATATTGAAAATTATATACGAGACAATGGTGCAATAACAAGTCGGCAGGATTTAAAAAAGGTAAAGCGCATGGGTGCAAAAGCATTTGAGCAATGTGCCGGCTTCTTGCGGATTGAAAATGCAGAAAATCCGCTGGATAATTCTTCTGTGCATCCCGAGTCGTATTATGTTGTTGAAAAAATAGCGCATGATATGGGAGTTGGTGTGAAAGAATTGATTGGTAATGAAGATTTGTGTGATAAAGTCGATTTGAATAGATATATAGATGAGCGGACAGGACTTTTGACTTTACAGGATATATTGAAGGAATTGAAGAAGCCAGAACGGGATCCTCGTCCCAAGGCTGTTGAATTTCATTTTGCACAAGGTGTCACAACAATAGATGATTTGAAGGAAGGGATGATTATACCGGGGGTTGTGACCAATATTACAAATTTCGGTGCGTTTGTTGATATCGGTGTGCATCAGGATGGCTTGGTGCATATTTCTGAAATCGCCGATAAATATATATCGAACCCGACAGAGGTTCTTTATATGCATCAACCGGTGACAGTGAAAGTGATTCAAGTGGATAAAGCGAGGAGGAGGATAGGGCTCTCTATTCGCCAAGCTGTAGATTCTCAAAAATAATATATCAGGACGATATGGCTGAGAGAAAGGATATATTTTATGTATTAGGCATGAGTTGTGCGGGATGTGCCGCCAATGTTCAAAGAACTTTAGCCGAACAAGAAGGTGTTAAGAGTGCTCAAGTCAATTTTGCTGCTTCTACAGTGATGGTAGTGTATGATGATATGGTTGTATCATCTACAGATTTGCGGCAGGCTGTACAAGATGCTGGTTATGACCTGGTGACAGAAGATGAGGATTCGGAAGATCAGGCTGTAAAGTTGCAAGAACAAGAATATCGGCAGTTGAAATATCGTACGATGGGAGCTGTCCTTTTGTCTTTACCGGTATTTGTATTGGGTATGTTTTTTATGCATATGTCTTATGTCAATTGGATTATGTTGGCTTTTACACTTCCGGTATTGTTGATTTTTGGCCGGGGGTTTTATGTTAATGCCTGGCATCAATTGCAGCATGGGCATGCAAATATGGATACTTTGGTTGCCGTAAGTACCGGCATTGCTTTTTTCTTTAGCCTGTTTAATACGTTATATCCGGAATATTGGACTTCGCGAGGACTGGCAGTTCATGTATATTACGAGGCTTCTTCTGTTATCATTGCTTTGATATTATTGGGGCGTACGCTGGAACATCGTGCAAAGTCGAATACTTCTGTGGCAATACGTAAGTTGATTGGTTTGCAACCTAAAACGGTTGTTCGTATTCTGGAAGATGGTGTCATGCAGGAAGTGCCTTTGAAAGCTGTACAAAAGTGGGATATTTTATTGGTAAGGCCGGGAGATAAAATTCCGGTTGATGGTATTGTCATCGAAGGAGTTTCCTTTGTTGACGAAAGTATGATTACCGGAGAGCCTGTTCCTGTGGAGAAAATGGAAGGTGCAGAAGTGTTTGCTGGGACAATTAATCAGAAAGGGAGTTTCCGTTTTCGAGCAGAGAAAGTGGGTAGCGATACGGTATTGGCTCAGATAATCCGTATGGTACAAGAAGCTCAAGGAAGTAAGGCTCCGGTACAAAAAATGGTAGATAAGATTGCTGCGATATTTGTGCCGACCGTGATAGGAATTGCTTTGTTGACTTTTGCTATATGGATGCTTTGGGGTGGTGAATACGCTTTTACGCATGCTTTACTCACTTCTGTAACTGTATTGGTGATTGCGTGTCCATGCGCTTTGGGATTGGCAACACCGACAGCAATAATGGTGGGTATAGGGAAAGGGGCTGAAAATAATATTTTAATTCGGGATGCAGAGAGTTTGGAGCAGTTGTGTAAAGTGGATGCTGTTGTGCTTGATAAAACGGGAACGGTTACAGAGGGGAAGCCGGTCGTTGTTGATTTGTATTGGAATCCGAGCATTGATCCGACTCTTTACTTGCCGATTTTGTTATATATGGAAAGTCAGTCTGAACATCCATTGGCGGAAGCTGTTGTAAATTATCTGAAAGGGAAAGGTGTGGTTGCCTCTATGCAGGGAGAGTTTCAAAGTGTTACTGGACAAGGAGTGGAAGCAAGGATTGGCGAACAGGTTTATCTGATAGGGAATCGTAGATTATTGAATACTCATCAAGTGGCGTTTTCGCAAGTAGAGTTACGGAAGTTGGATGATTGGAGTAAAGAGGGATATACTGTAGTTTGTTTTGCTGACAGTGGTCAGTTATTGGCATTAATTGCTATTGCCGATAGAATTAAAGAGGGGGCTATGGAGGCAATCAGGCATTTGCAATCAGAAGGTATACGAATCTATATGTTAACGGGAGACAATGCTTTGACTGCTGGAGCCGTTGCTTCTAAATTGGGAATAACCGATTTCAGAGCAGAGGTAATGCCCTCTGATAAGGCTGATTTTATCGAGGAATTGCAAGCGGGAGGGGCTGTCGTGGCCATGGTTGGAGATGGAATAAACGATTCTCAGGCTTTGGCTCAGGCAGATGTCAGTATAGCCATGGGAAAAGGGTCTGATATTGCCATTGATGTTGCGAAAATTACTTTGATAACTTCAAATTTGGATGCATTGCCTAAAGCTTGGAAACTGTCTCGCCAAACAGTGGCTGCTATCCGGCAAAATCTTTTTTGGGCATTTATTTATAATATGGTAGGCATACCATTGGCAGCCGGAGCTCTTTACGCTTCGTGTGGTTTTTTATTAAATCCGATGATAGCGGCAGCAGCAATGGCATTTAGTTCGATTTCCGTCGTGTCTAATAGCTTGCGGATTAAAGCAAAGAAATTATAGATTAAATACCGATAACTATGAAAAGTTTTAGAATCAAAACAAATCTCAAATGTGGCAATTGTGTTGCTAAAGTGCAACAGTCACTGGATGCAACTTCTGAAATTAAATCTTGGTCTGTTGATTTAAAGAGTCCTGATAGGGTGCTGACCATTGAAGCTGATGAGGAGCATGCTCTTGCTTTGGCAATAGATATATTGGCTAAGGCTGGCTATCGTGCGGTAGAATTGAAATAGAAAATAACAGGAGGCTTGTAAGACAACTGACAGGCCTCCTGTTGTTTTTATTTTTTCTTGAATAGATTTTGCAGTCCTTTGAGTACATTTCCTTTTAGTGCCTTTTCTGCTTCTTTGGTGACGGTTTTTATGGCCTTTGTCAAATCCGGTTTGATTTTGGGTTCTGTAAGTGTACCGCTGACTTTAGCATCCAGGTCAATTGTTTTTATATTATCTGAACCGGGGATAGCTTTCAGCATATTGTTGATTTCGTTACCGAAGAATTTGCGGTCTACTGTCATCGAAAGAGTATAGTCCAAATTGCCTTCTACAGATTGTTTTCCATAGATTGTCACTGGATTGCCGGCAAAATTGGTCTTGAACGGTTCGACAATAATGTTACCATTTTCTAGCTTGAAGTTGATTTTCAGATGGCTTATACTGAGTCTGCTTAGCTCGTCGTTTTTCAATACGCTGGTCAATTGGTTCATGGCTGGATTATTATTGATTAGAATGCCTTGCGATTCCAAATATCCTTTACCGTTGGCGGTGTTCATGATGGGGCTCATTTCTTTGTCCAATATTGCTGCAAAAGTCATGGCTGCAGATACTTTTCCTTCGCAGTTCATAGTCACAGGTATGCTTTTACGAATAAAGGTGAAAGCCCGGTATGCTTCGTGAATGTCAAAGTTAGCGACTTTCAGATTGAAGTCTACTGCAGGTTTTTGTGGATCTGTTGTGCTGTATTTGCCGTTCAAGACCATAGAACCATTCAACATCTCCATGCTCAGATTGTTTAGATTGGCGGTGGCATTGGCTAAATTGACCTTACCTTTGACATTTTTGATGTTTAGTTTGTCAAAAATAATCGTGTTGATGTTCGTTGTCAAATGTGCATCTATGTTGCGGGGAACCTCTAAGGCACCTTCCGCTGCAGTAGGACCGTTTGAGTTGGTTGAGTCTGGCGTGCTGGTTGTATTATTGGTGCCGGAGCTTTTCATTTGAGCTAGGATGAATTCATTGATATTAATCAGATTAGAATTCAATGCGAAGTCTCCTTTTAATGTTTCATTTCTGAAAATATAAGGTAGATAGTTAGAGATCTTACCTTGCAAAGCAAAGTCGGAAGAGTAAATTTTACCCTTTAGGTTATTGAGTTTCAGGTAAGCAGGCGTTACAGTCAAGCTGCCTTCCGGGATAGAAATACCTTTGGGGAATTGGTTGTTTATCAACAGAATATTTTGAAATTCAAGGTTTCCTTTAGCGGTAAATTTCTCATATTGTTCTTTTTCAATGTATTCGTATTTGCCTTTAAAAGTCATATCTGTAGTCAGAATGCCTTCTATAGTCAGGTCTTGTAAAGGAATTGCTTGTTTTAGATTGGCAAAGTTAATTGTTCCTTTGGCACCGCCTTCTAATAGTGGGTTGTTGGGGTTTAGGATGTTTAGAAATACATGGAATGGATTGTTTGCAATTTCAAATGAAGCTTTATTCAAAGCTATTTGTGTTGAATCAATGCTTCCTCCTGGATTTGTAACGTGTAAGTCTAAATTGATCTTTTGAATAGATTCCGGTAATTGCGGATATTTGACAGAAGCATTGTTTATCACCAATAAAGCGTCTAATTGTGGAAGATTGTTTTCATAGTAATCTCCATTGGCTACAATATTTAATTTAAAGTCTCCGGAGGTTTGTACATCTTTCATTTCGGCTAAGATGTGTGGAGGCAATAATGATAACAGGCTTTCGAATTTTGTATCGGGTGCATTTAACTGTAAGTTTACTCGATAACGGTTGTCTATGGCAGCTACTTTGCCGATCAGGTTTAGTTGTAAGTCATTGATCCGTAAATCGTTTTTCATTACTTCAAATGTCTTGCTCTTTAGATCGCTGGCAATTTCTGTCTGCCACATGATATTGGTGTTGTTCACCCAAACATTGTTTTGTTGTCTGAATGAGATACCTTTTAATGCGAGTGATAATTGTGCCAATGTATTGCTTGCCGAGAAATCTCCGGCCAATTGCATGTCTATTCTATCGATGCTGGCATAGGTAGAGTTGTGAAAATCGTTGTATGCAACGAAAAGATTACCGATAGCTATATTGTTTAATTCCAATCCTTTTTCATTATCGGTTGATTCTGTTGGTTGCGTTTCTTTTTCAGGCGTGGCGGTAGAACTTGGGAAAATATCCCAGTTGGCATTGCCGGCTGTATCGACTTTGGCAGTCAAACGTCCATCCATAAGTAGAACACGATTGACAATGATTTTGTCTCCACTTAAAAGTGATTTTAAATTCACCGATGCCTCTAGCAAGGGAATGGAAGCTAACGTATCGCATCCTGTTTCCATGTTTTGGCGGATGCATACATTTTTCAGTGCTACATTCAGATTAGGGAAACTTTTAAACATACTAAGGTTCATGTCACCGATATGTAATTCGGCTTTCATATTGGCTGCAGCCTGTTTTTCTATTAGTTTTACGATATCTCCTTTGAAAAATACCGGTATTGTAAATAGAATAACGAAAATGAGCACAAGAATTGATGATACTATAAGAATAATCTTTTTCATAATGTGATTGTTTATGTCATACACAAATATAGAGAATATAGTTCTAATCTATTTAAAATATGGTTTTATTTTTTTTAGCTTATAGCCGGCAAGAATATTTTGTTTCTCCAGCACATCGATGGAGATGTGTCCATATTTGCGTTTAGCATTGAAAATCAGTTGTACATCTTCGTATTCTAAATAAGGATGGCGCAGTATAGCTTTGAAACTCATGCTATCCATATCTGCTTTTTGTATAAGTGTTGGATTTATTGTAAATAAATGAGCATTGGAGTCAACATTAAAGTATTTCATATTCAATTCTTTGAGTTGATTGATGGAATGGAATCCTCCTAGGCGTTTGCGGTAGCGTATAATACGGGAGGCATAATAAGGACCGATGCCGCGTAGGGCTACTAGTTGGGCGCTATCGGCACTATTCAGTTCGACACTGCTTTCTTGTACTGCTGATATTTTTGGAGGTCTTGTCTGTTTTTGAACGGAGAGAGGCGGTGTACTGTCTTTTGCAACCTCAACAGGAGAGGTTATAAAAAAGAAGTCTGCTGTTTCCGGCAACACCTGACGGGGTATAAAAATGATTCCGGCGATTAATAGAAGGATGATAAATGCGCCTTTTCTTTCTGATGAGTTGAATATCATAGTTTTATCTTTTGATAAATTACAACTCTAAAGTTAGAGTAATTTATTTGAAAAAGCAAACTTATGGTTGCAGGCAAAAAAAACACTTTTGTAGAAAAAAATATTAGGTATTTGTTTGTATTTATAAAAATAACCTCTATCTTTGCACCCGCAATTGAGAGATAGTTGTGGGACGATTCAGTAGCTCAGCCGGTAGAGCACAACACTTTTAATGTTGGGGTCCTGGGTTCGAATCCCAGCTGGATCACGAAAGGGAAACTTCAAAGGTTTCCCTTTTTTTATGTCTATAAAAAAGCAGCCATAATATCGATGGCTGCAAAAAGCTTTTTTATTTTTTATATTTCCTTAATTCCGCAACACTATAATTTAACTTTATTTATAAGTTCCTGAGCA
>CAMDJC010000007.1:0-95559 GCA_945900015.1 uncultured Odoribacter sp. | reverse complement strand
ATTTGTATAGTGATGAACAAAAAAGAAGGTGCATCGTGCATTACGACACACCTTCATCTTCAATATCCGTATATGTACTCCTGAATAACCTATATTTTGCACCTTTTCAAAGGAAAATGTAAATGTACTTTACCACCTTTTCTTTATACCAGGAATCAAAGGACTATTTTCCAGAACATGCCGCATTCTTTTATATTGATCTTGAGTGAACTCGTCCTGGTATGTATAATCATAATCCATCACATTATGAGAAACAAACACCTTGCCGTCATCACCTTTTCTATCATAAAGACGTGGACTATCTTCTCCTTCCTTCTGAATAATATCTTTTGCCTCTGTCATATAAAGTTCGCGATTGTAATTCGGAGTATCTGCACAATAATCTGTTTCAAGCTTACTTCCACTAGAGAATACATGGAACAAACCCAAATAATGCCCAAATTCATGAGCCACAATCTGCTTCGCATTGGGACGAATAACATATTGCGTATTCAGCGTAACACAATATACTTGTGGGAAAGAGCGCTCAAAATAGATATCTCCAGGATTCAAACCCTTTAGACCATTTTCCGACGTAGTAAAAGGTATTGTTGAAATACCCGACATATTTTTCGTTGCTCCAGGGAAAGGATAAACTACGACATTCAAATACTTATTCGGATCCCATAACAAACCAACACATTGCGAATCATCGCTTCCGACAAAATCATAGGCATCCATGAACTCTCCGTTCCATTGCACCCGGTCAATACCGGTCTCAGGCAATGTTTCTCCTTTGGGATCCGTCGTTGCCATATAAAACTCAACACCTATATCCAAGCCATTATGTCCCTTCCTATACAAACTTGTACAATACGGTAACAAATCCTCAAAAAAACTTTTATCGATGTTCTGGTTTATATCGTCGGCGTCTTTATACAACACATGAAACACAACCGGTAAACGATACACATAATCCTTCAAGGCTGCAGCCTGTTTTATCTGAATCTGCGTTTTTTCACCACTCTGTCCACGAAGCACAAAAGCACAATCGCGTTCATCACGGAAGACATTCTCACCAATAGAAAAATGAATTGTGTCAGTACCTATACCTCTTCTTTTGTCCACCTTGCACCAGGATAGTTCATTTCCTTCCAATGTCCAATTATGCTCAGTTTGAATTATTACAGAAACTGATTTTTCGGAAGCATCAACAGAGACAACAGAGTCCGATACTTGAAAAACGTTCATGGGCAGTCGACCTCCCTCATCGTCATCATCCGAACAACCCACAAAAGCCACGCCTAAAACCAGCAAAAACCAGCTTAACAAACAACTATAACGTTTCATAATCTACTTTTTTACCTACTAATACATTTCTACAGTTCAAACATGATCTGTCTGAAGTTTTTAAAACATATACCAAAATCTCCAGATTCTCCTTCTTAAATTCAGCAGGAACTTTATAATCAAACGTTTTGACATATTCATCCGTGGCATTTAAAGTTCCGCTAGCAATCTTATACTCATTGCCGTAAAGATCTGTCAAATAACGACGGACAACGTGGTTGTGATAATTGTCTGCTTCTGTCTCTGCACCGGTCTGCTTTGCATATAAATTATTTTCCAAAACAGCCACCACTAAATTCGTCGAATAATCTATTGATTTACTACCTTTCACTTTTACTTTCACTTTCAACGCATCTCCTTGCAATTCTGTTTCAAGGGCAATTCCTACCTCACCATTAGCTCGCAAAGCTTTTTCAAAAGCCATATCCTTGATACCGGTCATAAAATTCCATTTGCTGCTATGGTCAATCATCACATGCGGATATTCATTAAACTGGAAATATTTTTGGAATGAATTAATATACTCCTCGATCATAAAATCCTTCATAGAACCAAGCGTACCATAAACAGAAACAGGACAAATTCTGCCAGGCACTTCTTTTTCTGCATCCAAAATAGCATGCTCGGCACGCGGACAGTTTTGACAGCCGATTGCAGTGAATTTCATGACCAAAACATTTTTCTTGAATCCTTCTCCTTTTTCTGCTTCCACTACAACAGCCTCAGACTTTGCTCCAGCATACTCTGCTACAAACGAGTATGTGCCAGCTATAGTAGTTGTAAACACACCATTTACCAACGTCTCTCCTGAAGCTATTTCTTTAATTACAGCCTGAGCAGTTACATCATTACCATCTTGAAACACAGTAAAACGGACCTCATCCGTACCGGTTGCCAACATGGTGTTGCGATTCACTTTCAACTGCAATCCACCCTCTGAATCATCGTCAGAACAAGCAAACATACCTACAGTCAAAAAACATAATACATAAAAGAAAATCTGTTTCATAATATAATTTTTTTAATCAAAATGATGAAGTTAACGTTAAATTAAATCCTGTATAGGCAGGGATTTCGCGACACACACCACCAGCACACTGATAACCGGCGCGATTACGCCCGTAATTCAATGCAATTCTGGTCCTTGAATGTGAATAGCTGACACCTCCGCTATAATAATGGGTATCTGTCTTACCATAATTAAACATATCCGATACAAAAAAGCTCCAACTGGGAGCAATCCCCAGCTCAACCAGCAAAGCAGCCCAATTCTTGTCATCATCCTTTGTCCACAGATGCTGCCCTTCCATTCTCAAAGAGAAGCGTCTTTTCCAAGAATAAGTCACATCTGCCACAACGACATGCGAACAAATCTGTTTTTGCTCCTTACCGATGACTACCGGGTCAAAATCCTGCATACTATAAAAGAAAATACTTTTCCAAGAACGGTTCCATTTTTTCGTCAAATCAACATTAAAGTCCCTATACAGCAAATTACTTCCAAAACTGCCCATTTTACCATTTTTCAAGTTATAATAAGTTGAAAAATTAGCTTGCAATTTCCACCCTGTACGTCCTCCTAATGCCGTATTTTTACGGAAATTATAATAAAAGTCAAACTGTCCTCCCGTTTCTCCGTTCCCCTGTGTGGCATAAGGATGCAAATTAGCCAAAGCATACGTATGCTGACGTGTCAAAGTCGGCAAATAATTTAAATCCTCTTCCAAAACAGTAGCATCACGCGAAGAACGGAAAGTCATCCATTTCAGACTTCTAAAGTTAGCCTGAACACCCAGTCCTTTCTTGGCATACCCTACTTCAAACAGCATAGCCTGTCCTTTCTTAGAAAAATAGTTATTATATACTGCTGGATCTTTCGCTTTTCCCACATACTCACCCTTCAAGAAAAAACCACCAGTTTCAAGACCCAACCGCGCCGAATAAGCGTCAACATTCGATTTTATATCCTGGTTCCCTACGTACTCTTCATAACGGTTCACATAACTTCCTTCCACCAACAGATTGACTTTACTGTCGTAATTCAACAACTCACAGACATCAAAACGTAAATCCAGACCTCTCACCCATGAAGAGGCATAATCAAAAAAACGTCTGGGACGTCCGTAAATCCCTTTTACAAAAATCTTATCCCTAAAAGAATAAAACAGGCGCACACCTTCCAAAGAGGTATTCAGACCTAAAGATCGCCCCTCATACGCTCTGAATATCAATCCACTACCAAATTGATCATAAAAATCGCCCACTCTAATCTGTAAATTTTTATCTGCAAAAGCGACATACTTACATACCAATTCCCCGCCATCCAACGATTTTGAATACCCTTGTAAAACAGGCAAATAGGCTTCATACCTTATACCTATTGAAAATTTTCCCAAATGATAGTCCAAATTCAAATAGTTATTCGAACCAAAATGATCATCCGGACGGACAACTCCCGCTTTACTGTCTTTCATATAAAAAACAGAATTCGTTTCAAAACTTCCGGAAAGAGTGCCGTATTTATGTTCCTGGGCACAAACCTGATGCACCCAGAAACAAACACTTAGTAACAAAGCAAATTTCAAATTTTTCATGGCTTCATCTTTTCAAGAATTTCCAACACTTCCATTTCAGAGCCGGGTGTATAACCGGTATGTGAATAAACTATTTTCCCTGTCTTATCCAATACAAGCAGAAAAGGGATACTATTGACGTTCATTACACGCTTCAAATCCTGGTTTTTGTCCACCAAAACTTCAAAAGGCCATTCTCTCCCTTCCACCATAGGTCTTACTTTTGCAGCTGTACGGCTATCGTCAATCGCTACGGCCACCACTTTAAATTCCACTGTTTCTTTCCACTCCTCGTATGCCTCGCTCAAGGCATCCAATTCCTGAATACAAGGCTTGCAAGTCGTAGACCAAAATGCCAATACCACAGGGACGGAATCGTTCAAAACGTGGCGTATCTCATATTGATTTCCTTCCAGGTCCTCAACTTTGGCCGACAGCAATTGTCGCTGACCTACGCTATTCAATGTAATAAACAGCAATCCTAAAATAACAAACAAACTTTTTATCATTTTATTATAATTTATTAGGCTTTATATGCCATACTTACCACCTTACAAAGACCGGACTTGGACGTTCCGGGGATTTCTTCAAGCTGGATGGCATCTGCATTGTCAACTACCCGATATCCGACAATCCTTCCTCCGGAAGATGCCGGCTTGTTAGGATCATAGAGAGCTATATAGAATTCATCATTCATATTTGGAGGAAACAGATATTGTTCGCTCCATACAGCGGTAATCACTTCCGTCACTTTTTCGCCATTCTCTTCATGCATGTTTTCACCGGCAAAATCCAACAATAACGTGCTTTTATACTTATAGCAGTCATATCCGTACAATTTGCTTCCTACTGTATAGAAAATATACGGCTTATTCATACTGGAGGCATAGAACTCTGCATTTTGAATGTCTTCAGCATTTGTCATCTGCTGGGGTTGCATTTTCATTGTAAAACTTACATTGCTGAAAGTAGCAGAAACCTGATAAACATACAGATAATAATCGGACGGTGAAGCTGCATTGGCTTTCTTCAATATGGTATAATTCGATATCTGCGCATTACGCGAATTTATCGTAGTGACAAAATCCAATCCCGGTTTCCAGGTATCATTCCCCTGTATCACCGGTATCGGGTCACAATACCCTTCAATCCCACTATATTGATTTACCCCACCTTGATAGACAAATTGTTTGGCATCGTCATCATAACAAATAATTACAGGATACATTCTTGCCATCATTCCCAAATTATAACCGATTTTATTCCCCATCTTAAACAATTTATACTCACCTTTATAATGGTTTGACGGATTTCCTATCCTACTATATTTTCCAACCATACGATCCCTGTCAAAATATAGATTACCATCAATAATTTCTGCCCGAAACGCATACAACTGATTGGCATCCTGTAGCACGCAGCTACCGGCTGAAGACAAATCCCAAAAACTATATTTCAGATGGGCATCTTCAATGGGCTGCAGCTTATCACGATCCAACTTATAAGTACCGGACTCTGTACCAATCTGTATATTAACCTCTGTCATATCTGCAAAAGGTACAAACAAAAAGGTAGGTTTCTGCAATGCCGGCAATCCGGATTCTTTCAAGATATCCTTCATCAGAATCGTATCGTCAGCGGTTTCCACCAGCATATCAAGTTGCGCAGTTCCGTTTTCATTCTCTCCCCACAGCAACCATCCTTTTGAAAACATCGTGGTCAACGTCAATTTTACTGATCTTGTCGTCACGACCTCTGTCGTCTTGTCTTTGATGTGGAAAAAAAGCGTATAATCCTGTTCCGGCAGGTTCAAAGGATATACCAAATCCTTCTGTGTACCGATCTCCCAGGTTCCGCCCAATTTGAAACGGTCTCCGACAGCAACCCATCGGAATTCGTAATTGTCGATATTTTGAATGATTGTATTCTCAACCTGAGGAGATATCCGTAAAGTATCAATAAAACTGCGGAGTTCATAGGTAGTATCAGCAAATCCTGCATCAGCAATCAACACTTCATTGATTTCGTGATAATCATAATTACCCAAATCCTTGTAACACGAGCCGAATAATAATCCGAATACTATTCCGACCAATCCTAATATGCTATATTTTTTCATAACCAACAAATTTAAATTTGACTGCCAGCAGTCATTTTTACCAAATCACCATTCTCATCCCGTTCTTCTTCATATATCGTCTCCCCGTCAGCCTCTTTTTCTTTCAGATACCTGTCAAGATTTTGCCCCATGATACGCAATCTGCTATCTTGATCCAAAGTCAACGCATTAAAGTCATCCCATGTCATTTTGAAAAGGTCACACATAATCGTAAACTTCTTGACAGACCATTTTCCCCAATATGCCTCCTTCCAAACATTTGGCATCTTCACGATATTGTCAATCAGAATCACATGCCGCACAACATTTACAGAGTCCCGCACATCTCCATAGATATTACCGAAAGGCTGCCACCATACCAAAGGTAAAGAGAAATCATCATTCTCCAACAGTTGTATCACCAGAGACAACACCAGATTCTCCTTTGCCAATTTATCGGTTCTGATAATCCGGCAGGGTATCTCTACCTGACGTTCCTTGGCCTTCACACTTTGACTCAGGTCAAATCCTTCATAATCCTCGCCTTCAACAGCTGTAGATTCTCCGGCAACGATCTGCATCGAAACATGACGGTCATATTCTTTCACATCTCCCATAACACGCACCCGAATCGGCAATACCGTGTCCGCACCGACAATGGATGCGAAACTGACATGAGTCGTATCTACATATTCAAAGTTTTCCGGATCTCCATAACCGGAAACAGGCGCTTTCTGCATCATGAAATAAACACCGTCTTTTCCTTCATAATCCATCATTTCCTCATCACAACTCCACATCCACAGAGGGATCAGCAACAATACTATATTTTTCAATATTCTAACGTTCATAACAAATCGATTGATATATTAATAATTAGTTCCTCTATGATCTTCTTCTTCCTGTGGCAGACGGAATAGATACTTATCTTTCAACATCACCACGCTGGACTCATCTCCTGCAATTATATTTCCTTTATTCTGCCGCTTAAAATACCAAAACAACTGCCCTTCACCGATAAATTCTCTACGATATTCCTTCTCTATTTCATCCATAATATTCTTATCCTCACTCACACTTGCCACCTTACGGGCTGCTCTGAGCTTGTTCAGATAGCCGAATTTCAACTCAACATCATCCAAACATTCTGCAGCAATCAGATACATTTCAGAAATTCTCATCAGAGGCATCAAATATTGGTACCCCATTCCTTTATCATCTACTTCCTTATATTTTACAAAATAACGGAGATTTTCTTTTTCGTCTTCCGGATTAGACATCTGTTCCCAATGCCATGCACCTCGAAGGTCACTTAAATCTTCATCATACATCCAATCTATATATCCTTCTTTCGGCCTCAGCACTCTTGTCGCTGACAGATTATTTGAAAAAGTAGCATCATAAATCTGTTTGCGTCTTAAATTATAAAGTCCGAACAAAATCTCCGTCTGGTAAATTCTATCCTGGTGGTCTACCTCTTCTGCCGCCTCACGTGTAACAAAGGGAAACCATTCATTCTCAACCTGCGTCGCTTTTATCACTTTTTCTGCATAATCAGCAGCCATCGTAGTGTTGCCTACATATACTGCCACTCTGGCGATGTAGGCCTGCACAGCATAATAATTCAAACGTAATGAACGGAATCTCATCGTATTGGGCAGACCATTGCCGGCATCTGAGAAAAGCGGGCCTTCAGTAATTACAGGGTCACAATCCATCAACAACTGCTCGGCAGCTTTAAAATCCTTCAAGATGTAATCCTGAACCTGTTCTGCAGACAACATTTCCAAAATCACCAGGTCTGAAGTCCTTGCATAAGGCATGCATTTTTGCTCTTTGTTGATGCTGTAAATCGGACCAAATATTTTAAAAAGCTCGAAATGCAACAGACCGCGCAATGCCAAAGCCTCTCCTTTTACTATGTGGTAAGCTTCATCTCCCAACACATGTTTATTGGATTCACAATGCTCCAGTAAAGTATTCACATTATTAATCAAAAACCAAGCCTTGGACCAAGTCGATTCCACCGCTTTATTCTTTTCTTCCGGCTCAAATTTTGCCAACTTATTATAGATATGGTCCACATCCGAACAATCATAATATTGTGCCAAGATATCCATAGTACCATAAGTCAGTGTACTTCCATACAATGACTGATCCAACAGTTCCACATAAATACCATTGAGAGCTGTATAAAAGCCATCTTTCGTACTGAACAAATCCTTTTCCATGATACGGTCCTCAGAGCCCAAATCAAGCCAGTTCGAGCAAGACAATTGGCTAAGGAGCAATCCCAAAATGCAGCTATATTTCAATATTGTTTTCATAATCTATAATTTAAAATCTCAAACTCAAAGAAAACGTCACACTACGAGCAAACGGATATTCAATACCTCTTTCTTCTTTAAATGATGAAATTCTGAATATTTCGTTCATATAAGCCCTTACGGTTAATCCATCAGCACCAATATATCTCAACCAGTCACCCGTTGTTTCATATCCAAGAGATATTGATTCTCCCGAAAATGTATTTTCAGTCACAATAAAACGTGAAGACATCGGTGTAGAAGTCTGATCCTGTATGGCTTTAAATTTTGCCTTGTCTCCTGGATTCTGCCAACGGTCATACAAAGCTCTTTTATCTTGGTTTCTAAATACCATATCACTTGAAATATTTTCTACCTTATCATACAAAGCAGATGCCATCACCTGTCCGCCAATCCGATACCGGAAATTCAACGATGCAGAAAAACCTTTGTAATAAAAAGATGTTCCGACAATTCCCTCTACATCCGGACGAGAGCAACCGACAACCACCTCGTCATCGGCAGAATATACAAACGTCTGTTCACCGTTTTTCTTTAAAAACACTTCCCTTCCTGTAGCCGGGTCTATACCCAGAGAAGGAACTGCCCACATATCATCAGGACTTGCCCCGTCATAATAACGCTGCAACACTTTCGAACTTCCCTTTTCATTCAAATACTCCAATTTATCTCCGATTTCCCGATATTCTGACTTGGAAGTACGGAAATTAAAATTCACACTCCAGCTAAGATCTTTCTTTTTAAGCACAACTCCTTGCAAGGAACCATTCCATCCGGAAGACACCTGTTGTCCAAAATTAGTGTAGATATTGCTCGTTCCTATAGAAGGAGGCATGGAAATACTAACCAACAGCGGATCTGTATCCTTGTAATAATAATCCAATGTTATTCTGAGACGATTGTCCAGCATGGCAATATCCGCACCTATATTCTTATCGATTGTGCGTTGCCAATCCAAATTCTTATTACCGAACTTGTCGATAATGGCACTGGTCCCGAATACATTCTGATTGGCAACATTATAACGATAAGTCTTCATTGCCTGATAGGCATCAAAATTCTGGTTTCCCGGATTTCCTATAGAGGCACGTATTTTAAAATTATCGAATAAATTCAAGTCCTTGATAAAACTTTCATTGTGGATATTCCATGCTAATCCGACAGCCCAAGTAGTAGAGAAACGTTTATTCGCTCCAAACTTAGAGGTACCATCAGAGCGCAAATTAAAATCCACCAAATATCGGTTTGCATAAGAATAATTGACATTCAGGAAAAAACTTGCAGCTCTACTCTTCACTCTCGTATAAACAGGAACCTGTCCTTCTTTAAAACCCATGGAAAAAGCCGGATTGATATGGAAATCATTTGTAAAGCCTACTGTGCTATACCCATCAGTCGTTGTCTTGCTTTGGTTGATAGATGCCCCCGCCACAGCATTTAACTGATGTCTGTCAGCAAATAATTTACCAAAAGTGATATTTAAATCTCCGTTATAAGAAAAAGATTCCGAAGTATTGCTGGAGAAAGAGCCGCGCTTCATTTGTTCCATATCCCTAAAATCAGGCTGCTTGGGAGATTTAAAGGCCTCTTCCTTTGTTATGGTTTTCGTCACGCCAAAACGTCCTCTGACTCTCAAGCTGGACAAAATTTGCCACTCTGCATTAAAATTATCCCGCAAAGAAAGCATATTTGTCTCCTTCGTATTCTTCATCATAAACTTATAAAGCGGATTAATATATTCATCCGTAGCTTGATCAGGGCCTTCCAAATACATCGGAATATCTCCGTTTTCTGTCGTTTTTCTATTATATGGATTCGCCCATGCAAAATCAGAAAAACTAACTGGCTCTCGTTCCGACTTCGTTACGTCCATACTAAACTTATTAGAGAACAGCAATGTTTTCTTACGATAAGACAAATCTATATTTCCACTTACTATATCCCGATTAGATCCTTTCATAACACCGTCATTGTTTTTATAGCCGATACCCAATCCATATCTCATTGCATCATCACCGCCATCAATATAGAGATTATGGCTATGGTTAAACACCGTACGCAAAGGTTCGCTTAACCAATATGTATCAACCCCACGCTTTACCTCTTTCAAGCGTCTGAAATACTTTTCATCCAAATCCACTTGTTGAGAATAAGAACCGTCTCTCGAAGTATATTTACCAGACCGTCTCTCAAACTCCAGTTTTTCACCGGCATCCATCAAGTTATAATCTGTCAAATCAGGGAACTGCACTCCAAAATTACCATTATAAGAAACACGCAACACTCCGGCTTCAGGCTGAACCGTTTCAACAACAATTACACCGTTAGCAGCTTTTGAACCATAAATAGCAGTTGAAGCGGCATCTTTCAAGATTGTCACGCTTGCCACCCTATCCATATTCAAGTTGACAATTGTCTGCAAATCCGTTTCTACACCATCCAAAATAAATAATGGCTGGTTGGGGTCATATTCATAATCAGACTTCAAACCGATTATACTTGTCTTTCCTCTGACCTCAATATCAGGCAACCGGTTCGGGTCTGAGCCCCAAGTTTTGCTTTCAATCATCAGCATGGCAGGGTCCAAGGTCTTCAAACTTTGAATGATATTTTGAGTACCGATCATTTGCAAATCTTTTTTCGTATATGTGGCAGCAGAACCGGTAAAACTTTCTTTTTTACGAGTATAAATACCGGTCACCACCGCTTCTTCCATCTCCTGCACCTCTTCCTGCATCACAACATCTATCACATTCTTGTCTCCAAATACAACTTTCTGAGTTTTCATTCCCACGAAAGTAAACACCAACACCACCTTATCGGTAGCAGGACAGGACAAGGCAAACTTTCCTTCCGCATCTGAGATTACACCGATAGTCGTTCCTTCCAACAGCACGGTTACACCAGGCAGCGGCTGTCCTGTTTTATCCATAACCTTTCCGGACAATCTCCGCTCCTTTACCTGAGGCATCATTTCCAACTTATTGCTTTTCTTGATAATAAAAGCATTGTTTTCTCTCACATACTTTAAATCTGTACCCTCCAGGCATTTTTTCAATACTTCATCCACATCCAGATCTTTAGCATCGATAGAAATCCCTTTGACATTAGCGATATCGTCATCGCTATACAAAAACACAAAAGTTGTTTTTGCTTTCAATTCCCAAATAATCTCTTCTAAAGATACATTATGCTTTTTTAGGCTCACCGTCTGAGCACTGACATTTGCAAAGGTTTGCATTACCAAACACAAACAAAACACGAAAGTCAATTTCATACATAGCAGCATTTTTGACAAATTTCTCGGTAAAGAGAACTTGTCTCTCCAATTTTTCTTCATACTTTTGTAATAGTTTAAATTAAACTTTATTTTACTAGGGAGTTGAATTGCGCCAACAATTTCAGCTCCCGCTTTTTATTTTATTATAACTACATTACCTTTTCTTTCCAAACACACTTTATCCATTGCATTAAGAATCTGCAATAAGGCATCAATATGATCATAACGATTCAAATTTGCTGAAACCCTCAAATCCTTTTTATGCTGATCACTATAAAAAACTTCCACTTGATACCAGCGAGACAAAACATTCATAACATCCTCAAAACGGGCATTTTTAAAAACAAACATTCCTTCTGTCCATCCTGTATATAAATCCACGTCCACGTTATTAATCGCTATTTCCCCCGTTATCTTATTCAGCCGCAATTGTTCTGAAGGAATCAGACATTCTTCTTTCTCATTTTCTCCTTTTATTTTAACAGCCACACCACCTTCTACCAATGTGGCAGCCAATACAGCATCCAAGGGATATGCCTGAACATTGAAGACTGTTCCCGTCACTCGCACATCCATCTGATCCGTTACAACTACAAAAGGCCACTCTTTTGATTTCTCTACTTCAAAATAAGCTTCTCCCATTAAAAAAACTTTTCGCTCTTTCTTGTCAAAACAAACAGGATACCGCAATTCACTGTCACAATTTAAATGCACCTTTGTTCCATCTGACAAGCGGACTACATAATCAGCACCTGCTGGTACTCTAAGTGTATTATAAACAAGCTCAAATGCCTTCTCGTTATTATAATCATCCACCTCATAAGCCAGATTTCTATTGGTATCAACAATGATTTTAGTACCGTTTAATTCTTGTAAATTAACCTTGTTATCATTCAATTCTACACATTCTCCATTAGCCAATACCAATTCTGCCATCCTCTGACCAGTATAAGACAAACCACCATCACCAACCTGAAAACCAATAGTAGCATCACCCCTATTCCATAATAACCAGATAAACAACACAACAACAGATGCTGCAGCAACACTCCATTGTAAAAATTTCAAAGGCTTTCTTGAAATATTTCGTTGTTTGAATTTTATATACTCTGCATCTATATTTATTGTCTCACTTTTCTCTTTACGCAGAAATGCTTCACGATAAGCAAGAACAAAATTGAAAAGTTTTTTATGTTCCCCAATTTCCAGCCACCCCAAAAACTCCTCACTATTCAACTTATCCGGAGAATTAATACAGTTTAATACATATTCTATATCGTCAATATCCCATTTCATAAAGACCCAATTCTAAAAACGTTACTATATACACAGGCAGTATCAGAGAATGGGTGATAGAATATTTAAATATTAACTTTTTTTAATACAGACAAAAGTATAAACAAAAGAGAAGCGGGAAACTCTTCACGCAAAATTTTCAAGCCGGTGGAAATATGAGTTTTTACAGTATTTACAGAAATGCCCAATGAATTGGCAATTTCCTTATAGTGTTTACATTCTATAAAACACATCTTCATCACCACACGACACCGATCCGGCAACTGGTCTATTCTTTGAATTATATCACCAATTAATTCTTCATGCTCCCAGTCATTTTCCCCTAATTCAATACATTCCTGCAGCAATCCCTTATTTTCATAATCTGCCTTAACCTTTTGGTGCGCTAGATAATTCAAAGATTTATTACGAGTAAGACTCAAAAAATAAGGATACATCGCACGGCTAAAATCAATATTTCTACGATGTCCCCACACAGAAAGGAAAACATCATGAACCACATCCTTAGCAATTTCTTCATCCTTCAGCAAACGCATTGCATAAAAGCACAACGGCTTAAAAAATTGTTTAAAACAATTTTCAAACTCTTTCTCAATCTCTCGCTCTCTAGCAGATGTCAAGCTCATTATAGTTTGTTTATTTTATACAAAGATATACTTTTTAAATACATATCAAATTTAAAAAAAGCTAAAGATGGATTATTTCCTACCATCTTTAGCTTCCTCCCCCCCCAAAAAATCAAAACTACATTAATTTACCATTCCTTGGGTTTTGCATCAATTTCCTTCAGCAGTTGCTCCACTGCTTTTTCCAATTGCTGGTCACGTCCGGCTGTCACCTGATCATAATCATTCCGCACTTTAAAATCAGGCTCCAGCTGAGTATTTTCCAAATAATTGCCTTCTTTTGTCCGGTATCCAATCACAGGAATACCAAAAAACATGGAAGGATCCTGCAACGTCTCCCAATTAACAGAACTCATCGTTCCCGGCACAGGCATACCGACCAAGGAACCCAACCCTCTTGTTTTATATACCCAGGGAGTGCCGTGAGCATTGGAATAATTTGCCTCACAAATCAGCATGATAGATGGCTTATTATATCGTCTGGAAGGCATCTCACAAGCTACCACGCCTCTAACAACCTGCTCCAAATACTTCTTGCCACTAAACAATATTTCAATATCCTCATGCAAACGCCCTCCGCCATTGTTACGCGTATCAATCACAATTCCTTCTTTTAAATTATATTTTCCCAATATATCTGCATACACATCCCGGTAACTTTCATCATCCATGCTGGCAATATGCACATAGCCCAATCTTCCTTTTGACAGTCTTTCCACCTCTGCTGCACGACTTTTTATCCAACGTTTATACAACAAACTGTTCTGTTGTCCGGCAGAAATAGGTTTCACCACCTCTTCCCAACGCTCTTTTGTCTGAGGATTATAGAAAGACACCAATACAGAGGTATTTGCCTTACCGTTTATCAATGGATAATAATCCTCTCCTGCCTTTACGGCCTCTCCGTCAAATTTTTCTATGACAGACCCTGCTTTTACCTTTGTAAAGCTGTTATCAAAGGGACCAAACTCAAGAACCTCATCGATTTTCAAACCATCCCCCTTATAATTCCAATCAAACAACAAGCCAAATTCAGGAGTTGCTTTTTCTGCGCCACGCCCTCTATATCCAGCCCCTGTATGCGAAACATTCAATTCTCCCAATACCTCGCTCAATAATTCAGTAAAGTCATAATTATTATTAATGTGCTTCAAGAACGGTTCGTATGCCTTTTTCAAATCTTTCAGATCCACACCATGATAATCTGTTCGATAGAACCGTTTTTCCTGCTGCGTAAACACATGATCAAACATATACTTGCGCTCAGCCGCTTTATCTAATTCCATTTGCAGATTAACCGCAAGAGAAGTCATATTATTTCCTGCCAAAGACATTTTAGAAGGTCTACTTCCCAAAACAAAAAGCGTTTTGCCCTGCTTATCCAACATCAAAAAAGAATAAGGATTATTCAATTTTTTCAGCATATTGACACTTCCGGTTCTTGTATCCTTCTTCCAAAGGTCATAACCTCCCTCAAAAGCAGACAAGAAATAAAGAGATTCACCATCTTCAGTCAAAACAGCAGAAGCAATTTTAGACGACATCGGGGTTAAACGAACAATACGCTCGGACAATCTTTCAAGGTCTATCACCACTGACTTCCCGGCATTCTTGGACTCCTTATTCTTTTCCTTACCTTTCTTATCACCTTCAGCCTCTTTCTTCTCCATTTCAGCTTTCAGTTTCTCCTCTTCTTTCATTAAATCCAGCTCCTCCTTTGTCATCAGGAAACGATCCATTGTTTCTTGGTTCATAAAGGCAATATATACATCATTCTGACTACCCCAAGATGCATGCGAACGCATACCCAACCTATCAGAAACGAACAATATAGCATTACCTCCCATCACCCACTGCGGTGACAAATCAAAATATGCACTGTTTGTCACATTATAGATTTTTCCTCCTTCTTTAGCTGACACAACACCGACATCGCTATACGGATCCCGTCTATTAGTAATCAACGTCAATGTAAACCAATTTCCATCAGGAGACCACTGATATTCAAATCCGGAGTCATTGGTTCCATAATATTGAGAGCCGTCAGTAATCTGTCTTACCTTATTTGTTTTAAGATTTAATACCTTCAGGACCTTTCTCCCTTCAATAAAAGCCAACTCCTTGCCATCCGGAGAAAATGATGGAGCGATTCGTTCTACACCATCCTTAAACAACGGTTCTTCATTTATCAAAGTTGCATGAGAGAAATCAACATCCTCTTTTCTTGTCCGTGTAGCCTTATACAAATTCCACACTCCGGTTCTGCAACTTGCATAAACAATAGTTTTTCCATCCGGAGATATCGTTATTCCCTGCTCAGCTTCCGGAGTATGAGACACTTGTTTTGACGTACCATATTTACCGGAAACCACAAACACCTCACCACGACTGATTACGGCTATATCATCCCCGGCATCCGGCATAGCAAACTCAGACGCACCCCGCAAAGCCATTGTTTGAACTTGATCATCTTCTGCATCATTCAATACCTCAACAGCCACCTTCTGAGGCTTTTGACCCGGGATTAAAGTATAGATTTCTCCCTGCCAACCAAAACAAAGTTTTCCATCATTCGCCTGGGTCAAAAATCTCACAGGATGTTTTTTAAAGGAAGTTAATGCAACAGCTTCATCAGCCGACTGTACATCCCCTTTATACACATTAAACGACCCGCCATCACGTTCGCTCAGAAATACCATTTTACCGTCCGGTGCATACAAAGGGCTTCTGTCCTCCCCGACATTCGTAGTCACTTGCTCATGCTTTCCAGTTGTTGCATTGTAATAAAAAATATTTCTCGCAACAGAAGACACATGATGCTTTCTCCATTCATTTTCCCCACCGGTTTGGTTTTCATACAAAAATGACTGACCATCCTTATCAAAACAGAGATGAGCTACCGGAGCTGCAACCACCAGTTCCGGACGTCCGCCATTTACCGGAATTCTATACAACTCTGTAATCCACCCTCCAGGAAACATTACACTACTCGCAGGATCCTGCATCAACGCCGAATAATAAATAAACTTATCATCTTTTGAAAAAGCCAACACTTTTTCCCGCGCAGAATGCGTAGTCACTCTTTTTGCCACACCACCTGCTGCTGGAACAACAAAAATATCCCGACCGCCATTTCTATCAGAAACGAATGCAATTGTTTTTCCATCATTCGACCACACCGGCGATGATTCAAAACTCTCCTCCGTTGTCAGTCTCTGCGCCATACCGCCATCACTATTCACAACATAGACATCCCCTTTATACGCAAAGGCTATCTTACTACCATCTGGAGAAATTGCACAATAACGCATCCACAGAGGCTCTGCCCCTGCAAGCAATGCGCCCCCCAGTAAACAAAACAATAATAAAATCTTCTTCATAAATTATACACTATTAACTCAAATCATAAACTGATAATTTCACTCACCCTTCTGACCCCAGCTCGTTTTCACAATATACGTCAAAAACCGCACGACGATCTAATTCCGAGTTCCCCAAATGCTCCGTATTCAAATAACTCAAATCCTTGATTACTTCTTTTCCTGCAAAAAGACTGTTCACAAAACTTATCAGCAAGTCCTTATGCATCTCCGTTCCGAAAAGCATCTTAAAACCAAAATCCGTATAGGGATTTACATATCTGTCTGCCAATATCATACTAAGGTATTATTAATCTTACGATTATCACAAAGATATGTCTTTACATAAAAAATTCAAACTTTTTAAGCGGAAAGTAATGCACAAAACATTCTCACACATTAGCAACTACTCGATAGTCAATAACAACATTCTACCACTACAAAAAAAATACAACAGAACACCAAACTAATAAAGAGACAAAAGCAAAAAAAGATGCATTTTAGAGTAACCCTCCCAAATGCATCTTAAAAACAAAACAACTATAACTTATTTTCAAGGCACCTTATCATAGTAAAATTAGCCATCAAACACACCTTTTTTATTATAAGAAGTTGTTAAAAATTACTTATTTAAATAATCATTATGAATAGCAGACAAATACAAATAAGGATACAATGCGGTTGAAAGTATGGGCTCAGGAAAAAAGGGCTCGCTAGCCATTAATTCATACGCTTTTTTATAATCTTTCTTTTTTGCGTAAGCTGCTGCCAAATACAACAGCGTTTCTTTTGAAGGGGTATTCTTTAAAGCTTTTTGACCTAAAACAATTACCGAGTCTATTAACTTCTTATTCTTAATAGATTTATCAAAAAAACCTGCGATTATTAAAGTATAACAAAATTGACTACACAAATAAGGATGTTTATCCCCATACTTATCTACAAGTAACAAAGCCTCTGGTATCCCTTTCTTAAAATTCTTTTGAAATAACAACTTCTCCATTTCCAATATTTCCATATACATCATCGAATAGTCAAAAGAAGCATTTTTTATCATGCGCTTATGTTCCTCGTATTTTACATTATCATCTCTAAAAATTGAACCTGCACGAACCAACATACGGTACATACTAATCCAAAATTCATATCCTTTTTCATAAGTCTGATAAATATTTGAATACTTCATCAAAGAATGACATGCAATATTATCTTCCAAATCCCGCATAAATCCTCTCATCAACAAATAATTATCCCTCATCATCAATTGCTGCTCCGATAAAGTAGAAAAATAATCCAACAAACATCCTTTTACTTCTTGGGGATGAACCTTTTTTAGAGTTCCCAAAACATACGTTCTCACTAAATCCAAAGAACGTTCACCACTATTCCAACGTCGTTTCCCTTCTTCTAACAAAACATATAAATTTGATTTTTCAACATCCTTGCCTAATCGAATAAACTTATCAGCTTCGATAAATCCTGTACTCGAATCCAACAAATTTCCATTTGCATCTAACCAAAAAAAAGAAGGATACGCACTTGCTTGGTAATATTGGAAAAAAGCATGATCAGATTCCTTTTCAGCATCTAATTTTAAACAAATAAATCTATCATTATAAAATTTCCCAACTTCTTCATCTGCAAAAACATCTCTCGCCATCTTTTTACAAGGACCACACCAAGAAGTATAAACATCAACAAATATCTGTTTACTTTCAGACTTGGCCTGTTGCAAAGCTTCTTCATAAGTCCCATGGAAAAACTTAATTCCTTGAGCCCTTAACTCTCCTAACATCAAAGGTAAACAACATATTATCCATAAAACTCTTTTCATACGCACAATCTATTATTCATATTTTTCGCTAAAATCGATTACTTTATCACAAAAACCAGCCTTTTTATACACAAATTCCAAATGTACACCTCCCACTGTATTAACTTCATAAAACATCACCCCCCCTTGACAACTATTCAAATTCAAGTCTCGTATTGCTAATCTTATCTGCTGAGCAACACGAGTTGCTAATGGGGCACTGACTGTTGGAGCTGGCAATGTAATATCTAAAAAGCGAATTGCTGTAGCCTCTACACCTTCTTTTTGTAAATCTTTTTGCAAAACCTCTAAAGAAACAGAAGTCGAAGACGTAAGCTGATTAGCAGCAAAAGAATAAACAGCATCTTTCGTAATATATACAAACAAATCACTACATTTAGAATTTGCAGCAAACCCTATTGCATCATTCAGATGCGGAGCAATATTTTCAGTAACCTCTATCTTACTTATACTCCTAAACTTCTTAGATTCCAAAGAAAATTTAAACAAATAAAATTTACTTTCTATAGTATTTTTCAACAACATCCATGCTCCATTAGTCACTTCCGAAAGAGCTCCCCAACATTTTAATTCCCAACCACTACCAAATGCATTACAATCAAAAATACCAGGATCATTATCAGCTACTACAAACGTTTTTAAACTACCTTGATTCCAAGGTGTATGAGTAATCAAACGTCCATGTAATTTATCAAAAAACACAGGATCAGCCCCTACTTCCAATACATTAGGCTCAACATTATATTCTCGAGGCTCGTTCATCAAGACCAGCCCCGGCTCCCAGTTTACTGCTTGCATATTAACAGCCCTCTTACATACAATCCCATTAACAATTATATAATCTATCATCCCACCACGATAATAAAGTTCAGGAGATATGTCCTGAGTTGTAAAATTATTATCGCAAGCATCTCTCATGCTTTTAATTTTTTCATAAGAAAGTGGATTAGCTACAACACCTCCATTTTCATCTTGACAAAAAATTAATTCTTGCTTCAAAAATGGTGCATATGCATTAGGATTTGCAGAGAAAATTCTTTGAGGATTCCGTCCTAATAACTCTTTATTTGCACTTTCATATACATCTTCCAACAAAGTTCTATTCTCATCATTCTGAATAAAATTCAATTCAGCCACCCCATCCTCTTCACACAAAAGCACTGTTCCTCTTGTAAACTGAGTCCGAATTTCCAAAGGCCTTTCTTCTCGATAGTAAACTCCAGTTTCACCATCTATCACTTTAAGAACCAACGTATATGCCTCACCTGGTGTTAAAATGCTTGGCTCGACCAAAACATCCAAATTTTTATCAAATCCCAAAGTATCAGCTTCAACTCTTGAAGTACTCGTATAGGCATACCATATGTAAGACAAATGACTATCGTCATTTTTAGTTGTTTCAATCGTAGGAGAAATCTGTAAATTGTTATACAACATTACAGAATAATGTTCCTCTAACCCACCTATAACTACCCTATTCAATCCTTTAAAAGAATCAACTGTTTTATCATCCACACAAGCATGTAAGATTATAAAAGCCCCTACAACTGCTATTAAATTTATTATTTTTATCATAACATACCAAATTAGAAAGGATTCCACACTGTTATCAAATTCCCATTTTCATCATACTCTGTATGAGTTGCATAATATTCACAAACGGCTCGACCTTGTTGCATCCAATAACTATATGCACTTAAACCTCCCCAATTCAGCAACTCACTTTCTGTCAAAGGAAAATCATGTCCCATGGTCATAATACAACGCTGGTGCTTTACCTGCGAATACTCTCCAAAATACAAAGACAATGGCATCGCCCAATAAGAAGGTTTAACTAATTGATTCGTTATCATCAATCGCATTTTCAGACGATTAGGATAACCTAATGCAAGAGTATTAGTTGCCTCTAAAGACAAATCTAAAGTAACCATTTTATCATCCAATTCTTTCCCTGGCTTTAAAACGATAACAGGAAAGGAAGTCATTGACTGATTTGCAGCATAAGTAAACGTTTTAGGAAAAGCCACATAATGTTTCCCTTCAATTGCAGTAGAAGATGGCAAAACCTTTACTCCATATTCGCCCGACTCCTTTAACAAATCGCCCAACAATTTCACATTAATATAAAGAGTATCAACATCTTGCATCTTCATCCGAAATGAATACACTAAACTATCAGCATCTAGCGTATAATCAGGAAAATACACACCTGGCATATCCGTATAAATCAGCCTTTCATTTTTTGAACATGCACCCAAAATCAAACATATCATTAATATACGAAAATACTTCATAGCCTACTAATTTATTCTATTAAACCAAAATCTAATTCAGCATCAGGGAATGGAATCACATACACATTTTCCGGCACTACAGATACTGTTGAATACACTCCTATTTTAGTCATTAATAAACGCTTATAATAATAAAACATTTGTCCTTCACCCATAAATTCCTTACTATATTCCTTCGTAATTTCATTTTGCAAATCAGACGTTTCAACAATTGGAGCCAATCCTCTATGAGCTCGTAATACATTCAGATATTTCAGGCCATCCTGAGGAGCACACTCTGCTGCTATGTAATATAATTCAGACAAATGAATCATGGGTAACACTTCTGAATCCAAATACTTAGCCAACATAACAGAACTAGCTTCACTAGTTTCTTGAAACCAAAGTGATAAACGATAATCATTATCTGCAGGATTCTGTTGTTCAAATAATTGATCTCGCTTTCGTAAAGAAGTTTTTAAAGCAGTTGAGCTATTCCCTACCCCATTTTTTATAACAGTCTCTCCAAAATATTTATCAATATGATCCTTCATCAATTTTTCTTCCAGAACAAATAACCATTCAGAGTGAAACAATCTATCCTTCTTGTCCACTCCTACAGCTAACTTGAAAGGCTCAACAAGATCATTTCCTGATCCCCCTATAATTTCTTTTACAGCTTCAAAGGCACGTTCCTTATTTCCTGCATACAACTGAACTCTCGCTAATAGAGCCGTCGTAGCATAATAATTCAAATGCTTCTGACGATTACGCAACAAAGGATGCTTCTCCAAAGTTTCAAACAATTTAGCATGATTGGGACCATATGGATCAACTTCTCTCATTAAGTCTCGTGCATCATTTAAATCAGCTACAACCTTTTCCAATACACTAGCTATAGTTTGCTGTCTTTGAGGAATATTAGTGTACGAATCCAAATAAGGTATAGCTTTTCTGTCTACCCCCATTAATGGAGAAGCAGCGAATAAACGTAATAAATCAAAATGCAACATACCCCTCAATGCCAATGCCTCTCCTTTATATATTTTGTAGACTTCATCGCTTGAAAACACATTTTGCTTCTCATCTATAAACATCAACATTGCATTTAAATTTGCTACTGCTTTATATTGACGACTCCATATTATTTGTAAAACCTCCTTATCATAAGGTTCTGAATACAGATAATCTTTCGTTTTAATATACTCATGTGCATTAGCAGATATTGTATAATACTGTGCCAATACATCCACATATCCAAATGACAATTGCCTTCCATAACTCTCTGGAGCTGCAATTAACGCATAAACACCTGTCAAAACATCTCGAAAACCACTTTCTTTCTGAAATAAATCTTCAGCTTTTACCTCTGATTTAGGAGATACATCAAACCAATCTTGACATGAAGTCAATAAGATAAGTTCTAAATATACAAATAAATATATTATCTTTCTCATATTATTCTACTATTAAAATGTAACTTGAAGGGCAACAGAATAATTTCTAGCAAATGGATAAGAAGTCCCTCGTTCCATTTTCACTGTAGAAGCCCTAAATACGTCATTCCCAATCAAAGAAACTTTCAAGCGTTCGATTCCCACACGCTGTAACCTACTAGTATTAAACTGATATGATAAATTCAAAGAAGATAATGCTATATAATTCTCTTGTTCAATAAAACGCGATGTCGGCATTGTACTCTCTGTATTATCGATTGCTTTGAATTTTGCCACATCTCCTGGCTTTTTCCAACGATCATATAATACTCGTCGATCTGCATTTTTACGTGGATCCACATTTTCTACTTTGTCAACCAATGTTTGATTATAAACATCTCCTCCATAACTATACCGAAAATAAGCATTTAATTGAAAGCCTTTATACATAAACATAGTTCCGAAATTTCCTTCGAATTTCGGGTCCGAACATCCAAGTGGTTTATAATTATCAGTACTCCACTTATTAACTTTTTCTCCGTTCAATGCAATAAATACTTCTTCTCCTGTATTAGGATCGATACCTATAGACTCATTTGCCCAAATAGTATTAATAGATTTTCCCTCTTGATAACGTACCATCGGAGAACGTGTAGCTCCCTCTTCCAATTCACTATTCATTGCATCATCCTGAGTCTTATTATAGGCAGCTAAAGCATCATTCAACTTCATCAAACGATTTCTGTTTTTTACAACATTAAAAAAGAGATCCCACTGCATACCTTTTTGCACATCTTTTAAAATCACTCCTCTCAAATTCAATTCAAATCCCTTATTTTCAATTTCACCTAAATTATCTTTATAAGAATCAAAACCTAACGATGGAGCCAACAATACATCTATCAAAACAGATTTTGATTTGTCTTTATAAAGATTAAAATAACCACTCAAACGATTATTTAACAAAGAAAAATCCACTCCTAAATTTAACTTTTCCGTCTGTTGCCATTTCAAATCTGAATTACCAAATGCTTTTAATAGCGCACCCATATAGTCATCATACGTTAAATCATTTAGCTTATCATCTTTATAAGAATACATCATCATTGCTTGAAACGGATAAAAATTCTGTCCTCCAGTTGTACCCCATGAACCACGAAGTTTTAATTCATTCACATAAAGATTCTCTTTTAGCCACTTTTCATTATGGACATTCCAAGCTATTCCGACAGAACCAAATGTTCCCCACCTTTTTGAAGAACCATAGACAGAAGAACCATCACTTCGAATTGATAAATCCAATAAATAACGATTATCATAACTATAATTAAAGTTTCCAACTACGCCCATCAAACGAGTTATTTCGTAATTCCCAATAGGTTTATCTCCTTCTTTATATTCTACGCCCATACCAATATGGTCCATATTATCATTAGGAAAATTATATGCTATAGTTTTAAAATAATCGCTTTTTGCTTCCTGTATATTCCATACGAAAGTAGCATTAAACAAGTGTTTATTAACTTCCTTGAGATAAGCCAACAACATATTTGCATCATACGAAAAATCATCAGTCACTTGCTTTTCATAACTACCTTTCAAATCTTTATCAAAGAAAGAATTATGTCCTGCTGGTAAAAAAGAATCTCCAACAGTCATCTTTTTATTTAAAGAAATAGCACCTTTTAATTTCAAACCTTCCAATATATCCCATTCAACTGAAAAGTTATCAATAAAATTTTGATATGTATTTTGTAATTTTGTTCCTAGTGATGCATTATATAATGGATTTAACACATATTCTTTATTTTTCTCCTCTTCTTCCTTCTGTGATTTATACTCTTCTATAACTATTTGTTGTATCATATTGCCATGCTCATCATACGGATAAATATATGGATTCATATAAGTATACTCAGAAAAAGAACCATATGGCGAATCATCCTGCTTTACATGATCATACGTTAAATTATTAATAAAACGCAAATTTTTATATCGGTATTGCAACTTAATACCTATACCTATATTTTGCCGTCCAGATTCTTTCATAATACCCGATTTCTTTTGGTAATTCAAATCAACACCATAACGCAATCTTGTATCACCACCTTCCAATAATAAAGAATGTTTATGACTAAATCCCACTCCATGTATCGGTTTTTTCATCCAATCAGTATTAACACCTCGTTGTACTAATTTTAATCGCTCATTATACAGAGCCTTCAATTCTTCTCCAACTCCAATATTATCGTGGGAATATAAACCCGCCAATTTTTCATATTCTAATTTCTCTGCAGCATCCATTAAGTCATAGCCATTCAAATCAGCGAAACCAAAATCTCCTGAAAAATTATATGAAATTCTTAATTCTCCCATTATAGGAGCCTTTGTCTCCACAACAACCACACCATTTGCTGCACGCGAACCATAGATAGCTGTAGCTGCTGCATCCTTCAATACTGTAATACTAGAAACACGATTAGGATCTAAATCAAAAATCTTTTCAGCTGATACCTCAAAACCATCAAGAATAAATGTAGGCATGTTAGGTGAGTTCTCATACTCGGATTTTAAATTTCCACTTCCATGAATTTGAAATTCCGGAATATGATTGGGATTGCTACCAGCACTAATATCTTCCATTATTTTAAATGAAGGATCAATCGTTGATAAAGCTGATAAAATATTTCCTGTAGAAATTTCCCGCAACTTTTCACCACTAAAAGTAGTTGCTGCCCCTGTATAACTATCCTTTTTACGCTGAAAATAACCTGTAACAACAACTTCTTCAATTTCTGCTACTTCCTCCACCATCTTCACAGAAATTTCATTTCGACTGCCAACCACCTCTCGATGCGTTTTCATTCCCACAAAAGAGAATATCAACGCCAAGTTTTCTTTTTCAGGACAATTAATCACGTAATTACCATCAACATCAGTGGTTGTTCCAACGGTAGTGCCTTCAATTAAAATGCCAACACCCGGCAACGGATTCCCCTTACCATCTGTAACCTTTCCCTTTACCTTCTTCATCTGCTGTTGAGGAGATGCTAACGTTTTCGTTTTTACAACAATAATCTTATCCTCAAAATGATAAGAATAGGACTTATTCGCAAAAACAGTCTCCAGAACATCTACTACAGCCTCGTCTTTAGCCGCTATAGACACATTCCCAAAATCACCACAAATCTCCTCGTTGTAAACAAAATACAAACCGGTCTGTTTTTGTACTTCCCGGAAGAATGTTTTCAACGAAACGTTTTCCAAATGCAGATTGACTTTCTCCTGTTGCGCCGCTACACGAGCTGATACCGACAGAGAGAAAAACAGAACAAAAAAGACGCTCAGTTTCATTACACACAAAATTTTACGTTTTTTTTGCCCAAGGAGCTTGAGCAAAATCCAGATTTCTTTCATAAATTTGTTGATATTAAGTTACTACTATGAATAAAGGATGGTGGAACATCTCTTTATTCGTTATCTGTATACGGAAGATGGTGTAACATCTTCCGTATTTTATTTACTAATTATTAATGTTTTATCCTGTCTTTCAAACTTCACACCCACACTTTGAGACAAAGCTTTCAATATCTGATCTATCTCCTGATAACGCTTTACATAACCAGTAAAATGCAAATCCTTCAAAGAAGTATTCTGATAGAAGACTTCGATATCATACCAAAGTGATAAAGTATGCATAATATCCTCCAGACACTGATTATCAAACACAAAATCGCCACAAGTCCAAGCAATATAGGGTGCCAAATCTACTTCTTTCACATCCATCTCTCTTGTTCTCGTATTAAAATCAGCCAACTGAGAAGGGGATAATATATACTCCTGTTCCTTCCCGGCCATTTTTATTCCCACCTTCCCCTCAACCAATACAGTCTGAATTCTATCTCCTTTATGAGTGTTGATGTTAAAGGATGTTCCATATACCTTGACCGTCAAATCCCCAACCTTCACAAGAAAAGGAACTGTACTTTTTGCCACTTGAAAAAATGCCTCACCAGACAAAATCACCTCTCGCTGCGCAGCTCCAAAGGATTCTGGATATTTCAATGATGACCCTGCATTCAATTTTACTACAGTTCCATCCGAAAGCACCACGTCATATTCACCGCCCCGCGGTATACGCAATTCATTATATTCTATCTGTGCTGATTGTTTACCTTTATATATCAACTGTTTTCCTTTATTAACAACTTGTCCTCCACTAGCCAAGTCAACTGACAAAGTATCTTCCATTCCCAAATTCACTTTTTCTCCATCGGCTAATACTAACACAGCCTTAGCATTTCCTGGAACTATTTCCGACTTGGCAACTTCCGGAATCTCTGCTGTTTGCCGCAAATAAAACCACGATATGCCAATAGCAAGTACCAACATTGCTGCTACTGCTGCATATAATCTCCATTTCTTCCGCATTGGCAACACCAGAACATCACCCGTTCTGCTCTCAAATTTCTGTAGAGCTGCATCTAAATCTATTTTCTGACGAAGTTCCCACCGTTCTCGAAATGAACGGTCTGCACAGAATTTCTCAAAAAATTGCCGGTTACCCTCCCGCTCGTCCAGCCAACGCTCAAGTTCCGCCTGGTGCTGTTCGGATATTTCCCCGGTCAGATATTCCGTTAATAAATTTAATATGTGTGAATCGATCATCATTTATTGTCAATTTTATTCCATAGACAACATGACCGACCAAAGGGGGTATCGAAAAACAGATTTTTTTTCAAAAATCAAAAAAAATATAATGGAACCCGGATTTAAAACATACTTTTGTCTATCGCCTCTCTCTTTTCTCCCACTCAAATTCATCTCAAACATATATCAAATATAACACAACTATAAGACAAAGATAACAACTTGTTATCTTTGATATGTATTTGTCATATACTTACTCTATATGTAAGCTATTATTAATAAGGAGAAAAACAGAAGTAGAATATTACAGCAATCCCAGCATAAAGAGAACGGACACTCCCAGCCGTTCGCGGATATAACTCATCGCTTTTTTCTTTTGAGTCTTAACGGTCAATAAGGATATATTCAACAACTCGGCAATTTCTTCATTTTTCTTTCCGTCTAAATGGAGTAAAAAAACTTCCCGGCACCGGGGAGGCAACTCATCGACCACACGAAAAAGACGCTCATACAATTCTTCTTCCAATATTTCGTATTCATCATCTTCTTTCGAGGTATGAACTTGCATATTATAGTTTAAATATTTTTCCTCCACTTTCCGATGTTTCAACAGATTCAAGCAAGTGTTTCGTACGGAATTATATAAAAAAACATGAATACTTTGCTCAGACAAGAAAGCGTCTTTCTTTTCCCATACCGCTACAAATAAATCCTGCACCACATCCTCAGCTTCCTCCTGCTCACCCAAATAGCGCATGGCAAACATTACCAACGGGCGGTAGTATTCCGCAAAAAGTTCACGGAATGCCTGGCGCTCCTTAGCATTGATTCGCGTTAAGAATGATTTGTCTTTTTCTTTCATGGCTCTGTTTGACAGGATTAAAGACAAAAATAAAACATTTTAATAAATTCACACAAAAACAGGCTTGATTTTAATTAACAATCTTTTTACATGGATATGCTATTTTGTCAGTCAAATCTGCTAATTTTGCAGTATATGAGGTCTATAGATTGATTTTTATGATGGAAGACATACAAGCTATTAAACAACGGTTTGAAATCATTGGCAACACCCCTGCATTAAACCGCGCCATAGATATTGCCACACAAGTGGCTCCAACCGATCTTTCTGTTCTGATTACAGGGGAAAGCGGTGCCGGTAAGGAAATTTTCCCGCGCATTATCCATGCTTATAGTGCGCGAAAGCATGCCTCCTATATAGCAGTCAACTGCGGGGCCATCCCGGAAGGAACGATTGACTCGGAATTGTTCGGACACGAAAAAGGGTCGTTCACCGGAGCTGTTTCTGACCGCAAAGGTTATTTTGAAGTCACTGACGGAGGCACCATTTTTTTGGACGAAGTCGGTGAATTACCCCTACCGACACAGGCAAGACTATTAAGAGTGCTTGAAACCGGGGAGTTTATCCGCGTAGGGTCTTCAAAAGTCCAGAAAACCAATGTACGGGTCATCGCAGCAACGAACCTCAATATTCCCCAGGCTGTCAAGAACGGGAAATTCAGAGAAGATTTATTTTATCGCCTGAACACTATTCCTATTACAATCCCTCCTTTGCGAGAAAGACAAGACGACATCCCTTTATTGTTCAGAAAATTTGCTGCTGATTTTGCCGAAAAATACAGAATGCCCATCGTACGTCTGACAGAAGATGCAGTACAGGTGTTAAAGGCTTTTTACTGGCCCGGCAACGTGCGTCAATTAAAAAATATCGCAGAACAAATATCCATCATTGAACAGGAACGTTCAGTAGATGCCTTGACATTGCGCAAATACATTCCGGAATCTGACCCCATGCTTCCTACAATCACCAACCATGAACAGGGAGAGGCCAATTTCGCCTCCGAAAGAGAAATCCTTTATAAGATTCTCTTCGACATGAAAAAAGATATGAATGATTTAAAACGCCTGGTTTATGACTTGATGCAAAATGAACCACAAACTTCCGGTGCAGTAAAAAAAAACAGTACAGCCTTAGTATTACATGATTTATACAATACGGCTTCCAATATCACCGCCGGACGAACAACACCCCACTCTAATGTAACACTGCCAGCCAATGACCACATACAAGAATCAGAGGCTGTCATTGAAGAATCATTCTCAATCGAAGAAAAGGAAAAGGAACTTATAAAAAAAGCGTTGGAAAAGAATCACAACAAACGAAAATTGGCAGCCAAAGATCTGGGAATATCCGAACGTACTTTATATAGGAAACTGAAGGAGTATAATTTAGAAAATTAAAAGGAATTCTCTATTTTTGCGCCTCACTATAATTGATATCAAATGACTAAATACAAATTTATTTTCATACTGATTATTATTATATTATCTTGTGTAGCATGCCGTTTCATGGGAGTTACTGTCACTTATAATATGACCGGAGGTTCGTTAAACCCGGAAATCAAAACATTTTCCGTGGACTATTTTCCAAACAAAGCTCCACTCGTGATGCCTACTTTGAGTACCACCTTTACAGAAAAGCTGACAGAATATATACGTCAAAAAACAGGATTAACCCAATTGACAGACAATAATGGTGACATCCGATTTGAAGGACAAATCACAGAATATTCCCAACGTCCCATTGATATCACATCGGACGAAATCGCATCCTCCAACCGTCTGACTATAGGTATCCGTGTAAAATATACAAATACAATAGATGATAAATTCGATTTTTCATCCACATTTTCCAATTATGCAGACTATTCTACCGAAGTCGATTTCAACTCTGTAGAAGAAAGCCTGATTGAAGAAATATTAGACAAGATTATTGACGATATATACAACAAAGCTATTGTCAATTGGTAATTTATGCGACGAGAAAAATTCATCGAGTTTATACGTCATCCTGAAAAAGTAGGGACTGACGATTTACAAGAATTAGAGGCTCTTGTAGAGCGTTACCCGTATTTCCAGGCCGCACGTATGTTGTACCTGAAAGTTCTCTATCTACAGGCAGGAACTCGATTCAGGCATGAATTGACAAGCAGCACCGTACACATCACCGATCACAAGCAGTTGCTCCACTATTTGAATCAGCTACCCGGTACGCATCTTCGCAATGTAAAATCCGATGTCCATGACATTCCTGTAGAACCTACAATATATACTCAAGAAGAGCAAGCCAAGCAAATCGAAGATTTAGAAGGTAGCATTGAAACAAAGCCTTCAATAGCAGGCAACGAAGAAGAAAACATTATAGATCTGAATATTAGTGCCGGCTATTCTCTGACTGATGAAGAAGATTTTGTAGATTCAGACAAACAGACAAATACAAAAAACAAAAACAACATACTGATAGATAATTTTATAGAAAACAATCCCAGTATGCCCAAAGCTCCTGACACATCCGAAGATATTCGTGATTTATCAGAAGAAAACCCTTATGCTCAAGACGAACTTTTTACCGAGACTTTGGCCAAAATATACACCAAACAAAAATTATATGACAAAGCCATTACAACTTATATTAAATTAAGTTTGAAATATCCGGAAAAAAGTGTTTACTTTGCCAATCGAATTGAGAAAATTAAAGAAATCATAAATAATCAAGAGTAATTATGTACACAGCAATTTCTGTTTTAGTATTCATTATCTGTCTTTTATTGATATTGATTGTATTGGTTCAGAACTCCAAAGGTGGAGGTTTAGCATCTTCATTCGCATCATCCAATCAAATTATGGGTGTCAGAAAAACGACAGATTTTTTGGAAAAAGCAACCTGGACTTTAGCAGGTGCAATGATGGTATTATGCGTTTTAGCCGTATTTTTCATTCCGAGAGGTGAAACTGGTAATCAATCTGCCATCCAAGAGCAAATCAATACACAGCCGGTACAGCAGGCTATCCCATCCTTCCCTAGTGCAACAACAGCAGAGGAAGCTCCTGCAGAAAATGCAACAACTGAAACTCCTGCAAAATAAGAAGTAAAAATATTATTCAATAAAAAATGTCAGTATGTCAGTCATACTGACATTTTTTATTTCCGACTGACATATCCTTAGAGCCTACACGGAGGCGTATTTTAATTCAAATTACTCATTCCCACATACTTACAACGATCACCAACGCTAATCCACATTTTTCATCCCAACTTTGGCACAGAATATGATAAGAACAGCAGTGTAAATCTGATAGAAATCAAGAAATAATATAAACTAAAAAATTAATATCATGACACTGAAAACCGTTCTTAACAAAGTGATTGTTGAGCCTGTTGCAGCAGAGACAGTAACTAAAGGTGGTATCATCATTCCTGACACCGCACAAGAAAAACCACAAAAAGGTGTAGTTATCGCAGTAGGTAATGGCAAAGCAGACGAACCGATGGAAGTAAAAGTTGGTGACACTGTATTATTCGGGAAATATGCAGGAACAGAATTGCATATTGATGATAAAAAATATTTGGTAATGAATCAAGGAGATATTCTTGTGATTCTGTAACAAACATTCAAATAACAGTTATTTTAAATACAAGAAATCATGGCAAAAGAAATTAAATTCAATATAGAAGCTCGCGACCTGATGAAAAAAGGTGTTGATGAGTTAGCAAACGCAGTAAAAGTAACCTTAGGCCCGAAAGGACGCAATGTAGTAATCGAAAAGAAATTCGGAGCTCCTCACATCACAAAAGACGGAGTGAGTGTTGCCAAAGAAATCGAATTATCTGATCCGTATGCAAACATTGGTGCACAGATGGTGAAAGAAGTGGCTTCTAAAACAGGAGACGATGCCGGAGACGGTACGACTACAGCAACCATACTGGCACAGTCTATCATCAATGTAGGCTTGAAAAACGTTACAGCCGGAGCCAATCCAATGGAATTGAAAAGAGGTATTGACAAAGCAGTTGCAGCTATCGTAAAACATCTGGAAGGCATGAAAGAAGAAGTTGGCAACAACTTCGAGAAAATCCGTCAGGTTGGACGTATTTCTGCTAACGGTGATGAAACTATCGGCAATTTGATTGCAGAGGCAATGGAGAAAGTCGGTATCGAAGGTGTAATCACTGTAGAAGAAGCAAAGGGTACAGAAACAGAGGTTAAAACTGTCGGTGGTATGCAATTCGACCGCGGATATATCTCTCCGTATTTTGTAACAGACAGCGAAAAAATGGTTTGCGAATTCGAAAATCCGTACATCCTGCTTTACGACAAGAAAATTTCTTCCATGAAGGAATTGTTGCCTATCCTTGAACCGGTAGCTCAGTCTGGACGTGCATTATTAATCATTGCAGAAGATGTTGAGAGTGAAGCTTTAGCAACTTTGGTAGTAAACCGTTTAAGAGGTTCTTTGAAAATTGCAGCAGTAAAAGCTCCTGGATTCGGAGACCGTCGTAAAGAAATGCTGGAAGATATCGCAATTCTGACAGGAGGCGTTGTAACTTCAGAAGATAAAGGATTGAAACTTGAAAACCTGACAATTGATATGTTGGGTCGTGCTGACAAAGTGACTATTGACAAAGAAAATACAACCATTGTCAAAGGTGCCGGCAAGAAAGAATTCATCCAGGAAAGAATTGACCAAATCAAGAAATTGATTGAAAACTCTACTTCTGACTACGATAGAGAAAAATTGAAAGAACGTTTGGCAAAATTGGCCGGAGGCGTTGCAGTTCTGTACGTTGGAGCAGCTTCAGAGGTTGAAATGAAAGAGAAGAAAGATCGTATTGACGACGCATTACACGCAACCCGCGCAGCCAGCGAAGAAGGTATCGTACCTGGAGGTGGTGTAGCTTACATCCGTGCACAGGCAGCCTTGGAAGGTCTGAAAGGCGAAACAGAAGATGAAACAACCGGTATTGAAATCATCAAACGTGCCATCGAAGAACCGTTGCGTCAGATTGCTTGTAACGCAGGAGTTGAAGGAGCTGTTGTAGTAAACAAAGTACGTGAAGGCAAAGGTGATTTCGGATACAATGCCCGCAAAGACGTTTATGAAGATTTGAAAGTTGCCGGAGTTATCGATCCGAAGAAAGTAACCCGTGTAGCTTTGGAAAATGCAGCTTCAATTGCAGGTATGTTCTTAACTACTGAATGCGTATTAGTTGAAGAGAAAAAAGACGATGCTCCAGCTATGCCGGCAGGAATGGGTGGAGGAATGCCGGGAATGATGTAATAAACATTCCTTTTAAATCATATAGAGGGACAACTTTTAAACAGTTGTTCCCTCTTTTTTTTTAATATTACTTTTGCAACAATACCAAAATTTCTAATTTTACCCGATAATTAATTTTCGAATAAAATTTCAACAATGTCTGAACAGAATCTATCCATAAACAAAATATTGCGATACGACGAGCATGCCATCAGGCTTCTGTTCGAACATTATTATGTGACTCTTGTCCTATTTGCCAAAAAATATGTCACAGACATTGATGATTGTAAAGACATTGTACAGGAAATCTTTACAAATCTGATTGAAAAAAAAGAGCATTTTGAATCAATAGACAATCTGAAGGCATATCTTTATCAAACAACCCACAACCGATGCCTGAAATATTTACGCCACGAAGAGGTAAAGGAGAAATATACCCAAGAGGTACTATTAAATTCTAATGAAAGCTTCTATTTTGACCAAATACTGGAAGAAGAGGTGTATATTTTACTAAGGGACGCTATCGAACACCTGCCTCAACAATGCCGGAATGTCTTTAAACTCGTGCTAGAAAATAAAAGCAATCAGGAAATCGCCGAAGAATTGGGCATTGGTATCGAAACAGTCAAATCGCACAAAAAGTTAGGGAAAAAGCTTCTATATAACCAACTTAAAGATATAGTTCCCTCATTACTGCTTATATTCTTAATGCAACTATAATTTTTTTTTATTATTTCTTCTTTTCCCACTCCCCCTTTTTACCCTTGAGGGGGTCTTCTATATGTAGATAAAACAAAATCTACATGTAAAAACATAATTGTTATGCAAAAACAAGAAAACGACATATTCAAATTAGCTAAAATAATCACCCGTTCACTCGAGCAAGAATTATCTGCACAAGAATGCCAGGAACTTGAAAAATGGCTGGCCGAATCAGACAGACACAAGGAGCAGTATGAACAGTTTAAGACTATCGAATTTTTAAAACAGAAGAGCCAAGAGAGAACTGAGATTGATTGGCAAAAAGACTGCCAAGTTTTTCTGTCAAGAAAAAAACAAAAACATATTTCCATCAGACGTATATTACAATATGCAGCGGCTGCCGTATTTCTACTTTCAATTGGCACAGCCCTATGGCTATATGAACGCCCGGCGGCGTCTGAATTTATTGCAGAAGAAATCAGCCCCATACGTAAAAAAGCCATTTTAACTTTGGCTCAAGGAAAGCAAATTTCTCTATCAGACAGCACTTTTACGCAGCTACAAGATCCATCTGGAACACATATCAACATTCAAGGTAGCCAAGTCACATACTTAAATCAAGGCAATGATACAACTACTACACGGTACAATACCTTGCGCACTCCTCGAGGAGGGGAATATATGCTGACACTGGCTGATGGCACCAAAGTATGGCTAAATGCAGAGTCAACCATGCGCTATCCTGTAAAATTCAATGCCAAAAAACGCATCGTTTATATAGAAGGAGAAGCTTTCTTTGAGGTACAAAAAGACTCCAGCCGCCCATTTGTTGTAGTTTCAAACAATACGGAAGTTACCGTATTAGGGACGAGCTTCAACTTCAGAGCTTATCCTGAAGAGAAAAACATCAGTACCACCCTTGTCTCAGGTGCAGTAAAAATGGAAAACAAGAGTTATCAGAAAACAGTGATCCTCAGCCCGGGAGAACAAGGTTTTCTTAATATAGCAGATGGGACACTCACGAAACAAAAAGTAGACACCTATCTGTACTCAGCTTGGAAAGACGGTCGAATCGTCTTTCGGGACATCCGTCTGGAAGACTTATTCAACACATTAGCCCGCTGGTATGATTTACAAGTATTCTACCTAAATCCAGAGGTAAAAGACATCCGCTTTACCGGAGATATCGACAAGACAGATCGCTTTGAAGACATTCTCAGCATTATGGAACAAAACAAGCGAGTTAAGTTCACAGTCAAGGCTCAAACGGTTTCAATAGGATTACAAATAAAATAACATTTATAATAATACAAATCATTTAACTCATGGAAAAAATGAACCATAGCAAACGCTTGAAAGACGAGCGATGGTGCCAAAAGAGCAGAATTTTAAAGCTTCTTTTCCTATTCACCTTCGCAGGATGGCTACAGCTATCCGCCTCAGTCTATTCTCAAGAAACAAAACTAAATTTAAAAGTGACAAAGGCATCGCTGGAAAATGTCATGAACAACATTCGGTCTCAGTCGCAATTCAGTTTCTTTTTTGATGACGATGCAGTCAAAAAGATATCCAATATCACATTGGATGTTCAAAATGCGAGTATAGAAGAGATTTTAACAACTTGTCTAGCCAATACTGGATTTTCCTTTCGCATTTTAGACAAGACTATCATTTTGTTCCGCGAAAAACAAGAAGTTCAAGATGATAAGAAACAATCTTATACCATCAAAGGAAAAGTTGTTGACGAAAAGAACATCCCCATGGGGGGCGTAACCATCCGCTTGGACGGCACCCAACTAGGTGTTGCTACTGATGTAGAAGGACGTTTTTCTATCATCCTTCCACAAGCACAGGGCAAATTGATATTCTCGTTTATCGGTTACAAAACACAAACTATAGCTTTTACACCCGGTAAAGAGATAAATGTCAAAATGCAAGAAGATGTATCAAATCTTGAGGAAGTTCAAGTAGTTGCCTATGGTGCTCAAAAGAAACGCACCGTAATCAGCGCTATCTCATCCGTTAAATCAGAAGATATCAAAGAGCTTCCGACACATAGTCTGGAAAACCTGTTGCAAGGGCACATGGCAGGTGTTGAGGTTAGTAATATTTCCGGCTCACCTGGCGGTGGCGGTTCTATTGTCAGCATTCGTGGATATAGCTCTTTACCTGTTGATGGAGAAAGTGTTGACAGACGCTACGGAACGCCCTTATATGTTATTGACGGAGTACCGATGCAGGCATTTACATCCAATATCACAGGAAGCAATACATTATCAGACTTAGATCCTTCCATGATAGAGTCTATCGAAGTGTTGAAAGACGCAGCTTCGGCAGCCATCTACGGTTCACGTGCAGGTAATGGAGTCATTTTGATTACAACCAAAAAAGGTCGTGCCGGCCAGGCTCGCTTCTCTGCCAATGTATCATACTCTGCATCTTGGCTACCAGAAGCTCCCCTACAATCAGGAGGAAGCTACGAACGCTATTATCATTTAAATGCATTGCGCAATAGTGTTGCCCCATATCAAACTGCAGATGGAGAATGGAAAATACCAACATCGTACGAAGAGGTCTTTGCCAATAAAAAATACCAAGGTCCTATGTATGGTTGGTTTGGAGGAACTACACGTCCACAAAACTCCATTGTATTACAAGACAGTTTGAATCCTTTCTATAATAACTCAACACATTGGTATCGCCAAAATTATAGAACAGCAAAGGTCCTGAATGCCAATATTCAAGCAGCAGGAGGAAACGAAAAAGTAAGATATATTGTCGGAGCAGGTTACTATGACGAAGACGGTATAGCTGTCAATACAGGATTCACCCGTTTTAATGTCATGTCCAATTTAACAGCATTCCCCACCAAACGGTTGAGAATGGACACACAATTGGCATTAACCTACAGTGACCGAAGCCGCGGACAAAATGCCGGTAGTGGAGCATCTAAAATAGAAGGAATCAGTTCAGATGCCAATAAAACCTCTACATTGCTACCTGGAAATGGAATTGTCGGAGAACGTATGACAGAAATTCTAAACGAAGTATCTGAAAAGAATCAAAGTTATTCTTTACGCTATAACATGGTACTCGACTACGAAATTATCCGCAACCTACATCTAAAGGCATCTGCAGGAGTTGACTTCAATCAACAAAATCAAAATACATTTAAACCCTCAACATTAGATGCATATACTCATTTTTCAGAATCAGAAGGTACGATTGGACGCACGGTAACGTTACTGAACGAAAATCTGCTGACCTATGAATTCCATCATTTGGACAAGCACAATTTCAATGTCATGCTGGGTTTATCCTTTCAGAAAGACCAATCATTTACCAACAAGGGTAAAGGTATAAATGGTCCAAATGACAAAGTACACTATGTTGGTTCTAATGGTTGGGGAGGAGATAATGGTCTTAACAACACGGCCAGCTCAGGAGAAAATCCGTATTATGTCTCAGCATTTGAATACAATTCTGATTTCACAGAAGAACGTATGAATAGTTACTTCGGTAGATTAACATATAACTTCAAAGAAAAATATATGCTAGAAGCAACCGTTCGCCGCGATGGTTCATCAGTGTTTGGAGAAGATGTAAGATGGGCTACATTCCCTTCGGTTGCTGCCGGTTGGGCATTTTCCCAAGAAAATTTCATGAAAAAATTCTATTGGTTAAGCTTCGGTAAAATCAGGGCCAGCTGGGGAGTTTCCGGACAGAAATTCTCACAACGATACTTAAGTCAAGGTTTGATGATGCCGCAAGGGACATTTCATGGCAATGTAGGTATCACACCGGATGTAAACGGAGGAGTAATAAATAAAAAATTAAGCTGGGAAGAAACGAACCAATTCGACTTAGGACTGGATGTCAGCTTCTTAGACTATCGCCTACACGCTGTTATTGATTATTATTATCGTTATACTAAAGGACAATTGAATATGATAGAACTTCCCGGAGACGTATTCTATCATGCTTTTCAATGGCAAAACGGTATGGCTGTTTCTAATCAAGGGTTGGAAATCGAGTTAGAAGCCGATATTTTCCGAAATACAGAATTAAAATGGAGAATGAAATTCAATGTATCCCGCAACTGGAACCGTTTCGAAAAAAGCGCTGACGGTTTTGATTTCGGAGAACAAGTTGTCGGCAAGCCGTTACACCAATTGAAAGTATACAAAACAGAAGGATTCTATAATTCACAAGGAGAAGTTCCTATGTATTATCTGGCAGACAGAAGCCAACAACCTCTTTACACCGGTAACACCGTCGGAATATTCATGGCAGGAACCCGTCGTATTATAGACTTGAACGGAGATGGAAAGATTTCAGAAAGCGATACCTATTTCGCAGCTAGTCCATTACCATTAGCACATGGCGGTTTTACAAACCGTTTGCAATGGAAGGGATTCGATTTGAATATATTTTTCAACTATTCCATCGGCCGCCATATCATCAAAGCTTATGATGATAGAAGTATGGAGGTAAAAGCCAGTTCCTTCCCTATTTTTGCTGATTTGAAAAAAGCTAATGTATGGACAGGTCCGGAGTCTAACCCAGATTACCCCAAAGCACAAATGTATATGTATCTGAAAGATCAATATACCGGACGCTATGACTGTGACATAGAAAAAGTAAATTTTATACGACTGAAACAAATCACTCTTGGTTACAATTTAAATGAAAAAATTACGAAGAAATTAAAACTTCAAAGTGCCCGTGTGTTTGTTACAGGAGAAAATCTATTTATGCTGTCAAACTACTCAGGAGTTGATCCGGAATTAGTAGATCCGACACAAGGAGTCGATTTTATGGGAACTTATCCATTACCCCGCAAATTTACTGTGGGACTATCTGTAAACTTTTAAAACCATGGAAGCTATGAAAAAGATATTAACACTTTTATTATTCCTTCCTCTATTTTCATGCAACAAGTGGCTGGATGTAGAGCCAGAAACGTCTATAACATTCGGCAACTATTTTAAAAATGAAAGTGAGGTTGAAGCATTCTACAACAGCATAGGATGCAACATGAAGCACATCTGTATCGGCAAAGAGCCCTATTTCTATATCTCCATAGATGCCGACTACCTGACATACGATATCAAAGGCTATGCGACTTTAGACCCGGATACCTATCTACCGGAAGAGTCCCAGACCTTATGTGACAGTTGGGCCAATTATTATAATGTCATCTATTTGGCCAATGTTATGATAGAAAATGAATATCGCTATGAGAACATTTCCAAGGAGCGCACAAACTTTTGGCTAGCACAAGCTCATTTTGCCAAGGCCATGACTTATTTCAGAATAGCGCAAATTTGGGGAGACGCTCCCATTGTAAAAAATTCGGAGTCCATTGATCCCGTAGGAAAAAGTCCGGCATTAGATGTTCTGGAAGAAGCTGCAAAAGAAGCAAAGTTAGCCCTTAATTTGCCTACATACGACCAACTGACAGATTCTAAAGGCAATCAAATTACATCAAAACAATATGCTAGTTTAGGTACAGTAAAAACTTTGCTTGCCAATATTTATGCCTGGATGGGAGGACTAACCGGAAATGCTGAATACTGGACATTAGCAGAATCATATGCATCTGAGGTCATTGACGGCAAAGCAGGTGTCTATCAACTTGAATCCATCGAAAATCTTGTTCCCAATGTATTCGGCAAAGTGAGAAAAAGCGATGAAGTAATTTTTTGTATAGACAATGATCCATTGGATTATGATAACAGATACCTTGTTACATATGGAGCGAAACAACCAGGACAAATGTTATTATCGTTTCCATATACAACGACAGACTCGTCTGCCATTGCTGCTCTTGCAATAGACTACTCAGAGCAATTCAACAAGATTTCTGTTGCGACAGTAAAGAAAATATTCCGAGAAGAAAAAGATGCACGCAGAAGAGAATATTGGCATGAATTAGGTAAATTGAAATATAAATCAACCTCCGGACAATATGTAACAACCCGTTATGCACATATTGCCAAATGGCGTGATGTCGTTATTCAGGAAAATACAGAAATTGTACAGACAAGACCAGTCATCGGTTCTGATTGTGACTGGGTAGTATGGAGACTTGCTGATTTAATATTACTACGTGCAGAATGCCGTGCCCGTTTAAATCGCGCAGATGCCATAGACGACTTGAACAAAATACGTAATCGCGCAGAATTACCGAACTACGACAATTCACAAGCACATGATTTACGCCGTGAAATATTTGAAGAAAGACGTAGAGAACTATTCGGCGAAGGTCATTTCTATTTCGATGTTATCCGCAATGGATATTACAGAGAATACCTACAGGGAGAGTTCAAAAAACTGACCCAACAGGATGTTCTCAACGGAGCACTCTACACTCCAGTCAATGCATCTGCATTCACAAAAAATACATTAATGACACAAAATACATATTGGCAATGGAAAAAATAACATACTTACTGAAAAGCATTTTCCTTATTTCACTACTAGGGATTGCATCCTCGTGTACCAAATGGAACTACCAAGACGGAGGATTAGCAAATGGTACCCATGATTGCTCCATGTGGGACTATTTCAAAAAACAGCCCTACGACTGGGACTCCACCATGGTCATGATAGAACATGCCGGCATGAGAGATATATTCGAAGGGAAAAGTGAATATGGACAAATTACATTCTTGGGTGTAACCAACCTTAGTATTCAAACCTATTTACTACAAAATAAGATGAAACGTGTAACCGACATGTCTCCAGCATTTTGCAAAAAAATGCTATCTAAACTAATTATTCCACAACGTTTAATGGTGGCTAATATCCCGCGAGGAGAAAGAATTGCCAGCACTGGAGCTGAAGTCGGTGGCATAAGAACCCAAACATTGGATGGAGAATTATTTATGTGGACCCACCAAGAGCCTTATATGGGAATTTTAGATGTTGGAGAAATTGCTTTGTACTTCCATATGGACGGAGCTGCCAACGATTTACGCATCTACTCCACTGACATTCAAACAAATAATGGTGTAGTACAGGCTTTAGGTTACGATTTCATATTTGATAACATCAACAACTAAAAGAATTATGAATAAACTATTATACATCATCATATTATTAGGAAGCATCTGCCTATTTGGCTGTAATAAACCTGATATAGGATACCTATATACAGATACTGCAGCTTTTTCCATTGACACTTTAAGAATCATACGTTTCTCTAATCTACAAAAGAAAATTACTGATTTAGAGAATATGTTTGACACTTACCCTGCAAACATTATCACTTTATTGGAAGAAACTGATTCTCTGGAAATCGACTATGCTGAAAAAGAAAAAATACGCATAGAAATGTATGAAGAATTCGAAAAAATAAGACAACAGTATAAAAACGCTTCTGATGCAGAAAAACCATACTATCAAAAGTTAATGGAAGAGTATGAAAAAAAATACATCCATTACAAAGACACGGTTGTATGGGAGGTTGAAAAAGCTATCCGAAACAATAAAAGTACTATAACGAATCAATGCTATAATCAAAATCTTCCAGACCCATACACAATTAGGGATGAAATCTCCCAACTCAAGACACAGATAGAAAAAGCTGTTCCTTGGACAACTGCTCAGTTAGAACAAATTTTAGGAACACAACCTCTTATTTATTCGCTTGCAGAAATCAAAACACCCAATGGAACAGAAGCTGCCAATAATTTTGCAGAACACCTAACCATTCTTGGAGGAGGCCGAATGTATGTAGACGCCAAAATCGATGCACCTGAAGGCTTATATGTCATATCATTAAAGGTTGAAAATGAAGGACATTCTGCCATACTTGAAGATATCTTTACGTTCATATTAGAATAATAAACCTTGCTATGAAATTCGTATATTTCTATCTTATAATATTGCTGATTGGTATATATTCACCGACGACAGCACAGATTACATTTTCTGACAAGCAATTCCAAGATGCCTTGGCTAATGCAAAAAAAGAGAAAAAAAATCTGTTTCTTGATTTCTATGCTGATTGGTGCGAACCATGCAAAATCATGGAAAAAGAAGTATTTGCTTTACCAGAAGTAGGCGACTACTTCAATGAACGTTTCATCTGCCTCAAGATAAATGTAGAAACTCCAGAAAATAAAGAGATTGTACAAAAGTACCAAGTAAATGCGTTGCCAACCATGTTATTCATTAACAACAAAGGCGAAGTTTTACGTACACTTAACGGAGCAACCGCCCCTGCAAATTTTGTACACGAAGCAATGGTAGCTGCAGGAGATGCACTTAGCTTTGAACAACTATATACAAAACTAAAAAAAGACAAGAAAAATCTTGAGCTCAGACAAGAATTTTTGGCACAAGCTCCTTCATTTATCAATACACAACAAGGATATGAACGGGAAAAATGGTCTACTCGTATAGAAGCCATCTTCGATGAATATTTACAGACTAAAACAATCGCCAACATGGCAAATCCTGATGACTTCATCCTTTTGACCATGTTCCATGGTAAAAAGACGAAAAACGATCCCATATTTGATGCCTTAGTCGCCAATTATCCTTTATATGCAGAGAAAGTAGGCAAAGCACAAGTCAATAAATATTTGGTCGGCTTATTCAACAGCTACATCATTTCGTTATGTCGCGAAGGGAAAGCTGAATATAAACAAGAATTAGAACGTGTAAACGGAGATTTAAAAATCATATATGGCAATATTCCGTTCGGCAACCTAACATCATTTGAAGCTATTTCCCTACTTGCAGACGGCTACTACAACTTATTCCGTAAAAATACAGATATATTCTTCGAAAAGATGAACAAGTACTTTGAAGGAGCTGAAGGTGTAACAACAGCCAACAACTATACAATGCCAGTAGAAGATCTTTTCTCTCTTTATCAAGGGAAAATTCCCGAATCCGCTTATCCGAAAGTAATTCCGTGGCTAGAAAAGGCTTTAACATTTCCACAAATGTCCCCCCAAGTAAGGACTCGTGTACTCTGCATTTTAGGAGATTGTTATAAAGAAACTGATAATGCTGTAAAAGCAAAACAATGCTTTAATCAGGCTTTCGTCACTAGTGCAAGCATAGAAGACAAGGCCATGATGCTGAGATTACAACAAATGATTCAAAGTAGATTAAACTCACTATGAAAAAACTAACCATTATTATTATACTTCTGAGTTGTTTTTGCTCCATGAGTCATGCCCAAAACAAAAGCACTCAATTCAAGCATGGTAAATTACCTAATGGACTGACATACTATATCCAACAGACAACGCAAAATCCAGGGGCTGCAGACTTTTATTTAGTTCAAAACGTTGGAGCTTTAATGGAAAATGCAGATCAAAATGGGTTGGCGCATGTATTAGAACACATGGCATTTCATGCAACAACCAGTTTTCCTGAAGGTATTCCGGCTTTTTTGCAAAGACATGGAATCAATACCTTTAATGCAAATACTGGGTATGACGAAACGATATACAATATCAACAACATTCCTGTCGCAACACAAGAGGTCGTTGATTCATGTATCTTAGCATTAAGAGATTGGTCCGGTTTTCTGACACTTAAACCAGAAGATATGGATCAAGAGCGCAAAGTGATTCGAGAAGAACGCAGATTACGCATGACTCTTTCCAAAAGAATGCAGGGATTAGCAGAACCATATCTATACAACCACAGTAAATATGCGACACACAATATTATCGGTAGTGTTGAGGTTGTCAGAGACTTTAGCCCAGAACAATTAAAAAGCTACTACCAAGATTTTTATCGTCCAGATCAGCAAGCTGTCATCATCATAGGAGACATTAATGTTGAAAAAACGGAGAAAAAAGTCAAAGAGCTGTTCATTCCTATACCCAAAAGAGAAAATCCCAAACCCCGCCTGGTTTATAGTATAGAAGACAATACGAGTCCTTTGTATGCTAAGCTCATTGACAAGGATATTCCAAATCAATCAGTCATGTTGGTCAAACGCTTCCGTGAAATAGAAAAACCGACAACAGAAGAGATGATACGAGAGATACTCTTACGAGACTTCTATAATGAAATCATGAGAGGATTTTTAGCTGAATATGTTGAAGCCGGTGAATCATACATCCTCACAGCCGGGGTTGTATTAAAAGACCTTGTACGTAACTATGACAACTTGAATATCGCTCTAGTTTCTTTGCCAGGTAAAGAGAAAGAAGCATTACAACAACTTCTTAATCAAATTGCCTCAATACATCAATATGGTTTCACTGACGAAATTCTTAAACCCATGTTTGTAAACTACCAGAATAACGTCAGAGAAAATTTGCAGCAAACAGAACATATCCCGAATAATGTATATTTACAGATATTCAAGGACAACTTCTTATTACATTATCCGCTATGTTCTGTCAAAGAAAAACTAGAAACTACACTTCAAGTTCTTGATACTTTATCTGCTTCAACCTTCCAAACATGGATTGCACAATGGTATAACAATAACAATAACTGGGCATTTCTTATGCAAGGGAATGATGTAAATTATCCATTCCCAGTATCAAATGAGATCATTAGTATGATACAAGAATCTCACAAAACTGCAAATAATCCCCAGCTTATTCAAACTGCAACAATCAATGAACTAGAGAACTTGATTGATTTCAATCTTCCTGAAGGGCAAATTGTGAAAAGTAAACAGATAAAAACGTTGGATGCAGAAGAATGGACCCTCTCCAATGGAGCCAAAGTATATTATAAATATACAGATGGTAACAAAGGATTATTCAACCTTTTAGCAGGCAGCAAAGGAGGTCGCTCTTTATTAAAAGCAGAAGACCTCCCATCTGCAGATGCTTTAACAGCATTAGCACAACAAAGCGGTGTCTATAAATACGATGGTAAAAGTATTAGTTTTTGGGCCCAACAACAAAATATTAATATGCATCTCACCTTGGAAGAGCGTTCTGAAAGCATTGGTATTTCTGCACCATCCGAGAATGCTGACAATGCTTTCCAATATCTATATTTAACTTTACAAAAGCCTCGTTTTGACACGGTTCTGTTCGAGCGCTTTGTTGCCATCAATGAAATGACTCAAAGCAATGCCCGCCCAACCGTCAATGACTCCATCCGTGAAACAATTTCAGGAATAAGACGAGTCAACAGTCCCCGTCTGTGGAAAAAAGATTCAAACTATTATAAAGCTATGAATTATAATAGAATGACAGAAATATTCCAAGAACGCTTTCAAAATGCATCAGATTTCACCTTCTATTTAGTCGGAGATATCAGTAAAGAAAATGCCCGTAGGCTAATCACACGATATATTGCGTCCTTACCATCAACATATAATACAGAAACAGCTATTGAACACCAATATGACCGACAAGGTAATATTACCCAAGACGTAGAAGTTGGTATTCCAGATGCCAAGTATATGGTTAGCATTGAATACGAAAATCATCTAAAAACCAAACCAAGTGAAGCTATTTGCATGCGAATCATACGTATGTATTTACAACACAAACTAATGGAAAGAATTCGTGGAAATGAAGGCGCTGCTTATGCCGTACAAGTACAAGGTGGAGTCAATATCCATCCATACAAACAGGAAATATTCATCCGATTTGCTACAGAACTAGCCAAAGGTCCTCAAATGAGAGCTCTTGTACATGAACAAATTCAACAGTTCATACAAAATGGTATTTCGGATGAAGAGACAGAGGACTACATTCTAGCCATTAAAAAAGAAGAAAAAGCTATACGAGAAACAAGCTATAATACCATCGGATTTTGGACTGATAACTTACAATTTTATAACAAGACCGGCAAAACCATGGATGCACCAGAATTTTTTGACAATGTTATAAATAAAATTAAAGGGAAAGACGTTAAAACATTCGCTCAAAAATTCTTTAAAAGCGCAACCTGTATAGACTTAGTAATCAAATCAAGGAATCAACATTAAAACTACTAATTATAAACCTATTAAATTTTATATTATGAATAAATTATGGTTAATACTATTTATGGTAAGTTCTATTTTAGGATTTACAGCTTGCTCCGATGAAAATGATAGTCCACAAACTCCTTTAACCGATGTTGTCATGAATAGCATGGCGTCAATTGGAGATATTTTCACAATCAACGGTTCGGGATTTGACAAAACATCAACTCAAATTTATTTTAGAAATGAGAATGAAGAAGAAATCCATGTAAAGGATCTAGAATTTACGGCTACTGGCATTCAATTTAAAGTTCCAACAGAGCTAACTCCAGGTAAATACACCATCATTTTAAAACAAAACGGGACATGGCCCCTAGGAGAAATCACTCTGCTTGCTATGAGTAATCCCATAAAAAACCTTGTCTATCCGACAGAATTACATATGGGACAAAATATGACTATCCAAGGCGAAGGCTTTAACTCTACAGCCAAGGTTTATTTAGAAGATATTAATGGGAAACGGTCTGAAGCTCTAGAAATAATCAGTACAGAAAATGGTCTGACTTGTCATGTACCTTCCAATTTAAAAAGCCAAGCCTTTTATACCATCGTACTCACACAAGATGGCGGAGAATGGAAATCTGAAATCAAAGCAGTGGCACTTCTCATAAAACGACTAAACAGTATAATGATACCTGTTGCCGGATATTGGGAATACACAGCCTGGTCAGAAGAAGAGCCTTGGGGACCTACAGACAGTATTTGGATTGCACCTAAACAAAATATTTCCGAATTAATATATGATACACAAGGACGACTGACTAAAATTATTGAATATACTGAAGAAGAAGGAGAGATTGTCGGCGAAAAAGCAACAACAACCACATTTGAATACAACACAGTTAATCAAATTAAAGTCGTGGTTCATAATTCAATCGAATATTCATCCATCACTTTTGAAGTGAAAAACAATCAGGTGGAAACCTGTACAGTCTTAGATGTTTGGGACGAATCATATGTTTATGAATGGACTTACAACGAAGGTTATTTAACACAAATAACAGAGGCTGGTACCCAAGAGCCCATTTGGGAAGCCACATATAGCGACTACAACTTAAAAGACATCATGACTTATGGAAGCAATATACCATTTGAATACGGCACTCAATATGCTTACGGAGTCAATGTGCCATTACTATTAACAGATGATACTTTTATTAAGTATGCTGGTTTTCTGGGATTGACAGGTAGAAATTCCAAGAATATTCCAGAAAAATATTATCTAACTGGCAGTGAAGAAGGTATACATATTGAAGGCTCAACAGATAATGATGGATATTTAACAAATTTATCATTATCAACAGAAAATGAAGCACGAATCTTCACCTATGAAGTAGTTCAATAAAACCTGCCAATTATCAGAAGATGAAAGGGTACCGACATTTGTATTGTTGATACCCTTTCATTGTTTTCTAAAATTTATTAATGTAATACTTTCGTAACTGCTTGGAGTTTCCTAATTTTACACTCTGAAATATAAACTAAAATCAACTGAGATGGATTATGGCCTCTTTGAGTTACTAAAGCTCATCGGCTCATTGGCTTTATTCCTTTATGGAATGAAACTTATGAGTGAATCTCTACAGAAGCTTGCCGGTAATAAAATGCGACAGATATTAACCGCAATGACCGCAAACCGCTTTACAGGTGTATTAACAGGAGTATTTATAACTGCTCTCATTCAAAGTTCTTCAGCAACAACAGTAATGGTTGTTAGTTTTGTTAACGCTGGACTATTGGATCTTGTAGGTTCCATTGGAGTAATATTAGGAGCTAATGTTGGGACCACAATTACAAGCTGGCTCGTTGCTGTTCTTGGATTGGGAAAATTCAGCATGAGCGACCTAGCTCTTCCTATTATCGGCTGCACACTCCCCCTATTATTTTCACAAAAACGCTCTCGTAAAAACTGGGGAGAAATGTTTGTAGGATTTGGATTGCTATTTCTTGCATTACGATTTCTACAAGAAGCTATGCCAACCAATCTTCAAGATTATCCCGGAGTCGGTGACTTCATCCAAAACATCAGCAACCTAGGATTCCGTTCATGGATGATATTCTTATTAATTGGTGCTGTTTTGACCACAATTTTCCAGTCGTCATCAGCAACCGTGGCTCTAACTCTCGTCATTTGCGCCAAAGGCTGGATTGGTTACGAAGACGCAGCGGCAATGATTATGGGCGAAAATATCGGAACAACAATTACAGCTAATTTAGCAGCAGCAGTTGCCAATGTTCAAGCTAAACGTGCTGCTTTAGCCCACTTTACCATTAATGTATTCGGAGTAATTTGGCTGTTTTTCATTTTTAATCCATTCCTACATTTTATTGGAGATCTTTCTGTTACTTTGCATCTCTCTCATTACAACCCTATTTATTCTGACCCTGAACTTTTAAATTCAACATTCAATCCTGAAGAAAGAGCCAGCGTACTAACCTCTATCCACGCAGCAATGCCCTTAGTTTTATCATTGTTCAATACGTTAGCAAAAGGAATAAATGTATTGATGCTTATTTGGTTCACTAAAATATTAGCTAAAATTGTCAGTCGTATTCTACCCCTAAAACCAGGTGATGATTCTTTTACTTTAAAACATATAAAAATTGGCTTATTGTCAACCCCAGATGCATCACTATTCCAAGCAAAACAAGAAATCACACTCTATGCACAAAATACTTTTTCCATGTTCAAGCGCATGCTTCAAGCATTTGAAATGTCAAAAAGTGATTATGAAAAAGAATTCGATAAATTGCAACTCATGGAAGATGAGAGCGACCAAGTAGAGGTAGATATCGCAGACTATCTGACTAAAGTTTCCGAATCTCGTTTAACGACAGAGAATTCTCAACGCGTCCGCGCTATGTTCAAAATTGTATCAGAAATCGAGAGTGTAGCAGATTCTATACTGAATGTAGCAAAAGCAATTATGCGGCGCAATAACCAAGGTGTGGTATTCCCTGAAACTTTACATACAAAACTGTTTCACATGTTTTCATTGGTTGAAAATTCCATCGAAATGATGTGCCACAATTTAACTCTAGAATATAAAGATGTCAATCCCAAAAAAGCATACGAAATAGAGCAAGCTATCAACAATTACCGTACGCTTTTACAACAAGAACATTTGATTGCCATTGAAGAAAAAAACTATGACTATTCAATAGGTATTCTGTATACTGACATATTTGCAGAATGTGAAAAAATTGGAGACTATACGATTAATGTCACAGAAGCAATGAAAGAAATAGGACACAATAATTAAGTAAACCAAATTATAAATTCAAAACAATAAAACCAACACATGGAGTACGGACTATTTGATTTTCTTAAACTGATTGGCTCTTTAGGAGTTTTTCTCTACGGTATGAAACTGATGAGTGAAGCTCTCCAAAAAGTAGCAGGCGAGCGTATGCGTCATATACTATCAGCCATGACTTCCAACCGGGTAAAAGGCGTTATCACCGGTATCCTTATTACAGCAATAATCCAAAGTAGCTCAGCAACAACTGTTATGGTTGTCAGCTTTGTGAATGCTGGGCTCTTAAGTCTTGTTGAATCCATTGGGGTAATCATGGGAGCAAACGTCGGAACGACTGTCACTGCTTGGTTAATCTCAATTCTTGGATTTAAAGTCAGCATGGCCGAAATATCCTTGCCTATGATAGGTTTATGCCTTCCTTTACTATTCTCTAATAAACGCTCCAGAAAGAATTGGGGAGAATTGATTATAGGATTCGGTCTATTATTCATCGGATTGGAATTTTTAAAGAACTCTATGCCGAATCTGGATGAAAATCCTGAAATGTTTACTTTCCTCCAGGAATATGCAGATATGGGTTATGCCTCTTATATATTATTCATGTTAATAGGTACAGTCCTAACGATTCTCATACAATCATCCTCTGCAACCATGGCTCTGACACTTGTCATGTGCGCCAATGGCTGGATAAACTTTGAAATTGCAGCTTCTATGGTTCTAGGTGAAAATATCGGAACTACAGTAACAGCCAATCTTGCCGCAATGGTTGCAAATTCAACAGCCAAAAGAGCAGCATTCGCCCATTTCCTGTTTAACGTTTTTGGAGTAATATGGGTATTATCCATCTTCCCCTTATTTTTAGGTTGGATTGAAGCATTAAGCGTTGCTATGGGCATCGGAAATCCAGAAACAAGTGTAGAAGCTGTACCGATGGCTCTATCACTCTTTCACACGGCATTCAATATTTCCAATGTCTTAATACTAATATGGTTTACAAAACTAATTGCACGTTTTGCGACCAAAATTATTCCGGCTCAAGAAACAGGAAATGATGCTTTCAAATTAAAACATATCAAAATCGGACTTCTATCAACCCCAGACACATCGCTCTTTCAAGCAAAACAAGAAATCATTCTCTATGGGAAAAACACCAAGGACATGTTTCATCAAGTAACAGAATGTCTTGAACTTCCCAGTAAAGATTTCGAAAAGAAATTTGAAAATCTAGTAAAGATGGAAGATGAAAGTGACAATGTCGAAGTTGAAATTGCAAACTATCTGACTAAAGTTTCCGAATCTAAGATGACAACAGAAAACTCTCAACGTATTCGTGCTATGTTTAAAGTTGTTTCTGAAATTGAAAGTATTGCAGACTCGTCTCTCAACCTGGCCAAAGCAATTAATCGCCGAAACGACCAGAATGTCATTTTCCCGGAAGAACTAACCAACAAACTAAAACACATGTTTGCGTTAGTAGAAGACACCTTGACTACAATGTGCAACAACCTTAATCAAGAATACAAAGAAGTAACAGCAAAAAAAGCATACGAATTAGAACAAGCTATCAACGATTATCGTACCATCTTAAAACAAGAACATTTAATTGCCATTGAAGAAAAGCGGTATGATTATCCTACCGGAATCCTATACAACGACATGTTCTCAGAGTGTGAAAAAATCGGTGATTATGCTATTAATGTAACACAAGCAATCAAAGAAATAGGACACGAAGAATAAGCTTTCAAGCTTATTCTTCATTGTCATTAATATATACTATTTTTGCAAACAAAAAAAACAAACTATATCATGGCACAGGAAGATGTATTCAAGAAATTAGTAGCTCACTGTAAAGAGTATGGCTTTGTATTTCCGTCATCAGATATTTATGATGGACTGGGTGCTGTATACGACTATGGGCAGAATGGAGTTGAATTAAAAAACAATATCAAACGCTATTGGTGGGAATCAATGGTCCGCTTACACGAAAACATAGTAGGCATTGATTCTGCCATTTTCATGCACCCGACAATTTGGAAAGCTTCAGGTCACGTAGATGCTTTCAATGACCCATTAATTGACAACAAAGACTCAAAAAAAAGATACCGGGCAGATGTTCTCATTGAAGACCAAATTGCCAAGTATGATGAAAAAATCGAGAAAGACGTTGAAAAAGCACGTAAACGATTTGGAGAAAAATTTGATGAAGCATTATTCCGTCAAACCAATCCGCAAATATTAGAACACATCCGTAAAAGAGATGCTCTACACGAACGCATGAGTGTAGCTCTAAATGCCAACGACTTGAACGAAGTACGTCAGATCATCTTGGATGAAAAAATTGTATGTCCTATTTCAGGTACTTGCAATTGGACAGAAGTACGTCAATTCAACTTGATGTTTGCAACAGAAATGGGCTCTACTGCAGAAGGAGCAAACAAAGTATACCTGCGTCCAGAAACTGCACAAGGTATTTTTGTAAATTTCTTAAACGTACAGAAAACCGGACGAATGAAAATTCCTTTCGGTATTGCACAAATCGGTAAAGCTTTCCGTAATGAAATTGTTGCACGTCAATTTATTTTCCGTATGCGCGAATTCGAACAAATGGAAATGCAATTCTTTGTACGCCCCGGTTCTGAACTTGATTGGTTCAAAAAATGGAAGATAACTCGTATGAAATGGCATCAGTTACTAGGCTTCGGCGAAGAAAATTATCGTTTTCACGACCATGAAAAATTAGCTCATTATGCAAATGCCGCAACTGATATAGAATATCGATTCCCATTCGGGTTCAAAGAAGTGGAAGGTATTCATTCCCGTACAGATTTCGACTTATCGCAACACCAAAAGTTCTCTGGTAAAAAAATTCAGTATTTTGATACAGAATTAAATGAATCCTATGTGCCATACGTTATTGAAACATCTATTGGTGTAGACCGTATGTTCTTGCAAATCATGTCAGCAGCCTATTGTGAAGAGGACTTAAGCAAAGACGGCAAAAAAGATTCTCGCGTTGTATTACGATTACCTGCAGCATTAGCTCCTGTCAAAATGGCCATTATGCCATTAGTAAAAAAAGATGGTCTGCCAGAAAAAGCTCAGGAAATCATGAATATGCTCAAATTCGATTTCAACTGCCAATACGACGAAAAAGACTCTATCGGTAAACGCTACCGCCGTCAGGATGCTATCGGAACCCCCTATTGCATCACAATCGACCATCAGACATTAGAAGATAATGCTGTTACCATCCGTGACCGCGATACCATGGAACAAGAGCGCGTTTCAATAGACAGTCTGTCTGGAATTTTAAGAGAAAAATGTGATTTACGCACACTCTTACAGCAATTGATGTAAAAACATCATATACCTCTCTGCCCTATCTTGCATCATCAGGATAGGGCTTTTTTTATAGTAAAATGTCACCTTTTTATATTTTACTCGTACACACATCCAAACTAACATATAAAAAGTATGAGTAAAATATTTTCAATTCTATTGTTCGGATTGATATGTATCAATCTCACAACCCAAGCGCAAAAAGTCAGCGTCGTATCTGTTTCCCAAAATCGGGATACCAACAGTTTCTACATCATTATGCGAGATGCATTCCCATTAAAACATAATGATCCCGCAGCACCTCGCTTCATTTTTTTTGATGAAGATCAACATTTTCTCTTTGGAGTCGGTGGATATGTCCAATTAACCGGAGCCTACGATTTTAATGGATTAAACAATCACAATAGCTTTATTACCAGTAAAATTGCACCAAAGGGACATCAAAAAGGCTGTAGCTACGGTATGGCTGTCAACCAATCCCGCCTGTTTTTCAAACTATTGGGCGACACTGAAATAGGACGAATCGTGACCTATCTGGAAATGGACTTTCAAGGTGCACACAACACGGCACGCCTCTGTCAAGCCTTCATACAATTCCGAGGCTTCACATTAGGACAAACCTGGAGTACATTCTGCGACATGGCAACCGTACCGACAACCATTGACGGCGAAGGACCGGGCAGTGCTCTTGAAGTACGCCAACCCATGCTGCGCTACACTCATAAATGGGGCAATCACTGGCAGACAGCACTTGCCTTGGAATATGCTGCCACATCCTATACCACGAACAAATACATCGAAGAAATACAACAAAAAGTGCCGGATATACCACTAACCATTCAGTATATTTTTTTAAACAAAAGCCATATACAACTAGGAGGAATTCTAAGAAACATCAGTTACCACGACTTGTTGCATAAAAAAGATCGCATACGCAACGGCTGGGGAGTTATGGCCAGTAGCAAGATCAATTTAAATACTAAAAATTGCTTCATGCTACAAGGAGAATATGGCAAAGGTATTGCACACTACATCCAAGATATTGCAGGCCAAGGATTCGACCTAATCCCTAATCCGAACCAAAATGGTAAACTGAAAGCTCCTTCCATGTGGGGATTTTTTTTCGCTTACCAACACTTTTGGGATAAAGTACTCCATTCAACTGTCACATATAGCTACACACGCCTAGGAGAACAAGCAGACCTAAGCGGTGATACCTATAAATATACGCAATATACCGCTGCCAATTTATTGTGGGATTTTACTGAATTTGGAACAACTGGCATCGAATATGTATTTGGACATCGCAATAATTTCAATCACACATACGGTAATGCCAACCGTATCAATTTAATGGTACAATACCGTTTCTAAATACCATCAATGCTGATTGCTTATCACGTTGCAATTGTTCGGCGAGTTCTTCCTTTCCGTCAAATTTTCGTTCTCCGCGAATACGGGAAACAAGAGCAACCCGAACATTGCTACCATATAAATCCCCAGTAAAATCAAAGATATGTACTTCTATCCTAACCTCTCCACTACAACTTACCGTAGGCCGGACTCCTATGTTCAACATACCTCGATACAATTTCCCGACAACAAAAACCTCCACAGCATACACTCCTACCGCAGGCAATAATTTCCGTTCATCTTTCAATTTAATATTAGCAGTCGGAAATCCCATTTGACGTCCAATATGGTCTCCTTGTACTACCATTCCGGATATCGAATATGCATATCCCAAAAATTCATTGACACGGGTAATGTCACCTATTTGCAAAGCATTACGAATCTTGGTTGAACTTATATTGATATCATGTTCTTCATACACATCCTCCTGCTCCAGATAAAAGTGATATTGCTCTGCCAAAACCTTCAATTTATCAAAAGTACCTTCTCTGTTTTTTCCAAAACGATGGTCATACCCTATTACCAACCCCTTCACACCCAACTTATCCACTAACAAATTACGCACAAAATCCGAATACGTCAACTCTGCCAATGCATGAGTAAATGGCAATATTATCAAATGTGCCACACCCAACGACTCTAAAATAACCACTTTTTCATCCAACGTAGTCAATATACCAGGCCGCTTTTCCAAAGGATAAAGCACCTCTCTCGGATGAGGCTCAAAACTGATAATTACCGTTTCGCCTTGTAAACGCTCAGCAACTCTTTTCAAAGAAGCAATCACCTGAACATGCCCCTTATGTACCCCATCGAAACTTCCAATTGTCACGACCGGATTATCTATATGTAAATTCTCTATTCCGTAATGTAACTGCATTTGATATCAAATAAGAATACAAAAGTACAATAAAAAAGAATGCTAAACAGCAAAAAAAACAGGCTAAAGACAGAATAAACAATCTTCTCTGCCTTTAGCCTGCTACTCCCTACAGATTTCAGCTTCTTATTCTATTACTATCCGCATTTTGAAGCTCCGCAGTTTGTACAAATCAAACATCCTTCCTGATAAACTACCGGAGAACCACACTGTTCACATTTTTCACCGGCAGCTTCAGTTCCATTCGGGATATATTTCTTCAAGGCTCTTTCAACACCATTCTTCCAGGTATTGATATTTTCATTATCAAACTCCATTGAAGCTACCAACTCTACAGCCTGATGTACCGGCATTCCATGACGCAAAACTCCTGAAATCAACTTTGCATAGTTCCAATACTCTTTATCAAACTTATAAGACAGACCTTCTACAGTTGTCTTGAATCCTCGTTTATTTTGGAACTGGAAGTCATAACGAGAATTTCCTTCTGCATCATAATGTTTTACAATCTTTCCGGAAGTAACCGCTTTAGGCAACATGATACCTTCCTCATCATCTGCGATACCGGTAAAAATCTCATAAGGACGTCCATTATACAGACCAATGAAAGCAATCCACTTCTCCTTATTATTCTGGAAGCGTACAACATCTGCATCCAACTCTATCGGACGTTTGGCAGGCAGTTCTTTCGTTACAGACTCTTTTTTATCTTTATTAGAAACCAAAACTCCTGCACGAGAACCATCTCGATATACTGTACATCCCTTACAGCCACTTCTCCAAGCCTCTACATATAACTCACCGACCAACTCTTCTGTAACATCCGAAGGCAGATTTACCGTCACACTAATGGAATGGTCTACCCATTTCTGAACCTGACCCTGCATACGCACTTTTGCCACCCAGTCTATATCATTAGAAGTTGCCTTGTAATAAGGAGATTCTGCCACCAATTGATCAATCTCCTCATCTGTATAACGTTTCGTCATATTGTAGCCATTAACCATCATCCATTCGGCAAACTTATGGTGAAATACGACAAACTCTTCATAACTATCGCCAGATTCATCAACAAAATCAACACGTACATTTTGATCGTTAGGATTCACTTTCCTTCTTCTCTTATATACAGGCAGGAAAACCGGCTCAATACCGGAAGTTGTCTGTGTCATCAGGCTGGTAGTCCCTGTCGGAGCAATTGTCAGACAAGCGATATTGCGACGACCATATTTCACCATTCCCGCATACATGTCAGGATCTGCTTCCTTCAATCGCTGTATAAAAGGATTGTTCACTTCCCGAGCTGCATCAAAAATCGAGAAACTGCCACGTTCTTTTGCCAAATGCACCGATGCACGGTAAGCCTCCACCGCCAAGGTCTTCTGAATCTCCACTGCAAAATCGATAGCTTCGTCACTACCATAACGCAATCCTAAAGCAGCCAACATATCACCTTCTGCAGTTATACCTACTCCCGTACGGCGTCCTTCACGAGCCTTCTGCTTTATCTTTTCCCACAAGCGGATTTCAACACCTTTCACCTCATCACTTTCCGGATCTGAGTGGATTTTTGCCAAAATAGCATCTATTTTCTCCAACTCCAAATCAATAATATCATCCATAATCCGCTGCGCAATAGCCACATGTTTTTTAAACAAAGGGAAATTGAAGAATGTACCCTTCGTAAACGGATTCTCAACATATGAATACAAATTAATGGCCAGCAAACGACAGGAATCATAAGGACAAAGAGGAATTTCACCACACGGATTGGTCGACACAGTACGATATCCCTTATCTGCATAACAATCCGGAACACTCTCCCGAATAATCGTATCCCAAAACAGAATACCGGGTTCTGCTGATTTCCAGGCATTGTGAACAATCTTATTCCACAACTGTCTGGCATCTATCTCTTTTTTATACTGAGGTTCTTCCGAATAAATCGGATACTTTTGCACATATTTTTCACCATCAACAACAGCTCTCATGAATTCATCATCAATCTTGACAGAAACATTGGCACCGGTAACTTTGCCCTCTGTCATTTTTGCATCAATAAAACTCTCTGAATCAGGATGATTTATTGACACACTCAACATCAAAGCTCCTCGACGTCCATCTTGAGCCACTTCACGAGTTGAATTCGAATAACGCTCCATAAAAGGCACAATACCGGTAGATGTCAATGCTGAGTTTTTAACGGGCGAACCCTTGGGACGAATATGAGACAAGTCATGACCAACCCCACCACGACGCTTCATTAACTGCACCTGCTCCTGATCAATCTTCATCACTCCACCATATGAATCAGAAGGTCCTTCATTACCTATTACAAAACAATTGGAAAGAGAGGCTATCTGGAAATCATTCCCGATACCTGTCATCGGTCCTCCTTGGGGAACAATATATTTAAAATCGCGCAATACTTCAAATATCGCATCCTCACTCATGGGATTAGCATAAGTAGACTCGATACGTGCAATCTCTTTAGCCAAACGACGATGCATATCATCAGGTTTTTTCTCAAAAAGATTACCATAAGAATCTTTTAATGCATATTTTGTCACCCACACACGAGCTGCCAATTCATCTCCCTTGAAATAATTCAATGAACTCTGAAAGGCCTCTTCTTGCGTATAAGTCTGCCGCTCTTTGTTTAACTGTTCATTCATAGCGTGTTATATTATTTGATGTTTGATTTTTTCCTCTTACAAAGATAAGTAAAAAACATTCCATATTGTCAACTTTCAAAACATCATTTTTACAAAAATTGTCCATTTCAACAACACAATACATTGATTAATAACAATATAAAAAGTTACAAAACAGGCACTTAATAAAAACTAAGATTTAAATAACCAAGTTTTTTAACACTTTTCTTTTCTCGCAATTCAATTCGGCTAATTCACTTGGTATATGCACATCCACAAGTCCTTGTTCAAAATCCACCCCATGTACATACATTTCAGAAAGCGGCAAGAGAATCTCCTTGCCTAAAATAGAAATTGTCAAAACGACATTACCGGAATAATCCGCAACATCCACCACTCGTCCCGCAGCGCCACTCACCTCATCTCTCACTTCCAATTCAATCAAATCATAAACATCATACCCCACGTTCTCCATATCCTCATCTTCCAGAAGCTCCTTTTCTATCAACACTTCACATCCCACAAGCCTCTCTGCCTTAGCTAGAGAATTCACATAATCAAACTTTACGATATAAGAAGTATGATTACGGACAGTTAAACCGTCCTCCGCAATAAAAAAGGGAACCGGTGCTCCCTCCAAAAGAAGAAACACCGGTTCGTCTGCATATTGTTCGAGCAGATCGCAATCAGTTGTTATAATCACAGCACCTTGCAGGTTGTGAGTTTTACTAACCTCCCCGATTTTTATGCAATCTTCCCGTGTAATCATTGCAATAAAATTATTCTGCAGCAGGAGCTTCAGCCTCAGCAGCAGGAGCAGCTTCTTCAGCAGCAGCAGCTTCTTCTGCTTTTTTAGCAGCCTCAGCAGCAGCCAATTCAGCTTTTTTCTTTGCAATCACTTCTTCTTTTGCAGCACGCACTTTAGCCTCAGCTTCCAAACGAGCCTTAGCAGCAGCGTCACCAGCCTGAGCCAGTTTCTGAATCTTAGCCTGAACTTTAGCTTCTTTTTCCTTCATCCAAGCCTCGAATTTAGCTTCAGCAGCAGCTTCATCAAAAGCACCCTTCTTCACACCTTCCAACAAGTGTTTTTTCAAAAGAACGCCTTTGTAAGACAGAATTCTTGATGCAGTATCAGTCGGCTGTGCACCGTTCATCAACCAATATAAAGCTCTGTCAAAATTGAGATCGATAGTAGCCGGATTTGTGTTAGGATTGTAAGTTCCCACTTTTTCAATGTATTTACCATCGCGTGGTGCTCTACTATCTGCTATCACTACATGATAGAATGGACGACCTTTACGTCCGTGTCTCGCTAATCTGATTTTTGTTGCCATTTTTTTAATTTAAAAAATTAATACTCTCCTATACCCGATAGGAGCGACAAAGATAATCAAAAGAAAGAAAGAAACAACGCATTCCCGCAAAGAAAAATACATCTAAAAATCACTCTTCCAATTCTTCTATCCGCTTTTTAATCAAATCCTTTTCTATCTGTGACAAACCTGTCACTTCCTGCGTGAAAAAAATCCTGGCGGCATCTCTTCTTATTTCCGGCAATACATTCAATTCTTTCAATTTGTCAAAATAGACATTCACAATATCCTCTTCTGCAACGTCTGCCAATGATTCTGCCACTATATGATTCCAATACGCCACTTCATAAGTCTTATAACGATATACGTTGTTATATATCTCACGATTGTTCTTGGGCAACATTGTATCAAAGACATCGATATACTCCGGCTGTTCCGCAGCATTCCCCTGCACCAACAAACTATGATATGTAGGATAATAAAAGCAGGATACTGCCAAAGGAACTTTTACCTGCAACTTAAACAATTCAACAAATTTTTGATCATATTTTCCCGCATCCTTTTTCAAAAAGACATCAATAATACTATCGTTATGGTTTACAACTGCTTCCAGCAATTTACGGTAATCAACAGGCTCTTGCGAAAACATCTCTTGAGATGACGGAAACCACTGATGCTCATAATAATGAGCCATCATCTGTGTCTCTTTGTTACTTCCCTTGCCAAATATCACTGATGTATAATTACCTTCTTTCACTTTCTGAGCATCCATCTCCAATTCTATCTCCATTCCGGGAGCCAAATAAAGAGGAAATGCTGCCTTGCCATTTAACAAACGCACATATTTACCGTCAGGAATCTCCACTTTAAATACAAAACGTCCTCCAGCATCCAAAGAAGCCTCAAACACAGAATCCTGCCCACATACATCAAGCACTACATTTTTACCCAACGGATTTTTTATCTGTCCGCAAAGCGATACCTCTTTCTTTATACTCGTATTGCATGCCATAAGGCATGCAATACTTACTAAATATATCCACAATTTCATCATTCCTCTACTTTGGTGAAAGTATAAATAATCGGAGTATATTCCATAGTTTCCATTACGGATAATATACCTTGGAAGAAGTCAACCGGAGCATAATCAAACACCATCACTTCCAAAGTTCCATCCTCCAAAATACGCACAGCCACTTCTGCTTTTCTCTCCTCTATAGTAGTTGCTGAAAATTTCTCATTTACTTTACTGAATTCAATATAAGAATATGTTTTTCGTTCGCCATTATATGGATCTTGTACAGTTCTATCTTCAAGGTAAACGACATCACAATCCCTGAAATAATTCTTCATATCTCCGGCTACATGCAATTTCAACATATCCTTATCTCCAGAAACAAACTCCAATGTATCCAGATTCGAATTATTTACCGGCATATTCACAAAATCACTCGGTTCTGTTGCTCCTTCATAATTTGTTTTAATATCATCAAAGCTCGTTGTTTCTTTGAACACCCATTTACCAAACAACTTACCTACAGTTGTCGGACCATAAATCTTGATTTTAATCTTATCATAATTACCTGCCACAAAATTCTCAGCGGCATTGATTTTCATCTCAATAAGGTCTTTACCCTCTTCCAATGCAACATACTTCAATTTAATCGTTGCATTCCGTTTTCCTTTGGGCACAACAAATTCAGTTACATTATCTTCAACAGTAAAGTGTGTATTCAATACTGCTGTCGAAGTTTCTGCAAATACAAATGCCAAATGAATCGCCTCTTTTGCTATATAATTCGTACCGTCCATATTCTTCAACTCAATACCCACAACAACCTCACCACTCAACGCATCCGTTTCCTTCACAAAAGAATAGATAATCTGTTCTGCCGTAGTAGACGATTCATCTCCGGGTTTTGTTGTAGAATCATCATCATCGCTACAAGAAGAGAACACCCAAACCGCACTCATCAAGAATGCTACTAAATACATTACCTTTTTCATAAATCCTGATTTTTAATAATTAATATGTTATTGGTCTTTAATTGCATTGTTATATTCCTCTCTCAAATCATTCAGCCATGTTCTTTCCTCTGCCGTCAATGCTACCGGCTTCGGCATCACATAACTGGAGTTAAGAGTCTTCTGATAGGGTGGCACCTCATTTTCTTTTTCACAACTACAAAAAAGAAGCATCATTCCTATTATATATTTTGTCTTCATAATCTTCAATTTTTAAAGTTCATAACCTGGATTCTGCTGCATACCGGGTACCAATTCAACATCTGCCTGCATAATAGGAGCTGTATACATGAATTTTAGTGTAGTATATTTCAAACCATTTGCCGACACCCAAAATTCCGGTCGCCCGTTCCGCTTCAATTCAAACCAACGATCACCTTCCATAAAAAGTTCTTTCTGTCGCTCCGAAAGGATTGTCCACATCAACTTAGTCAACGGTTTACCTGTTGCATCTGTTTTCAACAACGATTCAGCATCAACATCCGGCAGACTAGCCTCAGTATAAGGAACATAGGGCGAAATACGATGCGATCTCAACAGATTCAAATATTTCAGAGCATTTTTTGTATCATCCTGATGGGCATAAGCTTCAGCCATCATTAATACCATTTCAGCAATCCTCACCCGACCTCTCAAACGCTTCATCTCTTCACGCTTTGCATTAAATGAAAGTGTATATCTGATATCAGCCTCTTTTTCAGTAAATAAATCTATAAATTTCTTACTTACAGGGCGAGCAGCAACTGAAGTCGTAATTTCAGTTTCACTGCCGCTACTGATGCCTTGATAAATAGCCGAACGGATTAAAATATTAGTCTTTGTTGTAGATAAATCCTGCACCATATTCACATAATCTGCCCCCGACAATAAAGGATATTTATCCAACAACTCCTCACATAATGGGATTACTTCCTTCCAATTCTGCGTCCAAAAATACAATTTGGCCAAATAAGCTTTAGCTACATCCGCATCAAAACGATACACATCGTTCTGCATATTATAAGCCAATCCGTCCTTCAAACTCGTTTCTATAAACTTTACTGTCTCTTTCATATTTGAACGCTTCACCTTTGCTTCCATGTCAAAATGATCAATCAACGGAAGTCCCAGCTGATCATCCACATTTTTCCGATCATAAGGTTCACAAAACCAACGCAACAAATTGTAATAACACACTCCTCTTAAAGTATAGGATGCAGCAGTAATATCCTTTCCCAACTCTGAGTTGTCATCTTTCATATTTTCAATAATTAGATTACAATCCCGAATTTTCTCATAGAGCTGCCTATACTTATTCTGCATACCATTCAAAGAATTGCCCACATATAATGCCAAACTGTTACCTGCAGGATATTTTGTCAGATTAGCATCTAAATTATCCGCAAAACATTCGTAATTCAATATCGTTGTAGAATTGCCTATAATATTATTATCACTACCATAATCAATCTCATATAAAGTTGAATTCAGCAATGAAGCAAACTCATCAGGAGTCTTAGGAATCACTTGTCCATAAGGTTTCAAATCAAGATAACTATTACAGGAAAACAAACCTCCTGCCAATAATCCCATTATTATAATCTTAAAATGTTCCATATTGTATAAATTATTAAAATCCGACATTAATACCAAAAGTTACAGAACGAGATACCGGATAGGTCGCTCCGGGAACTTCGGGATCTATTCCTGAATACTTTGTTACTGTAAAGAAATTATTCAATGCCAAACTGAAGCCCATAGATGAAATGTGCATCTTCTTCAAAGCTTTTGATGGCAAACTGTATCCAAACATAATATTGTTTATCTTCAGATACGAGACATTTTCCAATAATGCACCTCTTGTTATGCCCGAAGTTGTCGGATGGTCGAAATAAAACCCCAACGTCTCTCCATAAGCATCAATCAAACGTGGATATTTCACTCCGGTTGTTCTCTCTGGAGTCCATCGATCTGTCACATCTCTACGCACATTCAGATGATTTACATACAAATCATTACGGGATGTCGGAATACTCTCATTCCGGCTACCAGCACTTCCGGCGAGCGTATAATCCGCAGGAGACTCTATATTATCAACAATCTTACTATTAATAGCATAGGATCCTCCTACACTTAACGTAAAATTCTTATACGATGCTGTCAAATTCACACCTCCCGTAATCGGAGCAATACTTGTTCCCAGATAATAGTAATAGTTATCTGCCTTAGCCTTATCAGAATCCTGATTTATAACGGCATCCGGACGTAAAGCGAAAGTATAGAGCCCCGTCTCCGGATCGATACCTTCATATTTACCGGCCATAATCGACTCCATCGGATAATCTACATACGTTCCCAATGTCAAAGCTCCATTAGGCGATTCATATTTCGTCAACTTGTTTTGATTCCAGGCTACATTACCGGAAACACTCAAATTATAGTCTTTACCACGTAAAACAGCAACCCTCAACGACCCCTCTATACCGTTATTCTCTATTTCTGAAGTATTAAACGACTGTGAGAAGAAACCGGTTGTCACGGGGACTGTTACAGAAGTCACACAATCCACGCTCTTCCGCCAATAAGCTTCCACCAGACCACTTACCCGTTCATTCCACAAACCAAAATCCAGAGCGATTTTCACATCTCTTGTTTTCTCCCACCGCAAATTAGGATTCGGCGCATTCCGTATACTACCCATTCTAAAACTTTCATCTCCTACAACTCGAAAATATTTACTATAATCCATCATCAGGTTCGGCTTTACGGATTTGCTGATATTTCCGGTAAACCCCGTTGCAACTCTTAAAGACAGACGGTTCAATATTTGGCGCAAACCATCCATAAAACTCTCCTCGCTGACATGCCAGGCAGCACCCACAGACCAGGTCGGATTAAACTGTTCCTCGCTACCGAAATTGTTGGAGCCATCAGTACGAAAAGATAAATTCAACACATATTTATCAAATACTGAATAATCTAAAGCTCCATAAAACGATGCAAAGCGGTTTTCAACTATCGATTGTCCCGACAATTGATTGACCATGTCTGCATATGCAACAATATCGCTGTAATCTATTTTATCCGTACCCGTTGGAGATTGAGGGACAGGCATCGCCGAATTGCCGGTCACCGGATCATATCCATACCGTTTCTCAAAAATACTTTCTGCTTTTTCTCCACGGATTTCAGCACCACCAATAACAGACAGACGATGTATATCATTGTAAACATCAGAATAGCTTAACTGACCGCGCAACAAATAGCTCGAATTATTCGCATTGCTTTGTGAAATAGAGCCATAAGTACGTGTACTTGTACCTTGAGTATCAAAATACAGACGATCCATGTAAGCGGCATAAGTTTCTTTTCCTAAATAACTGTCTCCCTTATTGTTTGTAAAAGAATAAGATGCCAATCCGGAAAATTTCAACTGCTTAAAAAAAGTATAATCCAATTGAAAACGCGATGAGATTGAAATATTATCCGTCTCGCTTTTTGTTTCATCCATCTCCCTCAATATATTAAACCCGTTAGGCGGTACTGTCGGATCAAATTGCCCGTTGTTTTTTGCCAACTTAAAATAAGTATAATCGGCTTTATATGAACCGTCTTCGTTAAAAGCCTGCTCATAAGGGTTGGCAAAATAAGCATATTGAAAAGGATCTACGGAACTGGCTGGTCCTGTTGATTCTTGTCTTGACAAATCAAAACCCAACTGAAAACTCAAACGTTCGCTTGGGCGGGCATTGATTTTCCCGGACAAGCTATAACGCTCATAATCTGTTTTTTTCACAGCTCCGTTATCCTTCGAATATCCCATAGACACGTAATAGGTAACTTTTTCCTGACCACCGGAAAAAGACAGATAGTGATTGTGTGAAAAAGCTGTCCGAAATAACAAATCCATCCAGTCAGTATTCACTTGAGACAGTTTCTGTATATAGGCATTCTTTTCCACATCGCTCATTTGAGCAAATTCCTCCTTGCCGGAGCGGATCATTCCGATAATACCAACAACCGGATAGCGCTCGCCGGCAGCATACTTAGCAGCAGCAAACTCATCCCACAACTCTTGCTCCCATGCCAATTTCTCTTGCGAATTCATCAGGCCGGCATCTCTGCTTGGCTTCATAACTACAGACATATTCATAGAATAATTCACGGACAGTCTCCCTGCCTTCCCGCTTTTAGTGGTAACCACAATAACACCCCCAGCAGCCCGCGAACCATAAATTGCTGCTGCAGCAGCATCCTTCAAAATAGTTACATTCTCAATATCATTAGGATTAATTCCAGCCACCCCGTTTGTAAAAATACTGCTAAAATCTCCCGCTTTAATCTGGTTGGTGGCTATATCCGGAATATTTTTCTGCAAAGGCACACCATCCACCACCCACAAAGGTTCAGCATCACCGGTCAAAGTATTGGTTCCACGGATACGAATCTTTGCGCTTTCACCCGGCCGTCCCGAACGGGCCGTAACATTAACTCCGGCAATCTGTCCCTGCAACAACTTGTCCATGGTAGGGATGGCTTTATTCTCAAACACCTCTTTATTTACGACAGCCACAGAACCGGAGGCTCTTTTTTTAGTCGTTTGTGTATAACCGGTACTGACAACAACTTCTTCCAATTCACTGACATGCGCACGCATAATAATGGTTATATTATCCGTATGTTCAGGAATTTTCACATCCTGAGTTTCCATACCTACAAAAGACACCTGCAATACGCTGATACCCTTGGGTAGTTCAAGCGTAAATTTTCCCTCCATATCTGTTGACAAACCGGTAGACGTCCCCTTTATCAAAACGGTTGCACCGGGAATAACAGCGCCTGTTTCATCCTTCACGACTCCCGTCAATTTGCGGAATTTTTCCTGCTCAACTTTCCCTTCCTGTAAAATAATGATATTGCCCTGCAATTTATAGCTCAAACCTGTTCCCTGCAACACCTCTTGCATGGCCTCCTCCAACGTACAATCAACGAAACTGACAGAAACATTATCTATATTTTCCACATAACGTTCATTATACATAAAATTGTAGCCCGACTGTTTCCGTATTTCCTCCAACACTTTAACAAAAGCAACATTGGAAATTTTTAAAGAAATCCGCTGTTGCAACATAACAGAACCATATCCTGGTCCGGCTATAACAAGCAGCAAGAGCATGCTCATTGCTAGTCGTCGAAACTTTTTCCCCATTTTGTCAAAAATAAAACGTTAAACTTCTTTTTTTCACTATATTTGTATGTTTTTGTTCACTTGAACACTTTGCGTAAAGAGATTAGGGAAAGGCCGAATATACCCTAATCTCTTCCTTCTACTACATATACTACTCTACCTGTAATTTCAAAATGCAAACCGACTGTCTGTATTTCAATCGCATCCAACAATTCTTCCAATGTCACATTTCTGGAGATATCTCCTGAAAAAACTTCTGCACCGATTTTCTCCCATCCTACAAATTGAACGTCATAATATCTTTCTATCTGCTTTAAAATCTCAACCAAAGGCATCTTGCGAAAACAAAACATACCCTCTTTCCAGGCCAACTGTTCATACAAAGATATCTCCGAAAGCCTGACTTTTGACTGCCCGTGAAGCACATCAAGTTCTGCCACCTGACCGGACGTTAAAACCAAAGCGCTTTTATCTTTCACATCGCAAACTTCCACAGTTCCCTCCGCTAATGCGGTGTAAACTTTTCCGTTATCTCCATAAGCATTTACATTAAAACATGTCCCCAACACCCTTACCTGCAAACACTTGGTCTTTACAAAAAAAGGCTTTTTATCATCCCTTACCACTTCAAAATAAGCTTCTCCTTCCAGTTCAACCTCTCTAACATCACCGACAAATGATATCGGATAAGTGATTTTCGAATCTGAATTCAACCAGACTTTGGTACCTTCAGAAAGAATCAAATGGTAAAAAGCTCCCTTGGGAACCACCAACGTATTTTTTCCGCTCCCTTGCGCCTCTTCCTTTGAATTGCTACGATATTCCAAAGAGCCATTACGTAAAACAACATCGCCCTCCACCTGACGCAAATCCAGATTTCTCCGATCAGTTAAATTCAATGCTCTACCATTTGAAGTTATTAACTGCACTCCATAATTTTCTATAGATATAACCTGCTCAGACGGAGATGAAGACATATACATCTGTAAAAAAAACGTCACTCCGACAATCAGACAGACCCCGGCTGCAACTCCCAAAAAACGTTGCCAAAACCGACTTTTTCTTCTTGACAAGCGCCTTTGAAAATTTTCCCACTGCTGCTCAGAATCAACTTCTTGATAACGATTAAATAATTGTGCAGAATTTAAAGACAATATTGATTTGTATATCTTTTCTCTTTTATTGTCGGCACACCACTTCAGCAGTTGTTGGTCCTCTTCCTCCGTTAAAGAGCCCAACAACTTTTTCGCCAAAAGATGCGCAATTTTAATATATTCCTGAATCGTTTTCATCTAAGCGTTTTATCTTCTATAGTGAAAACAACTCAAGCAAAAAAAAGTATGAGTTAAAACAGATATTTTTTACAACAAAAATAAAATCAGGGTTGCAACATCCTTCAACATATCTCTTAATTTATTGTATGCAACCATTTTATGACTTTTCACAGTAACAATGCTAATTTGCATTTCTTCTGCTATTTCCTTATTCGATTTACCTTCCAGATGCAACTTTATCACTTGCTGGCACTGGGGAGTCAATTGCCGTATCGCCTCATATAACACAAAATGAGTTTCTTCCTCCAATACCGACTCCATTATAAACGTTTCCGATTCCAGTTCTTTTAGATATGTCTGTGAATATTGCTCCCTGATACGGCTGTGTTTCAAATAATTCAATGCTTTATTACGTATCGTCTTATAAACGTATGCCTGAAACATCAGTATTGAATCATACGACCCGACATTCCCTTCCCATATAGAAATAAAAGTATCCTGAACAATATCTTCGCAAGCATGCCTGTCCTCAATAAAACGCATAGCAAAATCATAAAACTTAGAGAAGTATTCTTTGAAAAAATCTTCAAAGACAAATACTTCTCCATTATTACACGTTATCTGTTTACTATGCTTCGGCACAAAAAATCATTTAAAATCAGCGCCATCCATGCTTTCGCCCATTAAATGCTCCGCAAAATAATGGCGCACTACATTATAATAATAGGGCGACTCTATCCCATGATCTGCTCCCGGCACGACCAGCATATCAAAACGTTTGTCTGCCTCAATCAAAGCATGAGCCAAACGCATCGTATTAGCAGGATGCACATTATTGTCCATATCGCCCGTTATCAACAACAGCTTACCTTTCAAACGGCTTGCCAACTCAATTGTTGTCGGTATTTCAGATTCAAAAATATAACTTTTTTTATCTCCTTGCTCATTTCCCTTCTTAATTTTCACCCCATGATACATTTCACCCCACCATTTCGTATAGATATTATTGTCATAATTTCCGGAAGCAGCTACAGCTACCTTATAAAAATCAGGATATGTCAACAAAGAGGTTGCAGCCATAAAGCCTCCCCCGGAATGTCCGTAAATACCTACCCGGTCCAAATCGATAAAACGGTATCGGTCTGCCAATTGCTCTATCATATACTTACAGTCTTCCAAAGCATAATCCCGCAAATTTCCATAACCGAAATTATAAAAATTCCGTCCACGGAACATATTGCCTCCCCGGAAGCCGACATGTACCACCACAAATCCCAACTGCGCCAACGACTGATTGCTATTATCATCCAAAGCAAAAGCCTGAGGCACCTGATCTTCCTGTGGTCCCGGATATACATACGCAATAATCGGATAACTCCTTGCTGAATCCATCGCAAATGGAGTATACATCACTCCATATAAATCTGTAACGCCATTCGCAGCTTTCACCTGAATTCTCCGGGGAGCTTTCCAACCTATTCTCTCCATTTTACGAACATCTACCTTTTCCAGCTCCACCAGCAGTTTCCCCTCCATATTTCTTACCACAGAGACAGGCGCCATATCCACCCGCGAATAGGTATCTACGAAATAAGGCTCTCCACATCCGAATTCCACGGAATGATATCCGTCTCCAGGGGTCAGTAAACGCATTCCGGACCCATCAAAATTCACCCTATAGTAAAACCGATAATTAGGATTTATCCCTTCTTCCTTTCCATAGCCTTCAAACACCATACAGCGTTTCTTTACGTCTACTCGCGAAGCACGGCAGGCAACAAAATTTCCCTTCGTCACAACATTTTTCAGATGCCCCTCTCTATCATACAGATAATAGTGTCCCCAACCGGTACGCTCAGACCACCAAAGGATATCCTGTCCACCGTTCAGAATACGGCAATCGAACAACTGCTCTGTAAAATAAGGTTTTGAACTTTCGCTTATCACCACCGTCACTTCGCCCGTACGCGTATTAACCCGGCATAAATCCATGCTGTCACACGTACGGCTTTTACGGGTAAAATACAAATCATCCGGATACTTTTCCAAATCCGATGAGATGATGTTTACCTCCTGATCCGGATACTTATCAATATCCACAGATATCCTTTTTCCCGTCAGGGGATAAAACAGCTGTAAATCATACGTATAAACATCCTTTTCCCCCGGCATCGGAAACTTATACGCCTTCAATTTAGGACGCGGTCTTGCCAAATGATCGATCACCCAAAGCTCCTTCACATTCCGTCTGTCTTGTCTTAATACATAAAATATATTTTCATTACCGACCCATGAAATTGCCGGAGTCGTTTTACTGTCGGAATCTTTATCCCTCACGACACTATATGAAAATCCCCTCTCACCATCAGTCGTCAACCGGATGGTATCTTCACCTCTTAATAAATACAAATCATGTCGCCAAGCATATACCTTACAGCTACTGTCAGCAGACCACGACTGCCATACCGGTCCTCGCTGAGGGAAAAAATGACAAGTCTCAGTTTCCTCTACCTCCTCCAATCTTTTCTCATCTATAAAATACCGGAATTTCCGTCCCTCTTTCAAAAAAGTAAAACAATTCGCATCACCCTCCTCAAAAGTCAAAGTACTCAGACGGAAGTCCCTGACACTGTATGTTTTCCCAACTTTCTCCGTCAACCATGCAGTCATATCTTCTGTGGAAAACATCTCGCGTTTCGTTTTTTTTCCGGGGTCGACAATATAATATTTCAATCCCTCATCCGTCATATAATTATACCAGAACATTCCTGTTTTCGGTATCCACGAAGGATAAATACCCAAAGCCGGACAATACCGTTTTAAATTCTCTTCCGAAAACTTATCGCCTTTCCGGAAATCTGCCTTCTGCGCAAAAACAAATGAAACGCAAAAAAGCATGACTAACAATAAATTTTTCTTCATCACTAAACATTTTGCATTATTACTCTTTAAAACGCATCATTATAAAGGCCAATAAACAACAATGCGCCAGTCAAATATAATTCTTTTTTTTATTCCAACCCCACATTATTTCTCTTTTCGCTTGGGGTTAGCCGGGAACCAACCTTTTTCTACTCGTTTGCGTTGTTCAAACAACTCTCCAATTGACCAAAAAGATGAAGCTCCCCAAACTGCCAATAATGTAGACCATAAAATATGATAAACAAGGACCGACGCAACAACAGCCAGAATTCCCATTATCAGAAAAAACCACCAACAACCAACTCCAAAATAATATTCCCCTTTAATAACAAGCGGATGAAACAACCCGATAATAAGAAATGTAGCGACTCCTATTACTAGTCCGGTAAAATTGTATTCAGCAAGAAATTCCATAACCATCAATTTTAGTTAGAGACAAATATAATGACAAAATCATTATAGTATATCTCAATACCTATAATTATTAGTTATAGCATATGAATATTATCTATTATGATATATTATAATCACATCATAAATTTGCCCATGGAAAAACACGAAAAATACAACAACATGAAAACAGCTTTACAAAAAAACAGCAAAACCATTTACATCGTAACCCTCTCCATCTTAAGCGTATTTCTTCTCATTGACTACATACCGGGAATGCACCACCTGACAAGTTGGGTGACACCGCCTGTAGCCCTTTTTCTGGGACTTGCATTCGCTCTTTTATGCGGGCAGGCTTACCCGACATTCAACAAAAAAGTATCCAAATATCTTCTACAATATTCCGTCGTAGGACTAGGATTCGGCATGAACCTCCATGCTTCGCTCGCTTCAGGAAAAGAGGGCATGGAGTTCACTATCATATCTGTAATAGGCACTTTGCTCATCGGTTGGGTTATCGGTCGACACATCTTAAAAATAAACCGCGACACAGCCTACCTCATCAGCTCCGGCACAGCCATTTGTGGCGGCAGTGCCATCGCTGCTGTCGGACCAGTTTTAAAAGCCAAAGACAGCGACATGTCAGTTGCTTTAGGCACCATATTTATCCTCAATGCCATTGCACTTTTCATTTATAGGGCACAAAATGAAATGTATATAGAGGTGTAAACAAGAATAGCCTTAAATATATTGATATACAAAGAGATGTGTGGAGTAGAGAGAAAGAGGTGTGTAAAACGAAATGTTTACACAGGTTTAATTTAGGGCTACACGTATGCCTGTTTCCGTTGAAATGATTTGAGGATTGGACTAATATCGTTTACATGAGGTTTACGTGGATGATGCGAAGGCGTACGAGGTGTTAAATCAAGGCTTGGCGGACGTACGATAAATGGGCTATAATTAAGGCTTATACGCTGAATTTGACAGAGACGGGAGTATGTTATAACGGAGGGTTAAAACGGGCTTAAAACGCAATAAAAACGGCTATTAAAATTGGCATTATTGGGAGGTTGTTTCGCCTCCTTTTTTTGTGCCTAAAAGTGGCTGTTTTTGGGGTGGATATTCGACTGGATATTCAAAGTGGATATTCACTTTAATAAAACTGGATATTCAAAACATGGTTTTGGCGGTATGGGATACAGAGGGGTTAAAGTACCATTATTTCTAAAATACCCCCTTATTTTGCCTTGATACCCCCCCCGAAATACCGCTATATTTTCAGCTTTGTTCTTGTAATTGCCCTGATGTCAGCGGTTTTATTGTTGTATATGTGGCAATCCTCCCACAACTGCTGCAAGTCTCTCCTGAGACATCATCCCAAGCGCATTCTGAGCGTCAATCCCGGCAAAGTTTTTCAGATTTTCGACTACATTCGCCTGTGCGAATACTTCATTAATGTCTATTGTTTCCATGTTCGATTTATTTATTATTCAACATCATTTATTTTTTTCCTAATTGCGTCGGCAAATTTGTTAGACAGATATCCTGACTCCGGGGCAGCAATCGTCGCCAGCAGTTCGCATTCGAGATCATCCAGTTCGCAATCTCCATTTGACTTGTATATTTTCTCTGCCAGCAGTTTGTATTTTAAACCACCCAAATGTGCATATATCAATTCTGCAAATGCCTCTTTTACGTCCAGGACATCTATTCTCCCCGATAGAGATTTCAGTTCAAATTTTTCAAAATTTATTGTTTTCATCATTCTGTTTTTATTAGTTCTAAACCACGGACGCATCTGTTTCCGGCCGGAAATTTCCTCCGGAATAAATCAGAGTTTTGCAGCATTGCTTCCTTATTTGCTTGCAAACACTCTCGCCGACTATCCGCCCTGTAATATTTAACGTTTTGTCTGTTGTGTTGATGACCCGCAACACATGCCCCGGTTTGACACCTTTGCCAACCCTCAATTCTACGTTAGTATTGATTTCTATTGCGCTCACTTCTCCTGTAATATTTGCAACTCCGTCAGCCCAGTATATATATGTTGATATCCCAGTAAATGCACTATGACCTTGTAACACATTGATGGCTAATGGCACTTTGTCCGGGTTGTGATGCATATTAGTTGATCTTATGGTTAACGCACATACATACGAATTTTGACCCCATATCCCTGTATCAGTATTTTTTGCTTCCAGATACATGCCACAGATCCATTGGCCGTCTCTTTCTGCCTTGATCATTGCAGCAAGCGTATGCGCCGATTCGGCACTAAGTACACCCCCCAAACTCGGACACAAAACCAACCCGCCATTCGGTCTCAGTTTGCCTCCGGAGCCTCCGGAGATAGTAAAATTACCGGGGTCGTCAGGATCTATCCAGGTGGTGAAATCTTTATACAAATCGTTCTGAAGGTTTCCTCCATTGATATACCATGACCCGATTCTCCCTGATTCAGCCTTAATTGTCCCCTGGATATCAACATTTTTGGCTTTGATTCCGTCCGCATCAATTACATCTGCGGTTATCTTTCCGCTCACCAGTTTCCCGGCGATTAAAAGTTGTGTTGCAACAAATGCCCACTCCTGTGCGTCTTCCCAAAATCCTCCGTAACCTTGCGATATCGGGTCATTTACCCCTAATTCAGATACATGCGTCTTAACGCACACATACAATTTCCCTCCAAATATCACAATGTCATAAAATTCCTCCCCATCCATTCCTGCTGCATATTCTGTGTCTATCGCCCACTCCCGCATGCGCATCTTTGCTCCCTGCCTGCCCCAGGAATTTTTCAACACAGGGTCGGTCCATGCCGACCACCTTATACCCTCCTTCTTTCGCTGACTTTCCCATACATACGGGTGGGTAGCTGACACGCTGACAAGAGATGCTGACCACCCGCCAGGAACTGCATTATCTTCGTCTGCAGATGTTGGACGCGTAGGAGCGATATTATTTTGTGTCGATTTATAGCAACTCTCCACCAAAACCGCATCCTGCATCCCCACGAGACTAAACGTGCCTGATGTAATCATATTTGCCTCCTACTTATCCAATTGTTGCACTTACAGAACCGCTGATTCCCATTTTTGCCCTCTTGATGTCTGTATAGCTGATCTGGACGGAGGCGGCATCGAAAGTCGCAGCATTCTTGCCGGACAGGGTAAAGGGGTTGCCTTCATTGTCCCGAATATTCCATGCCCACGACGCAACTGTTGCCGACTGGCTCGCATCCGCGCGCTTGCGCGCCACGGGTTTCACGGTTGCAGTCTCGTTAATGCGTATTGCGTTCCCGGTAATCCCAGTAATGTCAAAAAACACCTCATAAGGGTCACTGACATCCGTTATCGTCACTTTTTCTGATATAGACTCCCCGTTGATGGTAGCAGTGCAACGTAATATCAACACATTATCAACGTCTGTATTCGTAATTGCTTGAGTCCTCGCCGTACCCATCGCTACATTGCCTGTGCCCATCAGCTTTTCCCATTTAAAGGCAATACCGCTGTAGTCCGACAGTTCATTTCCATCTTTATAGATGTTGCATTTAGCTGTCAATTGGTCATTTTCTTTAACCAGATAGAAACCCTTATCGTCGGTAATGCTCATTGCATACGCATTTCCAGTCATCTCCTGTATGATGACCTCCTTCGAAATTTCAGAAAAAGCCACAGCATTGCCACCCATCTCTATGTCCCCGCTGACGGATATGCGATCGTTGTCATATCCGGATATGGGCACAAGGTTCTTCCTCACCTGCAAGGCTGGCAGATTATAAGGTTTGCCACCTATCACGGTTGAGCGAGCATCTATCTTCTTGAACACTCCCTCAAGCCCGCCTGACGTACACATGCCATCCTCGCCAAACGATAGTTCCACGCCGTTGTATTTCCACCGGATGCTGGAAGATTGCGGCAATACAACGCTGCCATCTGCCGTATCCCGCATAATTAACACTACCGTGGGCAGCTTGTCTTCAGGGAATCCGTCTCCTTCAAAATCAGGTACAAATACGTTTGTGCCTTTGTTATAACGCTGTACCAGCGGATTTCCTTCAACCCTGAGAAATCCGTTAAGCGTCGTTCCATCCATCAGCCCGATAAGTGTGAATCCGGCTTCAACCTTGTTTGATGCCATTGTTTCCTCCTTCTTTTTCGTTATTAACTGGTTCTTCCTTGGATGCAGTCGCATCCTCAGTTGTGGTTTCAGATCCGATGGTGTCCCCATATTCCGGGATCACTGTCGGCATGTCGTGCAAACAAGCCTCTTTTTGCTCGTTGATGATTCGGTCAAGCTCCGCTTTGGAACCTACTACCTGCACGCTCGCCACGCTGCCTAATACGCGGATCATCCCGAAGTCGACAATCCCGCGCCCATCCGGGATTGTCTCAAAATAATTGATGCCTTTCTCTCGCAACACGAGAGGGTCTACTAGTAAATATCCCATATTATTCGAATTTAGATGTTGTTACCGCTTTCCCTCCACTGGTCAAGACCTTCCCGCCTTGGCTCACCAGGGCGGTTACAGCATACAGCTTGACCTCCGCATATATGCTCATTGCATACCTTTTGTCAAATCCGAGTGACGATGGCACAAAAGATATAACCCTTCCGGTGCCCACAGCTGCGTCTACCACTCCCGGCTTTGCCGAATGCACTTTCCATGTTATATGGAAAAAGTGATCCTTGTCTGCAGGGATTATCTGTCTGTTGTCCATCAGCACACATTCAAACCCTACCGGAGTGGTCAGCGATGCATTAATCTTGCTGCCGCTCAACTGTCTTATCAACACATCCAGCGACCGGGGCATCTGAACGCTAACTACGGCAGAAACTGACAGGGTCGAGTCTGTAGATATGGGTCTCTCACCCTCGTAATATCTCGCAAGACACCGGAAAGCTGTGTTTCGCACAAACCTCGCATCGAAAGTCAATGCCTTTGTCCAGTTGCCGTCAGCCCCCTTGCCGGAGATGTATATATCCAGCTCATCCGGGGAGATATCGCGCCAGCCCCCGTTATTCTCGTTAATCTGCCACCAGTATGCCGCATTATTGTCCGGAATGGGCTTCATTCCGCTACTCAGTTGTGCCGTAATGGTATGTAGCCATTTCCCATCCTCACTTGGTGTCACCCTTAGTGGGTCTATCGTCATCGACTTGGGTTGATCTATCGATAATGCGTAATTTTTTATGTCATACAATGCCGTATAAAGATTGATGCTTCGTTCAAATTGCACCTCTGTGTTGTTGCGGCTATCTACAATGGTAAACAAGGCAAAAATCTGCATCGGTACATTCGGTTCCACGTTCTTCTTCACTTTCAGGGAGAATTTCGGGGTGTCTGCATCCGAAATCACATAACCGCCTTTACCACTCATGATACGATTGACTCCATCAGCCTGCGGAGCCCCCTCATACCACTCCACGTTGGTAATTTCCTGCTTACCGTTCATAATCCCTTCCGGATCCGACACAACGACATAGGGCATAATCAGACAGGGCACGGCCTCTCTGTCCGGCTCGAATTCCTTCGTCTCATTATTATAAGTCTGTACTGTATTCCCGGCAAGGACCTCAATGTCTGCCGTGAACGATATAGGGTCCACATGCACCGATATATCTTTCTGCTTAGTTATTATTGCCATATCTTATAATTTGATGTTTATTCTATTTTCTATCCTTTGGTAATCCTCTCCGGCAGGAATGAATACCCGGCACACGAAGCTCACCTTCCGGTATTCTGCCCCCCATCCGCCACCCATATCGGCAGATGTCAGATGGATAACATTCTTCTTTCCTCCCACGTAGGCAGGCTTCCACGAGTTGTCCGATGCCACATTCCCTGTATCTCGCAACCATTCCACCTCGACCCCGGTCGTTACAAAGAGATTATCGCTGATGTCCTGATTTGCATATACAACCACTGCCTTAATGTCTGTCTCTACCTGATTCAGTCGGTATTGCCAGCCGTTTGAGCTCTCAAATGTCAGGATGTAGTTCTTGTCGCCCTCCAGCAACACCCACGACCGGGCATTCCATCGCGGTTCTTCCGTTGTCTTGTCTACGAGGCAGCCCCATTTGCACCCATGATGATATACGGTGTGTTGCTCCAGTTCAGTATATTGATGTATACCGTCCGGATATACTTTCTCATGCCGGATAAATCGATATGGATTGCTCGACATCGCCACCGGCAGCGACCACTCTCCACGGTCCACTTTGTTGGAAATGATATCTCCGTTGTAGTCATAACGGTACAATTTTTCGCAGACAATAGTCTTTGCCATTATCCCGACATCATCCGTAGATATAGGGAGATTGTCAATCGCCTGAATTCGCGGGAACTTACCCACACTCAATGCATAGTTATAATCGTCCAGCACCGGTTTGATTACATTCTGCAAAAACAGCAGCCTCCCCTCTGTAGATGACAGATACCACGATTGGGCATCGGGGTTGCTTTGTCCTTCTTCGGGCAAGTGTACGTCACCCCTCCGGCTGATATTATACCCTGCCACGGGTATATGATTCTGCCCTCCCGGAACTTCACTGTCCGGATAGAGCGATACGGTAATGCTGTAATCATTCTGATTCGTTGTCAGCACACGCATATAGCTGGTGTAGTAACTGTTTCCTCCCGCCAGCAAGTCGTTGACTATGCTGTAGAGGATATTTCCCTCACGGAACGGAATCAAGTCCCCGTCCCTAAGTGGGTCTAATACCAATTTATAGGCAGTCTCATCAATCTTCTCCACATTCACAACCTTTCGGGTAGGAGCAAAAACAAAATCATTCTCCATGCCCTGAATGCGGTTGATGATAAGCTCCAGCACCTTCATGCTATTTCTTACTTCTAGCCGGTCGGTCTGTATGCGTCCGTCTTTTGTGAGAATAGTACCCTTGCCTGAAATGAAAGAATCGACAGCCCCAAGGGAGCGAAGCACCTCACCGAAATCAAGCCCCCCAAGGAATTTAATCAGCCCCAGCGCCGTGTCCGGTTCCAGCTTAGACAATGCCAGACCCGAAATCTGTTTCAGCACCATCTTGAACGACGCCAGATTATAGTCGGTGGGAGGTGTCTTTTCCCACGACTTTACCACCTCGTATTGATTCGCCGGAGATTTCTTCACATAATTTTTTACATCCTCAATCCGGTCGCTCACCTGGTCCATCTTGCCTGTCGACAGGGCATCCCCAATCTCGATATCCATCTGCGACGGGCAATTGACCTTCTGCGATATTTTCAGGATCCGGCTGCTGCGAAATCCCTCCGGGAAATATTTAGCGCTCTCCAGACGCACTCTGCGTCCGGGATATAATTCTATTTTCTTCTCTTCGATATAAACATGATCCGTCGGGGCTTTGTAGACGGTCACGTCTTTGGCATGCTTCGCATTATATTCATCCACCGCCTTCCGATATTCCTGTTCCGCCGCCCGGATATAGCTGTCCGGCATCCGGATATTCCATAATATATAGGTATCCCCCTGCCGGGGCACCAACATGCCTCCGGGCAACTGTTCGTTGTCATCTGGCCAAATGGTGATTATCTCGAATTCCTTGTTTTTATCGTCGTAATTTACCTCGAAGAAATGTTCGTCGCCGGTGCCCAACCCCTGCAGCTCCCCGGATTGAAACGACACCCGTTTATTCTCCTTCGGCAGTTCATGCTCATTGGGGTTAAAGTCTATATTCTCGTCCTTAAAATACCAGATTGTAAACTCCTTGCCGTTTTTATCCTTTGTTTTTTCGCTTCTGACGCTGCTCACCGTGCCGATACGCTTAGGGTAAATATCCGCAAAGGCATCCTGCTCGTAATGGTGTATAATACCATATTTGTCGGTGTTTATATCGACATACTTCACCCCGCCGGGCAGTTGCAGACGGCTGAACCCGTATTTCTCCGGATCGATGTTTCGAGAGCTGCCGATGGGGAAAAGTCGGGTGTACAGCTTCACCCCGTCAGCCTTTGCCGGCTCCAGCTCCGTCAGACCTTTGTCATACCCCAGCGATACTTCCTCTCCATATTCGCACCGGGTCAGATTTACGGTTGTCCCGTCAATCCAATATTCCACTTCCGCCTTCTTTGCCACCATTTCCAACCCCTCGTTGCAGTAAGTCCCCTCGTAATCGATCAGCAGGTTCTCCGTATCGACCACTTCGCCTACTTTCCAATCTGTCGTTCCGAACCCATCATTGATAGATTTTACAATCAAGGCCACATGTTCCCGCGCCGGAGCTGTCAGCGTAAACACCGCATTGGGCGTACCGCCGACAACGTTCAATATCAAAAATCGTTTGATAAGGCTGCTCAGTCCGTAGAGTTTCAGGTCATATTTCCATTCCTGCTCGTTTTTTTCTACCGGCAGGAAACGGTCCTGCAGCCAATATCGGCCGCCCTCGAAATCCACGTAATCATTTACCGCCAGGATAACGTACTCGTACGAAGTGAAAGACAATGAAAGCACGTCGTCCTCCTGGATGCCCGAAGTGTGCGCCGAACTATCGTCCGGAGAAACCTCCATCTTCTTGACATTGCCGTTCCCGTATATCGTTAGAATCATATTATAATAGTATTAGAATGGTTATATAATGGGTTCCGGCTCCCGGAACTTTACCTTGAATTTTGCTGCCTGTACGCCTTCTGCGTAGAGATAGGTAAGGGGAGTGAACCTCGAGCAGTCTGCATATTTCATCTTGAGTGTCAGGTTCAGCTGAGGAATATTCACCTCCAGCCACCCGTTTTTTCCATTTTTCAAAAAATTGACGAATTCAAAATATTTCCGCATCCATTCCGATTTAGTCTTTGCATACAGAGCAAAATGCAGCGTCACGTCCCGGGCCTCGTTACAGGGGGTCAGAACAGCGCTGTACTTCTCGCCGTTCTGTTCCCGGATGTTCACGGCAGTGTCTTTCTTCGCTTTGCTCGGGGTCAGAATAGCCGTCAGGTTCTCCATGCCTCCGCGCCGCTCCTCCACAAGGAACACGCCATAACGCACCCAGATATCCGTGCCATTCATCAATATCAGTCCTTCCAAAATATTGCCCATATCATTTCACTTTTAGTCCGTCACGTATGATTTTTTTCTGATCGTCCCGAATTTCCAGCAGCAGTGCAGCGCTATTGCCGGTGTTCTCGGCTATCCGGGCCAGGTGGCCTTCGGCCGTGTCCATCTTCTCCGCCACGCTCTCCATCCGGCTGTCCATGCTGCTCCAGTGGTGCAGCCCGGAGGTAAACATCCCCTCCAGCTTCGTGCCCTGGTCGTAGCTCATGGCCGTAAAGCCTCCGGCCTTTGCCTGCTGGCTCGCTCCGCCCGCCTCGGTCTTGTCGTAGCCCGTGGCAGCGGCCAGGTTGTCACGCAGGGCAAGGGCTTCGTCCACATACTGCAGATACTCCTCGGCGAGGGCGTTCCGCTCTGTCTCCGACAGGTCATTGTCCTCCATGGCTGCGCCGAACTTCTCCCACCAATCCTTCAATTTTTCATTATACAGCTCACCGATCTTGTTGCTCAGCATCGCCCGCATGAAGTATTCGGATATATCGTCGGCAGCCTCCTTGGCTCCGTATTTCATATCCATCAAATTATCGACAAAACTGCTGTACATCCCGTCGAAAGATATTCCGGTCAGTCCTTCATACAGCTCATCGGTCAGTTCCTCCAGCTTGCCCGCCTGGTCTATGTAGTCGTCCAGCTTGTCCGTCAACCGCTCTCCGTAATCGCCTGCTCCGGACTCCTGTATCTTTGCCCACATGTCCACATTCGAACGCAGAGCCTTCATCTCCTCCGGAGAGAGGCTCCAGAGACTGCCGTCCCAATCCCGGCCAATCTGTCCGCTAAGCTTGTCGATTTGCGACTGGTCAAACCCCTTCCAGTAATGGTTCCAGGACTTGTGGCTGTTATGATACCCTGCCTGCGCCATCGCCATCTGCAGGTAATTATCATTTGTCTCCTTTTGATATTTATAGGCATCTCGGTAGGCCTCCACCGATTTAGTCCCCATGGACGATTGGATGGTGTCGGTCAGGTCCTCGATAGAGGTCTGCAGCCGTTCGTTCCGTTCGGTCAGCCGCTCCATGGTGGCTTGCACCTCCTTGGCGTTGCTGCCTCTCCAGTCGATGATACCGCCCAGGCTGACAAATGATTTCACCGCACCGCTCAATGCCTTGATTCCACCGGTGATGGCAGTCATCGGTCGTGTCAAATCTATGCTCTCCAGTCCGTCCAATGACTGACCCACACCTTTGAGATATTCGCCCATCCATTCGGGGGGATCGATGCCGAACTGTTCCACCAGCCCAAGCAAATCTTCCGCCGCACCCACGTATTCCTTCACCTGGCCCACACTGTCATGCAGGGCATCGGTAGCCTCTGCCAATGCCTTCTGCTTTGCGTTCCGGGCGGCATCCAGGGTCGCCCTGGCATTCTGCCGCTCGGCTTCCGTTCCCTCCTTGACAGCCTTGCTATAGGCTTCCTGGGCATCTTTTACATCATTTGTCGTTGATATTACTTGGGACATCGATGTTGCCAGGGCAGCAAAGGGGTTACGTTCGTTAATCTTTGCGTCGATAGTTTCAATTGCACGTACCAGGTCTTTCAGACTATTCGGCTGCAGATCCTTTTGTGTATCGATATATTCCTTCAGACGGGCACGGAGAGACTGCAGGCTTTCTGTTGACACCTTATCAAGGTCCCCAAAGATCGCTTCCCAGTCCAACCCTTCCTTCAGTTCCTCCATGTCCAGATCTGACATCTTTTTCTTTAATTCTTCCTGAAGTGTTTTTTGTTCGCCTTCAGTGGTAGCCTCTGTAATTCTTTTTTCGTAATTCTGTGCAATGGCCAGTTTCTTTTCCTCGTAATTGCCATATTCCGACAAATAATCACGCATTGCCTCGGCTTCTTCTTCCTTTTCTTCTTCAAAGGTGGCAGCAATGGCTGCACTCCGGTTCTTGTCGTTGGAATCCCGGGCAGTAGCAAGGGTATCTGTCTGTTCCGGTGTCAATCCGTTTCCGCCGGTGGATATGCCGGCTTCTATATTTTCACGTTTCCATTCCGACTCCTGTCGGTTAATTTCTTTTTTACGAGCCTCGTAGTCGTAGTCAATCTGCGCCAGCTTTTGCGCAGTGCCTTCCAACTCTCGCTCGATATATTCTTTTCTGTTTTGTAACTGCAGCTTCTCCAAATCACGAGCCAGCCGTTGTTCTGCAGCCATTCGTTGCTTTGCTATATCTTCCGGAGCTGCTCCGGATTGTTTCGGGTTGATATGTCCCCCTAGATTTCCTTTCTTTGCCGCTTCTGCAGCTTTTTTTGTCTCTTCCTTCGCTTTTTCCAAATATCCATCACGCCTGGCTTCTGCTACCTTAATCTTTGCAGCCTTGTTGACTTCGTTTTCTTTATCTACCTCTGCGCTCATCTCTTCCGGAGTCATTCCTACGTGGTGAGCACTGGCTATTGCCATGAATCGGTAAATACCTCCATGGGCACCGTCCACATCATTTGCATCTTGTGCCTTGATTTTATTCACCTCTTCATCAGCCTCGGCAGCCTTCTTGACTAAATTCTGCACATTAGCCTGATGCAGCAGCATCTGTACATAGTCCTCGCTCTTTTGGATAAGGGTATCATACCATTGGGATAAAGTTTGGTAGTATCCGAAAGATTCCCCATACTTGCGGTTCAGTTCCTCCACCTTGGCCTTTTCCTGCTCCTTTGATCCTGCAAAGTTCTTTATCTCATCGATGACCGATTTCAGTTCAAAGCGTGTACGCACCATCTGGGCACGGCCGTCCTTCTCTATCTCGGTCATTTCCTTCAGCGAGATGTTGAATTCATCCACGCCTTTTTTGGCACTGAACAGGTTTTTCGTCCAATCCCAGATTTCATCACCGTACATGACCAGCAGCATGATGCCGGTGGTCATGGCCGTCTGCCAGGAAAAGAGCGAGGACAGGACCTGTTTCCATACCGGTGTGCCTTTCTTACCGGATGCCTGCAGTTCATCGTATTCTTTCCGGGCACGGGCCAGTTCATCCGTAAAAATCGGCAGGTTGTTGGATATGGCCAGGAAGAACATCTGCGGTCCCATGGCCAGCGAAGGCATTTCACGGGCTATTTGCTGGATACTATTGTGCAGGCCATTGAACTGGCGCTGTGCATTGGGTACATCTGCAGGGGTGACCTGTACAGATTCTGATTCCTCCTGCAGCAGTTTCAACTGGCTTCGCAGTTCCTCAAGCTGCTTCTCCAGCGCATGGATCTGCGCGATATTGGCACTCTGGTCCAAATTGGGGGCAGCCGTCTCACCTGCAAGGCGCAGCCTTTCCAGTTCAGCCTCCAGCAGTCTGACGGTATTACGCAGTTCCAGTGCCTCACGCTCGGCCTTATTCATGCCGGGCGTGAGTTTGTCTTTCATCAAAAATTCAACTTCTACAGGTTTGCTCATTCCAGGTTGCTTTGAAAAAATCCTACTATATCGTTCGCCTCCTCCTCGGCGCTGCGCTCCGGGTGGCTGTCATGCCTACCGCCGTCCCTCTTCTTTCGCACATATCTTGGAGCATCGCTCAGCATCAGTATCAGCGTCTGCCAGTTCACGCCGTCCAGGATGTAGTTCACGCTCCAGCCCGTGGCGCTCGCTATCTGCCACACGAAACCGAAAGGGCTATGAGAACCTTCATACCGGGTTCTTAACTCCCCATCCTTCTTTGGCTCAGTCTCGGCTTCATCGGATTCGCCCGCGCCGCCGAGCTGATAATACGCATAAAATCCTCCGTACCCATCAGACGCTCAAAAGTCCGGAACGCTGCCGTCAGATACCTCCACTCCACAAAGTTCCGCAACGCCCACGCCGTCACCCCGACGCCCACATGCCGCGCCACATAGCCACGGCACACCGTATAGGCCAACATCCGGCTCACTGCCTGCCCGTGCTTTGCGACAAACTCCATATCCTCCTCCTTGCTGCCCGGCTGCCGCCCAGGGTCGATGCCCGCCTTCAGATACTCCCTCGCCAGCAGAATCTGCCCCCTGAGACGCGGACGCTTCATCGTCACACGCAGCTCCACCGGCCTCTTCATCCAGGGTAGCCGCCATCGCCGCACGGGTACGGACACGCCATTATCCAACAACGCATCCGCACACTCTGCCTCTATCAGCTGATCCAATCTCTTGTTCATACGTTAGCCCTCCTGGTTCAACGTCTGTACAGAGGCGGCTGCGGCTCCCGCTGCAGGCAGCTTGTGCTCTCCCCACTCTTCGGGCAGGGCTTCCGAGTCAAACACGCCGTAGGGCTGCGAACCGTCCTCCGGCATAGCCACCTCCAGCGTACATTCTATCTTCGCCGTCTCCGTCAGCGTCAGCTTGCCGCCCAGGTTGCTCAGCAGCGTGCCGTTCGGTATCAGGATGCTCCGTCCGCTCACCAGTGCCAGCTCGAAAGGACCTTGCATCAGCAGGGCGGCTTGTGGGGCAGTCCAGCCTATCGGGTTCTTCTTCTCGCTGTCTTCTTTCGCATAGTGCAACGTGCCGCCCCGCAGGGTATGCAGGTTCTTGTAGTCTGTCTGGATCACGTTGAACGTGGGCGCGATGCTGCCGTTGCTCTGCGGAATGACCAGCACCGGAGCGCCCGGCACCTGTTCCGCCTCAATTTTTGTGGCTTCGGGCTTCTGACCGTTCAGGTCAAACGAGCCTTTTTCGATATAGCCTATCACAAAGTCATTGTATTTCACGAGTCCCAGACCGTACATAAAATTCTTGTTCATCTTCTTTTCATTTTTATGGTTAACAACACACCGGCCAATATGCCGGCCAATACACCTGTAACAAATACCCGCATCCGGTTCGGAGGGCGTTTTTCTACCGTTTGAACGTCATCCGAAGTTTCACCCCGGGTCTCGCTTCTAATGCGTGTCAGTTCCTCTTCATACCATACTACCAGCTGCTGCAGACTGTCACAAGAGGCTTCTGCCACGATATTGCCCTCGCTGTCGCTGCCGATGCTCAGGTTTGCCCGGCCGCTCTTGCCGCGATAAACTGCGCCTGCAGGCAATTTACGGAGGCTGTCTGCCGGTATCGTCAGCGTCACCGCACTCTCCGGAATCGCCACCATCTTGACACCCCTCCGGCGAATCTCGTGTGCCAGGCTGTCCCGGCTGGCGGAGTGCGACTCCCTCCTTGCGGACATGTTTTTGCGCATCCCGCATCCCGCCAAGCACAGGGCAATGCTCACGATGCTTACAACTATTGGCGTTATCAATCGCTTTCCTGAGGCGGGCCATCTCGCGCTTCGTGGCCAAAAAATCCTTACGCGTCTCATTCAGTTCATCTTTTAAGGGTTTTACGATATTTTCGACCAAAATCCGGGTGGCATTTTCCGCGTTGTCGATGCGTACGGTCTCGGCTTCAGCCTTCGATTTCTCTGCATCGGCATTCGCCTGCTCCGCCTCCGCATAGGCTTTTTTCACCTTTGCCTTGAGCGTCAGCACGCCGATCACGAGAGCCACCACGCCTCCGCCCAACACATAATTCATTATGACACTCCAGTCCATACCGCCCGATTTTAATGTTACACCTTATTTTTTTGCCTCCGCCTTACGCTGCACCAGGCCGATAACCCACTGCACCAGGCCCGTGTCGGCAATGCCGTTTGCCACCAGTGAGGCCCCCAGACCATACAGCAAGGCAATATACCAGCTTACATCGCTCACAAACCCCGCATCAAGCCACCACAGCAGCATCGTACACACGATCCCGACAACCCAGCTCACCAACTGAGTCACCCATCCCTTCATGCCCGGGAAAAAGCTCTTGACAAATTCCGTCAACAGCACGATCCCCCCGGCAAATCCGGCAAAGGTGCCGATCATCGCATCATAATCTGCCGCCTGCACATCAGCCCCTTGGGCCATCGCTGCCAAGACAGCTCCAAACATCAACACAAAAAACATCATCAATCGTTTCATAACTTTACACTTTTTACTGATTAATACCTATATCTTTCAACCATTCTTGCACATCGAAGCTGGGGCAGGCCTTGGCCGCCAGTTCGTTGTGTCCCACGATCCGCGCGTCCGGAAACCGCTTGTGGAAATCCTTCACATATCGCTCCAATGCCCTCCGTTGGCTGATGGTGCGGGTGTCGCGGGGAGTCTTGCCGTCCCCGGCAACCCCTCCGGCATACACAACATGCCGGCTCACTCCGTTATATCCTACAGCGCCGTTGGTGATTTCCCACGGGTCTACATTTGCATCCTCGTTATTGTCAACCAATCTCTCCACGCCTCCGTTCAGGTGTATAAGGTCGGTATAGCCCACCTGTTTCCAGCCTCTGCCGCCTTCGCTCTTCGGAGCAGTATGCCAGCGACGGATATCCGCCGCCGACACCTCACGCCCCTCAGGGGTGGCCGTGCAGTGTATCACCAAATATTTCAACTTTCCCATCTCTTCTTATGCTTGATGTGCACTCATCATCACGGCTCCGGCATCTGCCTTTTTAGGCATGGCGATAAAGTAGTGACGGTAGTTTATCAGATTACGTTGGTTCTGCGGGTCAGTTGATGCCTCGCTGAAATACATGCGGGTACTTCCGGTAGCCTTGAACACGCGTTTGGCATAGAAGGCAAACGAACATTGGAATTCTCCTGTTGTAGGTTTTGCTCCCAAAGCCTTTTTAACGCCGGCAGTCGTGTAGACTGGGTTGTTGGCATATTCATAGATGTCAAATCCATACAGTTTGCCTACTTTACCGGTGTTGCGGTCAATGTTATACTGCTCTTTAAAACTTTGATCCACCAGCAACAGGTCATTTACATGATCTGTACACAACACCAGACGGCGGTTGTCAGCCGGCACCATCAAATTGTCTAAAGCCTCTTTCAGTGCAACAAGGTCGTCCGGGATCAGACGCAGGCGGTTCGTACCTTCTACTTTTGGACCGGTAGTCTTCAATACCGGGGTAGTGACCGTGTTGGATTGTGCACAGAAACTGTGCGCTGCTTTGGCGAATTTCGCATCGTTGATGGCATTCGAGTGACTCTCTTTCACGCGCTGCATTTTATCATAACTGATGGCATACAGTTCATCGTCCGTAATGGGGGTCACTTTCGTCTGGAATTTGTCCAGCTTGATGGCAATATCTTTATCATCCAATTCCTGTAGCTCGATAGGGTAAGTGGTATTGTTCACCAATACTTCCGGGTCTATACCTACATCTATCAAATGGATAACGTCGTTTTCTACAATGCTGCTCTGGTCCGGGATTCCATCCAGCCAGCTCCCTGTCAATCCGGCGCGGAGTGCTTTCACCATCTCTCCGGTCCATACCTCTTTTAACACTCCTGCACGCAGGACGGACACGCCTCCCGGAGCAAAGCTCATCAACATGCCCACGGCATTCATTCCCACTGCACCTGCAGCCGGGGATACCCCCAGGATGAAGGCGAAAGCGGCACCGGTCAGCGAATTGAACAACAGTGCCATAATCATAGTTACAAATTTCATCATATCTTTCCTTTTTATAATTGACATTCCATTCCATATTCGGCCTTGTACAATCGCTTGTACTCTTCCGGATTCTGTTCCCGCATCTCAATCAGTGCGTCAGCCGGCACTTCACTCAGCTTTGCGTAAGTTGCAGGCTGCGCAGCCACGCGTCCGTTGGTTGTTTTCAGTACGGCCGACAGTTTTACCTGTGGCTGCATGGCCTCAAGTACATTTTTTAACTCCTCGGAGCCCACCTTTTTGCCGAGTTCTATAAACTGAGCCTTTTTATCTTCGCCCAGACGTTTCTCAGAGATAGCTTTATCAACCAGTCCGGTGATATGCGCCAGCGTCAACTGCTCGTTCGCATTTTTAAGGGTGTCATTTTCCTCTTTGGCGAGTTTCAGCTCATTCAATTTCTGAGTCACCTCGGCTTCTGTTGCCGTCTCCGGCAGCCCCAGCTGTAGGGCAAGAATTTTCAATTCCATTTCTTTTTTGTTTTTTTGGTTGTTATTGATTAAGGGCAAAGGGCAGTCGCCGTCCTTCCCCAATGTAATTTGCTTGCCGTCTTTCATCAGTACGATGGCATCATCGTTGGAGCCTACATCCACCAACGACACTTCATACAATTTGCTCTTCGTGATGGTCGGGCTGGTTTGTCCTTGCACGAGATGTTCGGGCTGGTCGCTCCATTCCAGGATATCTATTCCGGCACTCACCATTCTCAGGCTGCCGAACTCGAACTGTTTTTTGCATCTTTTGCTCAATTCTGTCGCCTCGTCAAATACAAGCTCGCCGGTCACCTCGCCATTCTCTATCTTCAGGTCTTTGACAAATCCGATGACGTTGCCTCGTTGATGCATATATAGCAACACCGGATTCCGACAATATTGCTCCACACTCATGCCTGCTGTCAGCACACGGCTGCCGTAGCTGTTCAGGCTGTCATTTGTAATTCTTACTCGTTTGCTCATGTTCGTAACCGCGCTTTTATGCGTCGATGGTGCAATATTACACCCGCAATCCTGCCTTGTCAAAAATCTGTGCAACCGTTGCACAGATGTATGCAACCATTGCACACTTTTTTGGTATCCGACACTGTTCGGGGCAACTTTGTCCGGAATCAATAAAATTGCGCATGAAAAAAGCAGATATCGAAAAAAAGAAATCGCTGGCACGCCATCTTTTTCTCTCGGGCATGGAGCAGACCGAAATAGCAGAAAAAGTAGATGTGTCACGCGTCACCATATCAAAATGGTGTACGACCGATGGATGGAAAGAGGCAAGGGCGGCAAAAAATGTTACCCGACCGGAACTGGTGAACAAACTTCTGCTCACCATTGATACTCTCATTACTCAAGTCAACGAATCGAACGACCCGACTATGATTGCAGGGCTGGGAGACAAATTGGCAAAGCTTTCAGCAGTTATCGAAAAACTTGATAAGAAGGCCAACGTAGTAGATGCGATAGAAGTATTTATGGCATTCTCAAAGTGGATTGAATACCGTTCCACTATCGACCCGGAAGTGACTCCGGAACTGGTCAAGGCTATCAACAAATATCAAGACCTATATATCACAGAGCAGATGGGTATAAAATAAAAAGGATATGGCAACGGCAGCGGAAAAGAAACAGGCATACGAGCAGTGGAAGGAGCATTGTAAAAGGGTGCAGTCTATCACGGATACGGCGCTTCTTGCCAATGAGACACCGGCACAAAAGGACAAGCGCATACAGCGCCTGCAGGGGAATTATGCCGCTTTCTGCGAGTATTACTTCCCGCATTTCCTTACCCTGCGAGACAAGACCACGGGCGAAGTCATACGTACCATACACAACGCACCCTTCCACAATGCGGCGGCTGCCAAGGTGAAAGGTACGCCCAACCTGAAAGCGGTATTCATGTGGCCGCGCGGTCATGCAAAGTCTACACACATGGACATCTTTGTTCCGCTGTGGCTGATGTTCCAACCCAAGCGACTCATCAATTTTATGGTGGTAGTCGGCAAAAGCGAGGATTCGGCCACACGTCTGCTGGGAGATATTCAGGCAGAACTGGAGCATAACCAGCGCATCATTGCCGACTTCGGCAAGCAGCAGGGGAATGCCTCCTGGCAGGACGGGGAATTCAAGGCGGCCAACGGGGTGAAATTCCTGGCTTGCGGACGTGGACAGTCCCCGCGTGGTCTGCGCGACCGAGAAGCACGTCCGGACTATATCGTCATTGACGACTTGGACGACGATGAACTTTGCCGCAATGAGAAGCGCGTACACGATATAACCGACTGGGTAAAGGAAGCCCTCTTTGGTGCGCTTGACGTGGGGCGTGGCCGATTTATCATGATTGGAAACCTTATTTCCAAAACCTCGGTATTGGCAAATGTCTCCAAGACAAAAGGGGTACATGTATCCGTCATCAAGGCGATAGACAAGAACGGCGAACCCGTATGGCGCGATAAATGGACGAAAGAGGAAGCTCAGGAATATCGTAATTTCGTTGGCTACCGGGCATGGGAGAAGGAGATGATGCACAATCCAATCGTGGACGGCACCATCTTTCGGGCAGACTGGATTCGCTATAAGAATCTCCCGAAGCTCTCTAAATACGAGATGCTGGTGTGCTATACCGACCCTTCGTTCAAATCAACCACTTCCAATGACTACAAGGCTTGTCGCCTATGGGGGAAGATTGGGAAGGAACTCCACCTCATTGACTGCTATGTCCGTCAGGACACTGTTTCCGGCATGGTTCGATGGCTCTACGACCTCTACGAGCGTACCCGCGATACGGCTGCCGTATATTTTTATATGGAGGCGAATTTTATGCAGGATGTTATTTTGGACGAATTCGAAGCAGAAGGGGATCTGCGTGGATACCAATTGCCCATTATGCCGGATAAACGCAAGAAGCCGGACAAGCTCCAGCGCATCGAAGCCGTGTCGCCGTTGTGGGAGCGCGGTTTCGTATTCTACAATGAAAAACTGAAGGAATCTCCGGATATGCAGACCGGTATTGAGCAAACCTTGGCACTGGAGCGTGGCAGTCGTATTCACGATGATGCACCGGATGCCGACGAGGGGGCTATCTGGATGCTCCAGCGCAATTCACGACAGGAAAGTTTTCAACCGGTGTTCGGCAAACGACCGATCGCCAAAAATATATGGTAACATGATACAGATAATTAAAAGAATGATTTTCGCCCGGAGATACAGGCGGGCTGTCCGGAAGGCAAATAAATATGCCGGTCTGTTCGGCATGAAATATTATGTCCTTAACATAGGGGGCAAGCTGAAGGTGGTCCCTAAAAAGAACATCTCTGAGATGATTCATCGTCGCCGTTTCCGAAAAGGAACTACGATTCAGCAGATTGAAAAAATGGCATTATACATTACCCGTTAATTCTGATTGTCATGTTTATTACGGATGAAGATTATAAAGTTGTCATCGGCGACAACGCTCTGAAGGTTATTTCGCAGATCAGTCCGGAAAATCGTGCAAATGCCGAAGCGGAAGCTCAGGAAGAAATTGCCGGTTATCTACGACCGAAATACGACTGTACAGCCATTTTCTCTGCACAGGATGAACACAGAAACCGGCTCATTGTCATGTACACCTGCGACATTTCACTTTACCACATGAGTGCAGCCATGCCCCAGAAGATGGGTAGCGAGATTCGGAAGGAGCGCTACGAACGGGCAATCAAATGGCTCGAAGGGGTACAAGCCGGCAAGATTATTCCCGATTTACCGCTGGCGGTAGGGGAGGATGGCGAACCATCCGGGAATTCATTTGTTTACAGTTGCCAAAAGCAACTACATCACAACTGGTAATTATGGGCATCAAGAATTTTTTCAGCGGTATATGGCCGCAACGTCACAATAAAGTGCTACACACTCCGTATGGTGATTTTAATCTTGCCAAAGGGGGCGATATCAGACGGATGAAGAAAGTGGTCATCGACCTGCAGCGCACTACCGATGCACTCACGCGCAAGGACATCAAGGATTGGCGGAACGCCTGGCAGATGGCTATCAATGTTGATAGCCCCAACCGTCAGCGCCTTTACGACATCTATCGGGATGTCGAAATAGACCTCCATCTCTCCGGATGCGTAGACCAGCGCCAGGGATTCGTCATGGCACGGAGTTTCAAAATCGTAGATGCCAAGGGCGATGAAAACAAGGAGGCCATGCACTATTTTGACCAGTCCTGGTTTAAGGAACTGATGCAATATATCCTCGAGTCTGTTTATTGGGGGCATTCGCTCATCGAATTGGGAGATCTGTGCACCGATGGAGACGGCTGTATCTGCTATTCAGGTGTGACTCTGATTCCCCGCAAGCACGTGATTCCGGAATATGGACGGGTTATCACAGATCTCGGGCAGGATTGGACCACAGGAATAGACTATCGTCAGACACCTCTGTCTGACTGGCTTATTGAAGCAGGCCGTTCAGACAATCTCGGACTCTATCTCAAGGCTGCCTTGCAAACCATTCCCAAGAAAAACACGCTGGCATTCTGGGACACCTTTAGCGAGATATTCGGTATGCCGATGCGCATTGCCCGGACCACCTCCCGCGACCAGAAGGAAATCGAACGCCTCGATCGGATGCTGCGCGAATCGGGAATGAACCTCACCATGGTGGCGGGCATGGACACTGAAATTGAATTTGTGGAAAGTACGAAAGGCGATGCTTTTAACGTCTACGACAAGCGCATCGATCGGGCCAACTCAGAACTCTCTAAACTCGTTATCGGGCAGACGATGACCATTGAGGACGGCAGCAGCCTCTCCCAGTCGGAAACACACCTCGAGGTGTTCGAGAATCTGGTGGAAAGAGACTGCGATATGGTGCGCGACATCATCAACAACCAGCTCCTCCCGCGCATGGTACACCATGGATTCCCGCTCAAGGGACTGCGCTTTGATTGGGATTATTCCATCGACTACACTCCGGAACAGCAGAAAGCCTTCGAAGAAATGGTGCTGCAACACTATAAGGTGAAGCCGCAATATTTCGAGGAGAAATACGGCATTCCGTGCGAGGAGAAGGAGCCAAAGAAAGAACCGGACCCGACTAAAACCCTGTCCCGTTTTTTCGACTGAGCCCCTCCGACTACGAGGGGCTGCACCGACGGTATCAGGATTTGGTAGGGGAGCGTATCCTGGAGCTATCGATAAAGGAGGATGCACGCCTGATGCGAGAAAAGCTCACCGAACTGTTCGACAATATGATGAAGGTACTGTTTCGACAGGAAGGGGCAAGTCTTGAAATAGGCATCCTGGCAACTGAAGAAGCGCAGAATTTTATAGAGACTCATTCCTCTGTCCTGAACGGATCATTCCGGCAGGTCGAAATGTCCGAAACCATGCGCAACCGCCTGCAGCATTCTAACTATGTCTTCTCCGGATTGAAAACATTCCACGAGCTCAACGAGGCTTTCCCCTCCCTGCTCGATGAGAACGGCAATAGAAAGACGTTCGAACGCTTTTTGAACGATGTCCGGAAGATTGACCGGACATACAACTCCAACTACCTCCGTGCCGAATTCAATTTCGTGCAGGCTTCCGCCGGGATGGCTGCCAAATGGGAGCAGTTCATGGAGGATGGCGACCGCTACAATCTGCAATACCGCACCGCCGGAGATGCCCGTGTGCGTCCGGAACATGCGGAAATGGCAGGTATCACTCTGCCGCCTTCATCCCCCTTCTGGCGCGAGTTCTTCCCGCCCAACGGATGGGGCTGTCGTTGCACTGTCGCACAGGTCCGCAAGGGCAAATACCCTGAAACTCCACTCGAAGAGGCGATGGAAAGAGCTGAAGCTGCCACTGCCGAAGACCTCAAAGGCATGTTCCGCTTCAATCCGGGCATCGAACAAAAAACCATGCCCGACTACAACCCTTACACCATCAAGCGCTGTAAGGATTGCGATATGAACACAGGAAAAATGGAATTGGTATTCGTGCCGGATAATGAATTGTGTGCTGCATGTAAGTTGGTTCGGGAATTGGCAAAAGCCGATGCAAAACAAACACGTACTGCAGCCAAACCATTACAGGGTACTACTATCCGTAATACACATTTTCATCATGATGTGAATATCACAGGTGCCTCTATTAAGGAATGGACAAATCAACCGCACAAACATTTCAGAGCCAAAAATCAAATGCTACTGGACATCGGCAATGTGTTTTCAAATGCTGCATACCTCGGCACAACAGATAATCATAAAGGTATCAAACGTGTTGTACAGTCACACATCTTTGAAGTGGAAGTGGGTGGAGAAAAAAGTCTGCTTATTGTCCGTGAGTATGATTGGGGAGAATACGTGTTGCATAGCATATCGGATAGTCCGGAGCTTTACAACAAGATAAAAAAAGAATAGCAAAAGAAGCAATCTTCCGGAACTACAATCCGGCACTGGACTTCTAATGCTATTACTCATTGCAAATATACGAAACTTATTTTAATAACAACATCACCATGTCTCAAAAAAAACACCGTTTTCTTGACACTATAGTAACGCATACAATACACTTGTCGTTAAAAGAAGCATCCCTGCACACATCAGCCATGGGAAGATTTTGGCAAGAAACCCTAAAAATGGCTGGCGCACTTCCCCCTCGCCGCCACCTTGTCGATAGAGTTCTATGCTCTTCGTCAGTTGTTTCAGATTTAGTGCAACATACAAAAAGCTATATAGCACACCTGCAATCACCGAAAGAAATAACAGTAAGACACTCGATATTGTCAGCCACCGAAGAACGCTATCGCCTTGGGGTAATTTACCGAAAACAGCAATCAATCCTATTAGAGTTGCACCTGTCACGCTGCACTGACGGATTATCTGTTCGCGTAAGAGCTCCACGCCATCTTTGGCTTTCAGTATTTCTGACTGAAAACTACTCCAGCCTTGCGATTTATCAAATTTGATTTCCATATTTAAAAATAAAAATATACACAGAGGGGGCGGGAAAATAGAAAATCCCCGGCCTGTTAAAAGTCATCTCACCTACTTATAACCCAAGACACCTGAACAGGGCGAGACCAGGGGATAAATATCCTCGTTCGCCCTATTCAGGTGTCTTAAATTTTGCGCTTAATGCGCATAAGTAAGTGAGATGCTGCAAACATACAAAATATAACTGAAATGAAAGTAATTGAGATATTAAAATTGAACAAGGAATTTCTGACGACATGCCAGAACTCAGGAATTAGGCTCAACGATGTCCAATATATAGAATTGTACAACGACTATCATGTGCTGCAGACCGGCGGTAATAAAGTGTCTTATATTGTTGCCATTCTTGCCGTGAGATACGGCATCTGTGAACGTAAAGTCTATGACCTTATAAAGAGATTCAAAAGCGACTGTAATTTGTCTGCAGTGTAATCAGACTTCTTACACACGATGGATAAACAGCCCTGCTCTAACTTTGCAGCATAACAATCAACGATGCACGCATGAACAAATATTATCAAATCTTAAACAGAGTGCTTTCGTCCGGAAAGATGCAAAGCAACAAAAAAGGCAATATCCGTTACCTGCTGAACGAACAACTGATTCTATTCCCTGCAGACCTTCTTGATATATTTGAAGGGCATTCCATTGCCAGGAAGAAATTAAAAAACGAGCTTCAGCTATTTATGCAGGGAGAGAGGAATGTGAGTAAATACAAAGAGGTCGGTATAACCTGGTGGGACTATTGCGGCTCCATTTTGGTAAACAGTTATCCGACATATTACGAAAAATTACCATCCTTGATAGAAAAGATTAACAGGGAAATGCGCAGTAGCAAAAACTATGTCCTGTTTCTCGGATCTACCGGCGTTGAAAGCAACCAAGCTCCATGTCTGAGCCTCGTACAGTTTCAAATAGAGCAAGGGGAACTTGTACTGACAGCCTACCAAAGGAGCAGTGATGCCAATCTTGGTTTGCCTGCAGACATTTACCATCTTTATCTGATGTCCCGCCAGATTAATCTGCCCTTAAAATCTATTACGCTGAATCTCGGCAACGTGCACATTTACGAAAACAACATAATCCGGACGGAGCAACTTCTTTCCGGAAATGAAAATATTAAGTTTGAACTGAATGTATGAAAAAGATTTATTTATCTGCACCACTTCCTTTTGTAGGGCAAAAACGCATGTTTGCCAGAGAATTCGTTAAAGTACTAAAACAACTGCCGGATGATGCGATTTTTATTGATTTGTTCGGGGGATCGGGACTGTTATCCCATATCGCGAAAAGTCAAAAACCACTCGCCAAAGTCGTTTACAACGATTATGACAACTATCGCATACGCCTGAGAAACATCCCAAACACCAATCGGTTGATATCCGACATCCGCGAAATCGTTGGTGACAAAATTCCTCGCCACAAATTAATACCGGCAGACATGAAAGAACACATACTCCAACGCATCAAGCAGGAAGAAAAAACTATCGGGTATGTGGATTATATTACACTTTCGTCATCCGTTTTGTTTTCGATGAAATACAAACTGTCAATTGATGAACTTAGAAAGGAAGCTTTGTATAACAATATCCGAAAAA